>NZ_JAUXOD010000060.1 GCF_030682515.1 Hoeflea sp. | reverse complement strand
GCATGGTGCACCCGATGGTGCGACGGGGTGTTGAAGATCCATTCGATCGGCTTCCACATCCTGCCGATCGCCTCGGTGTGGATCCAGAACTGGTAGACCAGGTTGAGCCCGCCGACAAACAGCAGCAGCACCGGATGAAAGCCGATCAGCGCCAGGGGAATCCTGAGGATGAACATGCCGGTAAACGTGCCGGTCCAGCTTTGTCTCAATGCGGTGGACAGGTTGTAGTGCTGCGAGGAGTGATGGTTGACGTGCTCGGCCCAGACCCAGCGGCAGCGATGAGCGATGCGGTGGTACCAGTAATAGCGCAAATCATCGAGAATGAAGCACAGGGCGATCGCCCACCAGGCCGTGCCGAAATCATAAATCCGGAACTCCCAGGCCCACATCAGCACCCCGAAGGCGACAAAGCCCAGCAGCAGGCCGGAGACCACATTGCCCACGCCCATCATCAGCGAGGTCAGCGTATCCCGCGTCTCATAGTCGCCACGGCGCCTGAGATAGCGGATGACGAACAGCTCCAGCAGGATGGCGATCACGAAGAACGGGATCGCCAGCTGCGTCACATCCGGAAAATCCTTGAGATCAGGCATTGCTCCCCTCCTCCGGCCCACCGAATTTCGGGCTCGCCAGAACGAAGCTGCCGCAGAGCCAGAGGGAAACTTCCGCCGCCTCCTCGTTGTTCATGAACTCGTAGTCCCCGCCCTTCAGCGTGGAATCGTGAAAGGTGACCGTGAGGCCCGGCCGGTCCTCGAGCGGCGCCACCGCCACCGAGCCCGGCAGGATCAGTCGCGCCACGTAATGATGTCCCATGGCCTGCAAGAAACCGACCTTGCCATCGGCGAGCCTGAGAAAGAAGGCACGGCCATCTTTGGTCATTGTCACCGAACGGACGGCCTCGCCCGGATAGGCGCTTGAAAACTGGATGATGGCTTCACCGGGATCGCGCATTTCCTTTTGGCGCTCCGCGCCGGTGTAATGCACGGCGGCGATCACTGCCAGGACGCCGAAGGCGACCACAACGATCAAGACTCCAAGGCTCATGGTTCCCTCCCGATTGACGTCGCCCCCGAACACGTCAATGTCGCCGAACTATGCCTCGCGCCTCACTCCGGCGCAAGCCATGGCGATGCCGCATCAGAGGCCGCGCGCGCAGTCATGCCGGACACGAGGCTGTCAGATTCGGCCGCGCCGCGCCGCCTGCCACATGCGCCATTGGCGGCGCCATTGCGGCAGTTGAAGCGACGTCTCGAGGCTGTCGGCGCCAAGCTTCTCGGCGCGCGCGAGTACCGGCTCCACCAGCGAGACCGGCAGATAGGCGGGAAAGACCGAGGCCGGAAGCCCGGCGAGCGCCGCCCCCGCCTTGGCAAGGTGCTCCCTGCCGAAGCCGGCGAAGGCGCGCACAGCACCTGACAGCGCCCTGCGGTCCTGGCCGGCCAGGAACCCGTCGCGGTCAAGCCCGGTGGCAGCCAGCAGATCGCCCGGAACGAACATCTGGCCCCGGCCTTGCGTGATCGGCAGCATCATCAGATGCCCCGCCACCGCGTGGGCCACGCCGGCATGGCCGCTGGCGGTTGCCGCAGCCGCGGCCGCGGCGGGATCGACGAGCAAGGCCGTCATCTGCAGCATCGCCGATGCGGTCTCGCCGGCATAGCCCTCATAGCTCGCACGGTCGGGCATGGGGTCATCATAGAGATCGAAGATTCGCGCCTCGCACATGGCGATCAGCGGCGCCGCGGGCATTGCGCGGCGGGTCATCACATCAAGCAGGGCGGCCGCCACCGGATGGGCCCGCGCCTCGCCGTCGCGCTCGCCCGAGAGCACGTCGCGCCACCATTGCAGCCGCACCTCGCCGGGCAGCGGCTCGCGCACCCGGTCGCGGATCGAGGCGATCTCGGCGTTGAACAGCATCAGCGCAAGGATGTCGTCGCGAACCGCCTCCGGCATCAAGAGCAGCGCCAGATAGCGGTCAAGATCGACCCGGCGCAGGTCCGAGATCATCTGCGCGCGCACTGCCGGCGCCAGGGCGCCTGATACAGGATCGCCGGTCACGGCCCTAGACTGCGATCAGGGCGGCGGCGACCGCGCGTGATTCGGCGAGCATGACATTGTAGGTCCGCACCGCGGCGCCCGTGCTCATCGGATCGGACGACACCTGGGCGGCCCGAAGCGCCGCCCTGAGATCGGCCGGCAGCGGCCGGATCTCCATGCCGGTACCGACCAGCAGGAACTCGATGTCCTGGGCTTCCGCCATCACCTTGTCGAACAGCGCCGCCGTCAGCGCCGAACCCTCGGTCGCATCCCAGCCGTAGATGCCCGAAGGCAGGCACAGGATCGAGCCCCGATGCGACATGTCGGCGAAGCGAAAACCGCCCTTGCCATAGGCCTCGATCGGCGCGCGCCCGGGAAAATGCGCCGCGCGGATCTCGATGCCATGCGCCATGGATCAGGCCGTGCTCTTGTCGGCGACGCCGGGAGCATCCTCCGTCTCAACGTCCGCATCCATGCCCACCCGGAACGTGTCGGCCCGGAGCTTGAACAGGATCAGCACCGGTGCGGCGATGAAGATCGAGGAATAGGTGCCGATCACCACGCCGAAGATCATGGCGAAGGTGAAGGAGCGGATCACCTCTCCGCCGAACACGAACAGCGCGATCAGCGCCAGGAGCGTCGTCACGGACGTCAGGATGGTGCGCGGCAGCATCTGGTTGATCGACAGGTTGAGCAGGGCCGGCAACGGCATCTTCTTGTACCGCCTCAAGTTCTCTCGGACACGGTCATAGACGACCACCGTATCGTTGAGCGAATAGCCGACGATGGTCAGCACCGCCGCGATACTCGAGAGGTTGAACTCGATGCCCGAGAGCACGAAGATGCCGATGGTGAGCACCACGTCATGCACCGTGGCGATGATCGCGCCCAGCGCGAACTGCCATTCGAAGCGGAACCAGACATAGACGAGGATCGCCATCAGCGCCGCGATGACGGCGATGGTTCCGGCCTGCGCCAGTTCCCCCGACACCGTCGGGCCGACAACCTCGACGCGCCGGATCTCATAGGCTTCCTCCAGCTCGGCACGCACCAGCGTGATGGCCGACTGCTCGGCATTCTCGCCGCCGCCTTGCGCCTGAAGCCGGATCAGCACTTCGCGCGGCGATCCGAATTCCTGGGCCTGGACTTCGCCGAGATTGAGTTCGGTCAGCCGGGCGCGGATGTCGCCGACATCGGCGTCGCCGACCTTGGCCTGCACCTCGATCATCGACCCGCCCTTGAAGTCGATGCCGTAATTCATGTTGATGGTGGCAAACAGCGCCAAAGCGGCCACCGAGGCCACGGCCGACGCCACGAAGGTGAAGCGGCGCAGTTTCATGAAGCGGAGGTCGAAATCCCTCACGACCCTGTCCAGCGCGCCGCGCGGCATGCTCTTCGGGCGACTGCGCCGAACCCATTCGGCAACCAGCCAGCGCGTCAGGGTGAATGCGGTGAAGACGGTCGTGACGATACCGACGGCGAGCGTCACGGCAAAACCGCGCACCGGCCCGGTGCCGAGATAGAACAGGATGATCGCGGCGATCAGAGTGGTGACGTTCGCATCCAGGATGGTGGAGAACGCCTTGCTGAAGCCGGCGTCGATGGCCTGGATCAGCGATCGCCCGGCCCTGTGCTCCTCGCGGATGCGTTCATAGATCAGCACGTTGGAATCCACCGCCATGCCGACGGTGAGCACGATACCGGCAATGCCCGGCAGCGTCAGCGTCGCCCCGAGCAGGGTCAGGACGGCGATGATCATGGTGACGTTGGCGATCAGGGCGAGGTTGGCGATGAAGCCGAGCATGCCGTAGGCCACGAACATGAAGCCAAGAACCAAAACCGCGCCGATCATGCCGGCGATTTCACCGGCCGCGATCGAATCCGCGCCCAGGCCCGGTCCGACCGTACGCTCCTCGATCACCGTCAAGGTCGCGGGCAAGGCGCCCGCACGCAGCAGGATCGCCAGGTCATTGGCGCTCTGAACGTCGAAATTGCCGGAAATCTGGCCGGTACCGCCCAGGATCGGCTCGCGGATCACCGGCGCCGAGATCACCTGGTCGTCGAGCACGATCGCGAATGGCAGGCCGACATTGCGGGTCGTGGCCTGGCCGAATCGCTGGCCGCCCCGGGAATCAAACCGGAAGCTGACGATCGGCTCATTGGTCCGCTGGTCGTATCCGGCCTGCGCATCAACAAGATTTTCGCCCGAGACCAGCACCGTGCGCTCGATAAGATAGGGGATCGGCGGGTCGTCGGTCGAATAGAGAACTTCGGAATTGGCCGGCGGGCGGCCCTCGATGGCCTCCTGGATCGGCATGGACGAATCCACCATCCGGAACGCGAGCTTGGCGGTCTGGTTGAGAAGGCTCTTCAGCCGCTCGGGATCATCCAGTCCCGGAACCTGGACCAGGATCCGGTCAACGCCCTGCCGCTGGATCACCGGCTCGGTGGTTCCGAGTTCATCGATGCGCTTGCGCACCACCTCGATCGATTGCGCCACCGCCGACGACACGCGATAGGTAATGCCGTCGTCCGTCAGCAGAATGCGCAACAGGCCGGGCTGGGTTTCCTCGATGGTAGCCTCGGAAACCGTGCCGCCGCCAAACAGGCCCGAATTGACCGGCAGGGTCAGCTCCTCAAGCGCCTGCTTGGCCTCTTCGATGCGGGCCTCGTCGCGAATGCGCACCTGCACCATCTGCCCTGTGCCCGAAAGGCCGGTGTAGCCGATCCCCGCATCGCGCAGGAGCCGCCGCACGTCGTCCACCGTTGTGGTCAGCCTGTCCTTGATGATGTCCTGCCGCTCCACCTGCAACAGCATGTAGGAGCCGCCCTGAAGGTCGAGACCGAGGGTGAGCTTCTTGGAAGGCGCCCAATCCGGCAGGCTGTCCGCCTGCTGCTGGCTCAAGAGGTTCGGGGAGGCAAACACCACGCCGGCGAGAACCGCTAGCCAGATCAGGGTTGTTTTCCAACGGGAGAAATAAAGCATGGTGCTCTCGGTTCATCCTCGCGGATGACATTGGTGGATGAAGGGTCCGGCGTGCGGCGGACAGGACCACTTCCTGTCCGCCATTTGCGGCTATTCCTTGGCGGGCTCGCCCTTGACGCGCACATCCGCGATCAGGCTGCGCAGCAACCGCACCTTCACGCCATCGGCAATCTCGACTTCGAGTTCGGCGTCGTCCACCACCTTGGTGACCTTGCCGATGACGCCGCCACCGGTGATGATCTGGTCGCCGCGGCGGACATTCTTCAGCATTTCCTCGCGCTTTTTCATCTGCGTGCGCTGCGGCCGGATGATGAGGAAGTACATGATGACGAAGATCAGCAGAAAAGGCAGGATCGACATCAGGATCTCGCCGCCGCCGCCTGCGGACTGGGCATAGGCCGGGGTCACAAACATGAAAAACTCCTTGAGGGTAAGCTTGGGGAGAGCCCAAGGGCTCCCCGACAGTCGAGCGGAATATAGTGGCAAGATAGCCGAATGCAACGCAAACATCGGGTCATCCAGCCCGAAATGCCTGCCAAAACAGCTTTTCCGCACCCTCATGGCGTGCTACCGGCTTTGCTGCATGGCGCGTTCGGGCGTTTTCGCCCGCACAAGCCGGCCATGCGGCCAATTTGCCGATCGAACGGCCACGGCGCGGGTCTCCCGGCGAAGGCCGCCGCGGACGCGCCGGCGTCAAGTCAACACCATCCTGGACCCTCCCATGCACGACGAAACCGCCCGCCAGATTCTCGCCGAACTCACCCGCCTGTCGCGCGCCGTGGAGGCGCTGGCGCCACCCCGCCCGGACGAGATCGACTTCGATGCCGCGGCCTGCTTTGTCTGGGATGCCGACAGGCAGCATCTGGCGCCGGTGACGCGACCGAACCGGATCGAGATTTCCCTGATCAAGGGCGTCGACCATGTTCGCGACATCCTGGTCGACAACACACACCGCTTCGCGCGGGGCCTGCCCGCCAACAATGTGCTGTTGTGGGGCGCGCGCGGCATGGGCAAATCCTCGCTGGTCAAGGCGGTGCACGCCTCCCTTGCCGCCGAGCACGACCTGCCGGCGCCGCTCAAGCTCATCGAGATCCACCGCGAGGACATCAACTCCCTGCCCGCGCTGATGACGATCCTGAGGCCCGCGCCCGCCCGCTTCATGCTGTTTTGCGACGATCTGTCGTTCGATCATGACGACACCGCCTACAAGTCGCTCAAGGCCGCGCTTGATGGCGGCATCGAGGGCAGGCCCGACAACGTGCTGCTCTACGCCACCTCCAACCGCCGCCACCTGCTGCCGCGCGACATGATCGAGAACGAGCGCTCCACTGCCATCAATCCGAGCGAAGCGGTCGAGGAGAAGGTTTCGCTGTCGGACCGATTCGGTCTCTGGCTCGGCTTCCACAAGTGCTCGCAGGACGAATATCTGGAGATGGTGACGGGCTATGCCGCCCATTTCGAGCTGGATCCGGACCCGGACTCGTTGCGGTCCGAAGCTCTGGAATGGTCGACCACGCGTGGCGCGCGCTCGGGGCGCGTGGCCTGGCAGTTCATCCAGGATCTGGCCGGGCGGCTCGGCAAGCCGCTCTGAACCGGCACTCCCGCGGACAACGAAAAAAGCCGGCGTGCAATGCGCCGGCTTTCTCCCACTTTCGCCTGGAGGGGCGTTATTCGAGATATTTCACCGGATCGACCGGCGTCGCATTCTTGCGAACTTCGAAATGCAGCCGCGGTGTCTTGGCCGCACCAGTCATGCCGGAACTGGCGATCACCTGGCCGCGGACCACCTTGTCGCCGCGCGCCACGTTCAGGCTATTGGCATGGGCATAGACGGTGACGAGACCATCGTCATGGCGGACGAGAACCGTCTTGCCGTATTCCTTCAGGCCATCGCCGGAATAGATCACCACGCCGTTCTCCGCCGCCTTGACCGGCGTGCCGGCCGGCAGCGAAATGTCGATGCCGTCATTGCGCTTGCCGTTTTCGGTCTTGCCGAACCCGGTGATCACCTGGCCGCGGGCGGGCCAGCGGAACTTTTCGATCCCGGTCGCGGCCGGAGCGATCGAGGCCGTGTCGGAATTGGCCTGTGCCGCGACACTGTCGGTGGCGGCGCTGACCGGCGGCGTATAGGGCTTGGGAGCCTCGGCCGGCTTGACCGATGCCGTTGTCGTTGAATCCACGGACTGGGACCCCGCCGCCGGAATGGCGAGAGCCTGGCCGATGCGGATGTTGGATCCCGCCACGTTGTTGGCCGCCTTGAGCGCGTCCACGCTGACGCCATGCTTGCGGGCGATCTTGCTCAGCGTGTCGCCGCTTGCGACCGTGTAGGAACCGCCAGCCGCACCGCTCGAACCGGGATTGGAAGCGGTGGCCGCCAATGTCTGAGGCGTTCCGGCTTCGGGCTTCTGGTTGCGCAACGCCGGCGCGGAAGGCAGCACCGCGACATCCTGATTGGGGGACTGCGCCGGAACCGGCAACCTGTCCTGCTTGGCTTCGCCGCGCAGCCCGGTGCCGGAATTGGCGGCGAGCGTCTTGGGATTGTTGTCGGGCGCCGACACTGGCGCCTGGCGCGAATAGACATAGACCGGGATCAGCAATTCCCGTCCGGCAGACACCCGCGACGCGTCGTCAATGCCGTTGGCCTTCATGATTTCGCTGGCGGGAACACCGTACCGCTTGGAAAGATTGTAGATTGTCTCGCCGGGGCCGAGCGTGATGCGGGTTCCGCCGGTCGTGGTCCAGCCTGCACCCTTGGGCGCCGTGCCGGTGACGATCGGATCGGGCGACATGACCGGCTCTCTGGCGGCGTAGGTCGGGTTCACAGGCACGCTGGAGGTGAGCTGTTGCGACCGCTCGGGGAAAGCCTGCTGCTGAGGCGCCAGCGCGGGCTGCGACGGTGCGGCCGTTGGCAGCGCCTGTCGGGCGATCAGTCCATTGGACGATGCGGAAGCGCGCGCCGAGCCTGGAACCGACCCGGTGGAGGTCGGATCATAGCCAGGCTGGGAGGGCGACCGGTAGTCCCCGGGAAACGCCTGCGAGGTTGCGGGCGCAGGGGGGAAGGAATTGGTGCCAGGATAGGATGGCTGCGAGTATCCGCCGGACGCAGCCATCGGTGCGTTTGAACTGCCGCCGACCTCCGCCATCGGCGCCAGCGACGACGAGGACGGCGCAGGCACCGAGGCGGTCATCAACTGATCCGTGTTCCGGTAGGAAAATCGGTCTACGTCCGAACTGCAAGCTGCAGCGGAGCCCGCCAGTAGCGCGACGCCGAGCAATCGGGTCACCGAAACACCGGGAACGACAGTCTGTGTGACACGCATAACATTACCCAATCAACGCAAAACCAACTGCGATGATTAAAGCGCGTTAGTGTTACTCATCGGTTAAAGCGGTCAGATTCAATGTAAATTTTGCCCGTTCGGGCAATCAAAGGGCGAGCGCCAGGCCCGGCGCAAAAGGCAGATAGGGCACCTCGAACAGGTCCTCGCGCTCGAACCTGCTGCCGATCTTGGTCAGCCGGGCCATCCGGGCCTTGCCGGTGTCGGTCAGGAACGGAGCCAGCATGACCCCGCCCGAGGCCAGCTGATCGACGAACTGGCGCGGCATGCTCTCGAAGGCGCAGGTTGCGATGATCCGGTCAAACCCGCCCTCCCCGTTCATCCCCTTGAGACCGTCGGCCTGGCGGGCGATCACATTGCCAAGGCCAAGATGGGCGAACCGCTGCTGGGCAAGCTGCACCAGCGTCTTGTAGCGGTCGACAGTCAGCACCCGTTCCGCGAGCCGCGCAGCGACCGCGGCCAGGAAGCCGCTGCCGGTGCCGAGATCGAGCAGCCGGTGCCCCTTCTCGATCTGCAGCAGCACGAGCAGTCGCGCCACCAGATCCGGGCTTTCGGCGAAACCGCCGCAATCGATCGGCAACAACCGGTCCTGATAGGCCGCGTCGGAATGGGCGGCCGACACGAACACCGTGCGCGGCGTCTGTTCAAGCGCCGTCAGCAGCGCCTTGTCGTCGACGCCTTCGGCCCGGAGCCGCAGGAACAGGCCGGCAAAGCCTTCCTTCTCCAGGAGCCGGACATTCATGGTTTACGCTTCCAGCGCGGCGGCCAGTCTCTCCTGGACCGCGTGATTGGTCAGGTCGAGCTTGAGCGGCGTGACCGAAATATGGCCCTTGGAGATGGCCCTGATGTCGCTGTTGGCCTCGGGCGAGAAATCACGCCGGCCGAACTTCAGCCAGAAATAGGGGAATCCGCGCCCGTCCTGGCGCTCCTCGATCGACAGGCCGTGCGTGAGCTGCCCCTGGTCGGTCACGATCACGCCCTGCACCTCGTCGGCGGCGCAATTCGGGAAATTGACATTGAGCAGGGTGCCGACCGGCAGATCGACGGCGACGAGCTTCTTGAGCAGCGCCGGTGCGTGCGTTTCGGCCACGTCCCAGGGCACGATGCGTCCGTCGGACCAGTTGTAGGCCTGGCTCATGGCGATGGAGCGGACACCCAGCAGCGTGCCTTCCATGGCGCCGGCCACCGTGCCCGAATAGGTCACGTCGTCGGCCACGTTCTGGCCCGAATTGACGCCGGAGAGAACCAGGTCCGGACCCGGATCCATCAGGCTCTTGATCGCCATGATGACGCAGTCGGTGGGCGTGCCGCGCAGCGCAAAGGTCTTGTCGCGGACCTTGCGCAGCCTGAGCGGCTCGGACAGGGTGAGCGAATGGGCAAGCCCGCTCTGGTCGGTTTCCGGCGCCACGATCCAGACATCGTCGGACAGTGTGCGGGCGATGCGCTCAAGCACCTCAAGTCCCTCGGCATGAATGCCGTCGTCATTGGTGATGAGTATCCGCATCGGAAATCCCTTTGTATCTTAGTGTCTTAAATATTCAGGCCGTCTTCTCAATCTTCGTGAGCCCGCCCATATAGGGCAGAAGAGCTTCCGGCACGGTGATCGAGCCGTCGGCATTCTGATAGTTTTCCATGATCGCGATCAGGGCCCGGCCCACGGCGACGCCGGAACCATTGAGCGTGTGGACAAAGCGTGTGGCCTTGTCGCCCGGCTTGCGGCAGCGCGCATTCATCCGCCGCGCCTGGAAATCCCCGCAGACCGAACAGGACGAAATCTCGCGATAGGCGTCCTGTCCGGGCAGCCAGACCTCGATGTCGTAGGTCTTCTGCGCGCCAAAGCCCATGTCGCCGGTGCACAGCACGATGGTGCGGAAATGCAGGCCGAGGCGCCTGAGCACGTTCTCGGCACTCGCCGTCATCCGCTCATGCTCCTCAAGCGAGGTTTCAGGCGTCGTCACCGACACCAGCTCCACCTTGGTGAACTGGTGCTGACGGAGCATGCCGCGCGTGTCGCGGCCAGCCGATCCGGCCTCCGAGCGGAAGCAGGCAGTCTGCGCAACGTAGCGCCGGGGAAGTTCCTCGTCGGCAATGATCTCGCCGGCCGCCATGAAGGTCAGCGGCACTTCGGCGGTCGGAATGAGCCACCGGCCATCCGTGGTCCGGAACAGGTCGTCGCCGAACTTGGGCAGCTTGTCGGTCCCGTAGGCGGCGGCGTCATTGACCATCAGCGGCGGATTGACCTCGGTGTAGCCATGTTCTGCGGTGTGCAGGTCGAGCATGAACTGCCCCAGCGCCCGTTCAAGCCGCGCGAGCGCGCCTGTCAGGATTGTGAACCGCGCGCCCGACATCTTGGCCGCGCGCTCGAAATCCATCATGCCGAGCGCCTCGCCGAGCTCAAAATGTTCCTTGGGCTTGAATCCGAGATCGGGCCTCTCTCCGACCTTGCGGACCTCGATATTACCGCTCTCGTCGGAACCCACCGGCACCTCGTCGAGCGGGATGTTGGGCAGCACCGACAGCGCGTGCTTGAGCGCCTCGTCGAGCTCGCGCTCCCTGGCCTCCGCGGCCTGGAGCTCGTCCTTGATGGTGGCCACCTCGGCCTTCAGCGCATCGGCCGCGGCCTGGTTCTTGGCGGCCATCGCCTTGCCGATGTCCTTGGAAGCGAGATTGCGGCGTTCCTGCAGCGCCTGAAGCAGGCCGACATGGCTGCGGCGCGCTTCATCGAGCGCGACCAGGCTTTCAGCCTGCGGCGCCGCCCCGCGTTTGGCCAGAGCGGCGTCAAGGGCTGCGGGATTGTCTCGTATCCATTTGATGTCAAGCATGTCTGGTCCCGGTCGTAATTTTGGCAGCGCCAGCGCCGCCCCCGAACCAAAATTGCGGCAGGGACGCGGTGGTGGCTCGGGAACTCAGGCGTCCGATTTGGCCTCGGCGTCGCCGGACGAATCTGTCTCGCCAGCTTCCGCCAAAGCCTCTCTCGCAGCGCGCTGACGCTCCACGAGTCGGGCGCAATAGATGCCAATCTCGTAAAGAAGGATGGTTGGCAGCGCAAGCCCGATCTGGGAGACCGGGTCGGGCGGCGTCAGGATGGCGGCGGCGATAAAGGCGGCGACAATGGCGTATTTGCGCTTGTCGGCAAGTCCCTGGCTGCTGATCAGCCCGACGCGGGCCATCAGCGTTGTCACCACCGGCAACTGGAACACCAGGCCGAAGGCGAAGATCAGCGTCATGATCAGCCCGAGGTATTCCGACACCTTGGGCAGGAGCATGATCGAGGCTTCGCCCGCGCCGCCCACCTGCTCCATCGACAGGAAGAACCACATCACCATCGGCGTGAAGAAGAAGTAGACCAGCGCCGCCCCGATCAGGAACAGGATCGGCGAGGCAATCAGGAACGGCAGGAACGCGCCGCGTTCATTCTTGTAGAGCCCGGGCGCCACGAACTTGTAGATCTGGGTCGCGATCATCGGAAAGGCAATCACCAGTCCGCCGAACATGCCGATCTTGATCTGCGTGAAGAAGAATTCCTGCGGCGCGGTGTAGATGAGTTCGATCTTGCGATCGCCCATGCCGGCCCAGTCGACCGCCCACGTAAACGGCAGCACCAGCATGTTGAACAGCGGTTTTGCGAAGGCGAAACAAATCAGAAAGGCGATGAAGAACGCGCCGATCGCCCACATCAGGCGATTGCGGAGTTCCATCAGATGGGCAAGCAGCGGCTGCGGCTTGTCGTCGATATCTTCGGTCACGCCTGGCCCTCGCCTTGCTTGGGTTTCCTGGCGCGTGGCGCAGGTTTGGCTGCGGCCGGAGCCTTGGTTGTGGCGGCCGCCGACTTGGGCTTGGCCGCAGGAGCCGGCGGGGCCTTGGCTGCCGGGGCAGCTTTGGCCGGGGCGGCAGAGGCCGCCGCTGCGGTCGCCGTCTTCGCCGGCGCAGGCTTCGCACCCGCCGCCGGTTGGGTCGGCGCAGTCCTGGTCTTGGCAGGTGCCGAAGTCTTGGATGGCTTGGCCGCGGCCACTGGTTTTCCAGCCGCGGCGCCCAATCCGGATGCAGGCGCGGGTGTTGCGGCCGCCTTGGGATCAGGCTTTGAGACGGCCGGCTTGATCTCGGGAGGGCCCTCCGGCAGCTTCATCGCCGCCGCCGGAAGCTCCGTCTTCGGTGCCACGGGCGGCGTGGCCACGGGCGCGTTCACGGTCTTTTCGAGATCCGAGCGGATCGTCTTGGCCGTATCCTTCAGCGGATTGACCGCATCCCGAATGGTCTGCATCGGATTGAGCTTGCGCGCTTCGTCGAAGGTCTTCTTGACGTCGTCGAGTTCGGCCTCGCGCAACGCCTCATCGAACTGCCCGCGGAACTCGTTGGCCATGCCCCTGAGTTTCTTGGTGGTTCGCCCGAAGGCGCGCAGCATAGGCGGCAGATCCTTCGGACCGACCACGATGATCAGCACAATGGCGACGACCAGGAGTTCTGGCCAACCGATGTCGAACATTCAGACGTCTCCTCACCCGTCAGGGCAACGGGATGGGGTGTCAGTGGTGGTTCTTGGTTTCTTCTGGCTTGCTTTCGACAATCTTGGTCTCAGGCGTTGCCTCTTCTTCGCCCATGCCCTTCTTGAAGTTCTTGATTCCCTTGGCGACGTCGCCCATCAGTTCCGGAATCTTGCCGCGGCCGAACAAAAGCAGCACGACCACCAGAACGATAAGCCAATGCCAAATGCTGAATGAACCCATGATACTCTCCTGTCTGCTTCCTACCCTGATTTAGGGTGTTTATCCGTTTCTTTCAAACACCAAAATGTCACGCGCGTTGACTGTGACCGAAACATCACGGACACCCGCTCTCAACTGGCCGGCGCGGATGCGGGCATCGATGGGGCTTTCCCCGCCTGCCACAACCAGCGTCACCAGTTCCTCGACGCCGAGGAACCGGCGCGCCACCACGCGTGCTGAGACTCCGCATGGCGTCTCCGTAACGTCAACCCCCGGCAGCCTTATGGCAATCGCGACCTCCGCGCCATCGGAAAAACCGCGGGCGGTCACCGGACCGAGCGGCGTCTGCGCCATCCCGCCAGCCACCTGGCCCAGGAACACGTTGATTTCGGAAAAGAATCCGGCAGCGAACAGATTGACGGGGCGATGATAGAGGTCTTCCGCCGTGCCCACCTGCACAAGCCCGCCATCGCGCAGCAGCGCGATCCGGTCGCCCATCCGCATGGCCTCCTCGGCGTCATGGGTCACCACCACCGCCGTGGCGCGGGCCTCGCGCAGGATCGCCAGCGTCTCGGCCCGGACACTGTCCTTGAGCCGGGAATCGAGGCCCGAGAACGGCTCGTCCATCAAAAGCACCGCGGGCCGCGGCGCCAGCGCCCGCGCCAGCGCCACGCGCTGCTGTTCGCCGCCCGACAGCGCATGCGGATAATTGTCGGCGTAATGCACCATGCCGACCCGGTCGAGCGCCGCCAGCGCCTCCCGCCTTGCGTCCGAGGAACTCAGCGCCGTCAGCCCGAAGCGGACATTGTCGAGAATCGTCAGATGCGGAAACAGCGCGAAATCCTGAAACATCAGGCCGATGCCACGGCGCTCGGGCGGCAGGTTGACCGACGGCCCGGCGATCTCGCGGTCGTTGAGCAGAAGCCGTCCCCCGCCCAGCGGCTCGATGCCGGCGGCGATGCGCAGCAGCGTGGTCTTGCCGGATCCTGAAGGTCCCAGCAGGCACAGCACCTCGCCCGGCTCGGCCGACAGCGTCACGCCGCGCAAGGTCGGCAGTTCGCCATAGCTGTGATGCACGTCCTCGAACGACAGTCGCGCGGCAAAGGTCACCCCTGCCGTCCTGCGCGCATTGGCCGTTCTGATCTGCTGTCTCACCTGGGTCGGATCCCTGCTGTCAGTCTCGTTCGTCCCGGGTAACCCCGCGACCGCAGGCTTAGTCCTCTGCTTCACCCATCGGTGTCAAGAGACCAAGCTCTTCGAGGTCCATCTGGGTCAGCGGATCCTCGTCCTCGGTCAAGTCGTCATTGGCGGGCAGAACCGGCGGCTGGAAGTTGGACGGCACCCGCCCTGAGAGCAGCCCCGCGCCCTTGAGCTCATCCATGCCCGGCAGGTCGCGCAGGTCCTCGAGACCGAAATGATCGAGAAACGCCGCCGTCGTCCCATAGGTCACCGGCCGGCCCGGCGAGCGGCGGCGGCCGCGCATCCGCACCCATCCGGTTTCCAGAAGCACGTCGAGCGTGCCCTTGGAGGTGGCGAAACCGCGCACGTCCTCGATCTCGGCCCGGGTCACCGGCTGGTGATAGGCAATCGTCGACAGCACCTCAAGGCCCGCGCGCGACAGTTTCTTGACCTCGGTTTCCTCCTGGCGGATCAGGAAGCCCAAGTCGGCGGCGGTGCGGAACGCCCAGGCGTCGCCAACCCGAACCAGATTGACGCCGCGATGGGCATAGCTCTCGGCCAGCCGCTGGATCACCAGCCCGACCGGCGCGCCCTGCGGCAGCTTGGCTGCAATCAGGCTCTCGGCCACCGGGCCGCTCGAGGCGAAGATCAGCGCCTCGGCGATCCGCTCGGCCTCGTGCAGCGCGCGGTCCCTGAGGGCATCAAGGGCGTCCCTCGTCATCTCTTCCTCCGCGTGGTCAGCCTCGCCGCCATAGGCGACAGCCGTGCCGTAACCGGGATCCATCGTCATGGCTTGCTCCCTGCGCTTGCGGCGGCCACCTGCGGGCGCCGCATGAAGATCGGTTGAAAGGCGCCGTCCTGGCGGATTTCGATCCGCCCTTCCCGCACCATTTCCAGGCTTGCGGCAAACGAGCTGGCAATCGCCGTCACCCGTTCCTCGGGATCGGTCAGGTAGCGGATCAGGTACTGATCCAGCGCCATCCAGTCCTTGAGCTCGCCCATCAGGCGGACCAGGATGACACGGGCATCGGCCAGCGACCAGACCCGCCGCCGGGCGATGGTCACCTGGGTTATGGTCTGGCGCTGTCTTTGCGCGGCATAGGCCGTCAGCAGATCATAGAGCGTGGCGTCGAAATTCGATGTCTTGTCGATCACCATCGGCTCGGGTTCGCCGCGGGCGAACACGTCGCGCCCCAGCCGGTTGCGATTGACCAGCCGTGTCGCGGCCTCGCGCATGGCTTCAAGCCGCTTGAGCCGGAAGGCAAGCTGGGCCGCCATCTCCTCGCCGCTGGGCTCATCGCCCCTGGGACTGTGCGGGATCAGCAGCCGGGACTTGAGATAGGCGAGCCAGGCGGCCATGACCAGATAGTCGGCTGCCAGTTCAAGCCTGAGCTCGCGCGCCTTCTCGACGAACACCAGATACTGCTCGGCCAGCGCCAGGACCGAGATCTTCGCGAGATCGACCCGCTGGGTGCGCGCCAGATGCAGGAGCAGGTCGAGCGGCCCTTCAAAGCCCTCGACATCGATGACCAGCGACGGATCGCCGATGGCCCGGTCGGTCCGGACGTCTTCCCACATCACATCCATGGGCGTCCTGCCCGCTGGAGTTCTGTCAGGTCCGCCCCCGTTTTGCCGGTTGCCGTTGCTCACTCGTGCCGCCTTTCACCTCAAGACGCCGCCATCAGCCCCTCGAATTCGTCGCGCAATGCCGCCTCGTCGCTGAGATCCGGCGCCCGGAACGCCGCCATCACGGCCCTCGCGCGCCGCAGGCTGTCTCCCGACAGAACAGGGGCCACCGAGGCCACGGCCTCCATTTCGGCCCTGTTGCCATTGCAGTGCAAGGTGACATCGCATCCCGCGGCGAAAATTGCACCTGTCCTGGTGGCGAAATCCCCAGAAAGCGCATTCATCGACACGTCATCCGACATCAGCAGGCCGTCAAACCCGATTTCGGAGCGGATCACCTCGTCGACCACGCGCCGTGACGTGGTGGCGGGCTGGTCCGGATCGATGTCGGTGAACACAACATGCGCCGACATCGCCATCGCCTCCCCGGCCAGCGCCTTGAACGGCGCGAAATCCCGGGCCGACAGTTCGGCGCGCGAGGCATCGACCCGCGGCAGTTCGTAATGGGTGTCCGCGCCGGCGCGGCCATGACCCGGGATATGCTTGATCACCGGCAGCAGGCCGCCGGCCTTCAGTCCCTCGCACGCCGCCTGCCCCAGCGCCGCCACCACAGCGGGCGTTATCCCGTAGGCGCGGCTGCCGATCACCTCGTGGCCGCCCGGCGCGGGCACATCCAGCACCGGCAGGCAGTTGACCGTGATCCCCAGCGGGTAGAGATCGAAGGCGTGGAGCCGCGACAGGATCCAGGCTGCGCGCAGGCCCGCCTCGGCATTGACATGGTAGAGCGCGCCGAGATCGGCGCCGGAGGGATATTGCGGCACGAGTGGCGGCTTGAACCGCTGCACCCGTCCGCCCTCCTGATCGATCAGCGCCGGCGCGTCGGGACGACCGATGCAGTCCCTCAGGCTGGCGGTCAGCTCTGCCACCTGGTCGAGGCTGACGATATTGCGGCCAAACAGGATGAAGCCCCAGGGCCTGTGTTCGGCGAAGAACGCCGCCTCCTCAGGCCTGAGTTCCGCTCCCGCGCACCCGAAAATGACTGCTTTTGATTCGCTCATCACAAGATGGTAGCCGATCAGGCAGCGTTTGACAGGCTGCCGCCTTGCAAGGGCGATTCAGACAGACAAGCCGCACCCGAAGGCGCGGCTTGCAGAATGTCGAAAGACGGCCCGGTAGGCTAGCGCGACACGAAGCAGCTGCCGCCGGCCGACTTGTAGCGGGCGCACAGCGCATTGGCCTCGTCGCGCGATCCGGCAGGGATCCGCACCCGGTGGAAGACGCCCTTGCCCGGAATGTCGGCGCGCTGGATGTCGACCCCACGGCCGCCGATGACGGCATTGTAGCGGCTCGACAGCGCCTGCCAGGACGCCTGGGCGCCCTCCGCGGTGGGCTGCGAGGCGATCTGCATGTAATAGCCGCCGGGATTTGCGGCAGGCGCAGCGGTTGCCGGTGCAGCGGCCGGAGCGGCAGCAGCAGGCGCCGAGGCAATCTGCTCCGGCTGGGCCGTAGCTGCGGGAAGGGTTTGCGGATTGGCGACGTCGCCGCCCTGGGTGACGGTCCCCACCACGGTGACCGGTTGGTCTGCGGGTCGGTTCTGCGGGACCGGCGCACGTACCGGCTGGGTCGTGACCACCCGCACCGGAGCGATGGATTGATCCGTGGCAGGCACGTCGGCTGCAGCGCCGGGCGCCAGGGCCGGGGGCGCATCGGCAGGCGCGACAGCGGCCTGCTCGACCGGAGCCACCAGTTCGGCGGCTACGGCCGCTTCTGTTGCCGGCTCCGCGGTCATGGCGTCGGCTCCGGTGGGCTCGGCGAGCGCTGCCTGCGGCTCAAGGGCAGGTTCGGGCTCTTCGCGGGCAACGATCGAGCCGTCCGGCTTGACGATCATCGTGCGCACGCGACGCGGCGACACCACCGGTGCGCTGGCGGCTTCACCGGCGCCATCCGCGTCCGATCCGCCGGCAGCCAGGCGATCTTCGGATTTGACCGATGGATCGTCACGGCCTTCGAGCGGAAGGATCTCGGGATCGAGGGTCCGCTGCACGACGTCAACGGGCTCTTCCGCCGTGTTGACCAGCGACGGCTGGCCCGGCGAACTGGCATCGCTGCCGGCGACACGGTCGTACACTGCCTTGTCCTGGTTCGGCACGGTCACGCCGCCCGGATTTTCGGGCAGCACCTTCACCGGCTCCGTGTCGGCCCGGATGATGCGCGGGCCGCCATCGGCGACGGTATCGTCCCCCGACAGCATGCTCCAGCCCAGGGCGCCAGCGCCCGCAAGCACGGCGAACCCGAGAACCGCCAGAGCCAGAACCGAGCCGCGCGAGCCCTGCCCGCGCTGGGCCGGTTCCTCGTGAATGTCCTCGTGTTCCGGCGCGGTATAGGCCAGGCCGTCCGGATTCGCGTCGGTATCCTGATAGGAATAGCCCGATGGCGTCACGCCCAGCTCGCGTTCGAGCGCCACATAGTCGTCGGAAATCTCGTAGCGCGCGGCCGGGTCGGGCCTGCCCCACTCCTCGGTCGCTGCATAGTCCGTAGCGATGGGAGCGCCGGTCTCGGCATCGGAAACATCGACAATGCTGGCGAATTCCCGTTCAATGTCGGTGTCGTAGTCCGGCTCCACGACCTGCGGCTCGTCATGGACAAGCTCCGGCACGTCGATATCGGCAACCGCCTCGACGGTCACCTCCGGCTCGGAGATCAGCTGCGCATCGAAATAATAGCCGTCCGGTCCGGACTGCTCGGTGGCCTCGGTTGTTTCAAACCCGTCCAGCCAATCATCGTCGCGGTGCGCGCCGGCCGTCCCGACCGGTTGAGCGGCAGTGTTCATCCGCGCCGTGGCCGGAGCGGCGTCGCGGGCTTGGCTGTTATCGGCAGGAACCAGTCCAAGGAAGGCCTCGGCCATCTCGTCCCGCGCAACCGCGACCGGCACGGCCTGCCATGACTCCACGCCTTCGTCCTGCGGCAGATCCCGGGGTGCTGAGAGCTCAGGCTCGGCCCACTCGCTGCCGAGTTCCACGGCCGCATCGGCGAGAACCTGGTCCAAATCGAGATCGAAATCCAGGTCGTCCGTATCGGACTGGGTCGTAAACGGGTCATACAGCGGATCGGGTGTGGCGACCAGATCCTCGAGCTCTTCGTCCAGTTCCTCAGCAACCGCATCTTCAAGTGTGTCTGCCGGCCAGGCTTCATCCGGGTCCGCCGAGACCTCCTCGGGGACGGAGGTCAGATCATCATCATCGGCAATATCGGCGAGCAGCTCTTCGGCCGCCTCGTCGAAAACCGAATCGCCCGCCTCGGCGGACGCATCATCCCACGCGCCATGTCCCGCATCGGCCTCAAGATCCGCGTCATGGGCGGCGTCGACGACATCGTCGGTCCGGTCCTTCCGGGCGCCGTCCACCGACAGGTTCTGCTCGAAGGCCTCAAGCTCCGTGGACAGGAAGTCCTCGAAATCCATGGCCGGGGCATTGCGGTTGTCCGCGACGACCGCGTCCGCCACCGGCGCGTCATGGGTCTCAAACGCATCGGCCGCAAAATCGGGCTCAGCCGCGCCGCCGTCCAGATCTGCATCCGGCAGGTCATCGCCCGCCACGATGGCGCCAAAGGGATCCTGGTCGCGATCCGAGACGGAGTCCTGCTGTCCGGAGCCCGAGGCAGCGGACGCCGTGGTCATTCCGGCTGGCGCGGAGCCAGTTTGCGGGACGCCTGCCTGACGGGCCGGCAATTCAAAACGGAACATGTCGGCCAGGACGTCGTCGTCGGCAATCCCGCCCTGGGCGGCGGCCTGACCGCCGAAATCGGCCTTGATCACCTGGCCCGGCTCATCCCATGCCGGTTCGGACGCCGCCGGGGCATCCTGGAATTCTAGCTCGGGCTCGATATCGAGATCGGATGCGGCCCATGGATCCTCGAGATCGGTGGCGGAAGCCGGTTCAGCCGCGTCAAGAGCTTCCGGCTCTTCATCCTCGACAAATGAAGGGGAAACCTCCTGCTCCACCAGCTCCTCGGCCGGCTCCCATCCCAGCAAATCGTCGGTGCTGGGCTCAAGCCAGGGCTGGTCCTGTGCGGCCGGATAGTCCGGATCCGTTCGGAAATATCCGTCATCCGCACTGGCGGCCATTTCGGCTTCGGCAGCAGCATCATCGGCTTCAAGCAGGTCGAACTCATCGATGGCGGGGATCTGCGGCACGTCGAGTTCGCGCATCAGTTCGGCCTCAAGATCGAACTCGTTCGACTGAGATCCGTCATCCGCTGCTGGCCGCCTGTCGGCGGGACGCTCGTACCCTATGATCCGGGCAAGTTCAGCCAAAGGATCATCGATTTCCGCGTCCCTGTTCGGGGCTTGCGCGTTCCTGTCCAGTAGATCAACCATGCTTCACTCACACTCTCGCACTTTCGCTTGCCAGAGCATTGTGGGGAAAAGGTGACGTTTATCGCATTTCTTCCGGTGCGTCAGTTCCCGTAATCGAGAGACCTGACTTCAAAACCGATGCGACCGCGTACACCAAACCCATCCTGGCGATAGTTGATTGTCTGTTTTTATCATTAACAAACCGCAAACCCGGTTCGTCGCGGCCCTTGTTCCAGTGGGCGTGCAGCAGACTTGCAAGATCATAGAGGTAAAATGCGACCCGGTGCGGCTCCTGGCCCGAGGCCGCAGCCTCGATCATCCTGGGATATTCGCCGAGCTTGGCGATCAGCGCCAGCTCGCTCTCATGGGAGAGATCGGACAGGTCGGCGGACGCAAGTGTTTCGGGCGTGACATCGAGATCCGGGAAGATTTCCAGGGCCTGGCGCATGACCGACGCGCAGCGGGCGTGGGCATACTGCACATAGAAGACCGGATTGTCCTTGGATTGCTCGGTCACCTTGGCGAAGTCGAAATCAAGCGATTCGGAGCTCTTGCGGTAGAGCATCATGAAGCGCACCGAATCGACGCCGACTTCGTCGACCACGTCGCGCAGCGTGATGAAGTCGCCCGAGCGCTTGGACATGCGTACCGGCTCGCCGTTGCGGTAGATCTTGACCAACTGGCACAAAAGCACCGTGAGCTTCGCCTCCCCCGCCGACACCGCCTTGGCGACAGCCTCGAGCCGCTTGATGTAGCCGCCGTGATCGGCGCCCAGCACATAGATCATCTCGGTGAAGCCGCGTTCGAACTTGTCGCGGAAATAGGCCACGTCGGCGGCGAAATAGGTGTAGCTGCCGTCCGACTTGATCAGCGGCCGGTCCATGTCGTCGCCGACCTCGGTCGAGCGGAACAGCGTCTGTTCGCGGTCTTCCCAGTCCTCGGCCGTCTGGCCCTTGGGCGGCGGCAGCTTGCCCTTGTAGACATGCCCCTTGAAGGTCAGGTCGTTGATGGCGTTGCGGATCGCCCGCTCGCCATCGGCATGCAGGCTGCGTTCGGAGAAGAACACGTCATGCTCGACATTGAGCGCCTTCAGGTCTTCCCGGATCATCGCCATCATCGCGTCGATGGTGCGGTCCCGGATCAGCGCCATGCGCTCCTCCTCGGGCATGACCCTGAGCGAGGCGCCGTAGTCGCGGGCAAGCTCCTGGCCCACCGGGACCAGGTAGTCGCCCGGATAGAGGCCGGCCGGGATCTCGCCGATCTCCTCGCCCAGCGCCTCCCGGTAGCGCAGATAGGCCGATTTTGACAGCACGTCGATCTGCGAGCCGGCGTCGTTTATGTAGTATTCCTTGGTCACGTCGTAGCCCGCGAACCCCATCAGATTGGCGAGCGCGTCGCCCACCACGGCACCGCGGCAATGGCCGACATGCATCGGTCCGGTCGGATTGGCCGACACATATTCGACATTGACCTTGTGGCCGACGCCGACCGTCGAGCGGCCGTAATCGACGCCATCGCGCGCAATCACGGCAATCAGCCGCTGCCAGAACGGCGCGGTCAGCCGGAAATTGAGAAAGCCCGGACCCGCCACGCTGGTTTCGGACACATCGGGGTCGTCCTTGAACCGGGCCGCGATCAGCTCGGCCAGCGCCCGCGGGTTCATGCCCAGCGGCTTGGCCAGCACCATGGCGGCGTTGGTCGAGATGTCGCCATGGGCCGGATCGCGCGGCGGCTCCACGGTCAGTCGCTCAAAGCTGACGGCGTCTCCCTGATCCTTAACAATATCAAGCGCCTCAATGGCTTGCTTGATTCTGGTCTCGAAGTCCTTGAACACATTCATGGCAATCAGTCCGGATAGGGCAAAAGGGGCGCGGAACGCGTGTCCGCGCGAGTGAGCGCTGCCTATCGCAATTCAGGTGTATGGTCAAACAAGCGCCGGTGCGCGGCCACGGCATAGGTATCGGTCATCCCGGCGAGATAATCCCTCACCTTCCGCGCCCGCAGATCGACCGGCAGATCCTCGATTCCGGTCGTCGCATGCTTGTCACCCATCACCCCGGGATCGGCCATGAAGACGGCATAGAGATCCTGGACGATCCGTGTGGCGTTCGCCCGCACCCGCATCACGTCGGGATGCCGGTAGAGATGGCGGTAGAGGAACGCCTTGATGTGCCTGTCCGCGATCACGAAGTCCCCGGAAAAATGCGCCATTGTGCGCCCGGCATGGCGCACGTCGTCGGCCGAGCCCGGCTTGACGGCGGCGATATTGGCCTGGGCCACGCCGATGACGTCCTCCACCATTTCCGTGATCTGCCGGCGCATCACCTCATGGATCAGCCGCGGCTCCTCGAGCTTCGGATAGCGCTGCCGCACGATCGACAGCAGCCGCGCGAGCAGCGGCAGTTCCTCGAGCATCTCCAGCGTGATCAGGCCGGAGCGAAGCCCGTCGTCGATGTCATGGGTGTTGTAGGCAATGTCGTCGGCGATCGCAGCCACCTGCGCCTCGAGGCCCGAATGGGTCTCAAGCCAGAGATCGTGCCGCCTGTTGTAGTCGAGGATCGGTTCCGGCACAGGCCCTGCCCCCTCGGCAACCAGCGGCCCGTTGTGCTTGACCAGCCCCTCGAGCGTCTCCCAGGTCAGGTTGAGCCCGTCGAACTCGGCGTAGCGCTGCTCGAGCTTGGTGACGATGCGCAGCGACTGGGCATTGTGGTCGAAGCCGCCGGCATCGGTGAGCAATGCGTCGAGCGCCTCCTCCCCGGTATGCCCGAAAGGCGTGTGGCCGAAATCATGCACCAGCGCCACGCCCTCGGCCAGGTCCTCGTCGAGCCGCAACGCGCGCGCCAGCGCCCGGGCGATCTGCGCCACCTCGATGGTGTGGGTGAGCCGCGTGCGGTAATGGTCGCCCTCGTGGGCGACGAACACCTGGGTCTTGTGCTTGAGCCGCCGGAACGCGGTGGTGTGGATGATGCGGTCACGGTCGCGCTGGAACTCCGACCGCGTCGGGCTCACCGGCTCGGGAAACAGCCGTCCGCGGCTTGCCCACGGGTCCGCCGCCCACGGCGCGCGCGCGCCGGTCCCGAAACCTAGCTGTGTGACGTCGAATTCCATGCCCATCCCGTCAACAGGCGTTCACAATGGCCCGACTCATCCTGTCCAAGCATTGACGCCGGGCCAACGCCTTCATACCTATAGAGCGAGTGATTTGAAACATGTCTCTGCCGGACCTTGACCCCGGCAAGGAGGTTCCATGACTGAAGCAACCCAAGTGACGCTGTCGGACTCCGCCGCCCGCCGGATCAGGGAGATCGTCTCCGCCGAGACCGGCAAGTCGGCGCTCAGGGTCTCCGTCGAGGGCGGCGGCTGCTCGGGCTTTTCCTACAAGTTCGACCTGGCCGGCGAGCCCGCCGAGGACGACATCGTGCTCGAAAAGGACGATGCGCGCGTGCTCATCGACCCGATCTCGCTCGTCTACATGGCGGGATCCGAGATCGATTTCGTCGACAATCTGATGGGCCAGGCGTTCCAGATCAGGAACCCCAATGCGGTGGCCTCCTGCGGCTGCGGCACCAGTTTCTCGGTCTGATCGCGCGGTCCGGCGCTTGTGACCGGGCGCGACCGACCCATTGAAGGATACAAGCCTTGAAAATCGCCACCTGGAACATCAACGGCGTCAAGGCGCGATTCGACAATCTGCAATCCTGGCTCAAGGAAAGCGACCCCGACATCGCCTGCCTGCAGGAGATCAAGTCGGTCGATGACGGCTTTCCGCGGCTCGAGATCGAAGCGCTCGGCTATCATGTCGAAACCCATGGCCAGAAAGGCTTCAACGGGGTGGCGATCCTGTCCAAGCGAAGCCCCGACGAGGTCACCCGCGGCCTGCCCGGCGACGATGAAGACGAACAGGCGCGCTTCATCGAGGCGGTGTTTTCGGTCGATGGCGGCAGCCTGCGCGTGGCGTCCATCTACTTGCCCAACGGCAATCCGGTCGACACGCCGAAATTCCCCTACAAGCTCTCCTGGATGGAGCGGCTTCAAGCCTTCGCCGCCGCGCGCCTGGCCCTGGAGGAGCCGCTGGTGCTCGCCGGGGACTACAACGTCATTCCCGAGCCTGTGGACTGTCATGACCCCAAGGTCTGGGAGGGTGACGCGCTGTTCCGGCCTGAAAGCCGCGAGGCCTTCCGCAGGCTCGAGAACCTGGGCTTCACCGACGCCGTCCGGGCGGTCAATGACCAGCCCGGGACCTACACCTTCTGGGACTACCAGGCGGGCGCCTGGCAGAAGAACAACGGCATCCGCATCGACCATCTGATGCTCTCGCCCGAGGCGGCCGACAGATTGCAATCGGCCACGGTCGAGAAGCATGTCCGCGGATGGGAACGCCCGTCCGACCACGTGCCGGTCACGGTCTCGCTGACCATATGAACGCCGGCCACGCCGACGCTGACGAGCCCGTTCGGGGCCCAAAACGCCGCGGCGCCGCGCCAGGGTGATTCGGGCCGCATCCGCCCCGGGCGACGTCAACTCAGATGATAGGTCTCCGGTATGCCGTAGACCGGGGTCGCAATGCCTTCCATCCGCGCTTTGAGCTGCAACGCGAGGAACTGCGAATAATGCCGCGACTGGTGCAAATTGCCGCCGTGGAACCACAGCCCCTGTTGCTTCGTCGGCTTCCACATGTTGCGCTGCTCGCCGACCCAGGGTCCGGGATCCTTGGTGGTGTCCGAGCCCAGTCCCCAGCACTTGCCAACCTTGTCGGCCACTTCCTTGCCGATGAGATCGGCGGCCCAGCCGTTCATCGACCCGTAACCGGTAGCGTAGACGATCAGGTCGGCGGGCAGTTCCGCGCCGTCCTCCAGAACAACCGAATGCTCCGTGATCTCGCGGACATTTCCGTGAGCGAGTTTGATATCGCCGTCGATGATCAACTGGCTGGCCCCGACATCAATATAATAGCCCGAGCCGCGACGCAGATACTTCATGAACAGGCCTGAATTGTCATCGCCCCAATCCAGCCAGAAGCCGGCCTTGGTCAAGCCTTCATAGAAGTCGGCGTCCTTTTCGCGCATCTGGTCATAAAGCGGGATCTGGAATTCATGCAGAATCCTGTAGGGCAGCGACGCAAAAATCATGTCGGCCTTGTTGGTGGTCATTCCATCGCGAACCGCCTGCTCGGAATAAAGCCCGCCAAGCCCGATATCCATCAGCGTGTCGGATTTGACGATGTGGGTCGATGAACGTTGCACCATCGTGACATCGACATCATTTTCCCACAGTGCAGCGCAGATATCGTGCGCTGAATTGTTTGAGCCGATCACGACAGCCTTCTTACCTCTGTAGGTATCTGGCCCGGGATGCCGGGAGGAATGGTGCTGATCCCCTTTAAACCTCTCCATGCCGGGAAATTTCGGCATGTTCGGTTTGGCGGACATGCCGGTGGCCAGAACCAGCTCCTTCGGTCGCAGCGTGACTTCGTCGCCATCGCGGTCCACCACCACCGTCCATTCCCCGGACTTCTCGTCGTAGGCAGCCGATTTGCAGGTCGTCCGCGTCCAGTAGTTCAACTCCATGATTTTTGTGTACATTTCCAGCCAGTCGCCAATCTTGTCCTTCGGCGCGAACACCGGCCAATTCGGCGGAAACGGCAAATAGGGCAAGTGATCGTACCAGACCGGGTCATGCAGACACAGCGACTTGTAGCGGTTGCGCCAGCTGTCGCCCGGTCGGTCGTTTCGCTCCACGATGATGGTCGGCACACCCAACTGGCGCAGCCGCGCCCCAAGCGCAATGGCGCCCTGCCCGCCGCCGACGATGACCACATATGGCTGCGTCGTGTAGCCAAGTTCGCGCGCTTCCGTCTCGCGTTCTTCCTTCCATGTCGGGCGATGCTTGGCCGCGCCATGTTTGGCGCCCAACGGCCGCTCAAAACCCATCGGCTCTTCGAAACCCTTGAGCTCTACCATGCTGGTCAGCAACGTCCAGATCTTGCCTTCCTTGAGCCGGATCAGACCGTAACCGCGGGACACGGCGGTCTCGAAACTGATCCACGCCGTCGTCACGCCGGCATCTTCGGTCGCATCCTCGCCGCTGGCGACCCGCCAGGCCGAAGGCGCAGTCGCGGCAAGCTGGTGGCGCAGCATGTCGGCGACCTCGTCTTTCCCTTCCATCGTCTTGATGTTCCAGGTGAAACTGACAAGATCGCGCCAATAGCAATCGGCTTGAAACATCGACACGGCATGGTCGATGTCACCCGCTGCCAGCGCATCGCCGAATTCGGTCAAGAGCGCGTCAACCTGACCGGTCACCGTGATGTCCAGCATGGAAATTCCTCCCTGTGTCTACTCCCGGCTCGGAGTGTGACGGGACGCAATAAAGCGGTCAAGCATGATTCGCTTACCGAACGGGGCCGCGTTGCCGTCGAAAGCCGTCTCGGTCGAAAAGCCTAAGGGGTCGACGTCGCGGTCAACAAAAGCGGAGTGGGCCGGGAAAAAGTCTCGGATCCATGCAGCGTCGCCCGATTGCTTCCGCGCCACCCCGACCGTTTGCCGCCAAAAGTTGCAAAATCGACAATGAAGGCGCATTATTGGATTATGCGAAAAGTCCAGGCATTGCTGTTTCTGCTGATATTGGGCGCCGTGCTCGGTTTCCCGCCAGGCGCAAGCGTCGCCGTCGCGGGACAAGAATGTGCGTGCGTCGGCAACGGCAAGCGGATCAAGGAAGGCGGTGTGATCTGCCTGCAGATCGGCTCGTCCCAGCGCTATCTCGCCCGCTGCGAGCGCGTCCTCAACAACACCAGCTGGAAGAAGATCTCGGACGGCTGCCCGACGGCAGAGATGCCACCTTCCGCACCCACGGCCCCGCCGCAGGGCTGACGAGCGCGCTCAGTCAGGCACGGCCGCCGTGCGCGCACGCGAACCGCATTCATGGCAAGACAAGGATCGTCGGTCGGGATCAGTTGAGGCCCTTGGCCAGCATGTCCTGTGCCAGCGCCACGGCGGTGCGGCGGTCGGCTTCGCCGGCGAGCGAGAACGCCCGTTCCTGCAGGGCCTGGATCCAGGGCTTGTCAGCCGGCGGCGAGCGTTCCAGCGCCGTGGTCATGAAGGCCAGGCCGCGAACCACCTGGCCCTCTTCGAACACAACATTGCCCAGCAGCGCGGAGGCTGCCGGATGCCCGCTGACGCGAGCCCGGTTGAGCCACTTCTTGGCCTGCTGGATGTCGTTGGCGCCGCCCTCTCCGTCCAGGATCATGCGTCCCAGCCGGTACTGCGCTTCCGGCACGCCGAAGGCCGACGCGGCCTGGAAGTAGAGCTGCCGCGCGGCGCCGAGGTTCGGCTTCACCGGGCTTCCGGGGATCCCGACCTGATAGTAATTGGCAAGCGACAGCAGCGCGTTGACGAAATAGCCGGTGTCCTGGGAACCCGGTTCCACGCCCTGGCGCGCGATGTCGTCATAGATCTTGAAGGCTTCGTAGTCGTTCTCCACGACGCCGTCGCCATAGGCGTACATGTTGGCCAGCGCCCAGCGCGCGCCGGGATGGCCTTTCTCGGCCGCATATCTGTAGGCTTCGACGGCTTCATCCTTGCGGCCCTTCTTGTAGGCCGAAAAGCCGAACTTGAAGAGATCGAACGGACCTGATTCGCGCGTCACGCCCGAATTGGGATCAAGGGCTCGCGCAGGATCGCTTATGCCGACGGCAGCGGCGAGGAGTGCGCAAAAAAGACTGGTCCGGGTACGGCTAGATGTCAGCATAGCAGTGTTTTTCTTTCGCTCCGCCAGGATGTGTGACTGCGCCATAGCGCGCCGAACCCACCGTCTGGGCGTATTTCCAAAGCGCGCCCGATGCATAACCGGTTTCCCGCGCTGTCCATTTTTCCCTGCGCGCAGCCAGGTCCTCATCGGACAGCCGCACGCTCAAAATGCCATCGACAGCATCGATCTCGATGATGTCGCCGTCCTCGAGCAGGCCGATCGGCCCGCCCTCCGCGGCTTCCGGTCCGACATGGCCGACACAAAAGCCGCGCGTTGCGCCGGAGAACCGGCCGTCGGTGATCAGCGCAACCTTGTCGCCCATGCCCTGGCCATAGATGGCCGCGGTGGTCGACAGCATCTCGCGCATGCCAGGCCCGCCTTTGGGGCCTTCATAGCGGATCACCAGAACCTCGCCTTCCTTATATTCCCGGTTTGTGACCGCATTGAAGCAGTCCTCTTCCGAATCAAAGCAACGCGCCGGACCGGAAAACTTGAGCTTGGCCATGCCCGCGATCTTCACGATCGCACCGTCGGTCGCCAGATTGCCCTTCAGCCCGACAACGCCGCCGGTCACGGTGATCGGCTTGTTGGCGGGGTGGACGACATCCTGGTCGTCGTTCCAGCGGACATGCTCCATGTTCTCGGCCAGGGTGCGGCCCGTCACGGTCATGCAGTCGCCATGCAGATAGCCGTGCTCCAGCATGGTCTTCATCAGCAGCGGAATGCCGCCGGCCTCGAACATGTCCTTGGCGACGTATTTGCCGCCCGGCTTGAGATTGGCGATGTAGGGGGTGCGCTCGAAGATCCGGGCCACGTCGAAAAGGTCGAATTCGATGCCGCATTCATGGGCGATCGCCGGCAGGTGCAGCGCCGCGTTGGTCGATCCGCCGGTGGCCGAGACAACCGCAGCGGCATTTTCCAGCGATTTGAGCGTGACGATGTCGCGCGGACGGATCTGCTTGGCGATCAGTTCCATGATCTTCTCGCCGGCGGCGTAGGAGAACTTGTCGCGCATCTCGTAGGGCGCCGGGGCGCCGCAGGAATAGGGCAGCGCCAGGCCGATGGCCTCGGCGACGGTGGCCATGGTGTTGGCCGTGAACTGCGCGCCGCAGGAGCCCGCCGACGGACAGGCAACCTGCTCGATCTCCAGAAGATCCGCGTCGCTCATGTCTCCGACCGAGTGCTGGCCGACCGCCTCGAACACGTCCTGGATGGTGACCTGCCTGCCCCGGTAGCTGCCCGGAAGGATAGAGCCGCCATAGATGAAGATCGACGGCACGTTGAGCCGGACCATCGACATCATCATGCCCGGCAACGACTTGTCGCAGCCGGCAAGGCCGACGATGGCGTCGTAGCAATGGCCGCGCATGGTCAGTTCCACCGAATCGGCGATCAGGTCGCGGCTGGCAAGCGACGCCTTCATGCCCTGATGGCCCATGGCGATGCCGTCGGTGACGGTGATGGTGCAGAATTCGCGCGGCGTGCCCTTGGCCGCGGCCACGCCCTTCTTGACCACCTGCGCCTGGCGCATCAGCGAGATGTTGCAGGGGGCCGCCTCGTTCCAGCAGGACGCCACGCCCACCAGCGGCTGGGCGATCTCCTCGCTCGACAATCCCATGGCATAGAGGAACGACCGGTGCGGCGCGCGCGTCGGCCCAACCGTCGTGTGCCGGCTTGGAAGCTTGGATTTGTCGAATGCACTGGTGGTCATGTGATCCTCAGACGCGGCAAGGTCGAGAGTGACCAGGCCACGGGGCCGAACTGATGCTTTGGACTGCGCCCCGTTTGTGGCGGGAAATGGGCACAAAAAGCCTCGCGGATTTCATAGCAGATGCATTTGAAAAAAGTGTTGCGGAATCGTCACATTGCGTGATGTCCGGCATCAATCCCATGAATTTGCCCTGCCCCGAACGAAAAATCCCGCCACGAGGGCGGGATTTCGAAGTCCGTCGAAGTGGACGAAGGATCAGAACTTGATGGCAGCGCTGGCCGACAGGGCATAGCCCCATTCGCTCGGAGACGTCGCGGTGTAGTCGACCGCGCTGGCGGTCCGGGACTTCTGGCCGCTTGCGAAGTGGATTGCGGCGCCGCCGAGGCGGAACTGAACGTTCTTGTTGACGTCATAAGCGACGCCGCCAGCGATGGTCCACTGGTCGGTGAGCGTGTCCCAGCCGGTGCTCACGCCGCGGTCCCAGGTCAAGGAGGCCGAGGCTGCCAGCTGGTCGTTGAACCGGTGCGCAACGCCACCGGTCACGGTCCAGCCGTCCTTGAAGAAGAAGCGCGAGGTCGAGAACGGCTGACGGGCAAGGCCTTCGACCAGAGTGATCGAGCGCAGCACGCTCCATTCCGTCCACTTGACGCTACCAAAGGCCAGCCAGCCCGGCGCGATGCCCGACTGAACGGCCAATTCCACGCTCTGCGGCAGGCTGGCGCTGGTGGAAGCAGTGGTGGCCGTATTGGTGCCATACAGCGCATTGGCGATACCAGCCGGGGTTCCGCCGGCAATGGCCAGGGTCCTGAAGGGCGTGTTGCCATAGGTGCCTGTGGCGTCGTGGTCGGTCTGCGACCGGTACATCAACGACGCCTTCAGCGCGATTTCCGGGATCTCATAGGCCAGACCGAGGCGATAGCCCCAGGTATCCGACGTCACGTTGATCGTGCTGTCGCCGGTGTTGCCGAAAGCCAGGTTGAAATTGCGGGCCTGCTTGTACTGGATGTGCTCGTTGAACACGCCGCCGATGAACGACAGGCGGCCCTTGCCGAGTTCATGCCTGTAGGAGCAGGTCAGGCCGAGTTCGCGCGACGCCAGCGACTGGCTGGCGATGTGGTAGGTGATCGCACCGGAATAGGTCGAGTCCGCACCATAGGGCTGCGAATAGGAACCGACGCAGGCCACGTTATCCACGATCTGGCCACCGGCCGATGCGTAGGGCACGACGAACGAGTCGCCGAACTCGACCTCGCCCTGCGTAAACGCGCCCGCCGCGCCGCCAACGACGCGAACACCGGTGACGCGCGAGTAGGACCGGCCGGGCGCCACATAGGTCACGCCGCTGTAAACACCGAGGCTGTCGGAAAACAGACCGTCCAGATTGGCGCTGCCGCGGTTGAAGCCGCCGGCCATAGCAGATGAAGTCAGTGCAACGCTCGCCGCAAGGCCAACAACGGTCGATTTCAAAGATACGCGAATCATGAATCCCCTCCAGGACGTAAAAGCTTACGATTGGAGAGATTAGGTAATGATATTGATGGGTTTGTAAACAGTCCCGGTTTCAACTGAAGCCGCCCGCACGGCAGCGCCGACGCCCGGCAGGTCAAAAAATCATAGGTTTCGGGGTGAAATCCATCATCTTGCGGAGCAATTCACACGGCGCAGGGCCAAAACCTGACAAATTCCCAAGCGTGACACGCTTTTGTTGCATTTCAGTCACAATTGCCGTGATTTTGTGCGGATTGCCCTCCCGGCAAGCCGCACGCGCGGGACCGCGGCGAAAATGCCGCGATGGACGCGTCAGCCGGCCTGGCTGACGCGCTTTATGGCCTCGGCGAGCTTGTCCATCTGCCCCTGCAACTCGGCAAGTTTTTCGCGTTCCGCCGCGACGACGTCCGGCTTGGCATTGGCGACGAACTTCTCGTTTGCGAGCTTCCCCTCGATCCTGGCAGCCTCCTCGGAGGCTTTCGAGAGCGCTTTCTCCAGCCGCACCTTTTCCGCCGCCAGATCGATCAGATCGCCGAGCGGCAGGCAGGCCGTGGCCTCGCCCACGACGATCTGCGCGGAGCCGCCCGGAGCGGTGCTTTCCAGAACGATGTCGGTCACGCGGGCCAGCACCTTGATGGCCGGCTCATGCCGGACCAGCCGTTCTGCCGTGGTGGCGTTGGCACCCACGATCACCAGGGGCGCCTTGGCCGAGGGCGGCACGTTCATCTCGGAGCGGACCGAGCGCAATCCGGACACCAGGTCGATGAGCCAGTTGATCTCGTCGGCCGAGGCCGCGTGGGCAAACGACGGCTCCGGCCAGGCCGCATGGCAGGCAAGCCCGGCGTCGGGTCCGGCGAAATGCTCATGCAGCTCCTCGGTCATGAACGGCATGAACGGATGCAGGAGCTTGACCGATTCCGCCAGCACATAGGCCGCGCAGGCCCGCGATTCCGCCTTGCCTGCCTCGTCGTCGCCGTTGAACACCGGCTTGAGCAGTTCCAGATACCAGTCGCACAGCTGGTTCCAGACAAAACGGTAGAGCGCACCCGAAGCTTCATTGAACTTATAGGCTTCAATGGCTGACTTCACCTCGTTCGACGTGCGGGTCAGTTCGGTCAGGATCCAGCGGTTGATGGTGAGCTTGACCGACGACGGATCGAACGCCGGATCGAGCACCGCGCCGTTCATGTCGGCGAAGCGGGTCGCGTTCCATAGCTTGGTGCCGAAATTGCGGTAGCCCGCGATGCGCGAGGGATCGAGCTTCACGTCGCGGCCCTGGGCCGCCATGATCGCCAGCGTGAACCTGAGCGCATCGGCGCCATATTCGTCGATCAGCTCCAGCGGATCGATGACATTGCCCTTGGATTTCGACATCTTGGCGCCGTCCTTGTCGCGAACCAGCGCATGCACATAGACCGTGTGGAACGGCTCTTCCTCCATGAAATGCAGGCCCATCATCATCATCCGGGCGACCCAGAAGAAGATGATGTCGAAGCCGGTCACCAGCACATCGGTCTGGTAGTAGCGCTTGAGTTCCGGTGTCTTCTCGGGCCAGCCGAGCGTGGAGAAGGGCCACAGCGCCGAGGAGAACCAGGTGTCGAGCACATCCTCGTCCCGGGTCAGGATCTCGCCGGGCTGGAAATTCTCGAGCTTCTCCTCGACCCAGGCCTTCCACGGGCCTTCATGGGCGATGTAATGCTGGATCGCAGCCTCAAGGGCTGCCTCCTCGTCCTTTTCGACGAACACCTGGCCGTCCGGCCCGTACCAGGCCGGGATCTGGTGGCCCCACCACAATTGCCGCGAGATGCACCAGGGCTGGATGTTCTCCATCCAGTCGAAATAGGTCTTCTCCCAGGTCTTCGGCACGAAGCTGGTGCGCCCCTCGCGCACGCTTTCGATCGCGGGCTTGGCCATTTCGGCCGCGTTCACATACCACTGGTCGGTCAGGAACGGCTCGATCGGCACGCCGCCGCGGTCGCCGTGCGGCACCATGTGGGTGTGCGGCTCGATCTGGTCGAGCAGTCCGCTCTCCTCCATCTTGGCGACGATTTCCTTGCGGGCGGCAAAGCGGTCCATGCCGTCGAGCTCTTCGATCACCTCGATCAGCTTGCCTTCGACCTTGAGACCATCGAGGAAATCCTCGTTCTCGCGGAGCGTGATCCTGGCGTCCGGGGTCAGGACGTTGATCGCCTTGAGATGATGCCGCCTGCCGACCTCGAAATCGTTGAAATCATGCGCCGGCGTGATCTTGACCGCGCCGGATCCTGCGGTCTCGTCGGCGTAGTCATCGGCCACGATCTCGATGCGGCGACCGACCAGCGGCAGCATCACATGCTTGCCGATCAGGTCCTTGTAGCGCATGTCGTCCGGATTGACCGCGACCGCGGTGTCGCCCAGCATGGTTTCGGGCCGCGTGGTGGCGACAATGATATAGTCCCGGGTCTCGTGGGTATAGGTGTCGGTGTCCTCGTCATAGCTCACCGGGTGCTCGTAGGTGACGCCGTCGGCGAGCGGATAGCGGAAGTGCCAGAGATTGCCCTTGATCTCGACCTGCTCGACCTCGAGATCGGAAATCGCGGTCAGGAGCTTCGGATCCCAGTTGACCAGGCGCTTGTCCTTGTAGATCAGACCGTCATTGTAGAGGCTGACAAAGACCTCGATCACCGCCTGCGACAGGCCCTCATCCATGGTGAAGCGCTCGCGCGACCAGTCGCAGGAGGCGCCCAGCCGCTTGAGCTGGTTGAAGATCATGCCGCCAGATTCGTCCTTCCACTCCCAGACGCGCTCGACGAAGGCCTCGCGGCCCATGACATGGCGGCTGGGCTCCTGGCGCTCGGCCAACTGCCGCTCGACCACCATCTGGGTCGCGATGCCGGCATGGTCCATGCCCGGCTGCCACAGCACGTCGAGCCCGCGCATCCGCTGGAACCGGACCAGGATATCCTGCAGGGTGTTGTTGAGCGCATGCCCCATGTGCAGCGACCCGGTCACGTTCGGCGGCGGAATGACGATGCAGAACGACTGAGCCCCGGGCCTGGCGCCGGCGCCCGCGGCAAACGCGTTCGCTTCAGCCCAGCGTGTCGCGATTTTCGGCTCGACGGCCGAGGCGTCATAGGTCTTTTCAAGCATCGTCACAGGTCTCCGTGGTCCGGGATTGCCCCGCTGTAGAGCCGATTGCGCGCCAAGGTCAACCCGAAACGGCAATCCGCGTCCCCACGCCGCTGAGGCAGGGCGACCACGACTGTCGGCTTACACTGTGACCAAATTGCGCGACGGATGGCACGGGGCTCATCCTTGCGCTGGCGGTCGCCGTTTCAGGCAACCGCGCCGGCCCGGAGCGGGCAGGATCTAGTGCATGTCGCGCAAAAGTGCGCAGCGGTTTTGCGATAAAGACATGCACAATTAGGAATATAAAGCGCGTCGCCCGGATCCGGATAATTGCGACGCGATTTAGCGGCGGTTTCCGCGCGAGACGCGCTCGATTTCCTCGCGCACGAGCCGCTCGACCAGCGTCGGGAGATTGTCGTCGAGCCACTGGGTGAGCATCGGCCGCAGCATCTCTTCGGCAATCTCGTCGAAGGAGCGGCTCTGGCCGGCGGCGATCGCCGCGTCAAGTTCTCCGAAGGCCGCGGCAACCTTTTCCCCGGTCTGCAGGGACACCAGCTGCCCGGCGCTCTGCGGATGTCCGGCGCCCGGATGATTCTCCTCGGGCCGCTCATCCACCGCCACCTGGACGGAGTGTTCGGGCTGCTCTTCCCGGGCAGGAGCGGTCTCGATCCGCGCAGGCGATTCCACGGGCTCGTTCGACACCAGCGCGTCGCGCAGCTCCCGCGCCGCGGCCTCGTCGAGCTCGACCGACTCGAGATCTTCGGGAAGCGGTTCTTCAATCACGATATCCTGAGGCTTCGGAGCGGCGCGCGCCAGGGCCGCAACCTCGGCCAGCGAGATCGGCCGGGACAGCGGCTGTTCCACCGGGGCTTCAGGCTGGACTTCCTGGCGGTCTTCGACCAGGTCATGCTCGTCGGCATAGGCGTCGTCGTCGTCGAAGGGATTGGCGGCCGCATCACGGGCTTCCCCATGGCTGCCGTCCAGCGCAGGCTCGTTGTTTTCAATGATCCTGCGGATGGAAGCCAGAATCTCTTCCATTGACGGTTCGCGCTGCGCGCCGGCCTGTCCCATGATTACGCTCCATTACTCATCTCGCCAGGCTCATGCAAACCGGCGAATCACCCTGGCAGTCTACGGCATTGGCCGCGACTTGAGAATCGCGCCGGTGGAAGCTTGTGATGTCATGCACAGGAATTCCCGGCCGCAGCAGTCACGCCTCTTGAGGGCCTTGCGACACGTACCGCACTGCAACAGTCGGATCAGCGTCCATCCACGGTGCGAAGCCCGTACCAGCGATCCTTGGTGGCCTCGTAATGTTCTTCGGCGCGGTAAGTGGCAACGGCCAGACCAAGGCGGTCGATGGTGAGCTTGCCGGTGGAGGCAAGCACGGAAAAGCTTGCGACGATGGCGTTGCGTTCCGATTGGGACAGCGCTTCTCTGGCGGTAAGCACGTTCTGCTGGGCATTGAGCACGTCGAGCGTCGTCCGCTGACCGACCCGGCGTTCCTCGACCACACCGTTGAGCGCCAGGTTCGCAGCCGAGATCTGCGCCCGGTTCGCCTCGATCGTTGCCAGCGATGCCTCCATCTGCGTCCAGGAGGTGACCACCGATTGCTCGATCGAGCGGCGGGCCGAATCGACCAGGATGCGTTGCTGGCCCAGCCTCTCCTTGGACTGGCGGACGGACGCCGACGCCGCGCCCCCCTGATAGATCGGGATGGTCACCCGCGCCTGGATCTGGGCCGTATCGACGCCCCCGTCCGCCTGGGCGACGGTGCCGCTCACCCTGACGCCGGGAAGCAGGGCGCCTTCCTGTGCCTTGACCGCGTAGCCGGCCGCGTCCACTCCAAAAAGTGCAGCAAGAACAGCAGGATGCTCGGTCGTCCCCTGCGCCACGGCCAGGTCCAGCGAACCGGGAAGCAGCTTGCGGGGCAACGGCACTGCCTGCAGGTTCTTGGGCACAGTGCCGACAATCTGCGCATAGACCGCGGCACTCGACTTGGCCTGCGCCACAGCGGCCGTAAGGCTCGCCCGGGCGCCGGCCAGCTGGGCCTCGGCCAGGCTCACATCGGTGCGGGTGCTTTCGCCCACGTCGAACCGCGCCCGCGCCGCCGAGAACTGTTCCTGGAGGAACGAGATGTTCTGCTGGCGGTAGGCCACGATCTGGTTGTCGCGATTGACGTTGGCATAGGCCTGCACCGTGGCCAGAAGGATGTCGATTTCGGTTCCGCGCAGGTTTTCCCGCCCGGCAAAGACCTGGGCCTCGGCCGCACGCACATTGTTGCGCGTCTGGAACCCGTCAAACAGCGTCTGGTTGATCGACACGCCGATGCTGGCGGAATTGTTGACGAAGCCGTTGGTGTTGGTCGAGGTCGTCAGCGCTTCCGCCGCGACCGTCGGACGGTAGCCGGACTTCGCCAGCGCCACCCCTTCATCGGTCGCCCGCAGCCCTGCGCGCGCGGCATTGAGATCGGGGTTGTTCTCGTAGGCCTTGGCCATGGCCTGGTACAGCGTTTCCGCCGAAACCGCCTGGGGAAACAATGCGACTGCCGACAGGAGCGCGATGCACGCAAATGATTTTTTCACAAAGGACACGAGCACATACTCCAGCATG
>NZ_JAUXOD010000058.1 GCF_030682515.1 Hoeflea sp. | reverse complement strand
GGCAAAGGCTGCACCATCGGGCATTCGGCCATCCTGCATGGCTGCACCATCGGCGACAACAGCCTGGTGGGCATGGGGGCCACGGTGCTGAACGGCGCCCGGATCGGCGAAAACTGCCTGATCGGCGCGGGCGCGCTGGTGACCGAGGGCAAGATCATCCCCGACAATTCTCTGGTCATCGGATCTCCCGCCCGCGTGGTCAGGACGCTGGACGCGGGCGCCGCGGACCTGTTGAGGCTTTCGGCCAGCCATTATGTCGAGAATGCCAAGCGTTTCGCCGCCGGGCTCAAGCGGATCAGCTGACGCGCGTCTCGGCCTGGCGCCGACCGGTCCTGCTGCTGCTGCGCAAAAAAGAGAGCCGACCCCAGGGGACATTGGGGTCGGCTCAAGGCCTGGCCGTTGCGGGGAAGCATGGGGACTCGACCTAGGCCCACTGTGAACCAGGCGCACGAGGCGCGACTGGTAATTCTCAAGATCCGGACAACCCCGCTATTAAGTAAGTCCGGACGTACCCAATCAGTTGTTGACGGCACCGACGGCGGTGGTGGCATTGCCCGGTCCAAGCTTGGTCCAGTGCGCCGCATGTTCGGACGACTGGCGCTTGACGAAGGTGTAGCCGGTCTCCGACCACAGGCGGACGTCGCTGCGCATGTTGTCGAGGATGTAGTCGCCATAGTCCGTGCGTACCGTCAGCACCGCATGGCCGTCGCCGTTGGGCTGAAGAACCACGGTGATCAGCAGGTCCTGCGGCGAGAATCCGGCTTCCATCAGCATGAGCCGCTTGAGCAGAACGTAGTCCTCGCAATCGCCCACGGTTCGCGGGTAGGACCACAATTCTTCCACGCCATGGATGTTCAAGTCGGTGTCGGGCTGGATGGACCGGTTGACATGGGTGTTGATCTCAAGCATCTGCGCCCAGCGCTGACGGGTCAGTTGCATCGGGCCCTGGTCCCGGCCCAGGGCTTCGCATTCGCCCGCATAGGTCCTGCAGAATTCATAATGGCCGATGGGCGGATTGGTCTTGCCGGCCGGCACCAGGTTTGTCGGCGTCGCCAGGCTCGCGGTTGAGAAGGTGCACACCAGGCCAAAGGCCGCGGCAAATTTCCCCAATGCTTGGATTTGACTGTTCATTGTTGTGTCTCCCCGTTATGAGGAGACAATGCCATTCAAGATTTGAAATCACGCAAATAACAATAGTAGAACTAAGTTCAAATGTGAGTACAAGACTATTCAATTCAATGGAAAAGGGTAATAAAACAAGTATAAAATCAGAGCAATTCCCGCAAGGGATTGGCAACCATGTCCGCCGGGCCGAAAGGCTGCCTGCACCCGGGTCCTGGCGAGGCACGCGGTTTGGAATGGATACGGCGATGGACCCGGGCACGCCGGCTTTGGCGGTCAGCGGATTTGTCCGCGCTCAGGCGGGGCGCAGAGCCGCCTCGCGGCGTATCACGGTGCAATGCCTGGCTGCGGGTGCTGAGGCGCAAAAAAACCGGCCTTGAAGGCCGGTTGATGGTGCAGTCGGGGATGGCAGGACTGGATGCAGGCTCCGGGGCAATGCCCGGGCCGATCCCGCACAGAGCGGGTTCAGGACAGCTTGTTGATGGCGTCTTCCGGCTGGATCGTCATGAACTCCATGGCAATGCCCTCCTGGAAATGACGGACGACGCGGCCGCGCATGTTCCCAAGCAGAACCATGGTGCCAAAGGCGGGGCGGACGTCGATTTCGACCGCGGCGCCCGATACCGACAGGTCGATAATGCGGCACGGGTAGCGCCTGCCGTCGTCCAGGCGGATCTCGGACATCGGATTGCTCGGCGCCACGCGTTCATGGCGGCGGTCCTCGGGCAGTCCGAGCTCGTGCTTGTTGGCGAGCCAGGTCAGCTGCGCCGAGAGCTTGTCGCGCTTGCGGTCGGTGGCGTTGATCGAAATCGTGAAGGAGCGCGTCGAGGCTTCCGTCACCTTGCCCTCGACGCGGCCGATATAGTCGAGATAGGCGACAATGCGTTCGCCGACTTCGGGGCGGTTTCCGGAGGAAATCACCGCGTCGAAGGGCGACATGGTGTCGACGATGCAATCATGTTCGGAATGATCGGCGCGCATGAACCGGCCCTGGACCGAGATGGTGACGCGGCTGTATTGCCGCTCGGGCGCCTCAGGCGGTGCGTGGTAATGTGATGTGGAGTTCACGGTCAACATATCGGCCTTGTCGATTCCGGATGACTTTACAAAGCCATCTTATGCTGTCCATTGTTAACAACGGGTAAGCATCCGGAAGCCCGATGCACGTTAATCGCGTCGACCACCTTCCAGTACCACCAGATGCGCCACCTTCCGGCTTTCAGGCGGGCTCTGGGGCCGCAAGGCGCTTGCGGGCAGAGGCGGCAGCCCGACTTCCGGGCGGTTGGCCAGGAAGAGCGGATCCCGCGACGCATCCATGAAGCGGATTCCGGTGGTGGAAAAGCCGGCGAGGGGATCATGGCCGACCCAGTAGGGCGGCTTGAACAGCGACAGCAGCCCGATCAGCCGGTCATGCTCTCCGGTCGGGCCGGTGATGGGCAGCAAGAGCATCTCGGCCTGGGTCACGCGCCCGCCGGTGCTCAGGCAATCGAGCGACAGGACCGCCGGGGTGGCGCGCGAGGCTACCGATGCGCCGGTGCGGGCGGCGTTGCGAACACCGTCGGCGAGCCACAGCGAGCCGAAGGGCTCACCCTTGAGTTCGCGGCAGTACAGGGAACACAGGGCGGTGCCGGCAAGCCGGAAGGTCAGTTGCCGGTCCGGGTTGAGATCGCAGATGAAGACATGGGGCAGCACGTCGCGGATATCGGCCGGTTCGATGTCCGTGCGGCTCGGCGCCGGCCGCTTGCCGCGCTTGGCCGTCCAGTACTCAAAGAGCTCAAGGCTGTTCTTGTGTTTCATCTCGATGCCACCTGTCCCCGAAATTCCAGAAACGGCCCGGAATCTGCGCCAGACTGGCACAAACCGGGGCCGCGAAGCCGTCATGCCGTTAACAAAGCGAGAACCATGCCAGGGCCGCGCCATTAAGGTTAATTTTTGCTTTCGATTGCGGCAAGGGCCGGGACGTGCCATCTTGGGTCATCGCTTCACGAGGGAATTGTCCTTCAGCACATATTTAGGACGAGGGGACTCGACCGGCCGTTCGCTTCTGGCGAGCGGCTTTTTTTTGTGCCAATGACGGTTGTCAGCCCATGCCGCGGGCTCTACTCCTCGCCCCTGACGGATTTGTCCGCAAAAGGATGCGCCAGAGCGATGACCCACGACCCCCACCGACACGACCCTGACTTCGGACCAGCGGGACCGGCGCGTCCCGGTCACGAGCCCATCTTCAACATTCCCAATGTCGTGCTGGCGATGCTGCTGGTGATGGTGGCGATCCAGGTGGCGCTGGATTCGTTGCTACCGCAGAAGGTCGTGCTCGAGGTCATTCTTCAAGGGGCGTTCATTCCGCAGCGCTATTCGCTTCCGATCTCGGGCCAGGAGGGGCCCTATCTCTGGTCGCCCTTCACCTACTCGCTGCTGCATGGCGGCTATGCCCATCTGGCGCTCAACGGCTTCTGGCTGGCGGCCTTCGGCTCCGTCGTCGCCCGCAGGATCGGCTGGGTTCGGTTCCTGGTGTTCTGGGTTGCGGGAGCGCTGGCTTCCGCCGCCCTGTTCCTGGCGTTTCACTGGGGCGACCAGAGCATCATGGTCGGCGCGTCCGGGGTCGTGTCGGCGCTGATGGGGGCTGCCGCCCGGTTTGCCTTCGGCAATGGCCGCGGCTTTCGCCGCGACCAGGCCCATCTCAATCCGCGGACATCCATCATCGGCTCCCTGAGCAACCGCACGGTCGTTGCCTTCCTCGCCGTCTGGTTCGGGATCAACCTCCTGACCGCCGTCGGCTTCTCCTTCGGCATCGCCGATTCGGCGATCGCCTGGGAGGCCCATGTCGGCGGCTTCCTGTTCGGCTTCCTGGCGTTCGCGCTGTTCGATCCGGTCGGGCGGCGCTGAGCGCTCTCTCCCGCCGGCCCTGCGCAGACTTGCAAAGCGGGGGCTTCCGGCGCACCATGGCCTTTGTAAGCGAACGCTCAGATGCCTCCCGGTGGCATCTGCGGCAATCTTGCGGAGGGAGCACTGCATGACTGTAAAGCACATACTCGACCAGAAGGGGCGCGACGTCGTCACCGTGAGCCCTTCCATGGGCACCGAAGAGGCGGTGCGGTTCCTGGCGGAGAACAAGATCGGTGCGGTCGTGGTCACCGGCCCAGGCGGCAGGATCGCGGGAATTCTCTCGGAACGCGACATCGTCCGTGCGGTTGCCGCCAGGGGCGCCGACGCATTGAGCGCGCCGATCTCGGCGATCATGACGTCAAAGGTGACCACCTGTGGCGAGTCGCACTCGGTCAATCAGGTCATGGAACTGATGACCAACGGCCGCTTCCGGCACTTGCCGGTGGAAGAGGATGGAAAGCTGGTCGGGATTATCTCGATCGGCGACGTGGTGCGCCAGCGGATCGAGGATGTCGAGCGCGAGGCCGCGGAAATCAAGGCCTATATCGCCAGCTGAACGATCCGGATCAACCGGTCAGTGCGTTACAGCGGGCCGATGGCGGCCTGCATGCGGGTGATTTCGCCCAGCTTGGCGGAGGCTTCCTGGTAGCCCCGGTCGATGGCTTCGCTGGCGCGGTGAAACTCCGACAGGCCGATATCGGCAAGCCGCGGGTGCAGCGACAGATCCGGCGGATCGCCCGCCAGCCGCGCCCGCGAAATCCTGTCCTGGATGATGTTGAAGGCCTGGACCATGACGGCGGTCATGCCGAGGCGGCTTTCGCGCGGCCGGGCGCGCTTGTCCGAGCCCTTGTCATCGGCAACCGGCTCGCTCGCGGTGTGCTTGATCACTGCCGAGCGGCCGTAGAGATCGTAATGCAGGTTCACCGCGACGACGAGCGGCTGCTCATGCGCCCGGCAGACCGAAACCGGCACCGGATTGACCAGCGCGCCGTCGAGCAGCGTGCGGTTGTTGCAGCGCACCGGCTCGAAAATCCCGGGCAGGGCGTAGGAGGCGCGGATGCCGGTGATGAGCGAGCCAGACGAGATCCAGACCTCGTGGCCGGTGTTGAGTTCGGCCGCGACCGCGACAAAGGTGCGGTCGAGATCCTCGATGTTGACGCCGACGAGATGCTCCTGCATCCGGTCGTTCAGGCGCATGCCGCCGAACAGGCCGCCGCCGCCGATGGCGAAATCGAGAAGCCCGGCGATGCGGCGCATGGTCAGGCTGCGGGCGAAGGTTTCCAACTCATCCAACCGGCCGGCGAGGTAGCAACCGCCGACAAGGGCGCCGATGGAGGTGCCGGCGATCATCGAGACTTCGACGCAGGCTTCAACGAGTGCGAGCAGCACGCCTATATGGGCCCAGCCGCGCGCGGCGCCGCCGCCAAGCGCGAGTGCAATGCGTGGTTTTTGAGGAAGTTGTTGGTGCATGGTGCTCGCAGGCGTCGCCGCCTTGATGGAGATGGCCTGCGCCGCAAGGGCAGGCTCTGTTGTACGGTTCATGTTCCAGTTCAGCATCTACGCGATCCTTCCCGCCGAACACTCCTCCAGTGCATTATCTCATGACACCAGCAATGGGTTTCAATTTGATGAAGGATCGGAAATCTGCCTCAAAACGGGGCAGTTTGCCTAATGACCGGTATACACCGCGGCCGGGTCGAACAGCGGCGCGGAATCCGTCTCGAGCCGCGGGCCGCCGTCGCCATTCACGATCTTGCGGTAGAAGCACGACCGGCGGCCGGTGTGGCAGGTGGCGTCGTGACCTCCGACCCGCACCTTGAGCAGCACCGCATCCTGGTCGCAGTCAATCCGGATTTCCTCCACCATCTGGACATTGCCGGAGCTTTCGCCCTTCTTCCACAGGCTCTGCCGCGACCGGCTCCAGTAGTGGGCGATTCCGGTCTCGATGGTCAGCCTGAGAGCTTCGGCGTTCATGTGCGCGAGCATCAGCACCGCGTTGTCGCGGCTGTCGGCAACCACGGCGGTGATAAGACCATGGGCGTCGTAACGCGGGACGAGCGCGGCGCCTTCTTCAAGCGCCGACTTGCTTTCGTCTGTCGTCTTGGCACTACCGGTCATGGGACCCCCTGGAGACGGGGGTTGGCGATCAACCCCGGATCAAAGTCATGAAGCGGACCTGTTCGTGCGGGTCCGTCTTGAACCCGCCAGTAAAGGTCGTGGTGATGGTTGTCGAGCCTTGCTTCTGGATGCCGCGCATCGCCATGCACATGTGTTCGGCCTCGATCATCACCGCCACGCCGCGCGGACGCAAGGTGTCGTCGATCGCATGGGCGATCTGCGCCGTCATGGTCTCCTGGGTCTGCAGGCGCCGGCCGAAGATGTCGACGACGCGGGCGATCTTGGACAGACCCACGACCTTGCCGTCGGGCAGATAGGCGACATGCGCCTTGCCGATGATCGGCACCATGTGGTGCTCGCAATGGGAGAAGAACGGAATGTCCTTGATGAGCACGATGTCATCATAACCCGCGACTTCCTCGAAGGTGCGTCCCAGTTCTTCCTCGGCATCCTGGTCGTAGCCGGAGAACAGCTCCTTGTAGGCCTTGGCGACGCGCTTGGGCGTGTCGAGCAGGCCTTCGCGGGCCACATCGTCGCCGATCCAGCGCAAGAGAGTCAGCACCGCTGCCTCGGCTTCAGCCTGGGTCGGGCGGGCGTCCTCGTTGGTGGCGGTCAGATTGTTGACGATGGCATCCATGTTCGCAGTCTCCGTAGGGTGGCGCACCCATTACGCGTCTTGTGTTCAAACGGACCACGCTCACGGACAATTGTCGGGAATTTTTCCCCACGCCATGCCCTGCGGGTTCCGGGGCTTTCGGGTGATCCACCCTCCGGCACGGTTTCCCTTCAGGCGCGCGCTCAAACAGATTTTGCCCTGCGCCTGACATCCACTATATAATGATCGAAAGGTGCGCGTCGAGGTGGGGCGACGTCATCTCGTGTCGCAGCCCTAAGGAATGGTCTCGAACAAAGGTCCGAAGTGATGATCGACGACGTCTACAATGCAAGGATCCTGGATTTCGCGGGCAATATTCCCCGGACCGGCACCTTGGAAAATGCGGATGCGGAGGCCTCGGCCCATTCCAAGCTCTGCGGCTCGAAGGTCAAGGTCTGGCTCAAGATGGATGGCGATCTTGTCGCCGATTTCGCCCATGACGTCAAAGCCTGCGCGCTGGGGCAGGCCTCGTCGTCGATCATGGCGCGCAACATCATCGGCGCGAGCGCCCAGGAACTGCGCCAGGTGCGCGAGACAATGCGCAAAATGCTCAAGGAAAACGGACCGGCGCCCGAAGGCCGCTTCGCCGATCTGAAATTCCTCGAACCGGTGCGCGACTACCGGGCCCGGCACGCCTCGACGCTTCTGACCTTCGACGCCGTGGTCGACTGTCTCGATCAGATCGAGGCGCGACGGGCCAAGGAAGACGCAGCCTGATGGGTTCGCCCGCCGCGGGCCGTAACTACTCCGGCCCCTGGCCGAAAACGCCCGGAAGGCTTTTCGGTACCGCGTTTGTGCGGCTCTATCAGCTGACCTTGTCAGGCTTCATCGGCAATTCCTGCCGGCATCTGCCGACCTGCTCGGAATATGCCTATGAGGCGATTGCCCGCCACGGGCTTTGGAAGGGCGGATGGATGGCGCTGTTTAGGGTCGGACGCTGCGGGCCGGGCGGCACCCACGGCATCGACAATGTGCCCGAGACGCTCGACGCGCGACTTGCCTGGTGGGCGCCGTGGCGGTTCGCCCGGCCCGCTTGCTGCGGGAAATAGGCCATGACAGTGCCGCAGGACTACATGCTGGCGCAGCAGAAATTCGACGCGCTCCTGGTCGAGCTGATGGAGCGGCTGGATCTCACCACGCGTCATCAGGTCTACGCGGTCCTGTTCGGTTTCCTCAGGGTCTTCCGGCGTCGGCTCGATGCCGATCAGACACTCGTTTTTGCAGGCGGCCTGCCGGCCGTTGTCTCGGCTATGTTCGTGAAGGACTGGGACCCGGAGGCGGAACGGCTGCCCTTCGCCGAACCTGCCGATTACGACGCGGAAATTCGCGGCGTCCGGCGCGATCACAATCTGGCGCCGCCGGATGCGCGGCGGATTGTGGCCGCAAGCGTCCGGTCGCACTGCGATCCGACGAGGTTCGAGGCCGTCCTTGCGCGGCTTCCCGCCGGCGCGGCGGCCTACTGGGAATGACCGGGCAAACCCTTGCCCGGCCTGCCCAAATGGCGTAAACGCCTCCGCGCATCCATTATTCACTCAACCACCCGCGTTCGTAGGCGGGACTGGACCCAGGAGAGACTGTCATGGCGTCAGCCGTATCCCTTACATTTCCCGATGGCTCGAAGCGCGACTACCCCGCCGGCACGACCGGTCGCGAGGTCGCCGAATCGATTTCCAAGTCGCTGGCCAAGAAGGCGGTGGCGATCGCGCTCGACGGCGAACTCACCGATCTCAGCGACCCCGTCCGCGACGGCGCGCTCGAAATCGTCACCCGCACCGACCCGCGCGCGCTGGAACTGATCCGGCACGATACCGCCCATGTGATGGCCGAGGCCGTGCAGGAGCTGTTTCCGGGCACGCAGGTGACCATCGGCCCGGTGATCGAGAACGGCTTCTATTACGATTTCGCCCGCAACGCGCCGTTCACGCCGGAAGACCTGCCGGTGATCGAGAAGAAGATGAAGGAGATCATCGCCCGCAACAAGCCCTTCACCAAGGAGGTCTGGTCGCGCGACGAGGCCAGGCGGGTCTTCGAGGAAAAGGGCGAGGGCTACAAGGTCGAGCTGATCGAGGCCATTCCCGCCGACCAGGATCTCAAGATCTACCGCCAGGGCGACTGGTTCGACCTCTGCCGCGGTCCGCACATGGCCTCGACGGGCCAAGTCGGCACCGCCTTCAAGCTGATGAAGGTGGCCGGCGCCTATTGGCGCGGCGATTCCAACAATCCGATGCTGACCCGCATCTACGGCACCGCCTGGGCCGAGCAGGAAGAGCTCGACGCCTATCTGCACATGCTGGAAGAGGCCGAGAAGCGCGACCACCGCCGGCTCGGCCGCGAGATGGACCTGTTCCATTTCCAGGACGAGGGGCCGGGCGTGGTGTTCTGGCATTCCAAGGGCTGGCGCATGTTCCAGAACCTGGTGGCCTATATGCGCCGCCGGCTCGATCGCGACTATGAAGAGGTCAATGCGCCGCAGATCCTCGACAAGAGCCTGTGGGAGACGTCGGGCCACTGGGGCTGGTACCAGGAGAACATGTTCGCGGTGAAATCCGCCCATGCCTTCACCAATCCCGACGATTTGAATGCCGACAACCGCATTTTCGCACTCAAGCCGATGAACTGCCCCGGCCATGTGCAGATCTTCAAGCACGGGCTCAAGTCCTACCGCGACCTGCCGATAAGGCTCGCCGAATTCGGCAATGTCCACCGCTACGAGCCGTCGGGCGCGCTGCACGGGCTGATGCGGGTGCGTGCCTTCACCCAGGACGACGCCCACATCTTCTGCACGGAGGAGCAGCTCGAGGCGGAGTGCCTGAAGATCAACGACCTGATGATGTCGGTCTACCGCGATTTCGGCTTCGAGGAAGTCGTCGTCAAGCTCGCCACGCGGCCCGAAAAGCGCGTCGGCACCGACGCCATGTGGGACCATGCAGAGGACATCTTGAGGAAGGTGCTCGACAAGATGGCGGCCGAATCGGGCGGGCGCATCAAGACCGGGATCAACGAGGGCGAGGGGACGTTCTACGGCCCGAAGTTCGAATACACGCTGCGCGACGCCATCGGCCGGGAATGGCAGTGCGGCACCACCCAGGTCGATTTCAATCTGCCGGAGCGGTTCGGCGCCTTCTATATCGGCTCGGATTCGGAGAAGAAGCAGCCGGTGATGGTGCACCGGGCGATCTGCGGCTCGCTCGAGCGGTTCTTGGGCATCCTGATCGAGAGCCATGCCGGCCACGTGCCGCTGTGGTTCGCACCGCTTCAGGTCGTCGTCGCCACGATCACGTCGGAGGCCGACGATTATGGTGCAATCGTCGCCCAAAAGCTGCGCGACGCGGGGCTTCAGGTGGAGACCGACTTCCGCAACGAGAAGATCAACTACAAGGTCCGCGAGCACTCGCTCGCCAAGGTGCCGGTCATCCTCGTCTGCGGCATGCGCGAGGCCGAGGAGAAGGCCGTCAATGTGCGCCGGCTCGGCAGCCGCGACCAGGTTGCGATGACGCTCGACGAGGCGATCATGCAGCTGGTCCGGGAGGCAACGCCGCCCGATGTTCTGCGCAAGGACGCGGAGAAAGCCGCCCGGGCCTGACATTTTGGCGCGACGCAGGATGCTGCGTCGCGCTTTCCTGTCATACGGGCTTCATGCAGGCGTGCGATCCGGGCTGATTATCGTCGCTTTGCGAGTCGGCCCATGCAGCTTCATCAGTTGAGTTACGCCAACAAGAACCAGCCCCGCTTCACGCGCTGGCTCATACGTTCCATCGAGGGCCTGTCCGGCCGGGACCGCTATCTCAGGCTTTACCAGATCTGGAGCCGCGACATCGTGCCCGAAGGCCACCAGGTCTTCTCGCGGATGCTGGAGCTGATCGATATCAGGCTCGATATAAGGTCGGAATGGCCGCCGCGGGATCTGCCCGAGGGGCCGCTGGTCATTGTCGCCAACCATCCTTTCGGCATCGGCGACGGCATTGCGGTGCTGGCGATGGCCGAGGCGCTGGGACGGCCGTTCCGGGTGCTCATCCACAACGACCTGATGAAGATCCCCGAGATCATTCCCTACTCGCTGCCGATCTCGTTTGAGGAAACGCGCGAGGCGCTGGCCATGAACATGGAGACGCGGCACGAGGCGGTCCGGCTGCTCAAGACCGGCGTCACCATCGTGGTGTTTCCGGCCGGCGGCGTCGCCACCGCGCCAAAAGGGTTTGGCCGCGCCTTCGACCTTCCCTGGAAGATGTTTCCCGCCCGCCTGGTCCAGGCGGCGCGCGCCTCGGTCATTCCCGTGCATTTCAGCGGACAGAACGGACGGCTGTTCCATCTGGCGAGCCGGGTGTCGATGACCTTGCGGATCTCGCTTCTGATCCGCGAATTCCGCCGCCTGTCGGGATCGGCGATCGTTGCGCGCGCGGGCAGGGTGCTCGGCGCCGACGAACTGGCCGCCACCAGCGACCGCAAGCTGCTCCTGGAAAAACTCTACACCGCGGTCTTTGCGCTCGGCGATCCGGCACGGCCGCCCAGAAAATGGCTCAACTGATCAGTTCAGCAGGACTTCGACATCGGAATTCTGGCCGGCGAGCACGGTGAATTCGCGTTGCAGCACTGTGCCCTTGTTGCGGGCGATGGCCGTGTATTCGCCCTCGGCCAGCACGATGGTGGGGAAGGCGCCCACGCTCTCGGAGACCACGTCGCCGCCCGATGTCAGGATCGACCAGCCGGTGTCGGCGATGGCTTCGCCGCCGGGTTCGGAGACGAGCTTGAGGGTCAGTTGTGCAGCGCGGTGCTGGATCACGGCCTCCGTCAGCTTGCCGGCCTCGACCCTGATATCGGAGCGGATGACGGCGTTGACGTCGCCATATTCGGAGACAATGTGATAGGTGCCGGCATTGAGCCGGACGATGGTGTCGGGCTTGACGTCGCCCAGCACCAGTTGCTGTTCGTCGACAATGCCTTCCTCGGCCTTGTAGATGTTGAAACGCAACTGGCTCGGCGGAATGCGCGCATCAATGCCCGAGACCGCGTTCAGCACCAGGCCGCCGGCTTCCAGCACCATTCGCTGCTTTTCCACGGGCCCGTCTCGCGGCACGGTCAGCTTCTTGGTGACGCCGGCGCGGCCGAAGGCAACATGAATGAAATATTCGCCGGGCTCGAACTCGAACTGCGCCGAGCCGCCTTCCGACGTCGCCAGCAGCGGCAGCTTGCCGTCCGGCCCCGGAATCGGATGAAACACACGCCAGGTCAGGCCGTATTTGAGTTCGGCGCCGTCTTCGGTCAAGGCCGCTTCCATCTGCACCATGCGTCCGGCAGCGGCGCTTGAGCCGGCGGCGCTGGCGGGGGCATACTGGTTCAATCCGGGAAGCCTGATCGAGGAGTCAGGGTCGATGCCGAAAGCCTCCTGCGCGCCGGAGATATTCCCCCATTGCAGAACAGCAAGAAAGCCAAGCATATAAATCGACAGTCTGTTCATGCGCTCCGGTCCGGTTGACTTCCGGGAAGTGAGAGGCCACTTGAAAACCAGCGCCATGGCAAATTCATGGCCGATCCCAGTCGAACCTGAATGCACGAGGATGACATGCCGGTCAATGCCGCCCTGAAGGCCTATCTTGAAACCCGCCGTTCGATCCCTGCCTTCCAGATGAGCGAGCCGGGCCCGTCGCGGGCGGAGATCGAGGAGATGCTCAAGCTCGCGAGCCGCGTTCCCGATCACGGCAAGCTCGCGCCCTGGCGCTTCATCGTCTATGCGGGCCCCGAGCGGGAGCGGATTTCGCTGGAACTGGCCAAGGTCGCCATGGCCAACAAGCCCGAGATGGCCGAAGACATGATCCAGGTCGAGAAGACCCGCCTGACCCGCGCCCCGGTGGTGATCGCCGTGGTCTCGCGCGCGGCCCCCCATGTCAAGATTCCCGAGTGGGAACAGGTCATGAGCGCGGGCGCGGTATGCCTCAACCTGCTGATGGCCGCCAATGCGCTGGGTTATGCCTCGAACTGGCTCACGGAATGGTTTGCCTTCGACCGAAACGTCCATCCGCTGCTGGGCGTCTCGAGCCACGAGAACATCGCCGGCTTCATTCATATCGGCACAGAAAAGCTGCATCCGGGCGAACGGCCGCGGCCCGCGCTTGCCGATATCGTCACCTTCGCCGGAGCGTGAGCGCCCGTGTTCTATGAAACCAGCGACAATGCCCACGGGCTGCCGCACGACCCTTTCAAGGCCATCGTGTCGCCGCGTCCGATCGGCTGGATCGGCACGCGCGGCAAGGACGGCTCGGTCAATCTCGCGCCGTACTCCTATTTCAACGCGGTCTCGGACAATCCCAAGACGGTGATGTTCTCCTCCTCGGGCCGCAAGGACAGCCTTCGCAACGCCGAGGAAACCGGCGTCTTCACGGCCAGCATGGTGAGCCGCGCGCTGGCCGAGAAGATGAACCTGACCTCGATCGACGCGCCCTACGGCGAAAGCGAGTTCGGCATCGCCGGCCTTGCCATGGCGGAGGGCCGCGTCGTCGATGCGCCCTATGTGGCCGAGGCCCATGCCGCGCTCGAATGCCGGGTGACGAGCATCTTCGAGGTCAAGAGCCTCGAGGGCAGGCCCAGCGGCTCCTTTGTCGTCATGGGGCAGGTGATGGGCATCCATCTCGACGAGGCGGCGCTGAGCGAAGGCATGCTCGACATGGCCATCGCCGCGCCGGTGGCGCGCATGGGCTACATGGACTACTGCGACGGATCCGAGCCGTTCCGGATGCGCAGGCCCGCCTGGCCCAAGGCCTGACCGGTCCCGGCCCGAGATCTCGTCTTCGGTCTCAATCTTGGCCGGGCAGGGCGCCCGGCTCGAGGCCTGCGCGGCGCGCCACGCGTTCGGCCTGCCTGAGATGCGGCCGGTCGATCATCTTGCCATCGAGCGAGAGCACGCCGGCATCGGGGCCAGCCGCGGCAAACAGCGCAAGAATGCGCACCGCGCGCTCGACATCGGCTGGCGCCGGCGTGAAGGCCATGTTGATGACGCCGACCTGATCCGGGTGGATCGCCATCTTGCCGGAAAATCCGTCGCGCACGGCCGCGCGGCACTCGGCCTCTAGCCCGCCGGCATCGCGAAAATCGGTGAACACCGTGTCGATGGCGTCAACATCGGCGTGCGCCGCCGCCAGGATTGTCAGGCTGCGGGCCATGCGGAAGACGTCGGTGTAGCGACCCTCCTCATCCTTGTTGGAAGCGGCGCCAATGGCTGCGGCGAGATCCTCGGCGCCCCAGGCGAGCGCCGACAGCCGCGCCGATTTTGACGCGAATGACGATGCCGCAAGCATGCCCCCCGCCGTCTCGGTCATCAGCGCATGGACGCGGATCCCGCCGTCGGGCAGGCCCGCCTCGGCCTCCTCCACTGCGATGCGTGCGCCCAGATCCTGCAGGTCCGCGCCGGAGCCGGCCTTGGGCAGCAGGATGGCATCGGGCGCGCCCGCGACCACTGCCGCAAGGTCATCGTCGGTCAATCCGGTGTCGAGTGCGTTGATTCGGACAATCAGTTTCGGCGCCTGGTCGCTCCTGTCAGCGCCGGCGAGATACGACGCCACCATGCGCCGCGCCTCGGCCTTGCGGGACGGGGCCACCGAATCCTCGAGGTCGAGAATCAGCGCATCCGCGCCGGAGGCCGCGGCTTTCTCCATCTTCCGTTCCGAATCGCCCGGGACAAACAGCAGCGACCGCATCATGGCGCGGGCCTCTTGCGCATCATCGCCTGGCGCACGCAGCGGGCGACGAGCTGGTCGCGCTGGTTGAAGGCCCGGTGTTCCATCTCGACGATGCCGCGATCGGCCTTGGATTTGGACTCCCGCACCGAGACGACGGTGGTCTCCACCCGGACCGTGTCGCCGTGGAACAGCGGATTGGGGAAGGTGACCTCGCTCATGCCGAGATTGGCGATGGTGGTGCCCACCGTCGTGTCGTTGACCGAGATGCCGATCATCAGTCCCAGCGTGAACAGCGAATTGACCAGCGGCTGGCCGAATTCGGTGGTCTTGCAGAACTCGAAATCGATGTGCAGCGGCTGCGGATTGAGCGTCATGTTGGAGAACAGCATGTTGTCCATCTCGGTGACGGTGCGCCTGAGCGTGTGCGAAATCACCTCGCCCGGAACGAATTCCTCCAGATACATGCCGCGCATTTGAGCCTCCCGAACCTTGCAGCGTCATTGATGCCGCGTTCGCGGCGCCGTTGCAAGAGAGACGGGCAGGCTGATCAAGACGTTAACAAGCATGGTGAACCGATCGTAAACCATTTGCCCCTAGGATCGCCGCATGGGTATCGAGTGGGGTCTGCGTTCACATGATTATAAGTTCCTTTCTGAAGTGGTCCGAAACAGCAAAGACGGGCGACCGGTGCAAGGCAGCCTCGGCTCTCGCCCGCGCCTATGCGACGGGGAACATGACCCAGTCCGACCGGCAGGCCGCTGAAGCCGCGCTGGCGCTTTTGCTCGAGGATCCTTCTCCGAAAGTCCGCCTTGCACTGGCCGAAGGCCTGGCCGCGGTTGCGCACGCGCCGCGCGGCATCATGCTGGGGCTCGCCAATGACCAGATCGAGGTGGCCGGCCGCGTCATCGCGCTGTCGCCGGTGCTGGCCGACAATGATCTTATCGAAATCGTCGCCAGCGGCCGTCCGGCGCTGCAGCAGTTCGTGGCCTTCCGGCGGCCGCTTTCGGTCTCCGTCAGCGCCGCGCTCGCCGAAGTCGGCGAAGCTCGCTCCGTGGCCGACATGCTCGACAACCACCATGTCTCCATCGCCCGGATCTCGCTGCGTCGGATCGCCGAGCGCTTCGGCGACGAGTCCGAAATCCGCACCCGCCTGTTCGAGCGGGCGGATCTGCCCTGCGATGTCCGCCAGGCGCTTGTCGAGCGGCTCGGCGCGGCGCTCGCCGGTTCCGACTTCGTCCGCGCGGCGATCGGCGGCAGCCGCGGCCGCAAGATCACCGAGGAAGCCTGCATGAACGCCACGCTGCGGCTGGCCGAGACCGTGCATGCGGGCGAGATCCCGGCGCTGGTCGAGCATCTGAGGATCTCCGGCCGGCTGACGCCCGCCTTCCTGATCCATGCGCTCTGCGCAGGCAATGTCGACTTCTTCGCCAGTGCGGTCGTGTCGCTGTCGGGGATGAGCGATTCCCGTGTCCGCGGCATCCTAGTCGACGGGCGGGAGACGGCCATGCGCGCGCTCTACCGCGCGATCGGGCTGAGCGGCGAGCTGGCCTCCGTCTTCGTCTCCGCCACGCTGATCTGGCGCGCAGCCTCGCGCAGCCAGTCGAGCATCGACACCGGCCGCGTCACCAATGAACTGATCGAACGCCACGCGCGCGACGCCGAACGCGAACCTGCGGTGGGCGAGTTGCTGCGCCTGGTCGAAACCCTGCATTTCAACTGGCGCCGCCAGGCGTCGCGCGATTATGCCCAGGTGCTCGCGGCGGAAGCAGCCTGATCCAGGGCTTCACATCGATGTGCAGGTCCAGGCCAGGGTCGTGCAGCCCCGCGTGTGTCGTGAGCAATTGCGAATGGCCGCGCGTTCGGCCGCCCGTCGCGACTCGGCCCAGGCGCTGCCCCAGCCATTCGATCCCATTGCAACGGACCCGCAGGCATTCTTGAACCAGATGGCGATCTCGCAGCCGCGCGTGCGGGCCCTGCATTCCGCCATCGCCCTGTTCTCGGCATCCCTGCGCGACAGGTGGTCATAGGCGAAGCCAAATCCGCCGGTGCTTTTCGAGAACGCGATGGCGCCGTAATTGTCCGCCATGGCGGCGCCACCCGTCCCGGCCACGATCCCCACGACAACAACCATTGTTTTCAGCGAGATGAGCGTCTGGTGCATTCTGGTCATGGCGGTCCTTTCTGACATCAAGGGCAAGCGATTGTGAGCCTGGACTTCAGACCCTGATCAGATATCGAGATTGTCGGCAAAGGCCGCGTGCTCCTGGATGAAGCGGAAGCGGGCGTCGGCCTTCGTTCCCATCAGGTTGTCGACGGCGTCGCGGGTGGATTCCGGATCGGTCGCATCGATCGCCACCTTGAGCAGCGTCCGCTTGGCCGGATCCATCGTCGTCTCCTTGAGCTGCGAGGCCATCATTTCGCCCAGGCCCTTGAAGCGGTTGATCTCGACCTTGCCGCGGCCGGTGAACTCGGTCTCGAGCAATTCCACCCGGTGGGCGTCATCGCGCGCGTAGAGCGTCTTTGCGCCCTGGGTGAGCTTGTAGAGCGGCGGAACCGCCAGATAGAGATGGCCATTGCGGATCAGCTCCGGCATTTCCTGGTAGAAGAAGGTGATCAGCAGCGAGGCGATGTGCGCGCCGTCGACATCGGCATCGGTCATGATGATGATGCGTTCGTAGCGCAGATCTTCCTCGCGGTATTTTGATCGCGTGCCGGCGCCCAGAGCCTGCACCAGGTCGGTGATCTGCTGGTTGGCGCCGAGCTTCTCGCGGCCGGCGCTGGCGACATTCAATATCTTGCCGCGCAGCGGCAGGATCGCCTGGTTTGAGCGGTCGCGCGCCTGCTTGGCCGAACCGCCGGCCGAATCGCCCTCGACGATGAACAGTTCGGCGCCCGCGGCCGAGGTCTGGCTGCAGTCAGACAGCTTGCCCGGAAGTCTCAGCTTGCGCACGGCGGTCTTGCGGTTGACTTCCTTTTCCTTGCGCCGCCGCACCCGCTCGTCGGCGCGGTCGATCACCCATTCGAGCAGCTTGTCGGCCTCGGCGGGCGAATCGGCCAGGAAATGGTCGAAGGGGTCGCGCAGCGCATTCTCGACGATCCGCTGCGCCTCGACGGTGGCGAGCTTGTCCTTGGTCTGGCCGACGAATTCGGGTTCGCGGATGAACACCGACAGCATGCCGATCGACGAGATCATCACGTCGTCGGTGGTGATCGCGGCGGCGCGCTTGTTGCCGGTCAGTTCGGCATAGGCCTTAAGCCCCTTGGTCAGCGCGATCCTGAGGCCTGCCTCATGGGTGCCGCCATCGGGGGTGGGGATGGTGTTGCAGTAGGAGTTGATCGAGGAATCCCCGCCATACCAGGTCACCGCCCATTCCATCGAGCCGTGCCCGCCGGTGCGCGCGGTCTTGCCGGCGAAGATGTCGCGGGTGACGCGATGCTCGGCGCCGAGCGAGGCCTCGAGGTAATCCTTGAGGCCGCCGGGGAAATGAAACACCGCCTTTTCCGGAATGTCGGTGCCCTCGACCAATGCGGGTTCGCACGACCAGCGGATCTCGACGCCGCCGAACAGATAGGCCTTGGAGCGCGCCATGCGGTAGAGCCGGCCGGGATCGAACTTGAGCGCAGGACCGAAGATCTGGGGATCGGGATGAAAGCGCACCTTCGTGCCGCGGCGGTTGTGGACATCGCCCAGCTCCTCGAGTCCGCCCTGGGGCAGGCCCTTGGAAAAGCGCTGCCGGTAGAGCTTCCGGTTGCGCGCGACCTCGACCTCGAGATCGTCCGACAGCGCATTGACCACGGAAATGCCGACTCCGTGCAGGCCGCCCGAGGTCTCGTAGACCTTGCTGTCGAACTTGCCGCCGGCGTGCAGCACGGTCATGATGACTTCAAGCGTGGATTTTCCCGGGAACTTCGGATGGTTCTCGACGGGAATGCCGCGGCCATTGTCGGTGACGGTGAGGTAGCCCTCGGCGTCGAGTTCGACCTCGATGAAATTGGCATGGCCGGCCACGGCCTCGTCCATCGAGTTGTCGATGACTTCGGCAAACAAATGATGCAGCGCGCGCTCGTCGGTGCCGCCAATATACATGCCCGGCCTGCGCCGCACCGGCTCGAGCCCCTCGAGCACCTCGATGGTGGAGGCGTCGTACTCGTCGCCGCTGGCGGGCGCTCCGGTCCTGGCTGTGGCCGCGCGCGCGGGTTTTGCGGCCACGGGCGCCGGTTGTTTGGAAGCTATGTTTCCCGCTGTCGGCTCCGGTTTTGCAGCCGGTGTGCCGATTGCGGAAAAAAGATCGTTGGAATCGTCCATGTCGCCGTGATGCCTGATGTAAATTGGGGAAAACGAATCACCCGGAGTGTGCCAGAATCCGTTCTTTCAATCGACTGTGTAGCATTTGGTTTGCGGCTGTGCGCGGCGTTCTTGCCGGGCAGGGCGCGGCTTTGCCTGTCCTCATGATGACGGCCTGCCTGGCAGCGCCCGCCCACGCGTTCGAGCTCAAGGGCCACAAGGACCGGCTGTTCGCCTATCCAGGCATCCTGTCGACGAGCGAGGACCAGGCCTTTGTCGTGGTCGACTACGACAAGCAGCGCGACATTCACGTCCGCGACATCGAGCCCGAACGGCGGGTGCGCTCCAACTATGTCTCGCTCAGGGTGAAGCAGTACAGCCGGGTCGCGCAGCACGAAGCCGATGGCCGCAAGGTCGAAACCGGGGTGACCGGCGACTATGCGTCGGCGCGCTTCGCGGTGATCTTCGTCCATGGACGCGGCGGCGACCAGCGGCTCGGCATGAACGATCACACATTTGGCGGCAATTTCAACCGGCTCAAGAACCTGGTCCTGGTCAATAGCGGCGCCTATCTGGCCCCGACGGTCGCGAGCTTCGACGATCGGGGGGCGGCCGACGTCAAGGCGCTGATCATGGCCGGGCGGGCGCCGGTGGTGCTGGCCTGCGCCTCGATGGGCTCGATCATCTGCTCGAAGCTCGCCAATGATCCGGCCGTGGTGCCGCGTCTTGCGGGCATCGCGCTTCTGGGCGGCTCGCCCGACATGGGGCTCGTCCGGAGTGCTGCCGTCAAGGCCAGGCTGCCGATCGTCTTCACCCATGGCAGCCTCGACACGGTCTATGACTGGCACGGCCAGAAGGCGGTGTTCGACGCGGTGCGCAAGTCGTCTTCCTCATATCCGGCGGCCTTCGTGCTGTTTGACACGG
>NZ_JAUXOD010000032.1 GCF_030682515.1 Hoeflea sp. | reverse complement strand
CGATTCCGAAATCGACACGAGCTGGTTCTTGAGCTCGGTCAGTTCCTTGTCGATCTTGGTCTTGTCGACGCCGGGTTCGCGGGCGGCAACCAGCTTTGCCTTGATTTCGGACACCACGTCGATGGCCGCTTCCATGCCGGTGTAGGCAACGTCCACCTTGGCGGCGCCGAGGCCGAGGGCGTCCGACACGGTCGACAGCGCCTTGTTGTCGGAACGCATGGTGGTCGCAATCGACCAGTAGGCGGAGTTGTCGGCAGCACTCTGGACCCTGTAGCCCGAAGAGATGCGGTTCTGGGTTGATTCCATGTCGGAATTGATGGAGCGAAGGGTCTGCAGCGCAGACATCGCCGATGCATTGGTCATGATGCTTGTCATAGGGTTGTCCCTTGTTATTACGCAATACTTGAGAGGGACATACCGGGCTTATGGTTTTACCGGTCACGGCAGTTCGGCATCATGCCTGTTGGAACCCGATTGCTTCACGAAAGGGTTCCTTCCCGTCGTGTTGAAACCATAATCCCAGCTCCGGCTTTCGAAGTGATTAATCGAAATCCAAAACAGCAAGTAATTTCAAGATGGTTAACTGAGCGTAAAGAGATCTTGGGGTGATGCGCCCACGCTATACGCAGGCGTTGCTGCTGCAAGGAAGCATACTGCCTTGCGGAGATCAGACGAAGGAGCGCACCAGACTGCCCACCAAGAGGTTCCAGCCGTCGATCAGCACGAAGAACAGGATCTTGAACGGCAGGGATATCGCGGTGGGCGGCAGCATCATCATGCCCATCGACATGGTGATGGTGGCCACCACGAGGTCGATCACCAGAAACGGCAGGACGACGAGAAAGCCGATTTCAAAGCCGCGTCGGATTTCGGAAATCATGAAGGCCGGCACCAGCACGCGAAGGTCGATCTTGCCATCGGTTTCGGTGGTCTGGCCGCGTTCGGCGGCGATGTCGATGAACAGCGCAAGGTCCTTGGGGCGGGTGTTGCCCAGCATGAACTCGCGGAACGGCTCGGCGATCAAAGGGATTGCCTCGGCCTCGGTGATCTGGTTCTCGAGCAGCGGAGAGACGCCAGTCTCCCAGGCCCGGTCGAAGGTCGGCGCCATGACATAGAAGGTCATGAACAGGGCCAGGCTGACCAGGATCATGTTGGCAGGCGTGGTCGCCAGGCCCATGCCGGAGCGAAGAATGGCAAACGCGATGATGAAGCGCGGGAAGCTGGTCACCATGATCAGGATCCCGGGGGCGACCGAGAGCACGGTGAGAAGGCCGAAGGTCCGGATGATCCAGCTCGCGACAGAGCCGTCCACCGGAAGCTGCAGCAAACCCGGGTCTATCGCCTGTCCATGGGCCGCCGTTGCAAGAACCATCATGGCTGCAAAGGCCGGAATAAATCGAATCATTCGATCACAAAGGTCCTCAAAAGGAGATCGTTGACGCGGCCTTCGGACCGCAACTTCACCCGTTCACGCAAGTCTTCACGCAAATACTGAAATCCACGCGGCCCCTCGATCTGCTGAAGCGACACCGTGCGCAAATAGGCCATTATGTCCTGGTGGATCTGATCGGCGAGGACGTTGTCCGGGCTGCCCATAAACACCAGCGACACTTCGATCCGAATCCAGTTGTCGGAAGGGTATGACAGATTCGTCGTGATCGGCTCAAGCTGAACGAGGTTTTCCCGTACTATGATTCCGTCTTCGCCCTTGCCCTTGCCCTTGTCTTCGCCCTTCGCGGCGGCATCCGCAGCCTCTTCCGGCTCGGCCACCTGTGGCGCAAGCACGCCGCCCAGCATCCAGCCACCGCCCGCCGCAATGAGGCTGAGAACCAGCACGATCGCGATGGTGACGATCAGGCCTGACTTCTTCTTGCCTTTTCCCTCGTTGTCGTCGTCCTCGTCAGCCATGGGTGCGCCCGTCAGATCGGGGACAGGATGTCGACAAGCTGCTGTCCGACCGGCGGCTGCTGGACTTCCGTCAGCCTGCCGCGGCCACCATAGGAGACCCGGGCCTCGGCGATCTTGTCATAAGCGACGGTGTTGGTGTGATCGACATCGAGAGGCCTGACGATGCCGGCGACGTTGAGGATGCGGAGTTCCTGGTTGACCCGCACTTCCTGGCTGCCGCTGATGACCAGATTGCCGTTGGGCAGGATACCGGTCACCACCGCGGCGATGCGCAGGTTGAGCTTTTCGGCCCGCGCCGTCTTGCCCTGTCCCTTGGTCGAGGTGTCCGAGCCGAAATCGACATCGGCTTTGCCCACGGCGCTCAGGGTCGGAATGTTCAGGCCCAGATTGATGGCGCTCGAATTGGTGCGGCTGCGGTCGGTCGCGTTGTCGAAACTCGCCCTGTCGTTGATGGCGAGATCCACCGTGAGAATGTCGCCGATGCTCATCGCGCGGGCGTCCTGGAACAGTTTCGAGCTTCGGTCGTCCCAAAGGGAAAAACTGCCGGTGCGCTGGGGCGGCTGTTTCGGATAGGCAGCCATCTGCGGGGTTTCGCCATAGGCGAGACCGGAACCGACCGGGCTCATCGACGGCGCCCTGCCGATCTCGTTGATGGTCTGCGAGCTGCATCCGGCCAGGAACAAGGCGAGAGCGGTGAAGGCTGAAGCCCTTATCATGACGGATCCTCGGGTTGGTCGGGTGCTGCGGCGCTGGCAATGATGCCGGCGAGGCCTGCGGCCTTCTTGGAGTCCATCTCGTTGAGGATGGCGCTTGCAAGCCGCGGGCTGAGTTTCATGATGATCGCGGCGGCGACCTCGGGCCGGACGATTTCGAGCTGCTGGGCAGCGGCGTCCGACTTCATGTTCTTGTAGATGTCGACCAGCTGGGATTCGGCCACGCGCATGAATTCCTCGCGCTTTTTCAACCAGTCCCGGTACTGGACCGAGCGCTCGTCAAGCTGCTTGATGCGCTCGTCGACGCCGGCCTGCAGGGCTTCCAGCTCGCGTTTCTGCAGAAGGTAGCGCTGATCGCGCGCGGCATCGGCGATGTTGCCGCAGAACGCGCGGATTTCGTCTTCCATCGTCTGAGGCGGCGCCTGCTGCGCCAGCGCGCCGGGCGCAAGCAATGCAAGCGCCAGAACTGCAGCCGGACCCAGGCTACGGCGCGCCCTCGCAAGGGCCGGATGGACGGGCGCGCTCATTGCAGCACCAGTTCGGCATGCAGCGCGCCGGCCGACTTGATGCCTTGCAGGATGGCGATGATGCCGTCCGGCTTGACGCCGATCGAATTCAGCCCCGCCACAAGCGTGCGCAGGTCCGGTCCGTCGATGATGGCGACCTGGCCGCCGTCGACACCGGCGGTGATGTCGGTGAGCGGCTGCACCGCGGTGACGCCGTCGGAGAACGGCGCCGGCTGGATGATCTCCGGCATTTCATTGATCTGGACCGTCAGCGTGCCATGGGTGACCGCGACGCGCGACACCCGCACGTCATTGCCGATGACAATGGTCCCGGTCCGCTCGTTGATGACGACGCGGGCCGGCGAGTCGGTTTCCACGATCAGGCCCTCGAGTTCCGCCGTCAGCCGCGCAAGATCGGCCTGGGCAGGCTTGCGCACCGCCACGGAGGTGGAATCGCGGGCTTCGGCGATGGGGCCGCCATAGCGCGCCTCCGAATAGGCGTTGATCACGTCGGCGATGCCGACCGCGGTCGAAAAATCGGGGTTGCGCAACTGATAGACCAGGCCATCCACCTGCTTGAAGGTCGCCGGAATCTCGCGCTCGATGATGGCTCCGCCGGGCAGACGGCCGGCCGTGGCGACACCCTGCTGCAGGGTTGCCGCGTCGCCCTGGGCCGTGACGGCGGAGACGACGACGGAGCCTTGCGCAACGGCGTAGATCTGGCCATCGGCGCCCGACATCGAGGTCATGACCAGCGTGCCGCCCCTCAAGGATGTGGCGTCGCCGAGCGAGGAGACGGTCACATCGATCCGCGAGCCGAGGCTGGCGAAGGGCGGCAGGTTGGCGGTCACGATCACCGCCGCGACATTGTTGGCGCGCGAGGCGCCGCCTTCGGTCGAAATGCCGAGATTCTGCAGCATGGCGCGCAGCGACTGCTCGGTGAAGGGCGAATTGCGAAGACCGTCGCCGGTGCCCTGGAGGCCCACGACCAGCCCATATCCGATCAGCTGGTTGTCGCGCGCCGCCTGCAGCGAGGCGATGTCCTTGATCCGGGAGGCCGCGTGGGCCGCCCCAAGGACTGAGAAGCCGGGCGGCGCGTGCTCGAGACCGGGTCCTGCAAGACACGCCAGGGCAACAAGGACGCCGGCGAGCTTCATGAGCCTGCGGATCATTTCGTCGCCACCCGCACACTGCCGTCATCCATGACCGTGCCGGAGATCACGACGCCGGATTCGATGTTGCGGACCGGAATGAAGTCGCCGATGACGCCGTTCTGCAGCGGCGTGCCCGCGGCGGTGATGGTCAGGCCGCCGCCGGTGAAGACCAGCCTGACGGTCTTGCCGCGCTCGACCGCCCAGGCGTCGCGAAGCGCGCCGACCGGAATGGTGCGTCCGGGCAGAAGGGTGCGGGTGGTGATCTTTCCCAGCACATCATCGGTGACCTCGGCGTAGCCGGCGCGCAGGTTGGGATTTGTGACGACCACCTCGCGCACAAGATTGGCATGCAGTTCCTCGCCCGGATAGATGGTGCGTTGCGGCACCACGGCGGTGCCCTGCCCGGCCTGCGCCGGGGCCAGGACGCCCATCAGGCACGCCAGACCGAAGGCTGCGTGAGGGAGCCCGGTCAAAGCCAGTATCTGGCGAAACATCATGTTTGCCTAGTCCTTTGCTACCTGAGGTTCTTGGAGACGACAGAGGCCATTTCATCGGCCGCCTGGATGATCTTGGAATTCATCTCATAGGCCCGCTGGGCCGAGATCAGGTCGGTGATCTCCTTGACCGGATCGACATTGGAGGCTTCGAGATAGCCCTGCTGGATGCTGGCAAAGCCGGGATCGTTCGGGACGCCGACCGTCGCCGGGCCCGAGGCAGGGGTCTCGCGGAAGAGATTGTCGCCGAGCGGTTCAAGTCCCGCCTCGTTGACGAAATTTGCCAGCGTCAGCTGCCCCAGCTCCTGCATTTCCGGGTCGTTGCCGATTCGGGCGAAGACCTGGCCGGAGGCGGACACGACCACTTCGCTGGTGTCATCGGGGAAATTGATGCCGGGGACGACGGTATAGCCGTCGATGGTCACGAGTTGGCCATCGGCATTGGTATTGAAGGCGCCGGCCCTCGTGTAGTTGGTCCCGCCATCGGGCATTTCGATCTGAAACCAGCCGCGGCCGACGAGCGCCAGATCGAGCTTGTTGGACGTGCCCACCAGGCTCCCCTGGATGTGCAGGTTGCGGACCGCGGAGGTCTGCACGCCGAGACCGATATGCGCGCCTTCCGGCACGATCGCCTGGTTGGAGGCGTTGGCAACGCCGGCATTGCGCTCGACCTGGTAGAGAAGGTCGGAGAATTCGGCGCGGGCCCGCTTGAAGCCGGTGGTGTTGATGTTCGCCACGTTGTTGGCGATCACCTCAAGATTGAGCTGCTGGGCATTCATGCCGGTTGCTGCGATGGCCAAGGCCTTCATGGCGTATTCCTCAAATTTGCATACGGGCGATTTCGAGATAGGCGGTGACCAGCTTGTCGCGGATGGCGACCGCGGTCTGCAGCGATTGTTCGGCGGTCATGATGGCGTCGACCACATCGCGTGTGGCCGCTTCGCCGCGAACGGCCGCAAAGGACTGTCCTTCGGCGACCTTGAGATTGTCCACGACGCTTTCGCCCATCGACTGCATGACATCGGCGAAGGAGCCGCCGGGCATGGCCGACGCCGCAGTGCCCGCAGCCTGCGCCATCGAGGCGGCGCTGGCGATGTCGGTTCCGCCGGAGCCTGAAAGCCGCGACAGCGCAGAGGCTGCTCCGATCATGTCAATCATTGGCCGGCCCTCAGCAGATCGATCGTCATCGACACCAGTTCCCGGGTCTGCTTGACGGTTTGTAGATTGGCCTCATAGGACCGGTTGGCCTCGCGCATGTCGGCGAGCTCGATCAGCATGTTGACGTTGGGCCGCTTGACCATGCCCTTGTCGTCCGCGGCGGGGTTTCCCGGATCGTATTCGATGGTGAATTCGCTGGGGTCCACGCTGATCCGCGACACCTTGGCGCTCGAGGCGCCAAGCGAGCGGTCGAGCTCCCAGGAGAAGCTGATGGTCTTGCGCCGGTAGGCGTCGGCGCCCGGGGTGTCGCCGGTCGACTGGGAGTTGGCCAGGTTTTCCGACAGGACGCGCATGCGGGTTTCCTGGACGTCCAGTCCGGAGGAGGCGATGCGCGAGGCAAGCGAGAGCGGATCGATGACCATCAGCGCCTCACCGTCAGCAGCATCATCTTGTGAAAGGCCTTCACCATGCCGGTGTTGAGTTCGTACATGCGTTTGATTTCCCCCGTCTTGCTCAGTTCATCGGGCAGGTTGACGGAATTCCCGGACGGCTGGACCTCGACATTCCGGCTGTCCCGGCTGCTGACGGAGCCGCGCAGCGGGTTCTCCTGGATATGGCCTGGGTGGGTCGCGGCCATCCGCGTCCCGGTTTCCTGAAGCACCGCCTCGAAGGCAGCGACTTCACGCGTCGCGTAGCCGGGCGTGTTGGCGTTGGCTATGTTTCCCGCGACGACACTCTGGCGCACGGTGAGCCAGTGCGCTTGCTTGGAGGTCAGTTCGAAAAGCTGGATCGGTTGCATGACATGTCTCCGTCCTGTGCAAGTCCGGAAACTAGGCCGTTAATCTTGTGCGTGCCTTACGGACGGCGTGCGGCAAGCGGGTCAGGGCCGTCGGGCCGGATCGCCCGCCTCCGCCAGGTCCCGATCAGCGCTGGATGACTTCGCCGTTCGAGGTGACGATCACCCATTTGCCTTCGCGCTGCTCCAGCGTGGCGAGGCGGGAATTGTCGGGCAGCACGGAGCCGATGCGGACGATGTACATGCCCGACTTGTCCTCGATGAGCGCGCGGCCATTGGCAACGTGCAACAGCCGGTATTGCGGCTTGCCGGGGAAAGTCTGGCTGGGGTCCGCACTCACCGCAAAGGAGGATGAGGATGATCCCTGGCCGCCGGATTCGGGAACGGTTGCGGTGACGATCGGGTCGAAGGCGGAGGCCGGAGCCGATTCATCCTTCTCGTCGGGAATGGCGAGCGGGGAGACTGTGACCATCGCGCGGCCCGGGATCTCCGGCAGGTCCCGCGTGTCGGCGTAGCCCATCGGCGTGATGCCGAAGTTTTCTTGATTGAAGAAGACATACCACGGAAAGAACGCAGCCGCCGAGGCCAGGAGAAATCCAACCACCGTGAACACGCGCTCACCCGATCTTTCGCTCTTCGCGACAGGACCGGGCTCTTCGTCATCCAGTTCAAATTCATCCGTCACGGTCTTGTCCTTTCCTTGGCTGGCGGCGATGTGGGGATGCCGGCGGCGGCCTTCATGGCGTCAGCCAGTTCTGCAAATGCGTCGATGCTCGGCGGCTGTTCCGGGGTCTGGCGCAGGGTCTCGTAGATAACCGGCGCCTGCCTGATCGCCATGTCGAGTTCGGCATCCGATCCTGCCCGGTAGCCGCCGATGAGCCTGAGATCCCTGGTTTCCTCGTAGCGATGGATCAGCGCCTTGAGGCGCATCACCAGCTTTTCCTCGTCGCCCCGCCAGGCCTTGCGGGCAAGGCGGGAGATCGAGGTCAGGGGATTGACCGGCGGGTAGCGGCCCTCGTCGGCGAGCGCTCGGTCGAGCACGAGGTGCCCGTCGAGAATACCCCTGGCGGAATCGGCCACGGGGTCGTTGTGATTGTCGCCATCGACCAGGATCGAGACAATCGCGGTGATCGACCCGGACCCTTCCGGACCAGGGCCGGCGCGTTCGAGCAGGCCGGGAAGCGCCGTGAATACGGAAGCCGGATAGCCGCGTGCAACCGGAGGCTCGCCCGCCGCCATGCCGATCTCGCGCAGCGCGTGGGCAAAGCGCGTCAGGCTGTCGACGATCAGAAGCACATTCTCGCCTGAATCGCGGAAATGTTCGGCGACGGCCATCGCCGTCAGGGGCGCGAGCTTGCGCTGCATCGGGCTCTCGTCGCTGGTGGCGACCACAGCCACGGTCTTGCTCATGTTCGGGCCCAGTGTGTCCTCGATGAATTCGCGAACCTCGCGGCCGCGCTCACCGACAAGCGCCACCACCGCCCGGTCGAAATCGGCCGCCTTGGCGAACATCGACAGCAGCGTGGATTTGCCGACGCCCGATCCGGCGAAGATGCCGAGCCGCTGGCCCTGGCAGATCGGGGTGAACACGTCGACAACGCGGATACCGGTTCGCAACGGGGTGCTGACCCTCTGGCGCAGCATGGAGGCCGGGGGGGCGCCGGTGACAGGGCGCGAGACCGGGCCCTGCGGCAGCGGCCCGAGTCCGTCGACCGGTTCGCCCAGCGAATTGATCGTGCGTCCGCACCATCCCTTGTCGGGGGCGATGCGAAAGGCGCCGCGGCGCCAGACGCGTTCGCCGATGCCGGCCTGCGCCGCGCCGTCCACCGGGCAGGCAACGACCTCATCGGGCCCCAGGCTCACCACCTCGGCCAGCTTGACCGCGGCGCCATGGCGAAAGGCCACAAGCTCCCCGATGCGGACATGGCGCGACAGTCCGGAGATGACACAGCGTCCGGGCGCCACCGATGTGACGGTGCCGGAAACGTCGCAGCCGCCCTCGGGCGTGGCGAATTCCCGCACGCTTTCAGCGAGGCCCGCAAGGCCGCGGCGACCACTCATGGCGCGATCCCCGCGCCAGCGAGACGGTCAAGATGCTCAAGAGCCTGCACGGCGCTCACCTGCCGCTGCCAAGGGTCCGGATTGCTTCCTTGAAGCTGTCCTCGGTCGATCGCATCATCGCCGAGACGTTTTCAAACGCGCGGGAGACCATGATGAGATTGCTCATCTCGCCGATCGCATTGACGTTGGATTCTTCGAGATAGCCCTGGAGCAGGCCTGCGCTGCCGGCGTCGATCAGCGGTTCGGGCCGGACAACCGGCGCGATCCCCAGCGACGACTTGCGTTGGTAGCCCTGGCTCAGATCGGCCTGGAACAGACCCACCGCGCCGATCCTGAACCCGTCCTGGGTCAGGCCGCCATCGCGTCCGACCTTGGGCGCCGGAGCGCCCGGGTCGAGCTGGATCGGGGCCTCGCCGGGATCCAGGACCGGGTAGCCGTCGATATTGACCAGGGCACCGTTGTCGGTGATCGTGAAGCGACCATCTCGGGTCAGCATGTTGCCGGTCGGCGTTTCAATCATGAACCAGGCGTCGCCGCGGATGGCGAAGTCGAGCTGGTTGCCGGTGATCTTCAAGCCGCCGTTCTTGGTGTTGAGGAACTCCTTGCCCTGATTGACGAAGGACACATCGGCGACGCCGGTGTCGGCCAGGACTTCGTTGAACTTGATCTCGGTGGCGCGGAAGCCGGTCGTGTTGACGTTGGCGACGTTGTCGGCCAGCGTGCTCAGGCGGCGCTCGAGCGCAACCTGCGATGAAATGGCGACGTAGAGCGAACCCTGCATCATTGGCCTCCGATCTTGAGCTTGTTGATGGCGAGCATAAGGTCCGGAGAGATGCCGAAGCCGGAGGACGAGCTCAGCAAGAGGCTCGAATCGACGGAGCTGAATGACGGATTGTCGAGCTCCCACAAAGCGGTGAACCGCTGCATGAACTTGTCGAGTTTAGCCGGGTCCTTGAAGTCCTCGATATCGAGGCGCGCATTGATCATGTCGGCCTGCCGGTCGATGTCCGACCCGACAAGATCGGCGGAGAAGCCGAGCGCTGTCCGAACAACCTGGTACAGCGCGGTGTCGGCGAGAATGGCGTAGGCGGAACTGATCTCGGGCGCGGCGCGCTGGAAATAGAGCGCCAGGCGCACGCCGGTGTTGTCGTCGCCGGCTTTTTCCTCCAGCGACATGCGGTGATACTTGTCGACCGTGCCCTGCTGCGCCTTGGTGAAGATGGTCGCGGTTTCGCCATGGGTGGCAAAATTGTAGGTTTCGGCGAATTCCTTGTACTTGGAATCGGCAAGCTTGTTGGCGAAGGAGTCCTCGTTGGTGACGCCTTCGGTCAGCACCTTGCGCATGAACGCCTTGGCGTAGTTCATGTCCTCGAGGCCATGGGCCTTCATGGCGTAGTTGAACACGCGCGTGTCGGCCAGGAATTCGTCGATGGATTTGATCTCGGAGATGCGCGAGAGGTAGTATTCGCTTTCGCGGGCGACCTGCGGCTCGCTGGCAATCCGCTCGATCGAGCGCGGCAGGTCCCGCGTGATCAGGTTGTAGCTGGTGTAGGTCGTTGTCACCGGATTTACCCTTTTCAATCATCAGGGCGCATCGCGCGGCCGCGGCATGGCGCAACTGCCGGCATGCTTGTTCCGCTTTAGGCCAGCTTGCTTGCGCGAAGCTGTAGGTGGGGGCAAACCATTAATCAGACGGCCAGAATCAGCTTCACACAAGCCTCAAGCCCTACGCATTGAGCAGCATGTTAATTCTCGCGGTGATGTCGTCATGAATATGATTATCGGCTTTGTCATAACCCTCGGGTGTATTCTCGGCGGCTTCATGGCGATGGGCGGGCACCTCGAGGTGCTCAATCAGCCCTACGAGGTTCTGATCATCGGCGGCGCCGGGATCGGCGGCTTCATCATGGCCAACCCGGTCAAGACCATCAAGGACACGTTGAAGGCGCTCGGCGAGGCCTTCAAGAACAAGGTGCCCAAGGAACGCGATTACCTCGATACGCTGAGCATTCTCTATTCGCTGATGCGCGACCTGCGCACCAAGAGCCGCAACGAGATCGAAAGCCACATCGACAATCCCGAGGAATCGGAACTGTTCCAGTCCGCCCCGACGGTGCTGAAGAACAAGGAACTCACGGCCTTCATCTGCGACTATGTGCGGCTGATCATCATCGGCAACGCCCGTCCGCACGAGATCGAGGCGCTGATGGACGAGGAAATCGAGACGATCTACACCGACAGCCTGAAAGCCTACAATGCAATGAGCACAATGAGCGACGCGTTCCCCGCGATCGGCATCATCGCCGCCGTTCTCGGCGTCATCAAGGCCATGGGGGCGATCAATGAATCGCCCGCCGTTCTCGGCGGACTGATCGGCGCGGCCCTGGTGGGCACGATGCTCGGGATTTTCCTGTGCTATTGCCTGGTTTCTCCCATCGCCACCAATATCAAGATCGTCAGGACCAAGCAGAACCGGCTTTTCATCATCGTCAAGCAGACCCTGCTCGCCTATATGAACGGCTCGGTTCCCCAGGTTGCGCTGGAGCACGGACGCAAGACGATCTCGTCCTACGAGCGCCCCTCCATCGACGCGGTGGAGCAGGAAATGATGAACCCTGGCGGCGGCGACGCGAAGGCGGCGTGATCCGATGACCGCAGACGTCGCGACAGCACCCGACCCCGCCTCCCCGGACTTCAATCCGGACCTGCTTGATCGCATGACCGGCGCCAAGGGCAACGCTGCCGACATCGAGGCCAAATGCCAGGCCCTGCTGCTTGCCCTTGCCCCGGTCTTCGCAGCCGCGTTTGGGAAGGCGACCGGCGTCGAGATCGATGCACGGCCGGGCGCGATCCGCCAGGGACGACGCCGCGCGCTGCTTGCCGAGCTCAGCCCCGACACGGCCTTTTGCGATGCAACCATCGCCGGCTGGTCCGGTGACATCAGCAGCCTGTGCGGAACCAATCTGATCATCGGCCTCGTCGAGTGCCTGCTTGGCGGCTCCGACCCCCACCGGCTTTCCGTCGCGGCGCGGCCGCTATCGGGGATCGAACTCGACATGTCGCTGGTGGTCTTCGAGCAGCTCAACGACAGCCTGCGCACCCTGGTGTCCGCGGATCCGAAGGCCAAGGCGAGCGTGGCCAAGCCGCAACTGGAACTGCCGGAGGCGGTCGACGATCCGGTCCCGGACTTCCACGCCGCGGCGGTGACGCTCGATCTCGAATTCGGCGCCATCTTCGCGCCGCTGACCTTGATCGTTCCGCAGGCGGTGCTGCTCAAGACGAAGATCTCGGCGCGGGCGCAAGGCAAGAAGTCCAACCCCAATGCCGAGGACTGGACGGAACGGCTGAGCGACCGGGTGTCACAATCGCAAATCAGTCTGCAGGCGGCGGTGGCGCTGGCGCCGCTGCCGTTGGGCGACATCAGCCGCCTGCAGCCGGGCGACCTGCTCGCCTTCGCCGACACCGGCGACATCGCGGTGACGCTCAGCGCCAATGGCAAGCCGCTCTATACCTGCGCGCTCGGCCGCGCCGGGGCGCGCTACATGGTCAAGGTCGAGCGACAAGCCGGACCTGACGAGAACTGGAAAACGGATTTCGCATGAAGACGGGCCTCCGGGCCAGCGAGGCAGGCTCCGGGCAAGCTTGAAACAGGATAAGGGTTCATGGCGGGCGAAGACGCACTTGATGGTGAAGCTGATCCAATGGCGCCGGACGACAGCGCGATTGACGGGGCCATTGACGACCTTCGCGGGGTCTTGAAGAAAAACGCCGGCCAGGAGCCGGTTCTCGGTAATGAAAGCGTGGATGGCATGGGTGGCGCAACGGCCTTCGGTTCTGATTTTGGCGCGGATTTCGCCGATGGCGATGCTGCGGCAGGAGACAACGACCCCTTCAACATCGGCGATCCGTCGGATCTCGGCATGCCTGACCTGGGGGCCACATCCTTTGGCGGCGATTTCGGTTCGGACATGGGCCTGGGCCTGGGCCAGGATTTCGGCAGCGCGACGGAGACCCACAAGACCGTAACCACCGGCGCCAGCGGCACCACGAGCCGCATCGATCTCGTGCTGGGCATTCCCATCGATGTGCAGATCATCCTGGGAACCAGCCGCATGGCGGTGTCCTCGCTGATGAACCTGTCGGAAGGCGCAACCATCGCGCTCGACCGGAAGATCGGCGAGCCCGTCGAGATCATGGTCAACGGCAAGCTGATCGGTCGCGGCGAAATCACGGTGCTTGAGTCCGACGAGACGAAGTTTGCCGTGCGCATCATCGAAGTCATTGGCGAAGAGCGGAAGAAGACCGGCTCATGACACCCTACGGCGAGTTCGACACAGGAAGCAGCGACGCCGGCGGCGCCCTTTCACCTTCGGAGAAGGCAGCCGCCGTGCTTCTGGCCATGGGGAAGCCCGTGGCGGGGAAACTGCTGAAATTCTTCGAATACGAGGAATTGCAGGAGATCATCAAGAAGGCGCAGAACCTGCGCACCATCAAGCCGCAGGAACTCGTCGAGCTGGTCAACGAATTCGAGGACCTGTTCAGCGAGGGCACCGGCCTGATGGACAATGCCAAGGCGATGGAAGGCATTCTCGAGGAAGGGCTGACGCCGGACGAGGTGGACGGGCTTCTGGGCCGCCGCACGCAGTTCGAGGCCTACGAAACCTCCGTCTGGGACAGACTGCAGGATTCCGACCCCGACCGGGTTGGCCGCTTCCTGCAGAACGAACACCCGCAAACCGCCGCCTATATCGTCTCGATGCTGCCGGCCGGGTTCGCCGGACGGACGCTGATGCGACTGCCCGAGCAGATCCGGGTCGACATCGTCCGGCGCGCCGTCGAGCTCAAGAACGTCAATCCGCGGGCCGCCGAGATCATCGAGGTCCGGGTCAGGGAACTGGTCGCCGAGATGGAGGCCGAAAAGGCCAACACCGGATCGGTGAAGGTCGCCGAAATCATGAATGAACTGTCCAAGCCGGATGTCGAATCGCTGCTGGGCGCCCTCGAGACGGTCTCGAAGTCGGCCGTGGCCAAGGTCCGGCCGCGGATCTTCCTGTTCGACGACATCATCCTGATGCCGCAGCGCAGCCGCGTGACCCTGCTCAACGACATCTCGGGCGACATTATCACCACAGCCCTGCGCGGCGCCGACAACACGCTGCGCGAAGCCCTGCTGTCGGCGATAGGCGCCCGCCAGCGCCGGATGATCGAATCCGATCTCGCATCCGGCGATGCAGGCGTCAGCACGCGCGAGATCGCCGTCGCCCGCCGCACCATCGCCCAGGAAGCGATACGGCTTGCAGGCCTCGACCAGTTGACGCTGCGCGATCCGAACGCCCCGGCGCCGGCTTCAGACGAAGCCCAAGCGGCTTGAGTCTGAGCTGACATGGCTGACGACAAGGACAGCAAAACAGAAGAACCCACAGAGAAAAAGATCCGGGACGCGGTGGACAAGGGCAATGTTCCCTTCAGCCGCGAGGTCCCGGTCTTCGCCTCGGTCGTGGGAATGCTGATCTTCCTGGTGTTTTTCCTGCCCAACAGCGCCGGACGCTTCGTCGAGGCGTTGCGGGACCTGTTCGAACAGGCCGACGGATGGCGGCTCGATACCGGCGGCGACGCCGTGGCGCTGTTCCAGGTGCTGTTCTTCGAGGCCGGGGCCGTGCTGCTGCCGGCCTTCGCGCTGCTGATGGGCTTTGGAATTGCGGCGTCGGTGATGCAGAACATGCCGAGCCCGGTTCTCGACAGGATCCAGCCCAAGCTGGAGCGGATCTCGATCGCCAAGGGCTTTGGCCGGATCTATGGCGCCAAGGGCATGGTGGAATTCGCCAAGTCGCTGACCAAGATCGTCGTCGTGTCGGCGATCGTGGCCACGGTGATGCAGGGGGAGTTCTTCCGCTCGCTGGATTTCATGTTCATGGATCCCACCCTGGTGGCGCCGGACATCGCCCGCCTTGCCGCCAAGGTCATCATCGTGGTGCTGCTGTGCACCGCCACGCTGGCGATCCTGGACGTGCTCTGGACCCGCTACAGCTGGCATGCGGATCTCAGGATGAGCAAGCAGGATATCAAGGACGAGCTCAAGCAATCGGATGGTGACCCCATCCTCAAGGCGCGCCAGCGCTCGCTCGCCCGCGACCGCGCCCGCCGGCGGATGATCGCCGAAGTGCCGCGCGCCACCCTGGTGATCGCCAATCCGACCCATTATGCGGTTGCCTTGCGCTATGTCCGCGAGGAAGGCGGCGCGCCTGTGGTCATCGCCAAGGGCCAGGACCTGATCGCCTTGAAAATCCGCGAAGTGGCCGAAGCGCACGGAATTCCGGTGTTCGAGGATCCGCCGCTCGCGCGCTCCATGTTTGCGCAAGTCTCAGTGGATAATTTCATTCCAGCGGTGTTCTACAAGGCTGTGGCCGAGTTGGTGCACCGGATCTATGCCGTCAAGTCGAAATCCAAATCCGCGGGCAAGCTTTCATGAAACAGTCTCCTTACTCTGCCGAATGGGAAAAAATTGTCGCGGACGCCATCTGCACGGTGGCCACCGAACTGCGGCTGATCGACGTGGCCGACCTGATTGCGATGCTGCGCTTCGAGCGCCATGGCGATCTCGCCGACCTGGTGGCCTCGGCCGCGGAGATGTTCTTCCTTCCCGGGACGATCAAGCTCGGCATTGGCGGGGACTATATCCTCGACTGGGGCGGCAGGCCGCAGGTGGTGCTGGACCTCGAGATCCGGCCGCGCGGGGTCACGATCTATGCGCGGCTGACCCTGGAACAGGACCATGGCGGCGTCGAGATCAATCACATTGCCTTCGACCAGCCCCATGACAATCCGCATGACATGACGCTGATGCTGGCGACAAGCCTCCGCAACGCGGCGTTCCGGCCGTTCGCTCCCACGACCCAGATCGCCCGTCCGGCCGCCTGAGATGCACGGCCGCGGCCGCCTCGGCTCGCCGGGGCGGTGGCCGCCCTGCCTCAGGCGATGATGCCGAGACGGATTGCCTTCGCAATTGCCTGAATCCGGTTGACGGCATTCAGCTTGGTGGTCGCCGAACCCAGATAGGCATTGACGGTGTGAACCGACAGGGCGAGCCGATCGCCGATCGCCTCGCTCTTCATGCCGTTGCCGACGAGTTGCAGGCACTCGATTTCGCGTTCGTTCAGCTTGTCGATCTGCGACGCGCCGCCGAAACTCAACCGCAGCTTTTCGCGGATCACGGTCAGGGACTTGCGGTGGAGATCAATCAGCAGGTCATTGCCGAGCGCCGCATGAACCGAGAAGAAGACGACATAGCCGTTGCCCATGGCGCCGAGCTGGGCGGGAAAGGCAAGGTCCGTCCCGGGATTGCCGGCGACGTGCACCGGCAGGCCGGGGGCCGATCCCTGTACCTGCCCCTTGTGCGGCGTGAAAATTATGGGCCGCGGCGACGCGCCGAGATGGGACAGCAGGAAAGCCGACTGATCCTCGATCAACTGCTCCACGATCGCTTCGCTTCCCGGACTCTGCATCTGGCACTCAAGCCTGCCGGGCGTCAGCAGGGTCTGCGCCTGGGCTGTCAGGACGGCAAAGGCCTCGGCGTTGCACAGCCGCTGCATGATGACCAGCCTGGGAAACAGATCCGCCGTGGACCCTGCCCGCCCGCCATTGCCTTCATGGGACAATTGCTGCGTCCGCTCCTGGGTGGCCGGGAGACCTGGGTGCGTTCCATGGTGTGTTGCATATGCCATCACGTAGGCTCCACTCTCAAATGATCCGCTGGCGAACAGCGAAGGCAACCGCTTCCGACCGGGTCTTCGCCCCGGTCTTGTTCATGATGCTGGTAATGTAATTGTTCACGGTGTTGCGCGATATGCCGATGATGAGAGCGATTTCATCGCTGGTCTTGCCTTCTCCAATCCAGGAAAGGCACTCCACTTCGCGATCGGTCAGATCAGACAGCGTGTCGTTGGTGGAGACAACATCGGGGAAACGCGACGTGTAATAGGCGGCGGCCAGTGCGACGTCGCGCAGGCGGTCGTGGGACAGGAAGGCGTCCTTGCTGAAAAGCAGGGCCAGAACCATGCGGGCATGGCCGGCATTGTAAGGAATCAAGCACACACGCTGGGAAAATTCTTCGGGCAGGCCGACGGTCCTGTCGATATCCTGAAAACAGGGCTCGAAGGCCTGAAGGCACCGCCGGATTTCGCTGGTTCGCGCCTGGGCATCGACAAGGGCTGCGCCGAAGGTGCGCACCAGATCGAACGGCCAGTTCGATGTCACGATGAAATCATGGTGCCTGTCGAGGAAGAGATCAGTGCGCGCCAGGAGATAGCAGCGCGCGCCCGCATAGGCGGTGACAAGATCCATGCCGCTGGTGATGTGACCGCAGAACTCTTTGGTTTCCAGATCCTGAACAAACGCAGCACGCGCAATCATCCGGCCCCCTTTCGTCGTCGTCGAGCGCGATCCCGAATGCGCCCTTGAAAGGACCCTCTTCCGGAACGCGCCAGCCGGACCGACACGCCGCTTCTGACTTCACTCCGGAAGACTATCGCTGCCCTGAACTTGCGTCCCCTGACGATTCAGCGAATCAGCGAATCAGTTCGTCCCTGAGCACAGTGTGACCCAGGAGACCCCAAAAACATATAACCATTATCTAGGTCTTTACGAAAAGCCAAAATGCTGAAGCGATTCGCTCCATGCGGCGTTCCCGGACCCTGCGGCGGCGATCCGGCTCCGCGGTGGCGTCAGTCCGCCGGACCTGGCGGAGAACAGCGCGGGAACGAGGCTCCCGCGCCAGTCCTGGCCTGTCAGGCCGCTTCGCTGGAGGCCCAGCTGCGGAGGATCTTGGCCGCACGCTCTTCGTTGATTTCGACCATGCGAGCGAGCCTCCGCTCCGGACCTTCCTTGACGCGACGGTTGAAGGTGCCGGACTCTTCCATGTCGAGTTCCGAATCGCTTTCCTCGCCGAAACCGAAATCCGCGCCGAAGCCTTCCATCGGCATGGCATTGGAGCCGCCGAGGGCCGCGGGGGAGAAATCGGGCAGTTCCAGGCCGTCTTCCATCCCGTCCTCGATCTCGCGCACGCCGCCGGCCAGGACCTTGGTGTTGCGAAGCAAGGGCCGGAACCCGAACAGGATCAGCAGGACCGTCACGATGATGAAGGCGAGCGCATTGATGATGGTGCCGAGCTGGGTCTGCAGGGTGTCGAGGAAGCCGGGTTTCGTCGCGGTGTCGGCAAGCAGTTCGCTGGCCAGGAACTCCATCGTGGTGACCGAGGCGCGGTCGCCCCGCTCGGTGTCCACACCCGCGGCCGTGGCCACGATCTGCTCGAGTTCGGTGATATAGGCGGCGATCTGCTCGGGTGTCGGCGTCCCGCCAAGCATGGCGGTGATCCGCTCCTTGTTGACCACGACGGCGATCGACAAGCCCTCGATGGCGTAGCTGTTGCGCACCGTCGAGACGATTTTCGTGTTGATCTCGAAATTGGTCTGTTCTTCCTTGCGCTCCGCCAGTTCGCTCGATTGCGGTCCGGCGGCTCCTGCGGCGCCCGGATCCTGATCGGGGATGTTCTGCTGAACGGTCGCGGGCGCGTCGGTCGAGGACTGGTTCGAGGTCTGGTTTTCCCGCGTCACGCGGATCGAACGCTCGACCCGGGATTCGGGATCGAAGACGGTTTCCTGGATCTGCTGGGTGTCGGTGTTGACCTGGGCGTTGACGCTGGCCCTGAAGTTCTCGATTCCCAGGAACGGCGCCAGGGCCTTCTCGATATTCGCCTCGACTTCGTTCTGGACCAGCTGGACGACCGAGAGCGAGCGGTTGAGGTTCGAATTGGAGAAGTCGTCGCCAGCGGCGAGCAGTTTGCCGGTGGCGTCGAGCACGGTCACTTCATCGACATTCAACCCCGGCACGGAGGCCGCGACCAGGTGCCTGATCGAATCGGCGGTCCGCGGCGCGAGGTTGTTGCCCGTCCGCACCATCACGGAGGCGGATGGCCGCTGGTCTCCGCGGCGGAAATTGCCGCGGTCGGCCATGACGATGTGGACGCGCGCCGCAGATATGCCGTTGATGGCCTGGATGGTCCGGCCGATTTCACCCTCGAGCGCGCGGACCCGGGTGATCTCCTGCATGAAGCTGGTGAGGCCCAGCGATCCCACCTTGTCGAACAATTCGTAGCCGGCCGTGTTCGACGAGGGCAGTCCGCGTTCGGCCAGCAGCATCCGCGCCCGGCCGGTAAGCCCGGCAGGCACCGTGACGGAAGAGCCGTCGGCGCCGGCGGCAAAATCGATATTGGCTTCGGCAAGCACCTGGCTGATCTGATTGACGTCGTCGCCCGAGAGGCCGATGTAGAGCGTCTCGCGGGTCGGCTTGTTGAGGAAGATCGCCGAGCCGATGATCAGCATGACGGCCATGGCACCGACCACGCCCAGGGCCAACAGTTTCGCCTGACCCAGGCCGGCCAGGTTCTTGGAGATGAGGGACAGCTGGTTCAACAGATTCATTCTGTATCCGCGCTCAAAGGGTCAAGCCGGCCAGGATGACCGATGACGTCACCCTAGGCGGCGAAACTTGCGCGAAAGTGGTCTGCAGCCGGCGCCGCCGCACGCCTCATGGACCGCGTGGCGGATGCGGCGCGAGGCTGAAGGCGCGGACGGCGGCCGCAGCCCCGCCGCGCCGGGTTTCCGACGGCGGCGCGTGCGGCGCGACGGTCAGAAGAACTCGAGATCGCCGGAGGCTTTCTGGTAGAGCTCGGCCGATGGCGGGGCGTGGATCGAGGCCTTCAGGCGCCGCTTCATGTCTTCCAGGGTGATCAGGCTCAGCGCCGTGGTGATGTCGATAAGCTGATCGGAATCGAGCCGCTCGCCGATGCCGTCGATGAATCCCGCCAGGCCGCGGGCTTTCTGAACGGCCAGGTCGATGCCCTGCATGACCCGCATGTGATCGGGCGATGCCAGGAACTCGGTGGAGCGGCCGTTGGACAGAAGCGGCTCGAGCCGTTCTATCAGCTCGGCCACGTCTTCCAGTTCCGAACTGATCCTCGACATCACGTCGTTCAGAGGTTCGTGAAGGTCGCCGCCGCGATCAAAAGACGATGTGGACATGGGCGAACTCCTTAGAAAAACTCGATCGACGTGTCCGCCGGCTTCGGTACAACAATTCTGGGCGGCGCGGTTTCGAGTGCCACGGTCTTTTGCGTTTCAGCGCCGGACAGCGGGTACTGGCGGGCGCGGCCGCTGACGGGATAGTACTCGAGCTTGCGGCCGACATCGCCGCCGGTATTGCTGCCGACGATGCGGATGCCTTCGTCGCTCAGGAACTGGTGCGCGAATTCGGCGTTCTTCTCGCCGACATTGGAGAAGCCGGAGATCGTCTTGGCGCCGCCGATGATCTTGGCTTCCAGCCGCTCGCGACGGGCGCCCTTCTTCAACAGTCCGTTGATCAGGAGCTCCATCAGATGAACGCCGTATCTGGTGGCCTCGCCGCCCGACCCATTGCTCTGGCCGGGCAGCAGGAAGTGATTCATGCCGCCGACACCAGCCACCGGATCGCGCATGCAGGCGGCGATACAGGAGCCCAGGATCGTTGACAGCACCACTTCGGGGTCATTGGTGACCTTGAATTCACCCTGAATGACGTGGATTCTGCGAAACTGAACGTCTGCTGTCACTTCAGCGCCCCAAACACCGCCTCGATGGCTGCTTTCATCTTTTCAATGGTGAAGGGCTTGGCGAGAACATTGTTCGCGCCAAGGGCGGCGGCCTTCTGCACCAGGGCCCTGTCGCCCTGAGCGGTCAGCATGATGAATGCCGCACGCTTGGTCGCAGGATTGGTGCGCACAGCCTGCAACAGGCCCAGGCCATCCATTTTCGGCATGTTGAAATCCGAAATGACCAGATGGTGCGGCTGCTGGCTCATGATCTTGGCGCCTTGCTCCCCATCACCGGCGACGGTGATCTGGGTGAAGCCGAGCTGCTGAAGCGCATCGCCGAGCAGGAGACGGCTGGTCACCTGGTCATCAACTATGAGAACCTTGATTTTTTGTGCAATGGACATCACGCGACCCTATCTTTGCGAGAGGTTGTTGTTGTTGACTTGAGGATTTCCTCGCCAATCAGATTTAGCGGCAACTGGATCCCGACCGCGCCGATCTCCTGAGCCACCCGCGGCATTCCGTAGACCACGCAGGTTTTCTCGTTCTGACCGATGGTCGTGGCGCCCGCCTGGCGCATCCTGAGAAGACCGGCGGCCCCGTCACGCCCCATGCCGGTCAGGATGACGCCGACGGCCTTGGCGCCGGCGAGAGCGGAGACGGAATTGAACAGGACATCCACCGATGGCCGGTGCCCGTTGACGGGATCGCCGTCGGTGAGAATGCAGCGGGGCGCCAGCGCGTTGGAGATTTCGAGATGCTGGCCGCCGCCCGGCGCCAGATAGATCCGGCCGATTTCCAACCGGTCGCCATCTTCGGCTTCCTTGACCTGCGGTGCGCAGAGCCGGTTGAGGCGTTCGGCGAAGCTCTTGGTGAAGGTCGCCGGCATGTGCTGGGTCACGACCGTCGGGGGGCAGTTGGCCGGAAACTTGCTGAGAACCGCAATCAGGGCCTCGACACCACCGGTGGAGGCGCCGATGGCGATGATCTTGCGCGACGGTTGGTAATCGCTCGGTGCCGTGTCGGCCGGGGCCGACGATGCGGAGCTCTCCTGCACGACCGAGTCGGGGCGGTGGCGATGCGAGCGCGCCGCAGCCTTGACCGTTTCGGCGAGGTGGGAGAACGGCGCCGGATCGCCCGGCAGCGGCTTGCCGACGCAATCAAAGGCGCCCAGTTCCAGCGCCGCGAGGGTCGCTTCGGCGCCCCGGTTGGTCAGCGTCGAGACCATGATCACCGGCATCGGCCTGAGCTTCATGATCTTGTCGAGGAACTCGATGCCGTTCATGTTGGGCATCTCGACATCGAGCGTGATCACGTCCGGATTGAGCAGCTTGATGGCGTTGCGGGCCTCCATGGCGTCCCCGGCCTCGCCAACGACTTCGATGCCCGGGTCACTGCGCAGCACGGCCTTGATCAGGCCCCGCATGGTGGGTGAATCGTCGACAACAAGTACGCGCGCTTTTGCTGTCATGATGGTCAGATCCTCCCCTTGTGGCGATAGGTTGTGATGGCCGTGTTGTCGAAACGATCCTTGCCCTCGCCGGAAAGACGCTCCGAGTGTCCGATATAGAGGTGCCCGCCCGGCGGCAGCAGATCCGCATAGCGGACCCAGATCTTGGCCTGGGTGGGCTCGTCGAAATAGATCACCACGTTGCGGCAGAAGATCACGTCGAAGGGCCCCCGGAACGGCCACTGGGCCATGAGGTTGAGTTCGCGGAACGTGATCAGCTGCTTGACCTGATCGCCCACCTGCCAGCGCTTCTCCGGCGTCTGGGTGAACCATTGCTTGCGCATGGCCGCATCGACGGTCTCGATCGACTGGCCGTCATAGATGCCCGCCTTCGCCTGGGCGATGATCTTCGGGTCGATGTCGGTGGCGAGGATGCGGATGTCGAGGGTCGCGGCATTGGGCGCCAAGCCGAGCACGGTCAGCGCGATCGAATAGGGCTCCTGCCCGTCCGAGCATCCCGCCGACCAGATCCGAACCCGCCCACCGGCCTTGGCGCGGGTCAGAAGCCCCGGCAGCACCTCGGTGCGGAGATGATCGAAATGGTGGTTTTCCCGGAAGAACCGGGTGAAGTTGGTGGTCAGGAAGCTCAGCATTTCGCGGCGTTCGGCGACGCCATCCGACGAGCTGATCAGCGCGCAATATTCCCTGAAGCTTCCCATGCCGATCTGGCGCAGCCGCTTGGACAGGCGCGAATAGACGAGCGACGCCTTGGTCTCGTTGAGTGCAATGCCGGCATCGGAATAGATCATGGCTGCGATTTCGGAGAGGTCCTTGCGGGTCAGCGGATATTCCCCGTTGACCAGGCAATCGTCCGGCCGGCCTGATTGGAGTATGGCTGCGGCGCTCATGCTGCCTCGCTTTCAATGGTCCCGAAAAGGGCGTTAAGTTGGATGAGGCAAACCATGCGGCCTTCGATCGGGATGATGCCCTGGACGAAGTCCCGGTCCATTTCCTTGCTCATGTCCGGTGGCGGCTGAATGCTGGCCGCAGGCACCATGAGGATGTCGGAGACCGCGTCGACCAGCAGCCCGACAAGCTGCCCGCCGACCTGGATGACGATGATGACATGGCGCTGGGACGGATCGGTCGGTTCCATTCCCAGTCTCAGCGACATGTCCATGACCGGCAGAACGACCCCGCGCAGGTTGATCACGCCACGGACATAGCCGGGCGAATGCGGCAGGGGCGTCGCGGGCGTCCATCCGCGAATCTCGCGCACCGCCATGACCTCGACGCAGAACTCCTGCTCGCCAATCGTGAACGCAATCAATTCGCACATGTCATTGCCGGAAACCCGCATCAGACCAATCCTTACCCGGTCGCCGAAAGCGTCATTTCGGAACTCAGCGCATGGCCGCGCGAAGCCGTGACCACCGCATCGACGTCAAGGATCAAGGCCACCCGGCCGTCGCCGAGGATGGTTGCCGCGGCAATCCCCGGGACATTGGTGTAGTTGGCCTCGAGGCTCTTGATGACGACCTGGCGCTGGCCCTGGATCGCATCGACCATGAGCGCCCGCTGGCCGCCGCCTTCCGATTCCACCAGCAGCGCCACGCCGTCGATCGGATTGGCAAGGTAGGAGCGGAAGTTGAGGATATGCCCGACATCGACCAGCGGACAGAAGGTGTCGCGGATGGCGATGAGCCGCTGGGTCGGTCCGAAGGCATGGATGTCCTGCTTTTCGGGCTGCAAGGTTTCGACGATGGCGGTGAGCGGCACCACCAGGGTCTGGTTTGCGACCGTGACCACCATGCCGTCGAGGACGGCGAGGGTGAGCGGCAGGCTCATGGTGAAGATCGAGCCCTTGCCCGGCTTGGAGGTGATCGAAATGCGGCCGCCCAGCTGCTGGATGGAACGCTTGACCACATCCATGCCGACGCCGCGGCCGGAAATATCCGACAGCTTTTCGGCGGTGGAGAAGCCGGGATGGAAGATCAGGTTGTCGATGTCCTCGTCGCTCAGATTCGCATCCGGAGCGATGAGGCCGTTCTCGATGGCCTTGGAGCGGACGCGCTCGCGGTTGATGCCTGCGCCATCGTCGGCGATCTCGATGACAATGCGGCCGGAGCGGTGCTTTGCGGTAAGGCGCAGGACGCCTTCGGCATTCTTGCCGAGCGCAAGGCGCTTCTCGGGGGTTTCGAGCCCGTGATCGACCGCGTTGCGGATCATGTGGGTCAACGGCTCGGCGAGCTTGTCGATGACCGTCTTGTCGACCTCGGTGTTCTCGCCTTCGGTGACCAGGCGCACATTCTTGCCGGTCATGTCGGCGATTTCGCGGACGATGCGGCCCATGCGCTGGAACACCGGCTTGACCGGCTGGGCGCGGATGGCCATGACGCTGTCCTGGATCTCCCGGGTCAGCTGCTGGAGTTCCTCGAGGCCGAGATTGATCGCCGACGAACCGCCGGACTCGTTCTCGACCACGCTTTGCGCGAGCATTGCCTGGTTGATGACGAGTTCGCCCACCAGGTTGATGAGCCGGTCGACCCGGTCCAGGTCGACGCGGATGGTCTGGGGGGCTGCGGGAACGCCCGCCACCGCGGCTTCCTTCTTCTCCGCTTCCGCGGCAATGGCCTTTTCAGCCCGCGGCAGGCTTGGCGGCGCGAGCGGCGCCTCCTCGACCGAGACGGCCGCGACTACAGCCGGGGCCGGCGCGTCGGCGACGGGAGCCGCCGCTGCCGGCTCTTCGTCGAGCATGGAAAGGTCGAACGGCACCGGCGCCATGGGCAGATCCTCGCCCGAAGCCGTATGGACCGAAAACAGCGCCTCGTCGGCGCCGGGCTTGACCTCGAACAGGCAATCCCATTCGGCGAACTCGAACACGTGGCGAATGGCGTCCTCGTCCTTGTCGGTCTCGACGCGGATCAGCCAGGAGAAATAGGCGCCTTCCGGATCGAGCTGATCGATGGGCGGAAGCGCGTCAATTTCGCAAATCACCTGGAGATCGCCAACCTTGGCGAGATCGCGCATCAGAAGGACGGCTTCATTGCCCTTGGCGTAAAGATCCGACCTCGGCTTGAAGCGCACCGTGAACACGGACCGCCCGCCGCCCTCGGCTTCCGCAGGGGTCGCCTCGTCGGCTTCATCGCCAAAATCATCGAAGCTGAAGGGAACCGGCTGAAATCCAGCGTCGTCTGTCGGCTCCGGGGCTGCGGGAGCAGCCACGGCCACCGGGGCCTCCTGCCGGACCGGTTCTGCAACCGGAGCTGCCACGGGCAAGGGTGTCCCCTTGGCAAAGGCTTCCAGTTCCTTGACCAGGTCCGAGGTGCGGGACTTGTCGACACTGCCGCCATCGCGGGAGGCGGCCGTAAGGTCGGCCAGGACATCGGCCGATTTGAGCATGACCTTGAGCAGTTAAGACGATGTCTGGAGCTTGTTGGATCGAACGCAATCAAGTGTCGTCTCGAACACGTGCGCAAAGGAGACGAGGTCATCGAGACCGAAGGCGCCTGCGCCGCCCTTGATCGAATGCACTGCGCGGAACACGGCATTGACCGTTTCCGGATCGGAATCACCGTCATTGATTCTGAGCAGACCGGATTCCAGTTCTGCGAGCTGTTCCTCGCATTCCTGGAAAAAGATCTCCTTGATTTCATTCATATCCATGGGACAGATCCTGTCAGGCGGTTACACGCTCGATCGCTGCGATAAGCTTGGAGGGATCGAAAGGCTTGACGATCCAGCCTGTCGCACCGGCTTCGCGGGCACGGTTCTTCTTTTCTGCGTCGCTTTCCGTGGTCAGCACCAGAATCGGGATCGCCCGGAAGCGGTCGTTCTGACGGACGCCCTCGATGAAGCCGAAGCCGTCGAGCCTTGGCATGTTGATGTCGGTGACGATGACGTCCGGATTGGACTCTTCGAGCACCTCGAGGCCTTCGATGCCGTCTTCCGCCTGAACCGTATCGAAGCCGGCGTTGGTGAGCGTCACCAGCAGCATGTTGCGGATGGTCCGCGAGTCATCGACCGTGAGAACCTTCTTCTTCATTTCAGCATCTCCTTTGGAAGCAGGGCTTCATCCGAAATTCCCAGCAATTGCAATGTCTTGATGAATGCGTCTGACGCCTGCTTGACCTTGAGGCTCTGGTCATCGGCGCGCCAGCTCACCGCGGCGGCCAACAGAACCTGAACGCACTGGGCGCCAACCCGGCTCACGTCGGTTGCGTCGATGTCGATATCCTCGCCCTTGTGCGCGAGCACTTGCTCATGCAGCCTGCTGGCCGCATTGAGGTCCAGGACCTCGGGCAGTTTAAGTGTTTTCGGGGCTGCGTCGGTGGACGACATGTCAGGTATCCTCACGGGTGAATGGACTTGTGCAGTGTGCCGCGGCCTTGTGATCCCGAGGCCATATCATCGCGCCAACCTCCGCTGCGGAGTGCGATCCTGGGTGAGCGGGGCCGGGGCAGACCGGCCCGACAGCTCCACGCTCTGGAAGCCCGCATGATGGGCCTGCCGGTGCAACCTGATCTGTTCGCCGAGCTCGGTGATCACCAGCTGCAGATCCGCGCCGGCTTCCGCCATGCCCGCCCCGCGCGCGCCGCCTGCGGCGATCAGGCCCACGGCCTGGCCAAGAGACGCCACCGAACTGGTGAGCTCGTGAGCCTGGTTGTCCGCCTCGGCGCCGACGCCCGCCACGGCCTGGGAGATTTTGCCGACCTGCTCGACCAGGCCCGAAATGGCCGACCTTGTCTGGCCGACGAGGCCGACGCCGCGCCCGACATGGGACTTGGCGTCGGAAACGAGATCCTTGATTTCGCTCGCCGCCCCTGCCGATCTCTGGGCAAGCGCTCGAACCTCGGTGGCCACGACCGCGAAACCGCGGCCCGCGTCACCGGCACGCGCGGCCTCGATGCCGGCATTGAGCGCCAGAAGATTGGTCTGAAACGCGATCTCGTCGATCACCGAGATGATCTTGCCGATCTGTTCGGCGGATTTCTCCACCCCAGCCATCGCATCGATGGCGTTTTCGACCACCCGGTCGCCCGCCTCGGCGCTCTGGCGGGCCTCGGCGATCAGTGCCTCGGCCTTGCGGGCGGTTTCGGCGGTGAGACGGATGCGGCTGGCGACCGCAGCAAGCGCACCCTGCTCGCCGCCAACTGCCGCGCCGTGGCGTTCCGTGTCGTCGCGGACCGCCTGAATGTCGTCGTTCAAGCGCCGGGACAGCTGTTCCGCGTCCGACAGCCGTGCTGCGGATCGCGAAACAAGCTCTTCGAGGCGGCTGACCGCAAGGTTGAAATTGTCAGCGGCCTGGCGGTGGGGTTCGACGCTTTCAGGCTCGACGCGCACCGACAGGTCGCCTTCGGCCAGTCGCGCCAGGGCCGCACCGAAACTGGCCTCGACGGCGGCACGTCCCTCGGCAATGGCGTCCTCGCGCTGGCGGTTGAACAGCTTCGTCTGCTCGCTCAGCCGGTGCGACACCTGCATGTCGATATCGATCAGCGCCGCCTTGACGACATCGACCAGCCGGTCTGCCAGCAGGTTGCGGCCATCCCGGCGCGAAAATTTCTGGAACAGGCCGGTGCGGCTTTCCTCCACGAGGCGGCGGATGACCCGCTCCAGCACCAGCGCGTGGCCGCCGATCGACCAGCCTGCATCGAGGCCGATGCGCTGACGCACCTCGCCGAGAATGACCGAGCGGTCGACATAAAGCCCGTCGAAGCGGCCGTCGGTCAGGATGGACCAGTGCGCAACTTCAAGCTCTTCCAGCCTGTCGATCTGGCGGGCAGAGGTGAACAGGGAGGCGATCTCGGGCGTGTTCTGCAGCCGCTCGAAGAAGGCGGACAGGGCAATGCGGGCTTCGGTCTCGATCATCGGCCGCAGGGTGCGCAGCCTTTCGCGGCCGGCCTCATCGAAGGCAGTCAGATCAAGGCGCGCGCGAAGGCCATCAGCCGCGGCCGCATCCCTCACCCTTGCCTGAACCTGCCCCACGCGCTTACCCCGTTCGGCGGCTTTCAGCCGCGCAGTGTGTTTGAACCTGGCTCTTCCCCGAAGTGAACGACTAAGCGGTGTGCGTGTCCGTCACGCTGTGGTGAGGAACACACTTGCCCTAGGCGCTGCCTGGCTCATGAAATGTTGTGAATCCGGCTGTCTGGTCCGGGACGGCGAAGCGGCTTCATGCCTTTGCGGGAGCGGAGTTCCGCTTCATTCGCAATTCGACGAGTGTGCCGATTTTTACGTGGTAATCCTTGCCTGAAGGTTAACGGCGCATCACCAGTGTTAATCATATCTTGGGGTTAATTCCGGTCTGACGGGCCCCGATCGGGACAGAGGCCCGGGAAGTGCTGTGGCCGGTCCGGGTTTTCGCGAAATATTTACTTTTGGTCGGACCCGGATCGGCCGGAAAAGCAGTGGAGAATGCCGCGCAAGCTTCGCGCAAGTTGCCTCTGGCAGTAGATTTCTCGTCGATGACAATGATGTCACCAGGAATCGAGCAATGATTGTTCTAGGTATTGGCGCGATCGCGATCGCAACCGCCACACTCGCAAGCTTCTCCCTGCTGCTGCGCTCGCACGAGATGCGCGTTCGGCAGAACCCCATTTTCTGAACCGCTCGAACCGGAGCCTGCGCCAGCCGCGGCACCTGCGCCGCGGACATGGCCTGACTTCGCATCGATGCGCGCCGCAGCCCGTTCCGGCGGGACGGCCCAGACCCTCAGCGCCTCACAGAAGGGCGATGTGGTTGTCCCAGGCGCAGTCATGGTTCGCGGTTGCGAACCGGCCGGTTTCGCTCGAGCTCACAAAACCATCGCCCATGGCCTGGACGCCACAGCTGCGGGGCGCCGGATCGATCCGGAGCGGTCGGCCGGAGCGTGTGTCGAGCGTGACCACCGCGCCGCCCTTGGGCGAGGCGATGGCGAGCGTGACCCCGTCCTGGCCCATGGCGACCGATCCGGCGTATTTGCCGAGCGCGAGCGCTGCATCCTCGGGCAGGTCGATGGCGACGAGGCCTTCCGCATCGCTCAGTCTCGCCAGGACCGGCACGTCATCCATCATGTCGCCTTCATACTGGCCGCCGATCCAGACCTGGTGACGCGCATCGACAGCCATGTGGCGTAGGGACAACCGGTGCAGCCGGGGCGGCAGGGCATGGGAGGACAGGAGCGACCCGGTGCCGGTGTCGATCAGGGCAATCGACGGCGCCATGGTGGGAAGATTGAGCTTGTGCCGGCCTTGGTCGGGATGGGTGCGGATCCCGCCATTGGCGACGCACAATGTCTTGCCGTCGGGCATCAGCACGATCTCGTGCGGACCGATGCCATGGGTGAGGAACTCCCCGATCCGGGTGAAGCCCGAGGTGGCGTCGTAGATCCCGATCACGCCCTCGCCGGTCTTGAACGCGTTCTCGGCGGCAAACAGCACCCGACCGTCTGCGGAGAACACCCCGTGACCGTAAAAATGCCGGTCGGCGGGCGTGTGAAAGGCCACCGGCGCGGCGCCGCTCAGCTTTTGCAGGGCGACGGCGAAATTGCCGGGGCGGCGCGCGAAGGCCACGAGAAAGTCGGCCCTGGCGCTTGTGGCAAAGCCATGGCCCCGGCCCGGCAGCAGATGGGTCGCCACGATGGCGCCCGCGCCGTCGAGGATCGCCACGCCATAGGCGCCCTGCGGATCCATGTAAGCCGCGGCGAACAGAAGGTCCGATACTGCCAGACGCTCAGCACCGGCGGGGCTGAGGCCCAGGAGCCAGGCCAGACCGGCGCCCGCCAGGAAGCTGCGCCGTTCAAGGACGATCCAGGTCAATCGCCATCTCCGAAGGAAAATCCGACGGCGAGTCCGCCGGCCTGGCCAAATTCCTGATCGAGACGGCCGATGATGATCTTGATGGCATAGGCGAGATAGACCAGTTTTTCGCGTGACTGCGGATCGGCCAGCAGCACATCGACGGGCGCGTCGAGGCTGTCGGCGGTCCGGATCGCCTGGGTGAATTCAAACCGGATCGTGTCGGCAAGACGCGGCGCCAGCTCCTGGGCCGCCACTTCGATGCCGCTGCGGGTGAAGAGATCCTCGAGCCCGGACACCCCGGCGCTGACCGAAGGCAAAGTCATGTCCGAGCGCCAGTAGAGCGCGGAATTGGGGCGATCGCGACCCGGGTCTTCCCGGTCGAGAAAGGCGCCGAGGCGGGTGTCGTGGATTGCCTCGAGCCCGTGGATCATCTGGCCCAGCACGACGCTGAGCGCCTCGAGGTCGGTCCGGAACAGCGGATTGTCCGGTCCCGGCTTGAGGAACATCGCGAGATAGGTGCTGCCCTCGTCCCAGCCGGCGCTGAGTTCGCCCGACAGGGCGGCGATGTTGGCGGACGCGGCGCGGCCGAACCGGCAGCGATGGCTGGCGCCGGCCTCAGCCAGGGCCTGGCTGTCCGTGCCGAACAGGATGAGTTCGAGCGCGCCGAGACCCTGCATGGCGACGCTTCGGCCGGCGAGCGCGGCCGCGTCGGTAACGCCCTCGTCCTGCGTTGCAAGCGCCGCCTGGACCTGTTTCCGGCCGGTGCCCTTGCGATCGGGGAAGAACAGGATGCGCTCGAGCCGGTTCTCCGACATTACCGCGCCGAGCCGGATCCATTCGATCCGGGACCACGCGAGCGCGGCATCGCGGAAGGCCGCGCGCGCGGCCTGGAGGGCATCGTCCGACGGCTCCGCGCACAGCGCCTCGAAGGAGGTCTCGAGCCCGGCGGCGGCGTTGCCGAAAGCGGCGTAGGCAGGGCGAACATGGTCGGTCACCATCCGCTTGAGCACCGGTCCGATCGCCGACGCCGTGCCGGCCTCCTCCGCCCTGGCGCCCCCCGCGCAAAGAACCAGCCCCAGGATGAGGGCCAGCAGCGGCCGCATCACAGGCTTTCCAGGAATTTGACGAGACTGTCGCGCCCGGCCTTGTCCAGTCCGGCAAAGCGGTCGCGAGCGGCCTGGGCCTCGCCGCCATGCCAGAGGATGGCTTCGCTCAAGTTGCGCGCGCGGCCGTCATGCAGGAAGAATGTGTGGCCGTTGACGACTTCGGTCAGACCGATGCCCCAGAGCGGCGGCGTGCGCCATTCCCGGCCGTCGGCGGCCCCCACGGCCTGGCCATCGGCCAGGCCTTCGCCCATGTCGTGCAGCAGGAAATCGGAATAGGGCCAGATCAGCTGGAACCGGTGCGCCGGGTTTTCGGCCTGGCGCGAGGTGACATATTTGGGGGTGTGGCAGGAGGCGCAGCCAAGATCGTAGAACAGCTGTTTTCCGGCAAGCACGGTCTTGTCGTCGACATCGCGGCGCGCCGGCACGGCGAGGTTCTCGGCGTAGAACGTGACCAGCTCAAGCACCGGATCGGACGCTTCGGCGTCGCCCAGGCCGGGCTGGACGCCAGTCGGCAGCTCCAGGCATGCGGTCTGGGCCGGAGTGCAGTCGCCATGGCTCAGGGGGACGTCCGGCGTGGAAATGCCGATATCGCCGGCAAAGGCGCCGGCCGACTGCTGGCGCACGGTGGCGTTCTGGGCCTTCCAGCCGAAACGGCCGAGGGCGATCGCACCGGTGGCCGCATCTCGGGACAGGGCGACACGGCCCGAAATGCCGTCGCCGTCCTTGTCGTCGGGGTCGGCGCGGGCAATTATGTCGGCCGGATGGATGGCTTCGATCAGCCCCAGGCCGGTCATCGGCGGCGTCATGCGCGGCGACAATGTGGTCTCGGGATCGAGCGGCCCGTAGCCGAGATCGGCGACGCTGTAGGCGGGCTTGCGCAGGGAGACGACGGTTCCGTCGCCGAGCTCGACCTTCTGCTCCGCATAGGCGATCAGCATCCTGCCTTCAGCCTTGAGGCCCGGCACCGCCAGATCCTGCAGCTGCCCGCCATAGACGGGATCGGGCAGCGAGGCGACACGGAACTCCTCGAGCGCCTGGCGCTCCGCGTCGGTGCGGGCCGGCCGGGCGAGGCGCAGGAACATCGAGGTGGCGTCGGCCGCGCCTTCCGGCGGATGGCCGCGGCCGTCCTTGATGTGGCAGCTCTGGCAGGCGCGCGCGTTGAACAGTGGCCCCAGCCCGTCGGACGCCTGCGTCGAGGAGGGCGAGGACACCCAGAGCTTGCGGAACAGGGCGTTGCCGAGCTTGAAGGTCTCTTCTTCCTTGAACGTCAGATTGGTGGTGAAGTGGGAGAGCGAGTCGCGGTTGACATGTTTGGTCGAGGTGCCGGCGCCGCCCTGCATCGCCTCGAAGGGTTCAGCGGCCTCGAAGGAGGCCGCCGGCTTGATCACCTGCTCGACGCGGTGACGGTCCCTTTCGCTCAGATCGTCGCGGGTCACGGGCAGACCGGCGAGGTCACCCGCCGGCACGGAGAACCCCGAGAAAAGCAGGAGGCAGGCTGCAAGACTGCCGGTCAAAGCGGATATGAAGTGATGCGGGCGCGGCCGCGCCTTAAGAGATACTGAAAATTTTTCGGTCATATCGCGCCGGACGGACATGAAGTCCGTCGACGCGGGAAAAAACTGCGCCAGGATTACACAATTGCTCCCTGGCGACGATTTCGAGGCGGTCATTGCACTCCTTTTGTCATCAGTCCGCGTCGGCGGCCGACGCATTCAGCTGACCGTATTTCTGCTCGCCCAGATCCTTGAGCAGCTGCAGTTGCGTTTCGAGGAAATCGATGTGGCCTTCCTCATCGGCGATCAGCGATTCAAAGAGGTTCTTGCTGACATAGTCGCCCTCCTTCTCACAGATATCGCGTGATTTGGTGTAGGCCTTCCAGGCGTCCTGTTCGCCGGCGAGATCGGCTTCAAGGACTTCCTTGATGTTCTGGCCGATCCTGAGCGGCGCCACGGTCTGCAGGTTGGGGAACCCGTCGAGGAAGATGATGCGCTCGACCAGCTTGTCGGCGTGCTGCATTTCCTCGATGCTTTCCGCCCGCTCCTTGGCTGCGAGCTTGGTGTAACCCCAATCCTCCAGCAACCGGTAATGCAGCCAGTACTGGTTGACGGCAGCCAGCTCGAGAAACAGCGCCTCATTCAGGCACTCGACGACTTTCTTGCTCTTCTTCATGGTCTATCCTATCGCGTTTGTGACGGTTCCATCACTTAGCGCATCCGGGCACTGGTGACGAATGTCTTTTCACGACATTGTTTCTTTTCGCCTTTTCCATCCGCGTCCGCTGATCGGCGATGCGGTTGAGCAGTTCCACCACCTTGGGCGCGGGGCTTTGCATCAGTTCGTGATAGCGCCGCGTCGTCTCGACGATGATGTTGATGACGCCGGGGAAACACCCGCAGCACTTGCCGCGGGCGGCCACGGCCTGGAACACCTTTCCCGGCGTGATCAATTGCCACTCATCGGCCACGAGGAAGTCATGGATGACGTCCTCGATGTCCTTGCTGGTGACTATGTTGCAGCTGCAAACGATCATGGCGCTTTCTCTTACTGGAAGACCGCTTCGGGGCTGTCGAGACTGTCGGAGCCCTCGATCTCGATGGCGCCGAGATCCAGCGCGGCGATGGCGCGCTCGATCGAGCGCGTCTGCTTGATCAGCCCGTCGATCGCCGCCTGGACCGTCGCATTGCCTTCGGCATTGCCGGTGGCGATCATCTGGTCATAGGCTTCCACCGTCTCGGCGCGGGCGACCATGGCCTCCATGGCCGTGATGGTGGCGTCGAGGTCCGCCGAAAGCTCTCCGGCAATGGCGGGATCCTTCTGGCTCACAAGCTCGGCCAGCGACGGCCCGGTCAACTCGGTGCCGTCGGCGCGGCTGTAGGAACCGCTGAAGGCCGTTCGGATGCCCACGGCGTTGTAGCGATGGGAATTGTGGGTGTTGTCGGAGAAGCAATCATGCTCCTCTTCCGGGTCGCCCAGCAGCAGGCCGAGCTTCATGCGCTCGCCGGCCAGTTCGCCATAGGACAGCGACCCCATGCCGGTCAGCATGGCCCTGAGCCCGCCGGCGGCGCCGGCTTCCTCAAGCGCCGCCCGGGCCGCGCCTCCGGCCTTCCAGTTGGCGGCCATTTCCTGAAGATCGGCCACCAGCAGGTCGCTGGCTGCGGCAAGATAGTCCCGGCGCCGGTCGCAGTTTCCGCCGGTGCAATTTTCCAGGCTGTAGTCGGTGGCAGGACGGGCGCCGGCGCCCGGGCCGTTGCCGTTCAAGTCCTGGCCCCAGAGCAGGAATTCGATGGCATGATAGCCCGAGGCGACATTGGCCTCGATGCCGCCCGCTTCCTGCAGCGTCCCGGCAATCAGCTCCGGCGTGATCTTGCCGGCGTCGATCATCGCGCCATTGATCTCGATTTTCGGATTGGCGATGACATTGGCGGTGAACAGGACGTTCTCGTCGCTCTCGGTGCCGTAGCTCGGGTCGACGTAGTCGATCAATCCCTCGTCGAGCGGCCAGGCATTCACGCGGCCTTCCCAATCGTCGACGATGGCGTTGCCGAACCGGTAGACCTCGGACTGCTGGTAGGGCACGCGCGCGGCAAGCCAGGCGGTCCTGGCGGCCTTCAGCGTCTCCTCGCCGGGGGCGGCGAGCAAGGCGTCAATGGCGGCGTCGAGCGCCGTCGCGGTGGTGAGCGAATCCGCGTATTTCGCCTCCGCGATGTCGGCGTAATGGGCGACCACGGCTTCGGGCGTGACATCGGCACGGGACACTGCGGTCAACGCCGCGGATGCCAGGAGGCCGAGCCCTATCAGTTTCGCGAGATGCTTCATGGTCCGATTTGCTCCAGAGTCCATCAGTGTGTCAGTGCAGCGCGGAGCTGATGCGACCGCCGGCAAAGGCGGATGCGCGGAAGTCGATGTCGGCAATGGCGCCGAGCGGAATCGGCGTGAGCCGGTGGCCATGGCCGAGCAGCACCGCCGCATAGGCGCTCGCCCGGTCAACGACCTCGAAACAGGCATCCGAACAGGTCAACAGCTTGGCGGAATGCATCATGGCGGCCTCATCGCCATTCTGAGCGCCGGCGACCATGCCGAGGAGCAGGCATTCGTCGCGGCACAGATGGCAGGTGCCGGGCTTGTAGAACTTGAGCGGGCAGGTTGCGCACACGCCGAGACGACCGATCAGCGATGCCATCACGTCCAGCGCGTACTGGCCGTCGATCGTGCCCAGCGCCTCGGCATGGGCGAACATCGCGGCATCCCAGAAGCGCGGATCCTGGTGAGCCAGGCCTGCCACGCAATTGCGGTAGCCGTTGACGACAAGGTTCTCCGGCTGCTGGCGAAGATACGCCGCCGCCGGGCACTCCCCGCCTTCATCTCGAAGTGATCGCGTCATGCAGGCCCCACCTGTTTAAACCTGATCATTTTGGTATTGTAATTGCAAAGTGGAGTCAAACTGTATAGTTTAGAATGACTCCAAAGAACGCCCCTCCGAAACGGCTGCCTATCGCCGCTGGGCCAGGGCCGAAATGAGCGGGCTGGGCAAATCCCGGGAACGACTGGGAAAACCATTCCCGCCGACGCATTGCCGAATGCCTCGACGCGCCTACCTTACCGACATCGCGGGACGCCTTTTTTCCCGGACCTGGGGTTAAGAACACATGTCGATCATTGAACTGCCGCCTTTGTCGATCGTGGTGATTCTGGGCAGCGGCCCGAGCGCGCCACGGCTGCGCAGCTGGCAAAAGCCCGCCAATGCGAGACTTGTGGCCATCAACAACGCCTGGCGCGTGCGTCCGGACTGGGACCATCTGGTTCATGCCGGCGATTTTCCGTCGACAAGGATGCCGGACATCGTGGCGCCCGGCCAAAGCGTCCACAGCCATGAGAGCTACGTTCCGGCCCAGAACAGCTATGGCGGCTTCGTCTATGGGGGAGGAACCATGGCGTTTACCGCCGGATACTGGGCGCTGGCCGCGCTCAAGCCCGACATTCTCGCCTATTACGCCTGCGACATGACCTATAGCGGCAATGTGACACATTTTTACGGCCAGGGTACCGCCGATCCCCTGCGCCCGGATGTCACGCTGCAATCGCTCGAGGCCAAGTCGATCCGGCTGATGGCGCTCGCCGCGCGGCAAGGCTGCGCCTGCGTCAACCTGTCGACGGAGGCTCAGAGCCGCCTGCTGTTTCCCAGAGCCGGGCTCGCCGAGATCGCAAGGCATCCTCCGCAGATCAGCCTCGACAGCGAGGCCGTCGAAGCGGCGCTCACGGAGGAAGCGCGGCTCGGCTACATGATCGAGGATGGCGAATACTGGCATCACACCGACCGGTTTGATGCCCGGGCGCTTTCGGCCATTGACGATCTGTGGCTGAGCGCCTGCGGCGCACCGGGGCGGGAGAGGCTCTTTGCCTGACCGCTCACCCCGCTTGAAACGGCTTGGGTTTGCCATAGACTGACGGAGTGACCCGACCCCTGCTCTACTCGTTCCGCCGCTGCCCCTATGCCATCCGTGCGCGGCTGGCGCTGGCATCGGCCGGCATTGCGACAGAGCTGCGCGAGATCGTGTTGCGGCACAAGCCGGAGGCTTTCCTTGAGGCCTCGCCCAGCGGCACCGTCCCCTGCCTTGTCACCGATGACGGCGTGATCGACGAGAGCCTGGATGTCATGCTGTGGGCTCTGAGGCAGCACGACCCGGAGAACTGGCTCGATATGCCCGAAGAGGGCTTTGGCTGGATTGCCCGCTCCGACGGCCCGTTCAAGGCGGCGCTCGACCGGACCAAATACCCGGACCGCTATCCCGGAACCGATCCGGATGAGCAGCGGGAACTGGCCAGCGCCTTCCTGTCCGATCTCGACCGGCGGATCGACGGCTGGATGTTCGGCCGGCCGACCCTTGCCGATTACGCCATCCTTCCCTTTGTCCGCCAGTTCGCCCTCGTCGACAAGGCCTGGTTCGACGCCCGTCCCTGGCCGGACCTGCAGCACTGGCTCGAGGCCTTTCTTGCCTCCGCGCGCTTCGAGCGGGTCATGGGGAAATACGCCCCCTGGCAGGAGGGCGATCGGCCGGTGATTTTTCCCTAGCCGACTGCGCTCCCGACGGGGGACGACGACGAGCTCGTCCGGGTCATGTGGTTGACCCACGGCTTGCAGCCGCCGGTGGCTTCACGGGCGGTCATAGGGCTGACATGAACCTTGGGAGGGGAGAGGGGGGGGGAGTGGTGCCCGGAGGCGGATTTGAACCACCGACACGCGGATTTTCAATCCGCTGCTCTACCAACTGAGCTATCCGGGCAACTCGCCGGACCACGGCAAAACCAGGGTCCGGACACTTGCCGGCAAAGGTTTTTCCACTGCCGAAAGCGAGCGGGTTATAACATCTTGAAAGGCCCTGTCCAGCACCCTTGTGCGGCTTTTTTCATCACGTGCTGGAGAAAACGAAAGGTGGCGCGGGCGGCAGGGTCTGCATCGTGCGGATCCGCCGCCGATCCCGCCGGCCGGAAGGGAGCCCCGGCGCCCGGTCCGCCGGCATCCGTCCGGGCCAGACCCCGGCCTCAGCCGCGGTCGTCGAAATCCTCGTCCTGATTGTCCTCGACTTCGGTCGCGGGGATGGCGTAGCCGCCCACCAGCCAGCGGTTGAGATCGACGGCGCGGCAACGCTCGGAGCAGAACGGATAGCTGTCGCGGGTGGACGGCCGTCCGCATTCCGGACAGGGCTGCGCCTTGCGCAGCGGCGTGACCTTGCTGTCCGTCATGTGCTCAGCCCTCAAGCCACTTGAAGTGGACATCATAGCCTTCGCCGGTGAGAAGACCAACCGTCTCGTAGAGCGGCAGGCCGACGACATTGGTGTAGGAGCCCACAAGCTTGACGACGAAGGTACCGGCCAGGCCCTGGATGGCGTAGCCGCCGGCCTTGCCGCGCCACTGCCCCGACGCCAGGTAGCTTTCGATCTCGACCGTCGAGAGACGCTTGAAGCGCACCCTGGTCTCGACGATCTTCTGGCGGATGGTGTGGCCGGGAGTGACCAGGCAGATGCCGGTGAAGACACGGTGGCTGCGGCCCGACAGGAGATAGAGCGCGTTCGACGCCTCGTCGATCTGCTCGGCCTTGGGCAGGATGCGCCGGCCGACGGCGACCACGGTGTCGGCCGACAAGATGTAGGCATCCTTCCAGGCCGGATCGAGCCGGGTTTCCCTGAGCGCCGCTTCCGCCTTCTCGCGCGACAGCCGCCGCGCCAGCGAGCGCGGATGTTCGGCGCGCTGGGGCGTCTCGTCGAGATCCATCGGCATCAGCCGGTCGGGCGCGATGCCGCCCTGGGCGAGCAGTTCAAGCCTGCGCGGAGACCCGGATGCGAGGATCAGTTTTTGCGAACGCGCCATGGGATGGCCTCACCCCTCGCTCACTTGAAGCGATAGGTGATGCGACCCTTGGTCAGATCGTAAGGCGTCATCTCGACCAGCACCTTGTCGCCTGCAAGGACGCGGATGCGGTTCTTGCGCATGCGGCCCGCAGTGTGAGCAATGATCTCATGCTCGTTTTCGAGCTTCACCCGGAAGGTTGCGTTCGGCAGCAGTTCGGTGACCACGCCCGGGAATTCGAGGACTTCTTCTTTCGCCATTCAGTGTCTGTCTTTCTGGTTGAAAAGGGCGGCGCAAAATGCGCTGGCCCGAATTTTGGCCGGAACCTACACAATGAGAAGCGATTTGTGAACCAAATTGATTCAACCGCCCGACGGCGTGCGCGACCAGCCCTTGCCCGAACGGATCCGCCGCTCGAGCATGTCGCGGACCTCGCGATAGGCATCGAGAATCCGCTCGCGGGTCCCCGTCGCCACCGTCGGGTCCGGCGTCGGCCAGTAGATCACCTCGACCGCATTGCTGCGGGTCAGTTCCAGCGCCCGGTGATGGGCTTCCGGCGCCAGCGTGACGATCACATCGAAGAAATCATCCTCGAGCTCATCGAGCGTCTGCGGCTGCCGGCTTCCCAGATCAAGGCCGATCTCGGCCAGAACCGTGTCGACGAAGGGATCGCGCTCGCCGGGGCGCACGCCGGCGGACGCGATGTAGGTGCCGGCCGGCAGGATCGAGCGGGCGATGATCTCGGCCATCGGCGAGCGGATCGCGTTCATGCCGCAGACAAACAGCAGCGCGCCGGGCGTGGTCCTGTCAGGGGCCGGGCTGGTGTCGGCCATGGCGGGTCCTATCCGCGCCAGTGGAGCACGCAGACGAGCGTGAACAGCCGCCGGGCGGTGTCAAAATCCATCCTGATCTTGCCCTCGAGCCTGTCCATCAACGTCTGCGAGCCTTCGTTGTGAATGCCGCGCCGGCCCATGTCGATGGCCTCGATCTGGCTCGGCGTGGAGGAGCGGATGGCCTCGTAATAGCTCTCGCAGATCATGAAATAGTCCTTCACGATGCGCCGAAACGGCGTGAGCGAGAGAATGTGGGTGGCCACCGGCTGGTCGGCCTGCGTGGAGATCGAGAACACCAGCTTGGAATCGATCAGGGACAGGTTGAGCTTGTAGGGGCCCTTGTCATGGCCGACCGGCTCGAAGCTGTTTTCCTCGATCAGGTCGAAAATCGCCACGGCGCGCTCGTGCTCCACATCGGGCGTGGCGCGTCCGATGGTTTCATCGAGAACGACATCCGAAAGCCTCTGGGTGTCCTCCGCCGCCGTCATTCCCGCTCACGTCCCTCCTCCGGGCCCGGTTCCCGGAGGTTCATCCGGATTGATACAGAGCGCGCATGAGCATCGAGCCCCTCCGCTCTCGCCAAGGTTATGGCAGCAGGGCCGAGCGACTGCAACTGCTCCGGCCCTAGCCTTAGGATCGACGTGCGCTTGACATAGTCGAGCACCGACAGGCCCGAGGAGAACCGGGCCGAGCGCGCCGTGGGCAGACCGTGGTTGGAGCCGCCGCCATAGTCGCCGATCACTTCCGGCGTGTGGCAGCCGAGGAAGATGGCGCCCGCATTGCGGATCCTGGCGGCCAGCGCCTCGGCGTCGTCGGTGGCGATTTCCAGATGCTCGGCGGCGATGCGGTTGGCGAGCGGCACCGCGGCGTCCCAGTCGGGCACAAGGATGACCGCGCCGTAATCGGCCCAGCTGCTGCGCGCCGTCTCGGCGCGGCCAAGGGTTGCAAGCTGGCGGTCGACAGCGGCAATCACCGCCTCGCCGAAGGCCGCGTCGCGGGTGATCAGGATCGACTGCGCACCCGCGTCATGCTCGGCCTGAGCCAAGAGGTCGGCGGCGATCCAGTCGGGATTGTTGTCGGGATCGGCGATCACCAGCACTTCCGAGGGGCCGGCGATCATGTCAATGCCAACGGTGCCGAACACCTGCCGCTTGGCGGCCGCCACCCAGGCATTGCCGGGGCCCATGATCTTGGCCACGGGCCTGATCGTTTCCGTCCCGTAGGCGAGTGCCGCAATCGCCTGGGCGCCGCCGATGCGGTAGATCTCGGTGACACCGGCGACCCGGGCTGCGGCCAGCACGACCGGGTTGAGGGCCCCGTCCCGCGCCGGCACCACCATCACGATCCGCTCGACGCCCGCCACCTTCGCCGGCACGGCGTTCATCAGCACCGAACTCGGATAGCTCGCGGTGCCGCCCGGGACATAGAGACCCACCGCCTCGATCGCGGTCCAGCGCGAGCCGAGCTCGACGCCGAGCACATCGACATAATGGTCGTCGCTCGGCATCTGCCGCTGGTGGTGGCTGACGATGCGGTCATGGGCGAGCTGAAGGGCTGCGAGGATCTCGGGGTCCGTTGCCCGGTAGGCGACCTCGATGTCGTCCGCACTGACGGCCAGGCCCAGCGCGCGCGTGTCGATCCCGTCGAAGCGCTGGCTGAACGCGTGCAGGGCCGCGTCGCCGCGCTCCCTGATCTCGCGGATGATCGCGCGCACATCGTTTTCGACGTCCTCGGAGACCTCGCGCTTGGTGGTCAGGAAGGCGGCAAACCGGCTCTCGAAATCCGGCTGCCGGTAGTCAAGCCTCAGTACCACTGCCCTGCCCCCATCATCATTGTCGTCTCTGGTTCAGCCCGCGACCGGATGGTGCGGCTTGAATTTCGTCTCCCAGCCGCCGCCGACATCGGCGAACTGGATTTCGATGCAGTCGACCTCAAGCCGGATCGCCGCATCCCCGGACAGGATCAGTTCGATGGCGCCGGCGGGCGCCTCGTCGCCTGCGACAAAGGTTACGGCCAGCAGCGCATGGACAGCGGACGTGTCCCTGAGATCGATTCCGCGGGACTTGACAGTCTGGACCTGCTTGACCGCGAGCACCGCCCGACGACGTTCGAAGGTCTTCCTGTCACTCCCCTCTTCCCAGACAAAGCGATTGCCTTCAAGCGTGAAGGTCTTGTCCCTGCCCAGGAAGGCTGTATCGCCGGTCTTGAAAACGGCGTCCTGCAGACAGGCGGAGATAACAGCCAGATCCGTTTCGTCAAGCGCGATCAGTTTCAGACTGTCCATGGCATTCCTCGATTCTTCTGTCAGGGCGCGGTCGGCCGCAAGCTCGGTGCTGCACTGCAAGGTAGGTGCGGCAAGGCCAAAGCGCAATGCGCCGAAGGTGGCGGGTACCGCCTGTACCGCCTGTACCGCCTGCCCCCCCGCAGCCTCAGTCGCTGATGCGTTCGACCACGGCACCGCAATTGGTGAGCTTCTCTTCGAGCCGCTCAAAGCCCCGATCAAGGTGATAGACCCGGTTGACGACGGTTTCGCCCTCGGCGGCGAGACCCGCGATGACCAGCGACACCGAGGCGCGCAGATCGGTGGCCATCACCGGCGCGCCCCTGAGCACCTTGACGCCGGTGATCGTCGCGGTCTGGCCCGACAGCGAAATCCTGGCGCCCAGCCGGGCCAGTTCCTGCACGTGCATGAAGCGGTTCTCGAAAATCGTCTCGGTGATGTGGGAGACCCCGTCGGCCCGCGTCATCAGCGCCATGAACTGCGCCTGAAGATCGGTCGGGAAGCCCGGGAACGGATCCGTCGTCACGTCGACCGGCAGGATGTCGCCGCCATTGCGCCGCACGCGAATGCCGCCTGCCTCGGCGGTCACCTCGGCGCCGGTGCGGCGAATGGCGAGCAGGGCGTTCTTAAGCAGGTCTTCGGAGGTGTTTTCGAGCAGCACGTCGCCGCCGGTCATGGCCACCGCCATGGCATAGGTGCCGGTCTCGATGCGATCGGGCAGCACCCGGTGGCGCGCGCCCGACAGCGAGGCGACGCCGTCGATGATGATGGTGGAGGTGCCTGCGCCGGAGATCTTTGCGCCCATGGCGATCAGGCACTTGGCGAGATCGGCCACTTCCGGCTCGCGCGCGGCGTTCTCGATCACGGTCTGGCCCCTGGCGAGCGTTGCCGCCATCAGCAGGACGTGGGTGGCGCCGACGGAGACCTTCGGGAACACATAGCGTCCGCCGATCAGGCCCTTGGGGGCGCGGGCGTTGACATAGCCGTTGTCGATGGTGATCTCGGCGCCCAGATGCTCGAGACCGTCGATGAACAGGTCGACCGGCCTTGTGCCGATGGCGCAGCCGCCGGGCAGCGAGACCTTGGCCTCGCCCATGCGCGCGAGCAGCGGGCCGATGACCCAGAAGCTGGCGCGCATCTTGGAGACCAGCTCATAGGGCGCGGTGGTGTCGACGATGGTGCGGGCGGTGAAATGCACGGTGCGCGCATAGGGCCCGTCCTGGCGCTCGCGGCGGCCCTCCACGGAAATGTCGGCGCCGTGATTGCCCAGGATCCGCTGCAACTGCTCGACATCGGCCAGATGCGGCAGGTTTTCCAGCGTCAGCGTGCCGTCGGTGAGCAGCGAGGCGATCATCAGCGGCAGCGCCGCGTTTTTCGCGCCCGATATCGGAATGACGCCATTGAGCGGATTTCCGCCAACGATCCTGATGCGATCCATGCTGTCCTCTTGAAACGTTGACCTGCGCCTGCCCCTGGCCGGCGGCCTTGAAGGAAATCTGCCGCGGTGTTTAGACCATCATGGCGAATGCGGCAACATGAGGACGCGTGGGGATCAGCCGCCTGGCTTGTCGCCGCCGTCGCGGGATGCGGTGTCGCCGCCCCTGCCCGCGGCCGGCAGACCTTCGGCCTCGTCCGCAAGACCCTCGCGCCGCGCCCGCGTCTGCGCCTTGCGGCGCTGAAGATTGGCGCGCAACTGTTCCGCGCTGCGTTCGGCGCGTCTGGCGGCCTGGCGCTCTGCCTCGCTTCTGTAGTCCCGGTTTTTGATTTCAGGGGGTGTTTTTTCGCTCATGACAGAGCCTGGATAGCGCACAAATGGCTCAAGGTGAAGATCAGACCCGGTTCACCAGGATCAGTCCTTGGCAGCGCAAGAGCCTCGTTTTCCTTGAAAACCGGCGTTCCTCCCATGGCCGCAGCGACGTCGCACAGGCATTTTCATGCTTGCCGCGGCAATCGCCCGTTTGTGCTTGCACTCATGTCCAAGCTGTGGCAATAGCGGGCCGCTTCAGTCGTTTACAGCCTTGAGGGGATGAGGAACGCGCGGCGCCGACAGCGGCTGACGGAGACCTTCTCCGATGACGCTGGTCCGGTCGGCGGTGAAGCAAGGGCTGCCGTAGCTCAGGGGTAGAGCACTCCCTTGGTAAGGGAGAGGTCGAGAGTTCGAATCTCTCCGGCAGCACCAGTTTTTTTGACATATCCACCAGTTCCTGCCTCAGCACCGGGTTCGCCCGGGAGCGCGTGCTGACGCCCGAGCGGGCTGAGCCACGGCCTCAGGGCAGGAAGATCGGCAAGGCGACGGAGATGGCCAGCATGGCGATCGCCGTCAGGGCGGACCAGGCGGATTTTTCCAGCAGCTCGCCGCGCATGGCGGTGACGATCAGGCGCCGGGCGACCGGGGCAGGCGGGCGCTCGGCCTCGGTGAGCATGATCCAGACCTCGGTGTCCTGGATCCGCTTGCGCTTGTGATAGTTCTGGCCGACGAGCAGCATGATGGCGGAAATCAGCAGCATTCCGCCGGCGCCGCATTTTATGCTGAGCGCCGGATTGTGCGCGGTGCCCATCATGACCATCAGGATCGCCAGGCACCCGAAGCCCCCCGCCCTGAGGACGCTGAGCCGCGCAAGTCTGCTGATCTTGTCCATGCCTGTCGTCCGGTTTGCCGGTCAGGGCCTATGGCGCAGCGCATCCGGGCGAAGATGCAAGGGGCACCGCAGACCCCTGAAATGAATGCCGGTGGTGCCCGGACGGATCCATTCAGGCACCACATTCATTAGAAGTACGCCTGACCCGGGCGAAGTCAAGATTGCGCTCAGGAGAACACGGTCATCACCGCGGCAACCAGCACGATGAACAGCGGCGGCAGGCCGAGAAAGGCATCGCCAAACAGGAAAAGCTTGAAGAAGAAGAACAGGAACGCGGTGTAGAGCGAGGCCGCGAACGGCAGCAGGAACCCGGGCGTGATCGGGTCGAATAGCGCGAGCAAGGGATCGGTCACCCGCTTGAGCACCACGAAGAAGGCGATCTCGCGATCAACGCCGACGACGAATTCGAGCAGGCCGCGGGAAAACAGAAGTGCGGCCAGCGCCGTGAGCGCATAGGTCCCGCCAAGAAACACCGCGACTATTCCGGGCGCGCCGCCGATCAGAAAGGTCGCCACCGCCGCCAGATAGGTCAGCGCGATGATGATCAGTCCGCGTAAGGCCAGTTTGCTCATTCGCTCCTCCATTGCGGCATCGACCCGGCGCCGGGGCGACGCTGGGCCAGAACCGGTCCATATCCGTTCCGGCCTGTTCGACATGCCTGATGACGGCATGGCTGACAACCAAAATCGCCCGTGGCCAGGGACATCTCATGGCCTGGACGCTTCCGAGCCTCCGAAGCGGGCTGCGCACCCGGGAGAAGGGCTCAAAAAAACGCAGGGCCCGAAGGCCCTGCGCAGAGTGACGCGAGAGGAAAAACCTCAGTCGTTGACGCCTTGCACCATCATCTGTCCGCCACCGGGCAGACGCAGACGGTCGACGAACTCCTGCATTTCCTGACTGGGCGGAGGCGTGATCAGCGACACCACATAGGTGACGATGAAGGCCACGGGAACCCCGAAGACGCCCGAGGAGATCGACGCCACGCCGAACCACGAGATCTCGTCGCCCGTGCCCTTGACCAGGTCAAAGCCGTAGACGTTGCCGATCAGGTAGTACATCGTGACGCTGAAGCCCGCGATCATGCCCAGGATGGCGCCCATGCTGGTGGTACGCTTCCACCAGACCCCGAGAACCAGCGGCGCGAACAGGCCGGCCGCGGCGATCGAGAAGGCCCAAGACACCATCGACAGAATGTCGGATGGCTTGGTGCGCGCCAGGAACGCTGCCGCGAGAGCAACGACGACGAGCAGGATCTTGGAGATCATCAGACGACGCTTGGTGTCGGCCTTGGGGTCGATCATCTTGTAGTAGACGTCGTGCGACAAGGCATTGGCGATGGCCAGCAGCAGGCCGTCTGCGGTCGACAGAGCGGCAGCGAAACCACCGGCGCCGACGAGTCCGACAACCCAGATCGGCATGCCGGCGATCGACGGAGTCGACAACACGATCATGTCGTTGTTGAGCTTCAGTTCCGCATAGGGGAAGCCGCCGACAAAGCCCTTGGCTTCGCAAGCCGCCTGGATCGCCATGACCGTTTCGGCCTTGACGCCGCAGATCGTCACCAGCTGGTGACCGGCGATCGAACCCCACTGCAGCATCCACTCCGGAATGGCCGTGAAGGCAAGCTGCAGACCTTCGGCATTGGCAAACAGCCCCATCAGGTTGAACTTCGAGAAGGCGGCGTATGCCGGCGCCGTGAAGTACAGCAGGAAGATGAAGAACAGCGACCAGCCGACCGACTTGCGCGCCTCACGCACCGTGGGGGTGGTGAAGAAGCGCATCAGGATGTGCGGCAGCGATGCGGTGCCGACCATCAGGCAGAAGATCAGGAAGAAGTAATCCTTGGGCGAATAGGTGGTGAACGGCGCCACGTGCGCCTTGGCCACGCCAAGGATCTGTTCGTATTCGGCAATCTTGCTCAGCGCACCGCCATAGGTGAGCTGCGGGATCGGAATGCCGAACTGGACTGTCGACATCCAGACTGCCGGAAGCAGGTAGGCGACGATCAGAACGATGTACTGGGCGACCTGTGTCCAGGTCACCGCCTTCATGCCGCCGAGCATCGAGCAGACGAGAATGCCCAAGAGACCAGCAAACACGGCGAGCTCGAAGTCGATGCCGAGGAACTGGGAGGCGATGATGCCGGATGCATAGACCTGCGCGGTGATATAGGTGAACGAGCAGGCAAACAGCACGATGATGCCGACGAGACGCGCGGCATTGCCGTTGTAGCGGGTGCCCAAAAAGTCCGGAACCGTATAGGCGCCAAACTTGCGCAGATAGGGAGCCAGAAGCACCGCAACCAGAACGTAACCCCCGGTCCAGCCCAGCACGAAGGCCAGACCGTCATAGCCGAGCACGAACAGCGTGCCCGCCATGCCGACGAAGCTTGCGCCCGACATCCAGTCGGCGCCCGTCGCCATGCCGTTGTAGATTGCCGGAACCGAGCGCCCGGCAACGTAGTATTCGGTAACCACCGAGGTCCGCGACATGATGCCGATGAAGGCATAGATGCCGATCGTCATGGCCATATAGGACCAGAGGATGACGCGGTCCGGAACGCCGACCATCGAAAGGATGGCCATAAGGACGACGAAGCCGAAGAAACCGCCGACATAGATCCCGTAGATCTTGCCGAGGTTGTCGGTGAAATCGCCTTTCATTGAAAGTGCCATTGGTGTGTTCCCCTCAATCTTCCGCGACGCCGAATTCCTCGTCGATCGCGTTTTGCCGCGAGGCAAACCAGAAGATCAGGACGACGAACACAATGAGCGACCCCTGCGCGGCCATATAGAAGCCGAGCGGGAATCCGAGGATGACGATGTTGTTCAGAGTACTTACGAAGAAATGGATGAAGAAGCTGAAGAACGCCCATACCGCCAATGTGATGAGCATGAGGTTCTTGGTCTTGGACCAGTGTGCTTCTGCAACCTCTCGGGAAATATTGTCGGACATGTCCTTCTCCCTATGTTGCGAATACGGGAGAGTACAGACGCGCCTGCACGTCTGCGGAATACCTCCCATGTTTACGTCACTTAGAGAGGAGCCTCGTGTTTTTTGTTTTTCCCATGCCCCCCCCCTAAAGTCCCTATTCCCAACACATCAATGTCGTGGTTAAGGGAGTACCGGTATAGTGGGATTCGAAAAATTGAGTCAACTCAGACGAAAGGAGGGGTTCCATGCGTGATCTCATCGGCGCGCTTCGCAGGAAGCGGAAAACCATCACCGACCTCGACGAGTTGGCCGAGGCAGTGCGGGCGGCTGCGGCTTATCTGGCCCAGGGCGCCAGCTATTCTTACCTGCGCGCCCGGAGCCTGATGGCGGGACCCCGGCTGTTCGCCGACGAAGGCTTTGGCGGCGCCCTGGACATCTGCAAATGGGAAGCGTTCGGGGTGGCCTGCCAGGATATGATCCTGATCCTGGAAGCCGAGATCCGGGCGGAGCTTCCGCAGGATATCGATGACCGCAAAAGGGTGTTCGCGGCGCTCTACCGCGACGCCCTTTTCCGCGACCAGCTGCCCGAGCACCGGAAAGCCACCGGCTGGGACGACATGATCGCCGATTTCGACCTCCGCCTCGCATCCGCGCTGGCCCGGCCGCCGATGAAGCCGGACCTGATCTCGATCGCCACCGCCCAGCGCATTCTCGACCATGCGCCGATCGAGGCCAGCGTGCGGGCGGCGGACGAGATGATGGTGGTCAACAATGTCGCCTTCCGCTTCATCGACCAGCAAGCCAAGCTGCGCGGCGAACTCGACATCGACGCCATCACCTTAAAACTCGCCATGAGGATGGCCAACGCATGAGCAAGCGCGGCGGCCCTCCCCGGAACCAGCATGGACCGGCCACGCCGCTGATCGCACTCGACACCGTCGTTCTCGACACGGAAACCACCGGGCTGGACGTGCGCCAGGACAGGCTTGTGCAGATCGCAGCCGTCCGGCTTCACGGCGCCGACATCCTGGCGCACGACGTGTTCGACGTGCTGCTCGACCCCGGCGTGCCGATCCCCGAGATTGCCAGCCGCATTCACGGCATCAGCACCGCCGATGTGGCGGGAAAGCCGGCATTTTCCGCGATCGCTCCGGATCTGGCGGCCTTCATCGGCGACGCGGTGGTCATCGGCCATTCGATCCATTTCGACATGGCGGTGTTCCGGCACGAGGCGCAGCGCCACGGACTGACCTGGAAAGAGCCGCACGCGGTCGATGTCGGGCTGATTGCGGCCGGCCTGCAGCCGGGCCTGGTCGACACCTCGCTCGATTCGCTCGCCACCGGCCTCGGGATCACGATCTCGGGCCGCCACAGTGCGCTCGGCGACGCCATGGCGACGGCGGAGATCTATGTGGCGCTGTTGCCGCAACTGCTGGCGGCGGGCGTGCGCAGCCTGGGCGAGATCGACGCGCTGTGCAGAAAGCCGTCCGACCTGATCGCCCGGCAGGACAATGCGGGATGGTTCGAGCGGCCCGGCGGCCGGCCCGACTTCACCCCGAGGGCGTTGAGATCGGGCGCGCAGAAGGCGATCGACAGCTTTCTCTATCGCAACAGGCTGGGCGAAGTGATGAGCAGCCCGCCGATCACCGTTTCCCCCGAGGTGAGCCTCTACGAGGCGGCGCGGCTGATGACCGATCGCGGCATCGGCTGCCTGATGGTGGAGCCCGGGGCGGACGGGCAGTTCGGGATCCTGACCGAACGGGATGTTCTCTCGGCACTGGCCGAGGCCGGACCGGGCGCCGCCTCCGTGACGGTCGGCGCGCGGATGACCGCGCCGGTCATCTCCGCGCCCGCCGACATGCTGCTCTACCGGACATTGGGGCTGATGGCGCGGCGGAACCTGCGCTATATCGGCGTCACTGACGCCAAGGGCGACCTGGCGGGGGTGTTCACCCTGCGCACGCTGTTGCGCGAGCGCGCCCTCGCCACGCTGACGCTGGGCGACGAGATCGCCGCCGCCTCGCGGCCGCGGGAACTCGCCAAGGTCCAGGCCGCCCTGCCCTCGCTCGCGGCCTCCCTGCTTGCCGATGGCCTTGACGCGCGCGAGGCGGCGTCCGTGATCTCGGCCGAGGGCCGGGCCATGACCGCGCGCGCCGCGGAGATCGCCGAGGCGGAGATGCTGGCTGGCGGCGCGGGTCCGGCGCCGGCCGATTACGCGCTGCTGGTGCTGGGTTCGGGCGGCCGCGGCGAAAGCCTGCTCGCACCCGACCAGGACAACGCTCTGGTGATCGCCGATGACTATGACGGCGACCTCGACGCTGCCAGCGACTGGTTCACGCGTTTCGCCACGCGGATCAACGAGATCCTCGACCGGGCCGGGATCCCCTACTGCACCGGCGGGGTGATGGCGAAGAACCGCATCTGGCGGCGCAGGCTGGCGGAATGGACCGCCGCCGTCGACGACTGGACCCGGCGCCCGACGCCGCAGTCGCTGCTCAATGTGGATATCTTCTATGATTTCACGCCGGCGCATGCGTCGGGCGCGGAAGGCGCGAAGATCGCCGACCGGCTCAGGACCCATGCCGGCAGCGCCGCGCGGAGCGCGCCGGGCATGCTCAGGGCCATGGGCGAGACGGCCGGCGGGCATTCGGCGCCGCTGGGCCTGTTCGGCCGCATCCGCAAGGACGAATCGGGCAGGGTCGACCTCAAGGCGGGCGCGCTGCTGCCGATCGTCGCCGGCGCCCGCGCCATCGCCCTGCGGCACGGTGTGGCGGCGCTCGACACGCCGGGCCGGTTGACGGGAGCGGCCAAGGCCGCCGAGCGGGCCCAAACCGATGCGGCCCTGCTCTCCGACATTCACGGCTTCCTGATCCGGCTGATCCTGACCCAGCAGATCGCCGACATCCAGGCGGGGGTGAAGCCCTCGAACCGGGTGGAGGTCAACCGGCTCAATCACCAGGACGGCGCGCATCTGCGCGAGGCGCTCGGCCGCATCGACCTGATCCGCGACATGCTCCGCGACCTGCTGCAGGGCGTCTGAGTGGCTCCGGTCCGAACCCGCTGATTTCAGCCGTCGGCGAGCTTGTCCAGGACGGTTTCCAGGCGCGCGGTCGCGGCATCGACGTCGCCCAGCTTGTCGAGCCCGAACAGGCCGATCCGGAACGTCCTGAAATCGGCGGGCTCGTCGCACATCAGCGGTACGCCGGCCGCGATCTGCATGCCTTCGGCCACAAATTTCTTGCCGTTCTGGAAGTCGGGGTCCCTGGTGTAGCTCACCACGACGCCCGGCGCCTCGAACCCTTCGGCCGCGACAGACTTGAAGCCGCGACGGGACAGCAGCGCCCGGACCTTGCGGCCAAGCTCCCACTGCCGCTCGCGGGCCAGCTCGAAGCCGAAATCGCGGGTCTCGATCATCCTGTCGCGAAACACCTTGAGCGCGTCCGTCGGCATGGTGGAATGATAGGCATGGCCGCCGCCGACATAGGCCTGCATGATGTCGTGCCATTTCTTGAGATCCACCGCAAAGCTCGAGCTCTTGGTCTCGCCGAGCCTTGCAAGGGCGCGGTCGCCGAGCATCACCAGCCCGGCGCAGGGCGAGGCGCTCCAGCCCTTCTGCGGCGCCGAGATCAGCACGTCGACGCCGGTGGCCTTCATGTCGACCCAGACGCAGCCCGAGGCGATGCAGTCGAGCACGAACAGGGCGCCGACATCGCGGGCCGCCGCGGAAATCTCCTTGAGATATTCGTCGGGAAGGATGACGCCCGCGGATGTCTCGACATGGGGCGCGAACACTACGCCCGGCCGTTCCTCGCGGATCCTGGCGGTGATCGCCTCGATGGATTGCGGCGCGAAGGCCGAGATGCTCTCGTTGCCGGTCTGGCCTGCCTTGAGCACGGTGGCCTGGGCGGCAATGCCGCCCATCTCGAGGATCTGGGTCCAGCGATAGGAGAACCAGCCATTGCGGATGACCATGACATGGGCGTCGGTGGCGAACTGGCGGGCGACCGCTTCCATGCCGAAGGTCCCGCCGCCAGGCACGATCACCGCCGCCTCGGCCCGATAGACCTCGCACAGCATGGCGTTAAGATCGGTCATGACGCGCTGGAACGTCTTCGACATGTGGTTGAGCGAGCGGTCGGTGAAGACCACAGAGAATTCCATGAGACCATCGGGGTCCACGGGCGATGCGATCATGGTCATGGGGTCGTCTCCTCTTGCGACCTGCCCAGCTTTGCACAGGCCTGAGCCATGCTATAGGCCTGTTTTCGGAAAGATTGAAGGCGCAGTTCGTGGTCCGCATGGCCCAATCCGGGCGCTTCAGGCCACCGCTGCCGCAGCCCGGATGCACCTGACGCCCCAAGGAGACGACCATGACCTATGCCTGCTTCACCCTCGAGATCACCGACCACATCGCCCATATCCGCTTCAACCGCCCGGACAAGGCCAATTCCATGACGCTCGAGTTCTGGAGGGAACTGCCTGCCGTGGTCGACAGGATTTCGCGCGGTGCGGAAGCCCGGGTCATCGTCATCTCGTCGGAAGGCAAGCACTTCACCTCAGGCATGGATATCTCGGTGTTCATGAGCGGCGGCCTTGAGGGCGACCCGGCCAACATCCACGTGTCGGCAGAGGCGTTCCGCCACAGGATCAGGATGCTGCAGGACACGTTCTCGGCGCTCGAACGCGCCCGCCAGCCGGTGCTCGCGGCCATCCAGGGCGGCGCCATCGGCGCGGGCGTCGATCTCGCCACCGCCTGCGACTGCCGCTACGCCTCCGCCGACGCGTTCTTTGCGGTGCAGGAGACCGCCATCGGCATGACCGCCGATGTCGGCACGTTTCCGCGGCTGGTGCGGCTGATCCCCGAGGGCTGGGCGCGGCAGATGGCCTATACGGCCGAGCGGCTGCCGGCCGGGAAAGCCAAGGAGATCGGCCTGGTCAACGAGGTGTTCGAGAGCCACGAGGCGCTGCTCGAGGGCGTGATGGCGATCGCGCGGCAGATCGCCCGGCATTCGCCGCTGGCGGTTTCGGGCTGCAAAGCGATGGCCAATTACGCCCGCGACCATTCGACCGCCGACGCGCTCGACTATGTCTCGGTGTGGAATGCGGCGATGCTGCGCCCCGAGGATATCAGGGAAGCGTTCATAGCCCAGGGCGAGAAGCGGCAACCCATGTTTGATGATCTCAAGCCGATCGGTGATTGAGGCCTGGCCGTCGGTCGATCGCGCCGGGACTCAGACCTTGTGGTTGCTGCGCAGCAGATGCGCCTCCCAGGCGAGCGCGCTGCCGACGATCTGGTCGATGTCATCGAGCCGCGGCGTCCAGTCGAGCACGGTCCGCGCCCGGGTTGAATCGGCCACCGAGGAGACGATATCGCCCTCGCGCCGCCCGCCCACGCGGATCTCGAAATCCCGCCCGCTGACGCGCCGGACCGAATCCAGCACTTCGCGCACGGTGTAGCCCCGGCCATAGCCGCAATTGGCGATCAGGCTCTCCCCCCCGGCGCGCAGATAGGTGAGCGCGTCGAGATGGGCGGCAACCAGATCGGTGACATGGATGAAATCGCGCACGCAGGTGCCGTCCCGGGTCGGATAATCTGAGCCGAAGACCTCGATGCCGTCGCGCTTGCCCATCGCCGCTTCCGTGGCGACCTTGATCAGGTTGGCGGCGCCGCGGGTGGATTGCCCGGTGCGGCCCAGGGGATCGGCGCCCGAAACATTGAAATAGCGCAGTGCCGCATAGCGGAAATCATGGGCTGCGGCGGCGTCGGCCAGCATCCGCTCGGTCATCAGCTTGGAGACGCCATAGGGCGACTGCGGCAGGGTGGGGGTGGATTCGGCGACGCGGCCCGAGCCCTCGGGACTGCCATAGACGGCCGCGGTGGAGGAGAAGACGAACTTGTCGACCCCGTTTTCGATCGCGGTGCGGATCAGGGCGAGCGAATTGGCCGTGTTGTTGTGATAATAGCCGAGCGGATCGACCAGGGATTCGGGCACCGAGATGGAGCCGGCGAAATGAATGACCGCCCTCACGCCGTGCGCCGCGATGATGTCGGCCACCGTCTTCGTGTCGGCGATATCGGCACGGATCAGCCTTGCTTCCGGGGCCACGGCCCATTCGTAGCCGGTCGACAGCCGGTCGATGACCACCACCTCTTCCCCGGCGTCAAGCAGCGCCCAGACCATGTGGCTGCCGATATATCCTGCTCCGCCGGTCACCAGAACCGTCATGGCGCTTCCTCGCTGGAAATTCACCGCCAAACCATGCACGGCAAAATTCAAGAAACCATGAACGGGATATTCCCGAGCCCCGCAGCGCCCGGCCCGGGCGTGCGGACGATCGCCTCTAAAGCGAGGAAATGTAGCCCGCCAACCGGCCGGCGGCTTCCTCGACATGGTCGAGGCGGCGCAGGAAGCAGGCGCGAAGGAAGCTCGATCCGCCCGCCCCGAAGGCCGTGCCCGGGGCGAGGCCGACATTCGCGCGGTCGACGATGTCGATCGCCGCGGCACGCGTGTCGGTGACGCCGTCGATGCGGAAGAACGCATAGAACGCCCCGTCCGGTTTCTGCGTCACCACCCGGTTGGTGCTGGTCAGCGCATCGCAGAACAGGTCCCGCGCCGCCGTCGCCTTGGCGATCTGGGCCTCGACATGGCCCTCGCCCTGTTCGAGCGCCGCCAGTGCGCCCTTCTGCATGAACTGGGCGACGCCGGAGGTCTGGTACTGGACGCTGTTTTCCAGCACCTGGATGATCGATGGCGGCGCGACGATCCAGCCGACCCGCCAGCCGGTCATCGACCAGTTCTTGGAAAACGTGTTGACGAAGATGATCCGGTCCGTGTCGTCCATGATGTCGAGGAACGACGGCGCGCGTCCGCCGGCATAGACGAAGCGGGCGTAGATCTCGTCGGCGATGATCCAGAATCCGTGCTTGCGCGCCAGGTCGAGGATTGCCACCAGATCCTCGCGCGTCGCGGTCCAGCCGGTCGGGTTGGACGGGGAGTTGATGAACAAAGCCCGAGTCTTGGGCGTGACGGCGGCGGCGATCCGGTCCGGATCGATGCTCCAGCGACCATCGGCATAGTCGAGCGTCGTGGCCACGGGCACTCCGCCCGACATCTCGAGCGCCGCGGCGAAGTTCGGCCAGGCCGGGGTGATCTGGATGACTTCGTCGCCCGGATCGGTGACCGCCTCGATGGCGATCTTGATGGCCTGCATGCCCGAGCCGGTGACGCAGAACGCATCGAGCGGAAGCCGGCGGCCGAAATGCCGGGCATGGTAATCGGCGAGCGCCTGCCTGAGTTCCGGAATGCCGCGCTGCCAGGTGTAGAAGGTCTCGCCCGCCATCATGGCAGCGGCGGCGGCCTGGCTGATGAACCCCGGTGTCGGCTCGTCGCCCTCGCCGGCCCACAGCGGGATCAGGCCCGGCTTCAACCGGCCGTGGTTGGCCACGGCGACGATGCCGCTTTCGGGGGAGTGGATGGCGCGGCGGCTCAGACTGTCGAACTGGTTCATGGCAAACTCCGTTTGCCTCTCTTAGCTGCTCCCGCGGGAGATCGCATCAGCCCCGACTTCATGGATCGATGGAATTTTGTGATGCGAGCGGGGCGCCAGAATGCACGAAGCCCCGGTCTGGCCTCCGGGGCTTCGCTGGATGGACCTGCCTGAGACGACAGGCACCGGATCACGATCTCACTTTTTCAGCAGATCGCGGATCTCGGTGAGCAGGGCGATGTCGGCCGGGGGTGCAGCCGGCTCAGCCGGCGAGGCCTGTTCCTTGATGCGAATCGAGTTGACCGCCTTGACCATCAGGAAAATGATCCAGGCGAGGATCAGGAAATTGATCAGCACCGTGAGGAAGTTGCCATAGGCGAGCACGGCGCCCTGCTCCCTGGCGGCCTCCAGGGTGGTCGCAGTCACACCGCCAGCGAGCGGGATGAAGTAGTTGGAAAAGTCGATGCCGCCAAAGATGGCTCCGGCAATCGGCATGATCATGTCGTTGACCAGCGACGATACGATCAGGCCGAAAGCGCCGCCAATGATGACGCCCACGGCCAGGTCCATGACATTGCCCTTGGCGATGAACGCCTTGAACTCATTCAGCATGTTCAGTCACTCCATTCGGCGCGTCATGTCCCTCTTTGCAACGCTGCCCGGGCACGCGCCTCGCCCCCGCTTGCATGCGATTTTTCTAACATAATTGTCCCTTCAGGAAACCGGCTTTTTTCCAGCTCCCACGCGGTTGCAGAGGCTCGGCTTTGCTGGACCAAAGGCTGCTTTGTTTGGCTGGTGGATCGGTCTATGCTGCGGGCTGGAGGATTGGTGGGGAGCGCAAACCAATGATGCCCGGCTGGCTGGTGTTTGGATCAGCCCTTTTCTATATGATGCTGCTGTTCGCGATCGCCACCTATGGCGACCGTTCGGTGCGCCAGCGGCGCCGGCGGCTGGCGGGCCGTCCCATCATCTATTCGCTCAGCCTGGCAATCTACTGCACGTCCTGGACCTATTTCGGCGGGGTCGGGCTCGCTGCCTCGCGCGGGCTCGAATTCACCGCGATCTATATCGGCCCGATCCTGATGTTCACCCTCGGCATGCCGATCCTGAGGCGCATCGTCAACCTGGCCAAGGCCGAGAAGCTGACATCCATCGCCGATTTCATGGCCGCGCGCTACGGCAAGAGCCCATTGGTGGCAGCGCTTGTCGCGCTGATCGCGGTGACCGGGATCATCCCCTACATCGCCCTGCAGCTCAAGGCGGTCTCGTCCTCGGTGGCGGTGCTGGTTGATGTCGAGCAACTCAACCGGGTCACCGAGACCTTCTTCCTGTCCGACATCTCGTTTTTCGTGACCCTGCTGCTGGCGGCCTTCGCGGCGATTTTCGGCACCCGTCACACCGATGCGACGGAACACCAGGACGGCCTGATCCTGGCAGTCGCCATGGAATCCCTGGTCAAGCTGCTGGCCTTCACCCTGGTCGGGCTGTCGGTGGTCTTCGTGATGTATGACGGCCCCTGGGATCTGGTCAATGCGGCGGTCGCCAATGCCGATGTGATGAAGGCGCTGACCTACGAGACGCCGCCGCAGCGCTGGGTCCTGCTGATCGTGCTGTCGGCCTTCGCCATCATCCTGCTGCCGCGCCAGTTCCACGTCACGGTGGTCGAAAACCGGACGCCGGGAGAATTGCGGCTGGCGGGGTGGCTGCTGCCGCTCTACCTCATCGCCATCAACCTCTTCGTGCTGCCCGTGGCGATTGCCGGCGTGCTGCAGTTCGGCGCCGGCGGCGCCAGCGACCTTTTCGTGCTGTCGCTGCCGATGGCCAACGCCATGCCGATCATTGCGCTGATCACCTTCATCGGCGGCTTTTCGGCGGCGACCGCCATGGTCATTGTGGCCTCCGTGGCCGTGGCGATCATGGTGTCCAACGACATCGTCGTGCCGGTGGTGCTCCGGCGGCGCAACCGGCGCGGACTGAGCGGCGATTTCTCCGGCCTGATCCTGACAATAAGGCGGACGGCGATCGTCGGCATCCTGCTCCTGGGCTTTGCCTATTACCGCCACGCCGACATCAATGCCGGCCTTGCCTCGATCGGGCTCCTGTCATTTGCCGCGATCGCGCAGCTGGCGCCGGCCTTTTTCGGCGGGTTGTTCTGGCGCCAGGCCAATGCCCGCGGCGCGGTCGCTGGCCTGTCGGGCGGGATCGCCATCTGGGCCTACATGCTGATGGTTCCCAGTCTCGGCGGACCGGACAACAGCCATATCGCGGCGGCGATCCTCGATTTCGTCATTCCCGGCACGGATGGCTTTTCCGGACCGGGCTCCGATCCGCTGTTCAACGCGGTCGTGCTCAGCCTGATCGCCAACTGCCTGCTCTATGTGATCGGATCGATGTCGCGCCGTCCCAAATCCATCGAACGAATTCAGGCCGCCATGTTCATCCCGGAGAGCAGGAGGCTGACCACGTCAAGCCGGAGCTGGAAGACCAAGGTGACGGTGGCCGATCTCAAGCAGACCATCAGCCGCTATCTCGGCCATGAACGGACGGAGCGCTCGTTTCACTCCCATGAGCTGGCCATCGGCCGCTGGATCAACGCCGACGACCCCGCCGACATCGGGCTCTTGCGGTTTGCCGAGCAGCTGCTGGGCAGCGCCATCGGTTCTGCCTCGGCGCGGCTGGTCCTGTCCTTGCTGTTCGAACGCGCCGACGACATGCCCGGCAACACCGCGCGGCTGCTCGACGAGGCCTCGGAGGCGCTGCAGTACAACCGCGATCTCCTGCAGACGGCGCTCGGGCAGATGAACCAGGGCATCACCGTGTTCGACAGCACCAACAGGCTCACGGTGTGGAACAAGCGGTTCCGCTCGCTCTTGGAACTGCCCGAACAGGTGGGCCAGGTCGGCTTTCCGCTGGAGAGCATCATTTCGATGCTGGCCGAGCGCGGCGACATCAAGGCCGGCGAGGAACAGGACGTGGTCGACCGGTTCCTGGTCATGGACACGGCTTTCTCGCTCACCATCGGGCCGGAGAAACGGATTATCGAGATCCGCTCGAACCCGATGCCCGACAGCGGCATCGTGACGACCTATGCCGACATCACCGAGCGGGTCGCCGCCGACATGGCGCTCAAGCAGGCCAACGAGACGCTTGAGCAGAGGGTCAGCCAGCGGACCGCCGAACTCATGCGGGTGAACCGGGAGCTCGAGAAGGCGCAGCTGACGGCGGAAGAGGCCAATATCGGCAAGACCCGGTTCCTGGCCGCGGCCGGGCATGACATCCTGCAGCCGCTCAATGCGGCGCGGCTCTATTCCTCCACGCTGGTGGAGCGGCTTGGCAATTCACCCAACCAGAAACTGGTGCAGAACATCGATTCCTCGCTGGAATCGGTGGAGGCCATCCTCGGCGCCGTCCTCGACATCTCGCGGCTCGACACCGGGGCAATGAAACCGCAGCTGTCGAGCTTTCCGCTCAACGATCTGCTGCAGCGGGTGGTCACCGATTTCGCGCCGGTGGCGCGGGAGAAAAATCTCCGTTTCACGGTGATGCCGACCAGCGTTCATGTGCGCTCCGACCCCAATCTGCTCAGGCGGTTGGTGCAGAACCTGGTGTCCAACGCCATCAAGTACACCCGCGAGGGACGGGTGCTGGTGGGCGTGCGGCGGCGCGGCGACAAGGTCCTCATCCAGGTCATCGACACCGGGATCGGGATTCCCTCGACCAAGTTCCGCACCGTCTTCCGCGAATTCGCCCGGCTCGAGGAGGGCGCGCGCACGGCCTCGGGACTGGGGCTCGGCCTGTCGATCGTCGACCGCATCGCCAGGGTGCTCAAGCATTCCGTCGACATCTCCTCGCAGGCGGGAAAAGGCACCGAGTTCAGGGTGGAGCTGCCGCTCGAGACCAATGTCAAGCGCATCCAGGCCCAACCCAGGCGCACCGCGGCCAGCCAGGCCATCGCCAATCTGAAGGGATTGCGGGTCCTGTGCGTCGACAATGAGCCCAAGATCCTGGAGGGCATGACGCTCCTGCTGAGCGGCTGGGGATGCACGGTGCTGGCGGCGGGCTCGCTCATCGACAGCCTCAGGATCGCCGAGACCGAGGATGCGCCCGACGTCATCTTCGCCGACTATCACCTGGATGACGGCACGGGGCTCGAGACCATCGTCGCGCTGCGCAGCCTGTGGAAGATGGACATCCCGGCGCTGCTGGTCACCGCCGACCGGACGCCGGAGGTCCGCGCCGCGGCCGAGTCCGAACGCATCACCGTCCAGAACAAGCCGATCAAGCCCGCCGCGCTTCGCGCCTTCCTCAACCAGGTGACGGTCACCCGGCGCACCGCGGCAGAATAGGGCTCACTCGCTCTGGTGGAGGACTTCCGCCCCGATCTTGGAGAGCTGGATGACCGCCTGGGTGCGGCTGTCGACGCCGAGCTTCTGCAACACCGCCGACACATGCGCCTTGATGGTGGCTTCGGAGACACCGAGCTCATAGGCGATCTGCTTGTTGAGCAGGCCCTCGGCCAGCATCCCGAGGACCCGGCCCTGCTGCGGCGTCAGGGTCTGGATTCGGGCAATGAGGTTGGCGATGTCCGGATCGTGCTCGGATCCGAGATCGACATCGGGCGGGGTCCATATGCCGCCGTCCAGCACCGTGCGCACACCCTGGCGGATCTCGTCGATGCTGGCGGACTTGGATATGAACCCCGACGCGCCGAGTTCGAGCGCCCGGCGCATGGTCGGCGGATCGTCGGACGCCGACACGACGACGACGGGCAGGCTCGAAAACTCCGCGCGGAACGCAATCAGCCCGGACAGGCCGGAGCCTCCAGGCATGGTCAGGTCCAGAAGGATCAGATCGGCTTCCGGGTGCTCGGCGGCTTTCTTGCGGGCGCTCTCGAGATCTCCTGCCTCCACAATCTCGATGCTGTCGCCGATCCCCTCCAAGGCCTGACGCAGCGCGCCCCTAAACAACGGATGATCGTCCGCTATGATGAATGTCAATGGCGCCATGCACTCTCCCCCTCCTGATCGCGCTGCCGCGGCAAGCCCGGTCCAGGACGCGGATGCCACCCATCACTCTAGCGGCGCGCCATGCGTTCGCGCAAGTGTGGCAGACGCATGACGAACCAGACGGCGGTCCAGACATTGCCAAGAACCGGAATCGGCAGGATCCAGAGCAGGGCGTGAAGCGTCCGGGCCTCAAAAAACCAGATGATCACGGCCGAGAGCAGGAAGCCCAGATAGAGATCGGCCAGGGTCACCAGCCCCCAGGGTTCGGAGATCAGCCATCTTCCGGCCTCGGAAAACGACCCGTCGGCCACGGCGATGATGATCAGGGCCGCGAACCCGAGGGCCGCCGCGGCAATCACGGCTTGCAGAACTTTCATGACAATCCTTCCATGGTATGGCTGGCCGATCCAAACCCCACCCCACGATCATACGCAGTCCCGGGCGGAGCGGATGAAGCGCTCGCCGGTAAAGAGCCGCATCCGGTCAGGCCTGCTTTGGGCAGCCGGCCTCAGGTCCGGTCCGGGATCGGCTCGGGCGGGGTCTTGGGCGAGGTGTCAAAATCCCTCTGCAACTCCTCGACCATGCCGAAGAAGCGGCGCATCATCTTCTCCATGGCGCCGAGCGCGCGGTCGAGTTCCGCCTCGTCGGGGATATCCTGCAGACCCGAAGGCGGGGCAAGCGCATCGAGCCGCTGTTCCAGGGCCGCGACGCGGGCAGAGAGATCCGACAGGGTCTCCTCGAAGGCGCGCCGCTCGTCGGCGGACATCCGGCACACCATCTGTCCGGACTTTTCCGAGCAGATCGACAACTCGCCGGTCAGTGTATCGAGGCGGACGAAGCCGTTTTCGGTCTTCTCCATGGTGAAGCGGTTTGGTATCGGCTCCTGCGAAAGAGCCGGAGCGGACATCAGCAGCACCAGCGCGGGGACGGACAGCATTGCAAAACGGGTCATGACGGTACACTCCTGTTTCTTTCTGTCATGACACGCAATAACGACAGAATCGAGAACGGATCCCGAAGCGGGCGTCGAAAGGCGTCCCTTGGGGCGAACCCTGCAGACGAGCGAGACACAGGCATGCATGCAACACTCTACAAGATCGCACCCGAAGCGCTGTGGCGCGTCGCGGAAATCGAAGGCCGCTTCACCGGGGCGCCGGTGGATCTCACTGACGGGTTCATCCATTTCTCGACCCGTGACCAGGCGGTCGAAACCGCTGACCGCCATTTCAGCGGACAGGACGGACTGCTGCTGGTCGCCGTCGACGCGAGCGCACTTGGCGAGAAGCTGATCTTCGAGCCCTCGCGGGGCGGCGCGCTGTTTCCGCATCTCTATGGGGAGCTGCCGCTGTCGGCGGTCAAATGGGTCAAGCCGCTGCCGATCGGCGCGGACGGCCGGCACGCGTTTCCGGACATGGAGCCATGAGCAGCCTGGTCGAGGGGATCGCCCGGCGGGCGCTGTTCACGCTTGATCCCGAAGCAGCCCACGGGCTTTCGATCAAGGCGCTCAGGAGCGGCCTGGTGCCGGGCTGCCGGGCCGTCCGCGATCCGCGCCTGTCCGTCACCATTGCCGGGCTCGCGTTTCCCAATCCACTCGGCATGGCCGCGGGATATGACAAGAATGCGGAAGTGGCTTCCGAACTGTCGCGTCTCGGCTTCGGCTTTGTCGAGGTCGGCACGCTGACGCCCAGGGCGCAGGCGGGCAATGCGAGGCCGCGGATCTTCCGTCTCGTCAACGACCAGGCGGTGATCAACCGGCTGGGTTTCAACAATGAGGGCCACGCCGCGGCCCATGCGCGGATTTCCGGCCAGCGGCGCGCGGGCCTTCTCGGCGTCAATATCGGCGCCAACAAGGACACCGACGACCGGGCGGCCGATTATGTCGCGGGAATTGCCTGCTTTGCCGATGTGGCGGACTATTTCACCGTCAACATCTCCTCGCCCAACACGCCGGGCCTCAGAAACCTGCAGACCCGCGCGGCGTTGGCTGAGCTCATGAGCCGGGTGCTGGCCGAGCGCGACGGCAAGCCAAAGCGCATTCCGGTGTTTCTCAAGATCGCCCCGGACCTGACCGAGCCCGACTTGGACGACATCGCGGAAGAATGCCTGGTGCAGAGGCTCGACGGCGTCATCGTCTCCAACACGACGCTGTCGCGCACCGGTCTGTCGGCCGATCCCAGGGCGGGCGAAGCGGGCGGACTGTCGGGGCGGCCGGTGTTTTTGCGCTCGACCATCGTGCTCGCCAAGATGCGGCAGCGGCTCGGTCCCGACATGCCGCTGATCGGCGTGGGCGGCATCGACAGCGCCGAGACGGCGGCGGAGAAGATGCGCGCGGGCGCGGATCTGGTTCAGCTCTACACCGGGTTCATTTATGGCGGTCCGTTGCTGCCGGGGCGGATCCTGCGCGGCCTGTCACAGATCTGCGACCGCGAAAGCCTGACCCGATTGTCGGATCTGCGCGATTCCAAAACGGCGGAGTACGCCGCCCGCGCCATTCCCGCCTAGCTCAGGCCGGGCCGAAGGCCCGGTCCATGCGCCGCGGCAGGATTGCGAGCAGGGTGAAGCCGCGCGCGGCGAGGAACACGTTGAGCGAGATCCACAGCCCCTGATTGCCCAGGATTTCGGTCAGACCGATCGACAGGGCGATGAACAAGGCGAGCGAGAGCAGCATCATGTTGCGCATGTCGCGCGACCAGGTGGCGCCGATATAGACGCCGTCCATCTCGAAGGCGAGCACGCCGGCAAGGGCCGTCAGCGCCGCCCAGAACAGATAGGAGCCCGCCTCGATCCGCACGACCTCGAGCGTCGTCATCCAGCCGATGACGGTCGTGCCGAAGATCAGGAAGAACACGGTGGTGAAGCCTGCAAGGCCGAGGCCCCAGAAGAAGGTCAGCTTCACCGCCTTGCCGAAGGCGGTCCGGTTGCGGGCGCCGATGGCGCGTCCGGCGATCTGCTCGGCGGCGGTGGCGAAACCGTCGAGATAGTAGCCCGCGACCATGAAGAAGTTCATCAGGATGGCGTTGGCGGCAAGCGTGGTCTCGCCGAAGCCGGCGCCCATGCGGGTGAACCAGGCGAATGCCGCCACGAGCGCAAAGGAGCGGATCATGATGTCGCCATTGAGCGCCATCAGCTTCATGACCGAGGGCCGGTGGATGACCTGCTTCCAGGACGGGCGGTCGCGGCGGTCGAACCGGCGGTGGATGATGACGAAGCCCGCGATGCAGCCGGTGATCTCGGCAATCACCGTGGCGACGGCCACGCCCTTGAGGCCGAAATCGAGCCCCAGCCCGAACCAGATCGACAGCACGATGTTGGTGCCGTTGATGATCGTCTGCAGGAACAGCCCGGTTCCGCCCATGCCGCGGCCGAGCACATAGCCGAGGATGGCGTAATTGGCGAGCGCGGCGGGCGCCGACATGGCGCGGATGACGAGATAGGTCGAGGCGGCGGCCGCGACTTCGCCCTCGGCCCCCATCAGCGGCAGGCCGACTGCCAGCAGCAGGGGAATGGCGGCAATGACGGCGATGCCCGCGGCGACGGAAATCATCAGCGAGCGCCAGAACACCGCCTGTTCCTCGGTCGGATCGCCGCGACCCATGGCCTGGGCGACGAGGCCGGTGGTGGCCGAGCGCAGAAAATTGAAGGTGGTGAAAACCAGGTCGAACAGGATCGCGGCGATCGCCAATCCGCCGATCAGCGCCGCACTGCCCAGCCTGCCGACAACCGCGGTATCGACCAGGCCCAGGAGCGGCGTGGTGAGAAAGGCCAGCGTCATCGGCACGGCAATGGCCAGCACCATGCGGTTGTTGACCTCGAAGGCCCCGGTCTTCGCCTCGGCGGGCGCGTCGTCACGCTGCATGAAAAATATCCGTCTCTGAAAATGATTCGCTGCCAAATCGACGCGAAAATAGACCGGGCTGATAAGAAAGCCCATTGGCAGATATGGACGAACCCGTGTTGCTGCGCCACATCTGCGACGATGCCCCTGCTGCCCATTGTCCATGCCCCTGCCTATGACGCCGGATTTGCTCCGGGGCACAGGTTTCCCATGGGAAAATACACCCGCCTGATGGAGCTGATTGGGGAAACCGGCCTCGGCGCGCGGGCGGACATGCACAGACCCGCGCCGGCCCCGGCCGAATGGCTTTCGCTCGCGCATGACCGGACCTATGTCGACCAGGTGCTCGACTGCACCGTGCCGGCGCCCATCGAGCGCGAGATCGGCTTTCCTGTCGATGCGCGGGTGAGCCTTCGGGCGCGGCTTGCGACCGCAGGCACGGTGATGGCCGCACGGCTGGCCTTGAGCGAGGGGATTGCCTGCAACACCGCCGGCGGCAGCCACCATGCGCGCCGCGCGCAAGGTGCGGGCTTCTGCACCTTCAACGACGTGGCGGTGGCGGCCCACCTGCTGCTCGCCGACGGGGACGTCGGACGCGTGTTGGTCATCGATCTCGATGTGCACCAGGGCGACGGCACGGCGGAGATCTGCTCGGGGACAAGTGCGATCCGCACCGTGTCGGTGCACAGCGACAAGAACTATCCGGCGCGCAAGCAGGTCTCCTCGATCGATGTCGCCCTGCCCGACGGCGTGCGCGACGAGGCCTATCTGGAGACGCTCGACTGGCTGCTGCCGCGGACGCTCGAGGGGTTCTCGCCGGATCTGGTGTTCTACAATGCTGGCGTCGACCCGCACGAGAACGACCGGCTGGGGCGATTGTCGCTGAGCGACGAGGGTCTCAAGGACCGGGATCGCCGGGTGTTCTCGTTCTTCCGCGCGCGCGGCATTCCGGTCGCCAGCGTTCTTGGCGGCGGCTACAGCCACGACATCGACGCGGTGGCTCGGCGCCACCTCATCACCTTCGAGGCGGCGCTGGACTTTGTCTGAGGCTTAAGCCTATCGGCGCAGGCTGAACAGGCGGATGATGAGGAAGACGGGGATCACGACGCCCGCACCGAGCAGGAGATAGGTTCCGAAGCGGCCGAGCGCGGCAAAGCCGGTTTCCCACAGATTGACGAGGAAATCCCGTGCCATGTAGAGGATGTCGGCCGGATACCAGTTGAACGCGGCCATGACCACGCCGACGACGAAGGACGCCACAAGCAGCTTGAGCGCGGTGCGGCCGGGCGTGTCGCCCAGGAAGCGTGTCAGACCATTGCTCATGCGGGCGATTCCCAGTTTCGTCTCCGCTCTCACATAGTCACGGCGGCAGCAGCGGGCAAGCCCGTCATTCGACGCCGTCGATCATGCGTTCGAGGGTTTCGAGCCGGTCGGCCTCGGCAGGCGGCTTGTCCCAGCGCAGGCGGCTGATGCGGGGAAAGCGCATGGCGACGCCGGATTTATGGCGGGTCGAGCGGTTGATGCCTTCGAAGGCCACCTCGAACACCAGTCCTTTCTCAAGCCCGGCGCGCACCGACCGCACTGGGCCGAAGCGCTCGATGGTGTTTTCGCGCACATATTTGTCGATCTGCAGCAGTTCCTCGTCGGTGAAGCCGAAATAGGCCTTGCCGACGGGCACCAGTTCGCCCGGGTCGCGCCAGACGCCGAAGGTGTAGTCCGAGTAATAGCCCGAGCGCTTGCCGTGGCCGCGCTGGGCATACATCAGCACCGCGTCGATGAGGAACGGATCGCGCTTCCACTTGTACCATTCGCCCTTGGGCCGTCCGGGCACATAGGGCGAGGCCTCGCGCTTGATCATCACGCCCTCGATCACCGCGAAGGGCGGATCGGCGCGGAGGGCTGCAAGCTCGTCCCAGGTGTCGAAGCCCAGCATTTGAGAACAGTCGAAGCGGGCGGGGTCGAGGCCCGCGACAAAGGCCTCGAGCCGCGGACGCCGCTCGTGGAAGGGCCGAGCGCGCAGATCCTCGGCGCCGTCCTGCAGGATGTCATAGGCGCGGAAGAAGGCCGGATGGTCGCGCAACTGCTTCGCCGTCACTGTCTTGCGGTTGAGCCGCTGCTGCAGGTCCGAGAAGCTGCCGGTCTCGATCCCGCCGCCGCCCGGGCGGGCGACCAGCAGCTCGCCGTCGAGCGCGCCGTCAAAGGCGATGGCGTCGACCAGATCCGGGAACGCCGCGGAAATGTCGTCGCCGGTGCGGGTGTAAAGCCGGTTGACACCGCGTTCCGACGTCGCCTGGACGCGGATGCCGTCCCATTTCCATTCCGCCGTGAAATCCTGCGGATCGAGCTTGTCGAAATCGCCCTTGTCGATCGCATGCGACAGCATCACCGGGCGGAAAGGTGCAGCGGCCGCGTTGACGGGCTTCTCGCCTCCGCCTTCCAGCCAGGCGAACAGCTCCAGATAGGGAGGCGTGAGCCCGTGCCAGAGCTCCTCGATCTCGTTGACCTCGACCTTGCCGAAGGCGGCGAGCGCCTGCTTGATCAGCCGGCCCGACAGGCCCATGCGGAAGCCGCCGGTGACGAGTTTCAAGAGCGCGTAGCGGCCCGGCGCATCAAGCCGGTCAAGCCAGTCCTCGACCAGCTTCGGCCCGTCCCGGCGCGAGGAGGCCCTGAGCGTCTCGACCACTTCGGCCAGGCCCGGCGCATCGTTGCGGCCCGCGTGCCCTGTCCCCTGCTCCGGCCAGGCCAGCGCGATGGTCTCGGCCAGGTCGCCGACATAATCATAGGAATAGCCGAACAGTTCGGCATCGAGGCGCGTGGAGATCAGCTCGCGCAGTTGCGCCGGCTTGACCGCGGGGATGTCGAGATCGCGGGCGATCGCCGCCAGCGCATAGCCGCGCTCGGGATCGGGCACGGCGCGGAAATACTCCTGCAGCAGCGAGAGCTTGGCATTGCGCGAGGGCGTGAACGCCAGCATGTCGAGAAGGTCAGCGAAGCGGTTCACGGCTCAATCGCCCTCGTCTTCATAGCCGACCAGGTTGAGCGGCCTGGCTGAAATGCCCTGCATCTCGCACCAGCGCACCAGCGCCTCTTCGCGGCCATGGGTAACCCAGACCTCGCCGGGCGCCACCGCGTGAATCGTCTCGGCCAGTTCATCCCAGTCGGCGTGATCGGAGATCACCAGCGGCAGCTCGACGCCGCGCTGGCGGGCGCGCGCCCTGACCTGCATCCAGCCCGAGGCGAAGCTGATCAGCGGATCGGGAAACCGGCGCGCCCACTTGTCGCCGAAGGCCGAGGGGGGACCGAGCACGATGGCGCCGGCGAAATCGCCCTTGGCGCTCGCCTCGACTGTTGCCGGGCGCAGATCTCCCAGGGCGATGCCCTGGCTTTCGTAATAGTCGCAGAGCTTCTGCAGCGCGCCGTGGATGTAGAGCGGCCTGTCATATCCGGCGTCGCGGATCAGGCGGATCACCCGCTGCGCCTTGCCGAGCGAATAGACGCCGATCAGATGCGCCCGGTCGGGATTGCGGCTCACGGAGCGCAACAGGCGCCGGATTTCTCCGGCCGCGTCGGGATGGCGGAACACCGGCAGGGCGAAGGTCGCCTCGGTGATGAAGACATCACACGTGACTGGCGCGAAGGTGGCGCAGGTGGGGTCCGGTCGCGGCTTGTAGTCTCCGGAGGCGACGATCCGCAGGCCGTTCCGCTCGACGGCGATCTGGGCGGAACCGAGCACGTGGCCGGCGGGATGGAACGTGACGGTCACATCCCTGATGCGGATCTCCTCGCCGAGAGCCGCCGCCTGGGTGGCGCCTGCATGATCGACGCCATAGCGGATCGCCATGATGTCGAGTGTCTGGGCCGTGGCCAGCACATGACCGTGGCCGGCGCGGGCATGGTCGGCATGGCCATGGGTGATCAGCGCCCGGTCGACTCCGCGCACCGGATCGATGAAGAAATCGCCCGGCGGGCAATAAAGCCCCTCGCGGCGGGGGACGAGCAGATCTTCGGGTCTCGGTGTCATTCCTCCAAGGTAGGGCGGCCGAGGACCAAGCGAAAGAGCCCAGCGGTAGGGCCAGGCGAAAGGACTTGCGTTTTCCGGCGCGCCGCAGCATAGGCTGCGCATCTCTCCAGATCCGGTCCGCACATGACATCCCATCAGCTCTCCTCGGGCGATCTCCTTGCCGATCGCCGCGCGCAGTATGCCCTCCAGTACGCCGAGGGCGGAGATCTCGGCGCGGCGATCGAGCTGCAGATGCAGGCGCTGGAGCTCGCGCCGGACTGGGCTGCGGGCTGGCACCAGCTCGGGATCTATCACGAGAAGGCCGGCGATCTGGCAAGCGCTTCTGACGCCTGGCGCAGGGTGCTGGCGCTGACGCAGACCGACATCTTCGGCGCCGGCCTGAAACTGTCGCTGACCGGACAGGCGGAAACTCCGCCGGCGCCGCCGTCCGAATATGTCGAGGCGCTGTTTGACGGCTATTCGGACCGGTTCGACACGGCGCTTGTCGAAGACCTCGGCTACTGCGTGCCCGAACGGCTGACGGCGCTCATCGATGCAGTCGCCGGCACCGAAGCCCAATTCGCCAAGGTGATCGACCTCGGCTGCGGCACCGGGCTGTTCGGCGAGCGGATCAGGCTCCGGACCTCGTGGCTCGACGGCTACGACCTGTCGCGGGGCATGCTGGCCAAGGCCGCGGACAAGGGCGTCTACGATCATCTCGGCCAGGCCGACATCGGGATGGGCTTCGATCCCGGCGAGGCGTCCGGCGCCATCAAGGCGGACCTGGTGGCGGCATCCGACGTGTTTGCCTATTTCGGCGATCTCGACGGTGTGATCGGCATGGCCGCAAACCTGCTTCGTCCCGGCGGACTGCTCGCCTTTTCCTGCGAGGCGGGGCCGGAGGGCGCGGACTGGCTGCTGCAGGCCTCGCTGCGCTACAGCCATGGCGCAGCCTATCTCACCGCCCTGATGGCGCGGCACGGGCTGATCGTCGAGCGGCTCGCACGCGAACCCATCCGCCGCGACGGCGCCGACACGATCGAGGGCTTTCTGGTGATCGGCCGCAGGCAGGCCGGAGACAGCGTGTCTGCCGCTGTCGCGCCGGACAGGCTCACCGGATCCCCGGACCCGGCCGATCTCACCGATGACGCCAAAGGCTCCGGTCCCGCCCGGCTGATGTGAGCCTCGGCGCCGATCAGCACGGTTCAGCTTGGAGCGGCGGCAGAGCTGCTCTAGATTGACCGGCGTGACCACCGAATCTCCCCCCGCCCCCGACATGCCCGGCGCCCATCCTGGCCCCGATCTGCCCGAGCCGTTTTCCGGCTGGTTCGCCAGCCGCGGCTGGCGTCCGCGCGCGCATCAGCTCGAGCTCCTGGCCGAGACCCGGGCCGGGCGTTCGATGCTGCTGATCGCGCCGACGGGCGCCGGCAAGACGCTGGCGGGCTTCCTGCCGAGCCTCACGGACCTGACCGCACGCGGCAAGCGCAAACCCGGCACCGCCGGCGCCCGCTCGCTGCACACGCTCTATGTCTCGCCCCTGAAAGCGCTGGCGGTGGACATCGAGCGCAACCTGGCGCGGCCGGTCGAGGAGATGGGCCTGCCGGTCCGGATCGAGACCAGGACCGGCGACACGCCGCAATCCAAGCGCGCGCGGCAGCGCACCGATCCGCCCGACATCCTGCTGACCACGCCCGAGCAGGTGTCGCTGCTGATCGCCAATGCCCATGCCGAGCGGCTGTTCTCGGGCTTGCGCTACGTGATCTTCGACGAGCTGCACTCGCTGATCGCGTCCAAGCGCGGGCACCTGCTGTCGCTGGCGCTCGCAAGGCTGCGTCAGCTCGCGCCGGGGCTCCGGACCATCGGCCTGTCGGCCACAGTGGCCGATCCGGAAGAGCTGCAGCGCTGGCTCGTGCCGCAGTCGCCCGGGACCGATGCGCTTGCGGGGCGGATCACGGTGACAGGCGGGGCGAGCCCGATCATCACCATTCTCGAGACCGCCGAGCGCATTCCCTGGTCGGGGCATTCGGCCCGCTACGCCATCCCGGATGTCTATGAGACCATCAAGGATCACCGCACCACGCTGATCTTCGTCAACACCCGCAGCCAGGCGGAAATGCTGTTCCAGGAGTTGTGGCGGGTCAACGAGGACAATCTGCCGATCGCGCTGCATCACGGTTCGCTCGATGCGGCGCAGCGGCGGCGGGTGGAGGCGGCGATGGGGCGCAACGAACTCAGGGCCGTGGTCGCCACCTCGACGCTGGATCTCGGCATCGACTGGGGCGATGTCGACCTCGTCGTCCATGTCGGCGCGCCCAAGGGTGCGAGCCGGCTCGCGCAGCGCATAGGCCGCGCCAACCACCGCATGGACGAGCCCAGCCGGGCGATTCTCGCGCCCGCCAACCGGTTCGAGGTGCTCGAATGCCAGGCGGCGATCGACGCCAACTACGCCGGCGCGCAGGACACGCCGCCGGGCGGCGACGGCGGGCTCGACGTGCTGGCCCAGCACGTGCTGGGGATGGCCGCCGCCGCTCCCTTCGACGCGGATGATCTGTTTCTTGAGGTAACGAGTGCCGCGCCCTATGCCCGGCTTGATCGCGACACCTTCGACAAGGTGATCGATTTCGTCGCCACCGGCGGCTATGCGCTGAAAAGCTACGACCGCTACGCCCGGATCCGAAAGCGCGCCGACGGGCTTTGGCGGATCTCCAACCCGCAGGTGGCGCAGCAGTACCGGCTCAACATCGGCACCATCATCGAGGCGCCGATGCTCAATGTGCGGATGACCAGCCGCAAGAACGGCATCCTCTCCGGGCGCGGCGGGCCGCCGCTGGGCAAGGTCGAGGAGTATTTCCTCGAGACCCTGTCGCAGGGGGACACATTCCTCTTTTCGGGAAAAATTCTCAGATTTGAAGGGATCCGCGAGAACGAATGCCTGGTGTCCAATGCCTGGGACCAGGACCCCAAGGTGCCCGCCTATGCCGGCGGCAAGTTTCCGCTGTCGACCTATCTGGCCGAGGGCGTGCGCGCCATGATCGCCGATCCCGGCAAATGGGGCGCGCTGCCCGACCAGGTGACCGACTGGCTCAGGCTGCAGCGCGACGTCTCGGAACTGCCGGCGCGCGACAGCCTCTTGATCGAGACGTTTCCGCGCGCCGAGCGGTTCTACATGGTGTTCTATCCCTTCGAGGGTCGGGTGGCGCACCAGACGCTCGGCATGCTGATCACGCGGCGGCTCGAGCGGCTGCGGGCCCAGCCGCTCGGCTTCGTGGCCACAGATTATTCGCTCGGCGTGTGGGCGCTCGAGGACATGGGCGAAATGATCAAGGACGGGCGGCTCGATCTCGGCCAGCTGTTCGACGAGGACATGCTCGGCGACGATCTCGACGCCTGGCTCAATGAATCCTGGCTGCTCAAGCGAACCTTTCGGGCCTGCGCGGTGATCTCGGGCCTGATCGAGCGGCGCCATCCCGGCAAGGAGAAGACCGGACGCCAGGTCACCGTCTCCGCCGATCTGATCTATGACGTGCTCAGAAGCCACGAGCCCGACCATATCCTGCTGCGCGCGACGCGGGCGGATGCGGCGCAGGGACTTCTGGATATTCAGCGGCTCGGCGCTATGCTGAAGCGAATCAAGGGGCATATCAAGCACCGGGCGCTCGACCGGATCTCTCCGCTGGCGGTCCCCATCATGCTGGAGATCGGACGCGAGCCGGTTGCCGGCGAGGCCCATGAAAGCATTCTGGCCGAGGCTGCGGACGATCTGCTGGCCGAGGCGCGGACCCTGAGGTGAACGGAACAGCCATGCATGCACTGACCGCGGCCATTGGAGCCGAACACGCAGCGGCCGGACCATCCGCCGTCGAGATCGAGGTCAACGGCACGCGCGTGGTCTGCGATCGCGGCGGCGTGCTGTGGCTGCCTGAAAGCGGCGCGCTGGTGGTCTCCGACCTGCATCTCGAAAAGGGCGCCGCCCACGCAAGGCGCGGCATACTGCTGCCGCCCTATGACACCGCGGCCACGCTCGCCCGGCTCGGCGAGGCGATCACGCGGTTCAATCCGCGCCTGGTCGTGAGCCTGGGCGACAGTTTTCACGACAGCGTCGGGTCGCAGCATCTGCCCGGGCTTTACCGGGAGGCGCTGCGCGCCCTGCAGCGGGGGCGCGACTGGGCCTGGATCGAGGGCAATCATGATCCGGACAAGCCGGTCGGGCTCGAGGGCGCCTGGTGCAGCGAACTCCATCTCGAAACGCTGGTGTTGCGGCATGAGCCGCGCCCGGGCGCGGCCGACGGCGAGATATCCGGGCACCTGCATCCGGCGGCGCGCGTGGTGCGGCGCGGCAAGGCCGTGCGCCGGCCGTGTTTTGCGAGCGACGGCAGGCGGCTGTTGATGCCGGCCTTCGGCTCGACCACGGGCGGGCTCGAGCTGCGCCATCCCGCCCTGCGCGGCTTGTTCGACCGGAGCGAACTCATTGCTCACCTGCTTGGCCGCGACCGGATCTATTCCATCAGCTTCAACCGCATGAACGGCTGAGCCTGCGGGAGCCGGAGTTCATGCAAGCATGACGAGGGCTATCGAGACAATCACAATGGCGCTGATGGTCAGGCGAAGCCGGCCGAACCAAGCCGGCAGCAGACCGCTACCGGCGCTTTTCCAATCCCATGCCGCCTGCAGCGCGAACCCGGCTGCCAACAGGAGCAACGACCAGGGCCGATCGATCAGCAGGGCCAGCCAGGCAGCAAGCGAGGGTGCAACACTCAGGATCATCTGCTCGGCGGCACGGGCCGGTTCGGCGATTGTCAAGGCGCGGCCCCAGCGAACTCCGCCCATGAAGGACAGGATGACGGCGCCGTAACCCAGAAAGGCCGTGTCACCGCCCAGATGCGCGGCGGAGAATGCAGGCGATACGGTGGAAGCTGCGGCCATTGCGAGAAACGGCAGTGCCCCCAGTCCCGCCAGGAACCAGGCGGTGGCAGTCATGTTGGATATATTCCGGGCTGCGCTCATGCCGGTCCCTGCTCCGTTATTCTGATGATCAGTCCTTGCGGAACATCAGGCTCGACAGCCATCCCGTCAGAGCTGCGAGGAAAACCGCGAAAACACCGTAGGCCAGCCCATGGAGATGGGCGAAATTGAAGATGAACTGTTCGAGACCGGTCTTGACCACCCTGAGGGGGATCTGCCGTTCCATGACGAACTCGCCGTTCTTGTAAAGGACCGCGCGGACCTTGTGCTGGCCGACCGGGATATTGGCCGGAAGCCGCACCGAGGCACGGAACAGGGATTTGGAGATGAAGCGAACCCCGGTCGGGTCGCGCTGATACAGCCCGTCGGCCTGCTTGATGCGGCGGAGCGCCTCCCGGAATTCCGTCACCCTCGACCCGTCGCCGATCCCGCCGGTGGGAACCAGGCGGATGTTGTTGATGCCGATATCGCGGGACGCGAGCTCCATCGAGGTGGAAATGCCGTCGAGCGGCCGTGTGCTCGACATCGAATAGGAGGCCGGGATCGGCTCGAAGCGGATCGAGTGACGGTTGATCCAGATGCCGGCCACCCGCTCCTTGCGGCGCACGGTGGTGGTCTGGCGCGGCCCTTCCAGCGACACGACGATGTCATAGGCGAAGGTCGCCAGCAGCAGTTCGTCGACGCCGTCGATGGCGCCGAACACGGTGATGTCGGCGCCGGAGAAATCGGAGGCGATGGCGATCTCGTTGGTGGAAATGCCGATGTCGATCCGCTCGGAAAACTTGTCGTTGATGGTAATCGTCGGATCGGCAAGCTGGGCTGTTGCCGGAAGGATGAGGCCCAGAGTGAGGACAGCCGCAAGGGAGAGAACTGCCGCGCGCATCAGAACCCGAAGCTCCCGCTGACAACGGAATAGACCTCGTCGGGCGGCAGCACCAGGCCGAAGCCCAGGCGGATGGCGACAGCCAGGACCAGAAGCGCAAGGCCCGCCCGCAACTGCTCGCCGCGCATTTTCTGGCCGACCCGGACGCCGTACTGGGCGCCGATGACGCCGGCGATCATCAAGAGCCAGGCCAGCACGATATCGACCGAATAGTTGGTCGCCGCCTGCACGATGGTGGTGTAGGCGGTGACGAAAATGATCTGGAACAGCGACGTGCCGATGACGACATTGGTCGGGATGCGCAGCAGGTAGATCATGGCGGGCACCATGATGAAGCCGCCGCCGACGCCCATGACCGATGTCAGGATCCCGATGGCAAAGCCGAGCAGGATGACAGGAATCACGCTGAGATAGAGCTTGGAGCGTTTGAACCGCATCTTGAACGGCAGCCGATGCACCCAATTGTGCTGTCCCGGCTTGCGCATCGACACCGACTGGTTCCTGGCGGCGCGGCGCAGCGCCTTGACGCTTTCCCACAGCATCAGGCTGCCGACCGATCCCAGGAACAACACGTAGAGCAGCGAGATGATCAGATCGAGCTGGCCAAGCCGGCGCAGCATGGTGAAAATCTGGATTCCGAGCGTCGCGCCGACCAGACCGCCGGCCAGCAGGACAAGCCCGAGCTTGATGTCGAGCGTGCCGCGGCGGAAATGGGCGAGTGCGCCCGAGACGGACGAGGCCACCACCTGATTGGCGCCGGTGGCAACCGCGACCGCGGGGGGAATGTTGTAGAAGATCAGCAGCGGCGTGATCAGGAACCCGCCGCCAACGCCGAACATGCCGGACAAGAAACCCACGGCCGCGCCCATCCCGAGGATGACGAAGATATTGACCGAAAGTTCTGCGATCGGCAGGTAAATTGTCACCTTGCGCTCCCGGGCGTCAACGGCTGGGACAAAGGGGTTAAGCCAAGCAGTACCTGACAATTCCGTATTGCGCGTTTCGGGCGCTCAAGTCAAACCTGTTGGTATCGCCTTGAAACAGAAGCCGTTTGAGGGCCACACTTTTCGCCGCCGGCGCCGCCAAACGGAAGCAGGCGAGCGCAGAAGGATCCCTTCCCCGCACCGGCAAGTCGATGCCTCAGGTGTTGCGTTCCAGCAGTTCCTTGACCAGCCGGTCGTCGATTTCTCCGGTGGCGTCCATGCCGATGGAGGCCTGGAACGCCTTGATCGCCGCCGTGGTCCTGGCGCCCATGACGCCATCCGGCACGCCCGCGTCAAAGCCGTTGTTGTTGAGAATGGCCTGGATGTTGCGGATGGCCTTCTTCATGTCGACGGACGCGGTTTCGTTGGTCTCCCCGCCCCATTCGGCCGGCACTTCCACCGCATTCGCCTCGGGGCTGACATCCTTGGCGGTCCAGTTGGCGACGGCGGCGCGGGCTGATTCGACCTGTTCGGGCCTGAGCGCGTTGAACACCTCGTCGCGCTTGACCGCGGCATCCTTGTCGCCGTCATTGGCCGCAATCGCGAACCACTTGTAGGACTGCTCGAGATCCCGGGCCACGCCGTCGCCGCGGGCGTAGAGAATGGCGAGATTGACCTGGCTGTCGCGCACGCCGACTTCGGCGGCACGGATGAACCATTCGGCCGCATTGTCGAAATCGGGCGCGGGTCCGGCGGTGGCGTAGAGGACGGCGAGGTTGTGCATGGCACTGGCGTTGCCCTGCTCGGCCGCCATCTGATACCATTTCTTGGCGGCATCGAGGTCTCGCTCGACGCCGCTGCCCTTCTCGTAGAAATTGGCGATCCGGTATTGCGACGGCGCATGCCCGAGATCGGCGGCGCGCTGGTACCAGCCTGCCGCGGCAGCAAGGTCGACCGGAACGCCGCGGCCATCGGTGAAGCGGGCGCCGATCTCGTAGAAGGCAAGCGGATTGCCCGATGCCGCGGCAACCTTGAGGGCGCTGGGTGCAGCCCCCTCGGGAAGCGCGTCGAGCGCGCCTGCCAGCGTGGCGTCGGCAACCGGGGCAGGGAGGGCGGCTGTCTGTTCAGTCGACGTGGTGGCCGCCGCGGGGGGGCCGTCGGCTGCGATAGAGGACTGCGCGTCCGTCACGGGCGCATCGGCGCCCGGCTGGATCACCCGGACCTCCGGCAGGCGCGGTTCGTTCGCGGCCTGCTGATCCTGAACCTCGGCCACGATGACCTCGTCCCCGGCGGAGAGAGCAGATGGCTCAGCCACGTCCACGGGCTCGATGATTGCCGGCTCAACCGCGCTCATTTCCTCATTGCCGCCCGAGAGCAGTCCCGACACCAGCGGGAACGTCATGATCGCCAGCAGGACCGCGCCCGCCGCCATCAGGATCGGCCGTCTGCGCGACTTGAGAACCTCGAGGAAGCCGCTGCCGCCGCTCTTGCGGCCCTTGCCGATGGTTTCCACTTCGGCCGCTGCGGCCATGGCGGCGCGGCGCGCGGAGGCCAGGAACTCTGCCTTTTCGGATCCGTCCTCGGCCGGCCTGCCGCCGCGCTGGCGTTCGGCGGCCTGGGCCTCGCGCACCTTCTGCAGGATACGATTGATGTCGGGCGCGCCGGAGCCCGGCTCGAGCGGCATGTTGGCGGTCTGCGGATCCATCTGCA
>NZ_JAUXOD010000021.1 GCF_030682515.1 Hoeflea sp. | reverse complement strand
AGCAGCATTTCCATGGCCTGCTTGCGGTGGACATTGCGGCTCAAGGCCACCATCGGCGTCGAGCAGAACAGACCGATATTGACGCCCGGCGTACAGAAGGTGGATGTGTCCGTACACATCGCCAGATCGCAGGAGGCCACCAGCTGGCAGCCCGCGGCGGTGGCGAGCCCGTCGACTTCGGCGATCACCGGCACCGGCAGGTGCACGATGGTCTGCATCAGCTCGGCGCAAAGCTTCATGGTGCGGGCGAAGAACGCCCTGCCCCGGTCCGCGTCGGCGCGGTGCAGCGTCAGTTCCTTGAGATCGTGGCCGGCGGAGAAGAGTTTTCCAGGCGTCGCCGAGGCAAGCACCACCACGCGGACGGACCTGTCTTCGCGGGTGGCCTCGAACGCGTCCTTGAGCGCCTGCATCATGGCAACCGACAGCGCGTTGGCGGGCGGGTTGTTCATCTTGAGGCGAAGCACGTGGCCCAGCCGTTCCGACTTGACCAACTCGCCAGGCGCATCCTGTTTCAACTCGCTCACATTCATCAGCTCACACCTTTCGTGTCTGTGCGCAGTCTAGCGCTTGCGCCGCGTCGCGGAAAGCCCGGGATCGTTCGGGCGACATTGACCCGGCCGGCAATTTCCGCAACCTTGCCCGCGGACCTCACGTCCCGCGGCCTGTCTTGACGGTCCGCGACCCGTCACCCATGCCGCACCACCTGCCAGGAACCATGCCATGCCCGCACCGGCCACGCCCGTGATGACCGCCCCCGAGGTCGCCGCCTACCTCCACGAGGTGTTTCCGCAGATCAAGGCCAATGGCGACGACATTCGCGTCCTCGACGTCACGCCCGGAAAGGCGCGCGTCAGCCTTCATGCCGACGACAAGCATCTGCGCCCCGGCGGGACGGTGAGCGGACCGACGATGTTCACGCTGGCCGATGTCTCGGCCTATGCGGTGATCCTCGCCCATATCGGCCGCGTGGCGCTGGCGGTCACGACAAATCTCAACATCAACTTCCTGATGAAGCCCGAACCCGGGCCGCTCGAAGCAGTGGCGACCATCCTCAAGCTCGGCAAGCGGCTGGTCGTGACCGACATCGCCATCTCGGATTCAGGCGGCGAACTGGTGGCGCACGCGACCGCCACCTACTCGATTCCGCCCCGCGGCTGACGCATGGGACCGTCGAATTCTACGGTATTATAATACCGTATAACCAAGCCATTGTTTTCAATATCTTATTTTCTGCAGTGGCCGAAGCCCTCTGCTTGACGGTGTTTTCCGCCTCGCCTATAAGCACGCAGCATCGCAATCCTTGAGGAAGCGGCGCATCCGTTGGTTCGGGATTGATCCCGGAACAACCCAAGCAACAAGAAACGTCCGGCTTTCGGCTTGCGCCGATCCGGATCCCGATTGAAGAGAGAACTCCATGAAAACCTTTACGCAGAAGCCTGCAGAGGTGGATAAGAAGTGGGTGATTATCGACGCGACAGATCTCGTCGTCGGTCGTCTCGCCACCATTATCGCCAACATCCTGCGCGGCAAGAACAAAGTCACCTACACCCCTCACGTCGATGACGGCGACAATGTCGTGGTCATCAATGCCGAGAAGGCTGTCCTGACCGGCAACAAATATGCCGACAAGAAGTATTACTGGCACACCGGCTATCCCGGCGGCATCAAGGAGCGCACCGCGCGCCAGATTTTCGAAGGTCGCTTTCCGGAGCGGATCATCGAGAAGGCTGTCGAGCGCATGGTTCCCCGTGGTCCGCTTGGCCGCCGCCAGATGAAGAACCTGCGCGTCTATGCCGGGTCCACGCATCCGCACGAAGCGCAGCAGCCGACCGTCCTCGACGTCGCCTCGCTGAACACCAAGAACAAAAGGAGCGCCTGATCATGGCTGAACTCAATTCGCTTGAGGAACTCGGCGCATCGGTTGCCGCTGCTCCGGCCCAGCCTGCCGCGCCGGTCCATGTGCGCAAGGTCGACGACCTTGGCCGTTCCTACGCCACCGGCAAGCGCAAGAACGCGATCGCCCGCGTTTGGGTCAAGCCCGGCACCGGCAAGATCACGGTCAACGGCCGTGATTTCGTCAAGTACTTCGCCCGTCCCGTGCTGCAGATGGTTGTCCAGCAGCCGGTCGTCGCCGCTGCCCGCCAGGGTCAGTTCGATGTCGTCTGCACGGTCACCGGCGGCGGCCTCTCCGGCCAGGCCGGCGCGGTGCGTCACGGCGTCTCCAAGGCGCTGACCTATTTTGAGCCGGGCCTGCGCGCGGTTCTCAAGAAGGGTGGCTTCCTGACCCGCGACAGCCGCGTGGTCGAGCGCAAGAAGTACGGCAAGGCCAAGGCCCGCCGCTCGTTCCAGTTCTCCAAGCGTTAAGTCGCCTGGAAGCTACTGCGAACCATTTGGACGGGGCTTCGGCCCCGTCTTTTTTATGTCTGCCGCTCGCGTGAGCTTGAAGCCGGGGCTTTCGCCGCTATCTCCCGCCCTGACGACCAAGCATCCTCTCAGGAGAAGAGCAATGTCCGGCACTATTTCCCGACGCCAGCTTCTGGCAGCAGCGACCCTGATGATCCTCGCCCCTCGCCCGGCCCTGGCTTCCGGCGGCTTGCGCGATGTGTCCCCGCAGGATGCCTTCGAGGCTCTCCAGGACAATTCCGCGATCCTGGTTCTCGACATCCGCACGCCGCGCGAATTTGCCTCCGGTCATCTCGAAGGTGCGATCAACATCGATTATTACGCCAAGGACTTCGCCGCGAGGATCCGGGCGCTGGATCCGGAACGGTCTTACGTGATGTATTGCCAGGCCGGCGGGCGCAGCCATGCGCTGATGCGGGCGTTCTCGCAAGCGCCGTTCAGGGATGTGATGCACATTCCGGCGGGATTCTCCGGCTGGCGGCGCCAGGGCCTGCCATTCGTCACGTGAAAGCCACCTATTCGGCCGCCTCCCGGGCTGTGCCGGCCGGCAGGCAGGCCTGTGGCAATCGGCGGCTGAGCCTTTGCAATGTCCAGCGTGACAGCGGCTTCTCGACCAGCGTGTAGTAGCCGCCGGCCACGGCGAAGGCTGCGACCGTCATGATCAGGTAATGGGCTTGCCAGGGCAAAGTTATCATCGCGTCCCACGGGATCACATGCTTGATGTAGAGCGTGATCACGAACAGGTGGGTGAGGTAGAGCGCGTAGGACCAGTCGCCCAGCCGCGCCAGAAATCTGCTCCTGAAGCGCAAGGCGCCCAGCCCGCCATAGAGCACCGCGGCAGCCGGCACGCCCCAGTAGAAGGCGCGCCAGTCGACCAGTGGCCTTTCCCACTGCAGCGCCAGCAGCGAGGCACCCAGTGCAAACACAATCACCGGCGTGAAGCTCAGCCCCGCGCTTCCGGTCCGACTCCAGGTCCGGAAGATGAAGATGCCGAAGACAAATTCCAGCAGGATCGGATCGGTGTAGAACGCCAGGCTCGGATTGGTGGGCTGGAGCGCAATCCCCGCCAGAACGAGACAGATGATCACGCCCGACGCGCCCAGCAGCCGCCTGTCCGAAAACAGCCCGGCGGTCAGTGCGACGATGGCGTAGAAGAAGATCTCGTAATTCAACGTCCAGCCTACGACCAGCAGCGGGACTGTCGTACCGTTGCCGGTGTCGACCGCGACGAACAACAGGGACGCCACCAGACTGGTGATATCGGCGGTGGTCGAGTTGAACAGGCTCGGCACCAGCGCCGCGAGCACGAACACCAGACAGGTGATGACCCAATAGGCCGGCGCCACGCGCGCGATCCGCCGGATCCAGTACTCCCTGGCGTCAAACCGGCCCGCACGGGCGACGATCATCGCCATGATGAAACCGGAAATGACGAAGAACAGATCGACGCCCGCGGCGCCGACATAATCGACCCGCCCGGGATCGAGGCCCCAGGTTTCCTGGGACAGGACCGACACATGGAACAGCATCACCACGAGCGCCGCCGCCGCGCGCAGATACTGCACGGGATAGAGTGTCTCGGACTGCGCGGTAGGTGCAGGTGAATCGGTCAAGGTCGTGTCCATCTTTCGTGGACTTTCCATAACACCGCGCGACGCGCTCTGCGGCAGCAATCCGGGCTTAACCTTAATGGCGGCGCCCGCGGGATCAGCCCGGCTTTATCATGACGGCCGAATGGGTTAGACACATCCGGCATTCCTCTTCGCATCGGGGACCAGACCATGGCCAACCAATCCATCGACCACGCCTTCACCACGCGCTCGCTCACCGACCGGGCAACCGACCCGACCTATGCCGGCGCGCTGTCGTTCATGCGGCGCAAATACACCAAGTCGCTCAAGGGCGTGGACGCCGTGGTCTGGGGCATTCCGTTCGACGCCGCCGTGTCCAACCGCCCCGGCGCGCGCTTTGGCCCGCAGGCGATAAGGCGCGCCTCGGCGATCCTCGACAACGACCCGCAATATCCGTTCGAGCGCGACCTGTTTGCCGCCATGGCGGTGATCGACTACGGCGACTGCCTGCTCGATTACGGCAATCACCACAAGACACCCACGACGATCGAACGCGAGGCCACGAAGATCCTGAAATCGGGCGCGTTCCTCTTGAGCCTCGGCGGCGATCATTTCGTTACCTGGCCGCTGCTCAAGGCGCATGCCGCCAAACACGGGCCGCTGGCGATGGTGCAGTTCGACGCGCATCAGGACACCTGGTTCGACGACGGCAAGCGGATCGACCACGGCTCCTTCGTCGGCCGCGCCGTGCGCGACGGCGTGATCGACCCGACCCGGTCGATCCAGGTTGGCATCCGCACGCATGCGCCCGAGGATTGCGGCATCCGCATCGTCTATGGCCATGAGGTCGAGGACATGACGGCCTCGCAGATCGCCCAGACGATCCTCGATCATGTCGGCGACGCTCCGGCCTATGTCACCTTCGATATCGACTGTCTCGACCCGGCCTTCGCGCCCGGCACCGGTACCCCGGTGGCCGGCGGGCCGTCGAGCGCCAGGATGCTGTCGGTGCTGCAGAAGCTTGGGGGGCTTGATATCAAGGGGGCGGATATTGTAGAAGTTGCTCCAGCTTATGACCACGCGGACATCACCGCGATAGCCGGAGCCGCCGTCGCCATGCAGTATCTCGGACTTCTCGCAGAACGCCGCGCCCGACGATAGACGCGCGCGCCACATCGACAGCTTCGGAAACTGAGTCCGAAGCCCTGCACAAGTCCCTGATATTCAAGCATGAACGGAGAAGCCCGATGGCTCCCAAGATTTTCATTGACGGCGAACACGGAACCACTGGCCTGCAGATCGTCACGCGGCTGCAGGCGCGGCGCGACATCGAGCTGATGTCGATGCCGGCCGAACAGCGGCGGGACGCGGAGGTGCGGACGCGGTTCCTGCGCGAGGCCGACATCGCCATCCTGTGCCTGCCCGACGATGCGGCGCGCGAAGCCGTATCACTTGCGGCGGATGCCGGCACCCGGTTCATCGACGCCTCCACGGCGCACCGGACCCATCCCGACTGGACCTTCGGCTTCGCCGAACTCTCGGAACGCCAGGCGGCGCGGATTGCGTCGGCGCAGTTCGTGTCCAATCCCGGCTGTTATTCCACCGGCGCCATCGCGCTAATCGCGCCGCTGGTGGCGTCGGGCCTTCTGCCGAAAGACTATCCGGCGACCATCAACGCCGTGTCGGGCTACACCGGCGGCGGCAAGCAGATGATCGCCCAGATGGAGGATGCGAGCCGCGACGACGCGATCCCATCCACCTATTTCGCCTATGCGCTGACGCTGGCGCACAAGCATGTGCCGGAAATCATGGCGCAGACCGGGATCACAAGGCGGCCGGTGTTCACGCCTGCGGTCGGACGTTTTCCGCAAGGCATGCTGGTCAATCTGCCGCTGCATCTCGACCTGATGAGCGGCGCTCCGTCGATGGCCGACATCCATGGCGCGCTCGCGGCCCATTACAGCGACGGCGGGCTCGTGGACGTGGTGTCGCTGGCCGAGACGGCACCTCCCCGGCTCGATCCCGAGGAACTGGCGGGCACCGACCGGATGAAGCTCTATGTCTGCGGAACCGCGGGCGCGGGCCAGGTCAATCTGGTCGCCTCGCTCGACAATCTCGGCAAGGGAGCCTCGGGGGCTGCGGTGCAGAACCTCAACCTGATGATCGGCGACTGAACGAGACGCAAAGGCCTCAAGAGGCTTTTGCCCACCCTGTCGGATGCGCGGCGCTCTTGATCAGGTCCTGACTTCCACGGCGGTTTCCAGCGGATAGGCACCATAAAAGCCGCGCCAGTGGGCAGTGGCGAAGCCGAGCACGACGACCGCCCAGCCCTGGTGGACGAGCGCCCAGCCGAAGGGCACCTCGGTCAGGATCGTGACAATGCCGATCAGCGCCTGGACGGTGACAAGGCCGAACAGGACGATGGCGCGGCGGCAATGGGTGCTGCCCGAAGCCTGCTGGATGGCGGCCACCATGTGCCACAGCGCCAGCACGAAGATCAGATAGCCGCCCATGCGATGGACGAACTGCACGGTGAGTTCGTTTTCGAAGAAATTGCGCCAGGCAGGCATCAGTTCCAGCAATCCGGGCGGAACCAACGCCCCGTTCATCAGCGGCCAGGTGCTCGAGGCCAGGCCCGCATTGAGACCGGCGACGAGACCGCCAAGATAGATCTGTACCAGGACGAGGCCGGTCAGTACGCCCGCCCCGCGCCTGAGACCAACACTTGGAACCGGATCGGACGAATGCGGCGCCAGGCCCCGCATCACCCAGAAAATCGCCGCAAAGATCAGACAGGCGAGCGACAGGTGGGCGGCGAGCCGGTATTGGCTGACATCGACGCGATCGACAAGGCCCGAGGCCACCATCCACCAGCCCAGGGCGCCCTGCAGCCCGCCAAGCACCAGAAGCCCGAACAGCGGCCAGCGCAGGCGTTTTTCAATACGGCCGGTCGCCAGGAAAAACAGGAATGGAACCCCAAACAGCACGCCCACGCCGCGGGCAAGAACCCGGTGCGCCCATTCCCACCAGTAGATCGTCTTGAACTCGTCAAGGCTCATGCCCTTGTTGATCAATTGATATTGCGGGATCTGGCGGTAGAGTTCGAGTTCTTCCTGCCATTCCGCCTCGCTCAGCGGTGGGATGACCCCATGGATCGGCTTCCATTCGGTGATCGACAGACCGGAATCCGTCAGCCGCGTCGCGCCGCCGACCAGAATCAGGGAAAAGATCGCGACAAGCACCAGCGCCAGCCAGCTGCGCTGCACCGCGCGATTGCGGCGGACGGAGTGCGCCGCCGAAAGCACCGCACCCTGCTCGGCAAGCCGATGGCCATCGGTTTCGGCGGCCGGGGTGCGTGTGAGGGCGGAATTGGGTGTCATCGTCGATTTCTTCCTGTGATTTCCAGCGGACATGTGCACCACAGCACCCTGCAAGGCAAGAGCGGGCGCTTTGCGGCATGGGGTCGCGGCGCCCCCCCGCGATCCCTCCCTGCCCTTGCGTTCATCGGCAAAGCCGCTATTCACAATGGCGAGCCTCAGAAAGAAGATACGATCATGCCTGTCCGCCTCAGAAAATTCATCGGAACACTCCTCATCATTGTCCTGGTGGTGGTCTATGCGCTGGTCGCCACGACGATTGCCACCTACCGGCTGGCCGAGTCCGCCTGGTATGTGCACCTGCTCTATTTCCTGTTCACAGGCGTGTTGTGGGTGGTGCCGGCAATGTTCATCATCCGCTGGATGGAAGGTCCCGCCAGGAAGAAGGCGTCCTGAGGCCGGCCATTCCCGGCAACCGGACACGCCAGCGTTCAGTCCGCGTTAACCTCAAGCACCGCTTTTCGTGGCCAGAACCGCCTTCTTTACCTTGATCTTGACCCGACCGCGTCATGCTTGCCTCCACAAGCAAGACATTCGCGGGCGTTGCTTCCATGGCCAACACACACGACATCACAGCTCCGATCGCCCGGACGGCCGCCGCCCGGCGCGCCAGTCCGCACCAGGTGCGGCTGACCGCGACACTGACGCCGGATCCGGACAAGGCCCGAACGCTGTGGCAGCGGCTTGAAGCCGCGCCTGAGATGTCCTTTCATCAGAGTCGGGCCTGGGTCGGGGCCTGGTCCAAGGGAACCGGGACACCGCTCGCCATTCTCACGCTCGAGCAGGATGGAGTCCCCTACTCGCTGCTGCCGCTGGAAATCAGGCGGACCGGCGGCCTGAAGATCGCGCAATTCGCTGGAACCGCGTTCTCCAATGAAAACACGGGCCTCATCGATCTTGCCGGGCTTGAGGGCGTTGCCCCGGCCTCGCCCGCCGACCTCGCCGCGGCGCTGGCGCAGGCCGGGCTTGATGCCGACATCGTGCTGTTCGACAAGATGACGCCGGAAACGGCCGCACGGCCGCCGTTCTCGGCCCTGCCGCGCGTTTACCACCAGAACCCGAGTTTCCAGCTGCCGCTCAGCACGGATTTCAACGCGGTTCTGGCGCAGATCAACGGCAAGCGTCGCCGCAAGAAGTTCAGGGTTTCCGATCGCAGGCTCGAAGCGATCGGCGGCTACAGGCACATCACCGGCGACGACAACGCGCAGGCTCTGCGCCTGCTTGATGTCTTCCTGGCGCAGAAGCCGGTCCGGCTCGCCTCCCAGGGCCTGCCGAATGTATTCGCAGGCCGTGATGTGCGGGCGTTTCTGGCCGAACTTGCCACGACACGCACCGCCGACGGACGCCCGGGGCTCGAACTGCACGGCATCGAGCTGGTGGGCGGCGACCATGCCGGGGCGATCATCGCGGTCGCGGGCCTCACCATCAAGGACCGCCATGTCACCTGCCAGTTTGGCTCGATCGACGAGACCATCGCCCCGGACGCGAGCGCCGGAGAATTGCTGTTCTACAAGATGATCGAGCGCGCCTCGGCCGCGGGCCATGCGGTCTTCGATTTCGGCGTGGGTGACCAGCTCTACAAGCGCTCCTGGTGCCCGCAGCGCACCGAACTCGTCGACTGCTACGCCCCGCTCAATCTCAGGGGCCGGCTTGCCGCGCCGCTGATTTCAGGCGTCATCCGCCTGAAGCGGACCATCAAGGCCTCCCCGGCGCTGCACCGGGCCGTGGCCTGGCTGCGCGGTCTGCTGGTGCGCAAACCCGCGCCTGCCCCCGAGGCCGACTGACCTTTCCGGTCCCTCATGTCAGACTGAAAGGCTTGACCAGGCAACACAGCGCAAGCGCGTCAGGCGGCGGAGCTGCGATGTCCGATAGGGCTTGTCGGATGGCCCGGGGTCATGAGCAGCACGTTCTCGAACCCTTGCGCGTTGAATTCGGCGAGGAAGCGGGCGACTTCGGCCTCGTCGGAGCGCAGGATCGTCAGCACGATCTCGCCTCTCTCGGCGCGGGCGATGCGGGCGACAGAGGCGGCATCGGCGGCGCCGCATTCAACGATGACCAGATCATAGGCCTCGGTCAGCGCGTCGATCACCATCGGCAGACGGTCGATGGCGCGCATGGCGCGGCGGGCATTGGCGTTGCCGCGCGGAATGATATGGGCCGAGGACAACCGGTCGGGATGGATCGAGTCGGCGATGGAGATGTCGCCGCACATCAGGTCGGTCAGGCCCGGCAGGCGCATGGACTCCGCCATCAGTTCGGTCGGGCAGGCCGACCCGGTGAGGTCGATCAGCAGGGTCTGCAAGCCGTCGCCGGCCACGGTGCGCGCCAGCATCACCGCCGCCGCCGATCCCTCGTCGCCTTCCGGCGAGATGCAGACCGCCACCGGCGTCGCATCGGTGACCAGTTGTTCGGCGACCGCTTCGACGCTGAAATCATCGGCGATATTGGCAATCGCCGGCAGGGCGGCGGCAGGAACCTCGGCCTCGACGGGCGACTGTACGGCCACCGTTTCGGCCTGGACCGTCGACGGTTCGCGGATCAGGGCCGATGAAGGACGCAGCGCCCGCCCCGAGAACAATTCTCCGAGCATTACGCCGACCGAGGCCAGCAGGAAGGTCGCCAGGGCCGCAACGATGATGATCGGGCCGGTCTTCGGATAGAAGGACTCGGACGCAGGCACGGCACGGGAAATCACCCTGGCGTCGGCGGGCAGCGCCTTGGGTTCGGACCGCGACGCGGCTTCCCGGTACCGGCTCAGATAGGTCTCCAGCAGATCGCGCTGGGCAGCGGCTTCGCGTTCGAGCGAGCGCAGCTCGACGGCTTCCTCGCCCTCGCGGCCCGACCCTGCCTTGAGCGCATTGAGCTGGGCGGTCAGTTCCTGCTCGCGCAGCCCCGCTACCCGCGCATTGCTTTCGAGGCTTGAAAGAACCTTGCGGATTTCGCCGCGGATCTGGGTTTCGACATCGCTCAATTGCGCCCGCAGGCCCTTCATGCGCGGATGCGCCTCCAGCAGCGTCGTCGACAGATCGGCGATCTGGGCGCGGATATTGCCTTCGCTCTCGCGCAGGCGCTGGACCACGGGCGAACTCAGCACATCGGAGACCGAGTCCACGGCCTGGCCATTTTCCAGCGCATTGCGCACCGACTGGGCGCGGGCTTCGGCATCGGCGCGCTCGGCGCGGACGCGGCTGAGTTCGGTCGAAATGTCGGACAGTTGCTTGGCGGCGATCGTATCCTGCTGGTTGACCAGCAGGAGGCCCGACTGAGAGCGATACTCCGCCACCTTGGCTTCCGATTCACGGACTTTTTCGCGCAGGCTGGCGATTTCCGGCTCGAGCCAGGCGCTGGCATCGGTGTTGTTCTCGCGCTTGGCGCCCGACTGGAAGGAGAGATAGGCATCGACCAGCGCGTTGGTGACTTCGGCGGCGAGGCCCGCGTCCTCGGACGAGAATTCGATGCCGATGACCCGTGATCCGGGCACGGCGTAGACTTCGAGCTTCCTGTTGAACTCCTTGAGCACGCGCTCTTCGGCCGGCACATCCAGCGGGTTCTTCTTGAGACCGAGCGTCACCAGGAGATCGCCCAGCGCGGAAGGCTTGGCGGCCGGATCGAACTCCTCGCGCGAGGACAGGTCGAGGTCGCGCGCCACCTGCTTGATCAGATCGGTCGACCGCAGGATTTCCACCTGGCTGGTCACCGCGCGCTCGTCGAGCGCGGTGTCGGTGGACTGCTGCGTCTGGTTGCTCGAATAGACCGGCTCGCGGGTTTCGATCAGCAGCCGGGTTTCCGACTTGTAGAGCGGATTGATGAGGCCGGTGACGACAAACGCCAGGCCCGCTGCGGCGGCGGTGAGACCTGCGACAAGCGCCTTCCTTTCCCAGACAGCCGCGACCAGGCGTCCAAGGTCAATATCCACATCCTGCTGCGGCATCGGTGAGACGGACATGCGCTTGTACTCCAAACTTGCACTCGCCGCGAAGAGTAAACGAACATGGTAACGCAAGGGTTAAAAGGCTGGTGACACATCCTTTACCTTTGGCCCGCCCTGCCCCGGGCTGCACAGGCAAGGTGCCTGCAGAATAATTCTTGCGGGTTTTACCGCCCGTTAACCCTAATGGATCGATAACGGTGAGCGAATTTGCACGTTTCGCGTGGAGCAGGAAAAAGCATGACACCCGCCAAGTCCAAAGCGACACATCTGCTGGCGGCCGCCATGACCTCGGTCATGCTGGCGGGCTGTTCGGCCTATCAGCCGGCGCCCAAGGCGTTTCATGAAGCCGTGATGCAGCCCTACCGGGTGGATGCCGGCGACCGGCTGCGCATCACCGTTTTCGAACAGACAGGACTGACCGGAACCTACGCGATCGATCAGGCCGGCTATATCGCCTTCCCGCTGATCGGCGCGGTGGCCGCGCGCGGGCACACCCTGCAGGAACTCGAAGGCAGCATTGCCGCAAGCCTCAGGCAGGGCTATCTGCGCGATCCGGACGTCTCCATCGAGATCGACCGGTACCGCTCCTTCTTCATCATGGGCGAAGTCGGCCAGGCCGGGCAGTATTCCTATGTCGCCGGCATGACCGTGCAGAAGGCCATCGCCATTGCCGGCGGGTATTCGCCGCGGGCGCACCAGCGCGATGTCGACATCACCCGCACGATCAACGGCGAGATCCTCACAGGCAGGGTCGGGATCACCGACCCGATCCTTGCAGGCGACACGATCTATGTCCGCGAGCGGCTGTTCTAACCTCATGGCTCATCCAAAACCCTTGCGGATCATTCACTGCTTCCGGTCGCCGGTCGGCGGGATCTTCCGCCACGTCCGCGACCTGGCGGAGGAACACGCCAGGGCCGGCCACCAGGTCGGGATCCTGTGTGATTCCACCACCGGGGGCGCCTATGAGGACGGGTTGTTCGCCAGCATCATGCCGCATCTGGCGCTGGGGCTTACGCGGCTGCCGATGCAGCGATCGCTGGGACCCGCCGATATCACCACCGCGATCAGAACCTTTCGCGAAATCAAGAGTTTGCAGCCCGATGTGCTGCACGGACACGGCGCCAAGGGCGGCGCCTTCGTGCGGCTTGTCGGCTCACAGTTACGGGTATCCCGGTCTTGCGTTGCCCGTTTATATACCCCCCATGGGGGAAGCCTGCACTACAGCGAAAAGACGCTGCGCGGGCAGGCCTACTTCGCCATCGAGCGCCTGCTGGAACGCTGGACGGACAATCTGGTCTTCGTCTCCGACTACGAGCGGCGGACCTACACCGACAAGATCGGCGAGCCGCGCACGCCCTGGCGGCTGATCCACAACGGCCTGCGCGAGCATGAGTTCGACCCGGTCGGCACGACGGCCGGCGCCGCCGATTTCCTCTATATCGGCATGATGCGCGACCTCAAGGGACCGGATGTCTTCATCGAGGCGCTGCGCCGTGCCGAGCAACTGGCCGGCCGGCCGCTGCGCTCGGTGATGGTCGGCGATGGCGAGGACAAGCCGCGCTACCAGGCGCGCCTGGATGCGCTCGGCATGGGCGGCAGGGTTGCCATGCACGACGCCATGCCCGCGCGAGAAGCCTTCGCGATGGCCCGCACGGTGGTGATCCCGTCGCGAGCTGAATCGATGCCCTACATCGTTCTGGAAGCGGTCGCGGCGGGCAAGCCGGTGATCTCGACACAGGTCGGCGGCATTCCCGAAATCGTCGGACCCGACTTTGCCGGCTTCGTCCCGCCGGGTGATGCCGAGGCGCTGGCCGGCGCCATGGCGCAGGAAGTGCTGCAGCCGGACTGGCTGCGCCAGGCCATGCCCGCCATGGATGTCTTCCGCAGCCATTTTTCGGCGCGCACCATGGCCGAACGCATGGCCGGGCTCTACCAGGACTGCCTGGCCCGCAAGGTGCGGGACACCTCCCCCCGCACGGTGTCAAGCCTTTCTTAGGGTGGGCGTGATATCCTGGTCACTAGTGGTGCGATCCTGACAGATGGTACCCATCTGTCAGGACAGATCACCCCACCAGATCAATTGCTGGTGGGCTGACGTTTCGAAACAGATGGGAACCATATGTTTCGGTCAGGCCACTAGAGTTTCCGGGGAGGTTTTGCCGTGAACAAGATGGACCGCGACAGCGCATTCAATCCAAAGGCCATTCGCAAGGCAATGGCGGAGATTGACGTCAAGCCGAGCCTGAAGGGCAAGGACGGCGAAACAGCGGTCGAACTGAGCCGGCTGGCCCATCAGACTGCCAATCGTCTGTCGGAAGAAAACCTGTCCCCGACGATGATCGTCGGCACGCTGCGGCTGGCGGAATTCGCGCTGCTGGCACTCACCGGCTTTCTGGTCTACGCGCTCTATGTCGGGATGACCTGGGAAGTCACGCTGTTGTATTATGCTCCGGCCATTCTCTCGGGCTCGGCGCTGGCCGTGCTCCTGATCCAGATTGCCGACGGCTACCAGGTGCCGGCGCTCAGAAGCGTGCTGAGAACCCTGCCCAAGGTGCTGACCGCCTGGGCCGCGGCCTTCGCGATGATCGCGCTTGCGGCCTTCTTCCTGCAATACGGCCTGGCGTTTTCGCGCTTCTGGTTCGCGACTTGGTTCATCGCCGGTGCGATCAGCCTCGCCGTCGGCCGCAACATTGTCGCCTACGGCATCCGCCGCTGGGCGCGCAACGGCGTCATGGAGCGCCGCGCGGTGATTGTCGGCGGCGGCGAAATCGCCAAGGCGCTGATCCGCTCCATCGAGCAGGATCCCAACAACGACATCCGCATCTGCGGCATTTTCGACGACCGCGACGAGCGCCGGTCGCCGGCTATGGTGGCCGGTTACCCCAAGCTCGGCAATGTCGATGCGCTGGTGAAATTCGCGCGCATGGCGCGGATCGACATGCTGATCATCGCCATGCCGCTGAACGCGGAATCGCGGGTCCTGCAGTTGCTCAAGAAACTCTGGATCCTGCCGCTCGACATCCGCCTTGCGGCGCACGCCAACAAGCTCAGGTTCCGGCCGCGCGCCTATTCCTATGTCGGCGCGGTGCCGATGCTCGATATCTTCGACCGACCGATCACGGACTGGGATTCCGTCGCCAAGCGGATCTTCGATGTCTTCTTCTCGGTCCTGGCGATCGCGTTGCTCTGGCCGGTCATGGTGGCCACCGCCATCGCCATCAAGCTCGATTCCAAGGGGCCGGTGCTGTTCATGCAGAAGCGGCACGGCTTCAACAACGAAGTCATCGAGGTGTTCAAGTTCCGCTCGATGTACACCGACCAGTGCGACCCGGCAGCGCGCGTCGTCGTCACCAAGGGCGATCCGCGCGTGACCAAGGTCGGGCGGTTCATCCGCAAGACCTCGATCGACGAGTTGCCGCAGTTCTTCAATGTGCTCAGGGGCGATCTGTCGCTGGTGGGTCCCCGCCCGCACGCGGTTGTCGCCGTGGCGCAGGACCGGCTTTTCGCCGAAGTCGTCGACGGCTATTTCGCCCGCCACCGGGTCAAGCCCGGCGTCACCGGCTGGGCGCAGATCAATGGCTGGCGCGGCGAGATCGACAATGACGAGAAGATCAAGCAGCGCACGGCCTGCGACCTCTACTACATCGAGAACTGGTCACTGCTGTTCGACCTCAAGATCCTGTTCCTCACGCCGATCCGGCTGTTCAACACGGAACACGCCTATTGACCAGCGCCGCCCTCCCCGCACCCGCCCTCTTTCTGCCGCAACGCGCTGCGATATCGATGCTGGCCTCGCTGTGCGTGGCCTTCGGCGTGTTCCTGTCGGGGTTCGTCATCAACGAGCCGGCCCCCTATGAGCTGTTCCTGGTTGTCCTGATCGGCATATGGGCGATTTTCGGGCTCAGGCTGTCGCGTCACATCGCGCCGCTGATCGTCCTGTTCGTGATTTTCAACATTGGCGGCATGTTCTCGATCCTGACCATGGACGATGTCAAGGGAACGCCGATGTACATCGCGGTCTCGCTGTTCCTGGCATTCACCTCGATGTTCTTCGCCGCCATCATCGAGGCCGACCAGCGCCGTCTGAAGCTGATCTTCCGCGCCTATGTGGCGGCTGCCATCCTGACCGCGCTGCTCGGGATCCTGGGCTATCTCGGCCTCCTGCCCGGAGGTGAAGTCTTCACCCGCTACGGCCGGGCGAAGGGTGCGTTTCAGGATCCCAACGTGTTCGGCCCCTATCTGGTGCTGCCCGCGCTCTATCTCATGTACGGGCTGCTGACCGGCACGCTCAAGGCCGCGCCGCTCAGGATTGCCGGGCTGCTCATCCTGGCGCTCGGCGTGTTCTTCTCGTTCTCCCGCGCGGCCTGGGGGCTTCTGCCGATCTGCATGATGCTGCTGGTCCTCGTCATGCTGGTCAAGGAACGCACCGGCGCCTTCCGGCTCAGGATCCTGATCATGACGCTGATCGGCGCCGTGCTGCTCGTCGGCGCGATCATCGTCGCGCTGCAGTTCGACCAGATCGCCGACCTGTTTTCCGATCGTGCCAAGCTGGTCCAGGCCTATGACGGGGCGAGACACGGCCGCTTCGAGCGGCATGCCATCGGGTTCCTGTTGGCGATGGAGCATCCGCTCGGCATCGGGCCGCTCGAATTCGGCCTGACGTGGGGCGAAGACACCCACAATATCTGGCTCAAGGCGCTGATGGACTACGGCTGGCTGGGATTTGTGAGCTATGTGGCGCTGATGATCTGGACGCTTGTGCTCGGCTTCCGCTTCCTGTTGCGCGAGCGGCCCTGGCAGCCCTATCTGATGCTGTCCTACATCGTGCTGCTGGGACACGCGATCATCGGCAATGTGATCGACACCGACCACTGGCGACATTTCTATCTGCTGATGGGCATTGTCTGGGGATGCATCGCGCTGGAGATGCGCTGGCAGTCGCATCTGCGGCGCCAGCCCGCGCCTGCGGCCTTCGCACCGGCCTAACCCCGCTTCCGCACGGCCGGCGTTCGCCAATTCCTGAGGACCCGATGGTCCTGTCCGATGTTGTGAAATGGTCGGAGCGGCCGGATTTGAACCGACGACCCCTTGTCCCCCAGACAAGTGCGCTACCGGGCTGCGCTACGCTCCGACTTGGGACAAGGCCTTAGATCATCGGGATTTTGCGGGCAAGGGCAAAATGGCCGGACCGGGAGAAAAAGCCAGAGAAACCCGGAGCACTGAGGATTTGGGCACAGCAAGTCCGCGGATATCCCCATCCAAGCGCAACGCGGCCCGGAATTGCCCCAAACTGCGATTTTATATCGCGATAGATATATGTTTCAGTTCATTAGCAACAAATTGTTTAAGGTTGATCCCTAGATTGAAGGCAAGAAACGGAGCAATCCATGGCGGAGAGGGTTTACCGGGAACCACGCATCGTCATTCGCGATTGCAACCAGTCAAGGTTGGGAGCCGGGCCAATGCGCAAGCCAATTGAGATTTTCAGCGACAGATCCGGCAATTTCGGCGTCACCTTCGGCATCCTTGCCGTGCCGGTCATGCTCGCGGGCGGGCTCGCGGTCGATTATGTCGGCCTGAGCGTTCAGAAAAGCGAATTGCAGAACGCCGCGGACGCGGCGGCCCTGGCGGTGGCCCGCGAAGGCAAGGTCAGCGACGCCGAGGCACTGGAGATCGCCAGAAAGACCATCGCCGCCAATTACGGTTTCACCGCCGCGCAGGTCTCCGTCTCCGTGAAGGACGGCGTAGCCAGCGTGCGCGCCGTCATCGACAAGCCGCTGGTGTTCGGCGGCTTCATGGGCAAGAAATCCATGCCCGTCTCTGTCGATGCGGACGCCACCTTCGCCTTTACAAAATACGAGATCGCGCTGGTGCTCGACACCACCGGCTCCATGGAAGGCGGCAAGCTCATCTCGATGCAGAATGCGGTGATCGGGCTGGTCGACGGCATGGAGGCACTCGGGCTCGAGAAAGACCAGATCAAGTTCTCGCTGGTGCCCTATGCGGGCTTTGTCAACGTCGGCCCCGGGCATGGACCGACCATCAGCGACACGGGCGTGATCACCAAGGCCGCAGCCGGCTGGCTCGATCAGGACGCCAAGGCCCCTGTCCTGCAGTCCGACATTCCGGAGGAGTTCAGCCGCTTCGCGCTCTACAAGCACCTCAACGTCACATGGCCCGGCTGCGTGGAAACCCGAACCCCGACGGCCAAGGCGCTGCACGATGTCGACGACACGGTGCCCAATCCCGCCGACCCGAATTCGCTGTTTACGCCATTCTTCGCGATTGATGAGCCCGACGACGCCTGGAAATACCCCAACTCCTACCTGCCTGACGGCGGAACGCCGGTGAAGGGCAAGGGGGCAACCCAGGCAGACAAGGAAACCCAGCTGTCGCGCTATGGCAAGACCGGGAAATACACCAAGCCCGAAAACACTCCGGATGCGGTGCAGCAGACAAAAACCTGGAAGAAGCCCAAGATGGACACGTCTCCGTCCAGCTTCTATTCCAACAAGAACGATCCGAAAGGCCCCGGCTTCGGCTGCGAAGTGGAGCCTCTGGTGCCCTTGACGTCGGACTTCAAGATCATCAAGTCGACCGTGAAGCAACTCAAGGCCAATGGCTCGACCAACATGCTAGAAGGCGTGATGTGGGGCTGGCGGGTGCTGTCGAGCCGCGAACCCTTCACCGACGGCGCCAGCGAGAGCGATAGCTCGGTGGAGAAGATCATGATCTTCCTGACCGACGGCCAGAATTCCTTCGGCAATTTGAACAACGCGCTCGGCTCAGGCTACACCAGCATGGGCTACCTGGTTGACGGCCGCCTGGACGGTCTGACCGCGGCGTCCAGCGCCCAGACCAACACGGCGCTCGACAAGAAGACCCTGTCAGCCTGCACCAACGCCAAGCAGGACGGCATCGAGATCTACACAATCCGCCTGGAAGAGCCCGATGTCGCCACCGGCAACCTGCTTGCCGATTGTGCCTCGACCAAGGCCCATTTCTTCGATGCACCGTCGCGCAACCAGCTGGCGCCGATCTTCGACGCCATCAAGAAGGGCGTGGTGAAGCTGCGGCTGACGTCCTAGGCCCCAGCCTCTTGCCGATCGAGACGCAAAAACCGGGATCGCCGCATGGCGGTCCCGGTTTTGCTTCGATCCCGCCTCTCCCCGAGCCAGGATCCCAATATTGAGCCGGACAGGCGCGCCGCGAACGGTGGCGTCAACCCTTGCGCCTGCCCGGCAAACCGCAGGTCGTTAGGCTTCCCCGGCGGTTTTTGAGTTCAGAAGGACGACATTGTCGCTCCGTTCCGAAAACGCGAGTTTCATTTTGAGCCGCAACAAGGCATCGAGGCTGGTTTCCGTGCCCTTGGAGGGCTCCTCTCCTTCCCAGTCGAGCGCCGTCTGCAGCACCGCCATGTTGATGAGGTGGCTCAGATCCGTCAGGCGCAGGCGGTCGGCCTCCTCCCGGCAGGTCACGAGGGTGCGAATGATCCACGCGTAGGACGTGGCTTCGGATGAAAGCATGACGGACGCCTTTCAGATCTGTGCGCTGTGAAGATGTGCCTGCCTCGAAGCCGACAGTTCCAGCGGCCCCGGAACATGCCAGGCGCCTTCCGGACGGATCAGGCGGTAGGGATCATCCTTGAGGGACAGAGCGGTCGGCGACGGCGCGATCGTGTCGATCATTTCGACAAACACATGGTCGGAGAAGGCAAAGGGAGCGCCATTTTCCTTGAGCCTGAAGCCGAAATGCTGCCAGAAGGGCAGATAGTCCTCGCGGGCATGGCCGTAGATGCGGCTGTAGCCCTTCTCCTTGCACAGGGCGACGCTGGCGCGAACCAGCTCGAAGGCCGTCCTGGACTTGCGGAACTCCTTGCGCACGGCCAGCCGCTCGAGCTTGGCGAAATCGCCGAAGAACCTCAGCCGCATGCAGCCGGCCGGCTCGTTGCCGATCAGCGCCAGCAGATGGGTGGCGGCCAGGTCGTTGCCGTCGAACTCCTCGTCATAGGGGCAGGCCTGTTCGCCGATATAGACCGCCGAACGGACCGCGGCGACGCGCATCATGTCCTCCAGCCCCGTGACCACGCGGATCCCCGTCGGACGCAACACCCGGTCATGGGTGGCGTAGCGCGGCAGCCGCTCCGCCAGCGTTTCCGGCCGACGCGGGATCATATAGAAATCCTCAAGAAAGCGGCCCTCGTGCCAGACCCCCTGCTCAAAGCCGCGGCGCACCATGGCGCGATGTCCGCGGATGGTAAACGAGGTCGAGATGACGTCGGCTGCGGCATAATGCGGCGAGTCGAACCGGTCCATGACGCGGTTGATGCCCGCCGCCAGCACGCCCGGCGTGAAGCTTGCCCAGACGTAGATCGCGGCCGGGCGCTCATGCTGGCTGACGAGATACTCGTTCTGCGGGTCGAGCAGGTTCAGTGTGCCGTCGAAAAGCGCCGAACGTCCTGATTCATTGAGCAAAAGCGCCGACATGAAGCCCTCGGGCCGTGCCCGTCCGCGTCGCGAGAACAGCCATATGGCGTCCGGATTCTTCTCGGCCACGCGGATCACGGTCTCGGGCTCGGCCAGCCGGCCAATCACCTTGCCGGCAGCTTCGAGAAGCCGCGGCACCTCGGACGGCTCCAGCCGGTTGGTGACCGTGACCATGGCGGCGGCGCGGTGCATGCGTTCGGCCTCGAGCGCCGCTTCGGCGGTCAACCCGCTTGCATTTGCGGGCAAAAAACTATTTTGTGGTGTAACGGACATGGTTGCAGCCCCTTTTCCTGTTCCCAAAAGGCTAACCAAGTTCTCGCGCTTTGACTTTGGCAAATAGTGTAACAGAGGGTTCCACCCATGGAACACCAGTGGCGCAACGCCGATTGGAACAGTATCCGGGTCTTCCTCGCCGTGGCGAGGCTCTTGAGCTTCCGCAAGGCGGCCGAGGAACTGGGCATTTCCGTCAACACGGCGCGGCGCACGATATCGCGGCTGGAAGACCAGCTCGGCTACCCGCTCCTGTTTCGCGAATCCGAAGGTGCGCGACTCACCGATGAAGGCCGGCGGGTGGTGCTCGCCGCGCGCGAGGTGGAGAACTCGGTCTCGGACATGTGGCGCGTCGCGGCTCTGGCGGAGCGCGAGGCCAGCGGCCCGATCCGCCTCGCCATCACCGAGGGCCTCGGCAGCTTCTGGCTGACGCCGCGCATCGTCGACTACATCAACGAGACCGGTGGCCAGAACCGGATCGAACTGCAATGCGCCATGCGATCGGTGGATGTGCTGCGCATGGAAGCCGACATCTCCGTGCAGCTCGAAAAACCCAACAGGCCCGAACTCAAGGTCAAACGGCTCGGCTATCTGCATCTCAAGCCGTTCGCCAGCACCAGCTACCTCGAGAAATTCGGCCGGCCGAAGTCCGTCGCCGACATGGTCAATCACCGCGTGGTCGAGCAGCAGACAGACCAGTTGCGGGGCTATGGGCTCGACAGGATCTTCGGCCCCCAGATCGCCGACCGCATGGTGCGGATGAAGACCAATTTCTCCTCGGCGCATTACTGGGCGATCGCCAAGGGTGCGGGCATCGGGCTGATGCCGTCCTATGCGCGGGCCATCGGCGGCGATGTCGAACATATCGACCTGGGCTTCGAGTTCCGCGTCGAAATCTGGCTCGCCACGCACCCGGAAGTGGCCAAGAGCGCCAGGCACAGGGGATTCATCGACTTTCTCACCGAAAGCTTCGATGACCGGAAATTCCCCTGGTTCGGACCCGACTCGCTGTCGCCGGAAGAGATCGAGGCGCAGTTTTCCCGCACGGATCTCAAGTCCTATTTCGAGGGGTTCACAGCACGCTCATGACCACGCGCCGCCGCCGCCCCCCGAGTCCCGAAGTCGTCACGCTGGAGACGCAGAGCGAACTCGACCGCCTTGCCATGGTGATGATGCAACTGGACATGGCGCTTGCGCTTGCCCGCGAGAAACGCCTTGTCGAGGTCGAGGCGCATCTCGAGGCGGCGCTCGACGAGGCCCGCAGGGCACGCCAGACGCTGCTCAATTGAGCCGCACTGATACCGGAAACCGATCGGACAAAAACTGATCGGGTTCAGCAAAGCTGACCTGGATCAGCAAAGCTGACCGGGATCAGGAGACCTGACCTGGATCAGGAAACCTGATCGGGATCAGCGGACCTGATCAAGAAGGCGCTTGCATTCCAGCAGATCGTAGAGCGCTTCCTGAAGCAGCGCACGGTCGTCCCTGGAAAGCCCGCCCGTTGCCGATCCCCCAGCGCCGGAGAAGCCCTCGGGTTCGACCTTACCTGCCTCGCCGCCAAGACCGAAGAAACGCCTTGTCGTCGGCCGCCTCGCCTTGCCCACCAGCTGGTCGTCCTCGGCTGCAGGCGCGGGCGCCGACGGCGTCGGCTTGTCCTCGGCCATCCCCGCCGACAGGGCTTCGACAGCCGCCAGGTCGCCTGCCCCGACGGCGATGACGAACTTGTTGCCGTTCTGCTTCAAAAGCTTCTGGACGCCCTTGATCGTGTAACCCTGATCGTAGAGCAGGTTCCGGATGCCCTTGAGAAGATCGATGTCATCGGGCCGGTAGTAGCGCCGGCCGCCGCCGCGCTTCATCGGCTTGATCTGGACGAAACGGGTTTCCCAGAACCGCAGCACATGCTGCGGCAGGTCGAGGTCGTCGGCCACCTCCGAAATCGTCCGGAACGCGTCAGGGCTCTTGTCCATTGTGCCACTCCGATCTTGTCAGCGCCGCGCCCGAACCCGGGCGCCCAGCGGACGCGCCCCTGCCAATGCCAGGCATCAGCTCGCCTCAGGTGCGAAACCGCAGCCTGTGCCGCCGCCCGCGAATCGCGGGCTAAGCCTGTGAAGCCGATAGCATTTCAAAGGTTTGCGGTGGAAATATCAAGTGCGGCGGAAGCCAAATGCGGAAGCCCGCGAGGTTTTCCACGGCCCTTCCGGGGTCACCAAAGCGATGACATCCGTCTCACGGCTTGGCTTTGGCCTTGACCTTGCGCGACACGTGACCCTTGAGGACACGGTTCTTGAGCACGTTGGAGGCCTTGAAAGTCATCACCCGGCGCGGGCTGATAGGCACCTCTTCGCCGGTCTTGGGGTTGCGCCCGATCCGTTCCTTCTTCTCGCGAACCTGAAAGGTCGCGAAGGAAGAGAGCTTGACGCTGTCGCCTCGCACGATCGCGCCGCAGACCTCGTCTATGACCATTTCGACAAGTTCGGCAGATTCGGTTCTCGACAATCCCACCTTGCGGAAAACCGCTTCAGCGAGATCAGCTCTGGTGATCGTTTTGCCGCTCATAATTCCCAACCAGACTGGTCAGCTCCCCGCCGCCCTTTATTCAATCCGATTAACTTATGGATCATGCCGCTCAACGTCAAGCAACTCCATTGCGGGGGCGTGTATTGCCGCGCAATTCCGAAAATGCCGTCACGCAGGGGTTAATTATTGGTTTCCTTGTGCCGAAAATCACCAGCGCAGAAGCACCGAGCCCCAGGTGAAGCCTCCGCCCATGGCTTCGAGCAGGACCAGATCTCCCTGCTTGATCCGGCCGTCAGCGGCGGCTTCGGCAAGCGCCAGCGGGATGGATGCGGCGGAGGTGTTGCCGTGATGATCGACGGTGATGACCACCTTGGCGTCATCGATGCCGAGCTTGCGCGCGGAGGCGTCGATGATCCGCTTGTTGGCCTGGTGGGGCACGAACCAGTCGATGTCGGCCGATCCGAGCCCGGTCGCCGCATAGGCCGCCTCGATGACGTCGGTGATCATGCCCACGGCATGCTTGAAGACTTCGCGGCCCTCCATGCGCAGGTGCCCCACCGTGCCGGTGGTCGACGGCCCACCATCCACATAGAGCTTGTCACGATGGGCGCCGTCGGAGCGCAGATGCGCCGTCAGGATGCCGCGGTCGGCCATGGTCCCCTCGCCATCGACCGCCTCGAGCACCACCGCGCCGGCGCCGTCGCCGAACAGCACGCAGGTCGACCGGTCGGTCCAGTCGAGAATGCGCGAGAAGGTCTCCGATCCGATCACCAGCACCCGTCGGGCGAGACCGGACTTGATGTAGCTGTCGGCCGTGGTCATGGCGAAGACGAAGCCCGAGCAGACCGCCTGCAGATCGAAGGCCGCGCCGTGGTGCATGCCCAGACGGTTCTGGATGTTGACCGCGGTGGCGGGAAAGGTGTTGTCGGGAGTCGAGGTCGCGCAGATGATGAGGTCGATATCGGCCGGCGTCATGTTGGCGCGAGCGAGCGCGGCGCGCGCGGCCATCTCGCCGAGCGACGCGGTCGTTTCGCCCTCTCCGGCAATGTGGCGCTGGCGGATTCCGGTGCGCTGGACGATCCAGTCGTCGCTGGTCTCGACGACGCCTTCCAGATCACGGTTTTTCATGATGCGCTCGGGGAGATGAGCCCCGAAACCACGTACAACTGAACGGATCATTCTCACATCCTAGCTGGAAGAGCTGTCCACGACCGGAAGCGCAAGCGCTGACCGGCGTGTATGATACAGGTTGAGATCAACTTCGATCTTGGACTTAAGGCCGTTGCGGACCATATCGTAGCCGACATCGACCGCCGCGGCGAACCCTTCGGCATCGGCGCCGCCATGGCTCTTGATGACGATGCCGTTGAGCCCCAGAAACACGCCGCCATTGACCTTGCCGGGATCCATCTTCTCCCGCAGCTGGTCGAAGGCGCCCTTGGCGAAGAAATAGCCGATGCGCGCCATCAGCGTGCGCGACATGGCCGCGCGCAGGTAGCCTGCGATCTGGCGGGCGGTGCCTTCCGCGGTCTTGAGCGCGACATTGCCGACAAAGCCTTCGGTGATGACCACATCGACGGTGCCCTTGCCCAGATCGTCGCCCTCGACAAAGCCGTAATAGTCAAAGCTCGGCATCGCGGCTTCGCGGATCAGGCGGCCGGCCTCCTTGACCTCCTCCTGGCCCTTGATCTCCTCGACGCCGATGTTGAGGAGCCCGACGGTCGGCTTGTCGATCTCGAACAGCGCGCGCGCCATGGCGGCGCCCATCATGGTGAAATCGATCAGCTGCTGCGCATCGGCGCCGATCGTGGCGCCGACATCGAGCACGATGCTTTCGCCGCGCGCCGTCGGCCAGATGGCGGCGATGGCGGGCCGGTCGATATTGGCCATGGTGCGCAGGCAGAACCGCGACATCGCCATCAGCGCGCCGGTGTTGCCGGCCGAGACGCAGACATCGGCATCGCCTGTCTTGACCGCCTCGATGGCGCGCCACATCGACGAGCGGTAGCGTCCGTGCCGCAGCGCCTGGCTCGGCTTGTCATCCATGCTGACGGCGACCTCGCACGGCACGAAGGTCGAGGCCTGGCGCAGCGCCGGGAACTTGTCGAGCACCGGGACACAGTCTGCCTCAAGGCCAAACAGGGTGAAGCGGATGCCGGGGTGCCGCTCCAACGCCTTGGCGACGCCGGGCACGACCACTTTCGGGCCATGGTCGCCCCCCATCAAATCAACCGCTATCCGTATCACGCCCCGTCCTTGATCCCCGGCTCTTGAGGCCGGATTTGTGGGCAGAAAATACCCTTTTTCGATCGCGGCACAACTGGTTTGTCAGCGTATCCGCCGCTAACTGGCTGTATCATCACGCTTGAAGCCTTGCAGAACCGCAAAAGGTGACGGTTTTTTGTCCGTTGCCGGGTCGCTTTCGATGCGATCGGCGTAATCGGCGCCCTGTTTGCGCGGATAAGGGTCTATCGCCAGCGCCGCAAACTCTGCGGCCACCCCGCCGACATCAATCGAATCGCCCGTGAATGTCTCTGGCAGGTCGGGTCCCTCCGGATCCAGCACGAGTTCCGCGGTGCCGTCCCGCACCCGTTTGGCAAGCCGCGAGTTCTCGGGAAGGAATATGGCTTCGAAATCCTCTTCGATTTTCTGGGCCACGGGATCGAGGGTGACGACGCAGTCCTGCACGATCGACACGCTGACATGGCCCTTGACCCGCACGCCGTCCCGCTTCCAGCGGCTGAGAACCACCTCGGCCTCGAACGAGCGCACCTCGCGCACGCCCCATTGGGCCTCCAGCCGGGCCAGATCGGCCGGATCGGCGGATATGCGGACCGTGAACGGATTGGCCGAGATGTGGCCGACCTTGACCGGATAGGAGAACTCGTCGTCGCCCGGGATCGTCATGGTCTCATCTCCAGTTCGGCGGCGGGAAACACCAGCCGGCCTGCGGCCAGCACATCCTCCGGGATGTCCTCGAGCTCACGCGCGGTGCGCGTCATCCAGTCCGCAAGCGCCCGCATCGAGGGCGCGGTCTCCGTCTGCTCCGGGTGAATGTTGCGCCGGAGCGCCTCGGCCAGGGCGGCGCCGTCGCCGGCATCGAGCGCCTGGCCATAGGATTGGGCCCGGCCATAGAACATGCGGGCGAATTTTTTCATGCGCTTGGGAACGCCCAGGTCACCGACGCCCAGTTCTCGGATCGAATGATCGACATCCTCGAAGAAGGCATCGACAATGTCCTGGGCGATACCATTGGCCGCAGGCCCGGCTGAGTTCGTCCGACGCAAATACAGCAGCAAATGGACCGAAATCATCTCGAAGCGGCCCATGACGGTGTCGGGCACATCCATGGCCTCATAGAACACGGCGGACCGCGCAGCACTGGTAAGGCGCTCATATTGCTGCTCAACCAGAGCCTGATTGGCTTTTTTTCTCTTGAACAGGGTCCAGATCATGAAATTGCCTTCAATGGCCGTTGGATATCATCGCGTCCGCGAGGGGCTGGCATGTTGCATCCGTGCGGAAGCTGGTTTACCGAATGGAACGCAAAACGCAATGGCTGCGGCAGGCAAGCACGCGCCAAAGGGAGATGTCGTTGACGATGAGAGATTTCAAGGCAACCGGACGGAGTTTGCGTCTCGGCGCCGCAATTGCGCTGGTCTCAACGATCGCCCTGGCCGGCTGTTCCACCACCGAAGTGTTCAACCAGGGCTATGTGGTCGACCAGACCGCGCTGGACCTGACGCCGGTGGGCTCGAGCCGCGAGCAGGTGCTGCTGTCGCTGGGCACCCCGTCGACCACGGCGACCTTCGACAATGAAGTCTTCTACTACGTCTCGCAGAAGCGGGTCCGCAACGCGATGTTCCTGAAGCCGAAACTGGTCGACCAGTCGGTGCTGGCGGTCTATTTCGACGGGGAAGGCACGGTCACGCAGATCGCCAACTACACGCTGAAGGACGGCAGGATCTTCGACATGATCTCGCGGACCACGCCGACCGGCGGCATCGACAAATCCTTCCTGGCCCAGGTGCTCTCCGGCGCAGGAAGCAACGAAAGCACCGGCGCCTCAGTCGCCCGGTCGATCTTCGGCGGCTGATCCGGTCCGTCTGGCTTCCTCTGCGCCGGCTGTTTCCTGACTGGAGGCGACCGGCGTTGCTGTTTGCCCGGCCCCGCGCCCCTTCACGTCGGCCGCTCCAGCAATCAAGCCAGAGGATCCTGGGTCTGCTCCAAGTGGACGCTTGGCGGCCTGAGGGGACGCTGGGCGGTCCAGGCGGTCCGGCAGCACGCGCTCCAACCCTTTCGGCCTGCATTCAAGCCCCACGATTCGGCGACAGCCACTCTCCGGAATGCAAAAGCCCCGCGGAAATCACTCTCCGCGGGGCTTTCTGTTTTCAAGGCTCTGGCGTGGCTTAGTGCGCGAGCACGGCCAGGAGCAGCAGAGCCACGATGTTGGTGATCTTGATGGCCGGGTTGACGGCCGGGCCGGCGGTGTCCTTGTAGGGATCGCCGACGGTATCACCGGTCACGGACGCCTTGTGGGCGTCGGAGCCCTTCATGTGCTTGACGCCGTCCTTGTCGATGAAGCCGTCTTCGAAGGACTTCTTGGCATTGTCCCATGCACCGCCGCCCGAGGTCATCGAGATGGCGACGAACAGGCCGTTGACGATCACGCCCAGCAGCGATGCGCCGAGGGCGGCGAAGGCCGAGGCCTTGGAACCGGAGATCAGCAGCACGCCGAAGTAGACGAACAGCGGCGCCAGCACCGGCAGCAGCGACGGCACGATCATTTCGCGGATCGCGGCCTTGGTCAGGATGTCCACCGCACGGCCGTAGTCAGGCTTTTCGGTGCCTGCCATGATGCCCGGCTTGTCCTTGAACTGGCGGCGCACTTCTTCCACGATCGAACCGGCGGCGCGTCCCACGGCTGTCATGGCGATGCCGCCGAACAGGTAGGGGATGAGACCGCCGAAGATCAGGCCGGCGACGACATAGGGGTTGGACAGATCGAACGAGATCTCGCCCATGTCCTTGAAGTAGGGATAGAGCGTCGAGCCTTCGGCGTTCGCCCGTTCCGCAAAGAACTTCAGGTCGTTCGAATAGGCCGCAAACAGCACCAGGGCGCCAAGACCGGCGGAGCCGATGGCGTAGCCCTTGGTCACGGCCTTGGTGGTGTTGCCGACGGCGTCGAGCGCGTCGGTCGCCTGGCGGACTTCCGGCGGAAGTCCCGACATTTCGGCGATGCCGCCGGCATTGTCGGTGACCGGACCGAAGGCGTCGAGCGCCACGATCATGCCGGCGATGCCGAGCATGGCGGTGACCGCGATGCCGGTGCCGAACAGGCCCGCAAGCTGGTAGGTCGAGATGATGCCGCCGACGATGACGATCGCGGGCAGTGCCGTCGATTCCAGCGAAACGGCCAGGCCCTGGATCACGTTGGTGCCGTGGCCGGTCACCGAGGCCTGGGCGATCGAGTTGACCGGACGCTTGTTGGTGCCGGTGTAGTACTCGGTGATCACCACGATCAGCGCGGTGACGACCAGGCCGAGGATACCGCAGATGAACAGGTTCGTGCCGGTGATCGACATGCCGTCGATCACGGCGAGTTCGCCCCAG
>NZ_JAUXOD010000004.1 GCF_030682515.1 Hoeflea sp. | reverse complement strand
CCCGCGTTGGCGCACCGGAGGGTCCGGGGGCCACGAACCGGCCGTCGAGCGCGGTGAGCAGGCCCGCAAGTTCGGCGTCGCCGCAGGCCTGGACGGAGGGCTTGAGGCGGGTGTCGATCTCGTCCATCACCCCGCGGGTATCTGCCCAAGAATCCGGCACTTGGGTGCGCCCCGAGACCAGTTCGATGGCCAGCAGCTCGATGCGTTCCACCGTGTCGCCGTTGGTGCGCCAGGGGTCGGCGGAGACGGCCTGAAGCTCGGGCGGTTTGGGGCCGGTCCACGGGTCTGCCATGGGGCAGTCGAGGGGGTCGAATCCGGATGGCTCGTCGGCTTTGGCTGTCAAAGACTCCTCCCCAACCCCTCCCCACAAGGTGGAGGGGCTACCCGGCTGCGCCCTCTCGGCAGACAATCCACTCTTGCCGTTTTTGATAGTTGGTTCGGAGGGCGCAACAAGTGCGGAGTTAAGCCCCTGCCCCTTGTGGGGGTCAGAAGGACGGGCGAGACCCGTGGCTCGCCCGGTTGGGGAGGGGTCTTTACTTGCAACCCCCGCATCCCGCGCGATCGCCCGGTGCAGGCTGTCCTCGCCCGGCCCCTCGCCGCGCTTGATCCGCGCCAGCGCCACCACCAGGTCGGTGAGCAGCCCGCCCTCGGGTGACAGGCCAAATATGTGCAGACCGTCGCGGATCTGCATCTCCTTGAGATCACACAGCCAAGCGTCGAGCTTTTCAAGCGCCAAGTCGTCATCGTCGCCCGCAGCAATCCCGGCATCCTGGTCGAGCCCGATGTCGCGCACGAGATCGAGAATCTGGCCCTTGAGCAGCTTGAGCCGACGCGGGTCATGGCCCGAGGCCTCGTAATACTCGTCGACCAGCGCCTCGAGATGCTTGAGCGGGCCGTAGCTTTCGGCACGAGTCAGTGGCGGCGTCAGATGATCGATGATCACCGCCGAGGTCCGGCGCTTGGCCTGGGTCCCCTCGCCCGGATCGTTGACGATGAAGGGATAGACATGCGGCATGGCCCCGAGCACCGCTTCTGGATAGCAGGCGCGCGACAGCGCCAGCGCTTTCCCCGGCAGCCATTCGAGATTGCCGTGCTTGCCCATGTGGACGATGGCGTGGGCGTCAAACCCGCCGCGCAGCCAGGCGTAGAAGGCGAAATAGCCGTGCGGCGGAACCAGGTCCGGCGCGTGATAGCTCGCCTTCGGATCGATGTTGTAGCCGCGCGCCGGCTGGATGCCCGCCACGACATTGCCGAAGCGCAGCAGCGCCAGATGGAACGATCCGTCGCGGTGGAACGGATCGTCCTCGGGCGCGCCCCAACGCTCGGTCACCGCATCTTGAATGGACGGATCGAGGCTCGCGAAGAAGCTCCGGTAATCGCCGAGCGGCAGCAGCACGCCGCCGGTCCGGTCGGGCTTCAGCGCATTGGTTGGCCCCGCCTTCAAGGCGCTCACCAGCGCGTCGCCATCGGCGGGAAGCGCGCCGGTTTCATATCCGGCGGCCTGCATCGCGCGCAAAACCTCCACCGTGCCGGCGGGCGTATCGAGCCCCACGCCATTGGCGATGCGGCCGTCGCGGTTGGGGTAGTTGGCGAGCACGATTGCCACCCGCCGGTCCTTTGGCTCCGTCCGCCGGAGCCGCGCCCAGCGGGCGGCGAGCTCGGCCACGAAGGCGACGCGGTCGGGCTCCGGCGCGTGGGTGACGATATTGGCCTGGACCGTCTCGTCGAACCGCGCCGCCGACTTGAACGACACCGCGCGGGTCAGCACCCTTCCGTCGACCTCGGGCAGCGCCACATGCATGGCGAGATCGCGCGAGGTCAGTCCCTGATGCGACGCCGCCCAGGCCGCGCGCCCGCCGCCGGCGAAAACCGCCTGCAACACCGGCGCGCCGGTCGATTCGAGCACCGTGCCTTTGGTCCGCCCACCGGGCGCGGAAACGGCAAAGCCGGTGGCGTTGATCACCACGTCGGGGGGCGCATCTGCGAAGATCGCCTCCAGCGTGCCCACCGACACCGGGTCCTTGAGGCTCGAGACGAACACCGGCAGCGGATTGACGCCCTGCTCTGTCAGCGCATCACACAACGCCGCCACCGGCGCGGTCTGGCCGCTCTGCACCAGCGCCCGGTAGAAACAGATCGCCGCCACCGGCGCGCCGGCTGTCCAGCCCCTGTGCAGGTCATTGAGCGACGGATTGCTGATCGCGGGATGCCACAGCCCCGCCTTGAGCAGCGGCGCCGCCGGCCCCGGCCGCTCCTCGCCGGTCACCAGCGCTTCGGCAAGTTCGATGAGCCCGCGCGCATTCTCCGCCCCGCCCTCGATCAGATAGGCCCAGAGCTGTTCGCGCGATGGCCGGTCGAGCGTCGACAGCGGATCGAGCCCCGGATCGGGCTGGTCGTCTCCGGGGAGCGCAGCGATCCGGAAGCCGTGGGCGACAGAGGCCGTATGCAGGCTTTCGAGCACATAGGAGAAATAGCTCGCGCCCCCCAGCGCGCGCACGATGACGAGCTTCGCTCTGGGCGTCATCTTCGCCACGAAGGTGTCGACCGACATCGGGTGCTTGAGGTCGCTCAGACTCGCAAGCCGCCAGGCCATCCGTCCCGCCGTCTGCCGGGCCGCGGCGATGCTTGCAAGCTCGGTGTCGGCCGCGCTCAGGAACAGGATGTCGCCGGGCGACTGACCCAGGTCGACGGCCTCGTCGCCATCGCTCAGGCTTCCCTTCTGGGCGACGAGAAGATGCATGCGCCTATCCGGCCAATCCGGTCAGGGTTTCGCGGATCGCCGCCTCTTCGATGTCGTGCAGGCCGATCACCACCAACCGCGTGCCGCGCGCCTCGCCTGCAGCCCAGGGCCGGTCGAAATGGGTGTCGATGCGGGCGCCCACTGCCTGCACCACCATCCGCATCGGCTTGCCGGCTATGTCGGCAAAGCCCTTGAGCCGCAGGATGTCGTGGCTGACGATCAGGGCCTTGAGACCCTCGGTGAAGGCCGCAACGTCGCTGACAGGACCGAGATTGACGACGAAGCTCTCGAACTCGTCATGGTCATGCTCGTGGCCGTCGGCGTGGTGCAACTCGTGGTGCGACTTGCGGTTGGCGATGTCGTCTTCGGTGCCGATGCCCAAGCCCAGAAGCACCTCAGGCGCCACCTCGCCCTGGCGGGCTTCGATAAACACCGGCCTGCGGGTGAGATGCGCGAGAATTCCGTCGCGGACGCCGGTGAGGTCAGCGGCGCTGATCAGGTCGGTCTTGTTGAGGATGATGAGGTCGGCGGCCATCAGCTGGTCCTCGAACAGCTCCTCGAGCGGGCTGTCGTGGTCGAGCCCTTCGTCGGCCAGCCGCTGGGCGTCGAGCTTGTCGTGGTCGTCGGCAAAGCGGCCTGCGGCCACAGCGGCGCTGTCGACTACGGTGATGACACCGTCGACGGTCACCTGGGTCTTGATGCCCGGCCAGTTGAAGGCGGCGACCAGCGGCTGCGGCAGCGCGAGCCCCGAGGTCTCGATGACGATGTGGTCGGGCCGGTTGGCGCGCGCCAGCAGCTTTTCCATGGTCGGGATGAAATCATCGGCGACCGTGCAGCAGATGCAGCCATTGGTCAGTTCGACGATGTCGTCTTCGCTGCAGACCTCGTCGCCGCAGCCCTTGAGCACGTCGCCATCGACGCCGAGATCGCCGAATTCGTTGATGATCAGCGCGATGCGCTTGCCCTTGGCGTTGGCCAGCATGTGCCGGATCAGCGTGGTCTTGCCCGCGCCGAGAAAGCCGGTGATCACGGTTGCGGGAATTTTCGAGCCGTTCATGGAATTAACCCTTCATCTTGAGCGGCAGGCCGGCGGCGACGAAGTGGACCTCGTCCGCCAGGCTTGCAATGGATTGGTGGAGGCGGCCGGCATGGTCGCGGAAGGCCCGCGCCATGGCGTTGTCAGGCACGATGCCGAGGCCGACTTCATTGGAAACAAAAACAACCGGACCCTTGAGGCCGGAAAGTGTTGCGGCGAGCTCGTCGAACGCCCGGGCGATGTCGTGGTCGCCCAACATCAGATTGGTGACCCAGAGCGTCAGGCAATCGACCAGGATCGGCCGATCTCCCCTTGAATGATCGGAAAGCGCCCGGGCGAGATCGAGCGGAGCTTCGATGGTCTCCCACCCCTGCCCGCGACGGCTTTGATGCGAGGCGATGCGGTCGCGCATCTCCTCGTCCCAGGCCTGGCCGGTGGCGATGTAGAGCCGGGTTGGCGCGGCGGATTCGACGAGCGCTTCGGCGAAGGCCGACTTGCCCGAGCGCGCGCCGCCGAGCACCAGCGTGATCTTTTTGAGACCGCCGGTCATGGCCTGGACTCCCCGAATGAGAGGCGCGGATCGGTCTTGAAAGGGGAAACGGGCGTCGTCGCATAACCGGCGACGAGCCCGGCGGCTGGAGCCGCCAGGAGCAACCTGACAATCACGGCATCAATCCCTCAGTGGCTGAAAAGGCCGGAGGACTGCCATGTGTCGGGCGCGGTGTCGAGCAGCGTCCGCGCGGTTGCGAGGCCGATCCCGAACATGAGGATCGCGCCGATGACAATCGCCATCATCGCGGCGACAGTGCGCGCGCCGAGGCGATCGGTTAAGGAAAGCGTGCGTGTCTTGGCAGCCATGACAACCTCCGTGAATGGCTTCGGGAGAATACCTCTCCCAAAGGTCCGGCTCTCAACCGGTGCGAATGGCAGGTCTCCTGGCTCACGGGTCGCGGCGACATTTTCGTCGCACAACGGCGAATGCCGGCCTTCCCAACGTGTCCGGCGGTCATGAAAACGGGACGATTCGTAGAGTTAGAGGCGTCCGCGCCTGTTGATCATGCCGCCACGTCAGTGGCTTGTCCGGTCCGGGTGTGAGGATCGCGGGGGCGACACCATTGTCTCTCCGCAAGCCCGGCCTCCGGGCCGGTGACATTCGCCTCGCCGCTCTACAGTCGCGGGGTCGGCTGCGATAAGGATGCCCTGTTTGGGTCCATCCCGTCGCATTCCCTTTTCATCCTGAAAACCGGTCCGGTTTTCAAGAACCATTCGAGAGCCCAAGTGATAGGCAGCAGCGCCCGCGCTGTCAATCGCGACAGCGCCATGATCGGGTCTGTCAGCGCCCGATCGGCGCGGAGGCGGCCAGGATCCGCTCGAACCCGACCAGCCGGTCGAGCTCATCGGCGATCTCGTCGAGCGCCGCGTCGACATCGGCCCGGAAATCGGTCTCGCCGCCGCTGAGCCCGAATTCCGCCAAGAGCTTGGCGCGATAGGCGTCCGACGCAAACAGCCCGTGCAGATAGGTGCCCGACACCTTTCCGTCGACGGAGACCGCGCCGTCCGGGCGACCGTCGAGAAAGGTCATCGGCCGGACGCAGTCGGGGCCGCGGCTTACGCCGAGATGGATCTCGTAACCCGACAGCGCCACGTCATGGACGGCCGAGCGCGCCGCGATGTTGCGCACGGTCTTCTCGGGCGCCATCTCGGTGACGATGTCGAGGAACCCCAGGCCCTCGGCCTCGGTGTCGCCGCCATCGAGACCCTGCGGGTCGCGCACCTGTCGCCCGAGCATCTGGAAGCCGCCGCAGATGCCGATGATCCTGCCGCCGCGGCGGCGGTGCGCCTCGAGATCGCGATCCCAGCCCTGGCTGCGGAAGAAGGCGAGATCGGCGATGGTGGATTTCGAGCCCGGCAGGATGACGAGGCCCGCATCGGTGGGCAAGGATTCGCCGGGACGCACGAACACCAGATCCACCTCGGGCTCGGTCCTGAGCGGATCGAAATCGTCGAAATTGGCGATCCGCGACAGCACCGGCACCGCGACCTTGAGCGCCCGCGCTTCCCCGCGCGTCAGCCGCTCCAGCGCCACAGAATCCTCGGCCGGCAGCCGCGCGGCGGCCTTCAGCCATGGGATCACACCGAGACAGGGCCAGCCGGTGAAACCGGCGATGGCGGAGATACCGTCGTCGAACAGGCTCACATCGCCGCGGAACTTGTTGATGAGATAGCCGGCGATCATGTCCCGGTCGGCCTCGGGCAGGATCGTGTGGGTGCCGACCACGGAGGCGATCACGCCGCCGCGGTCGATATCGCCCACCAGCAGCACCGGAACCCGCGCCCGTGTCGCAAATCCCATATTGGCGATGTCGCCGGCCCTCAGGTTGATTTCCGCCGGCGAACCCGCGCCCTCGACCAGCACCAGGTCGGCGCCCTCGGAGATGCGGGAAAAACTGTCCATCACCGCCGCCATCAGTTCGGGCTTGAGCTTCTGGTAGTCGCGGCCGCGGGCATGGCCCACCACCCTGCCCCGCACCACCACCTGCGAGCCCGTCTCCGACTGCGGCTTGAGCAGCACCGGGTTCATGTGCACGCTGGCCGGCACCCGGCAGGCCAGTGCCTGCAGCCATTGCGCCCGGCCGATCTCGCCGCCGTCATCGGCGACGGCTGCGTTGTTGGACATGTTCTGCGGCTTGAACGGGCGCACCGCGAGGCCGCGATTGGCCGCAAGCCGGCAGAAGCCCGCCACCAGCACGGTCTTGCCCACGTCCGATCCGGTTCCCTGAAACATCAGTGCTCGTGTCATGGACCTGTCGATAGCACCGCCGGGCGTCGATCAAAAGGGGTCTTGACGCAACGCCCTTCACCCTTCGGTAACCTTGTTTTCGCGCCCGGCGACAATTCTTTTTGCGACATCTGGATTGCGACATCGTGCGGCGGAATTGATGCAGCCTGGCGCGGTCGTTGAGCCTAGATCAGCGGCAGATGGTGATTGCCCGATCAAGGGTGATCGACCCCGGCCAGAAAGACTTCGCCATGTTGTATGTTTTCAATTCCGCCAATCGCGTTCAGATCGCCTGGAACGGCGTCCTCCCGACCCAGAAGGCCAACCAGAAGCCCCGCACCGGCATCGTCAACAGCCTCATCCGCACCCTGTCCGCGGGCTGAGGCCGGCTTAGCCGCCGTTGCGAAAACCGGACGAGACGGCACCCAGGCCGGACGCGACGCGCCCGGTCTTTTTTGCGCCGTGAGACATCTGGCCCGAACGCAAAAATGCGAAGGCCGCCCGAACCTTGCGGTCCGAACGGCCTGCCAAAATAACGCCTGGCGTCCCCGCAAATACGCACGAGGATCGCGACATCCCGGTACGCAATACCTGATCCGGGATGGTCGGCGGTTGTCCCCCGCCGTGAGAAATGTGTAACCCGGACATCGTTACCGGAGAGTTAGTGAAACCCTAAGCATTCATGAATCCTGCGATTTATTTGCCAGGCCGGAAGTCAAGCCGTGTCATCGAGCCCGGGCGGCAGGCAGATTTACGAATTCGCGAGGGCGCTGTTGATTTCTTGCGTCAAGTCCTTACCCTAGCGCTTGGCACTTCAGTGGCCAGACGGCTTGTGACAGAGTTCCGCAAGACGCAGCTGCGCTAGTTGATGTCGTCTTTGCGTCCTAACCCAGGCGCAATTTGGTCTTCAATGGCCAAGAGGCGAATTGCCTTCAATTCCATCGGCCCCGGTATACGCAGTGACCGGGTTTGCCGAACAACGGAACAAACTACTGCTTACTAAGACTGGGAGGTCTTAAATATGAAGAAGCTTCTCGCTTCCACTGTCCTCGCCGTTGGCCTCATGGGCTTTGCCGGCGTCGCTTCCGCTGAAGAGTGCGGCCGCGTCACCATCGCCAACATGAACTGGGCTTCTGCCGAAGTCCTCGCAAACATCGATCAGATCATCCTTTCGGCAGGCTATGGATGCCAGGCCGAACTGGTCGCCGGCGACACCACGCCGACGCTCACCTCCATGGTTGAAAAGCAGGAGCCGGACGTTGCGCCGGAAGCCTGGATCAACTCGCTGCGCACGCTGCTTGACGCCTCCGTCGCCGAGGGCAAGCTGCATTACGCCTCTGAATCGCTCAGCGATGGCGGCGTCGAAGGCTGGTGGATTCCGAAATACTTCGCGGAAGCCAATCCCGACATCAAGTCGATCGACGACGCGCTGGCTCGTCCGGACCTGTTCCCGGCTCCCGGCATGGAAAATGCCGGCAAGGGCGCGGTCTACAACTGCCCTGAAGGCTGGGGCTGCCGCATCATCACCACCAATCTCTTCAAGGCCTATGGCGCTGAAGAGAAGGGTTTCGTGACGGTTGAAACCGGCTCCGCCGCCGGCCTCGACGGCTCGATCGCCAAGGCCTTCGAACGTGAAGAACCTTGGCTGGGCTACTACTGGGCCCCGACGGCGATTCTCGGCAAGTACGAAATGGTCAAGCTCGACCATGGCGTGGAGCACAACAAGGAAGAATGGGACCGCTGCACCTCGATCACAGATTGCCCGGATCCTGTAAAGAACGCCTGGTCCAAGTCGGAAGTCTACACGGTCGTCACCGACAAGTTCAAGAAGCGCGCCGGACCGGCCTATGACTACCTTTCCAACCGTGCATGGCCCAACTCGACCGTAAACGCCCTGCTGGCATGGATGGCCGACAACCAGGCTACCGGTGAAGCTGGCGCCCGCCACTTCCTCAAGGAGAATGAGGACATCTGGACACAGTGGGTTTCGCCGGAAGCGGCCGAAAAAGTCAAGAAAGCAGTGATGTAATCCATCGCGCAAGAAAGTGGCGGGCCTCGGTCCGCCACTTTTTTATCCAGGGGGCCGTTGCAGACTGGAGCCGCGACCGGAGAGGCGCGCCCTCAGGCGCATGCTTCTGGTGACTTGCTGATCGCCTGACGATCAACCCACACTCATTTCCATATGTGGAGCGTGAATATGGACTGGTTCACAAAATTTCCCGCGATGGATACCGATAAGCTGACCGCCTTGAAAAAGGCCATCGATCTCGGTTTTCGCAACTTCACCCGGGCCTATGGCGATACGTTCGAAACCATACTCTTTCCTGTGCAATGGTTCATGTTCCGCGTCGAACAGCTGCTTACCACCTCGCCCTGGCCGCTGGTGATCCTGGCTTTCGCCGTGATTGCCTGGCTTGCCAGCCGGAACTGGAAGATCACCATCGGCGTGGTCCTCACCCTGCTGCTGATCGGCTATTTCGACATGTGGCTCGACACGATGAAAACCGTGGCGATGACGGTGGTGGCGACAATCATGGCCATCATCCTTGGCATTCCCATCGGCATTCTCATGGGGCGGTCGAACCGGATCCAGGCGGTGCTCAATCCGATCCTCGACGTGATGCAGACCATGCCGAGCTTCGTCTACCTGATTCCCGTCGTCATGCTTCTCGGGATCGGCCGCGTGCCGGGCCTGATCGCGGTGATGGTCTACGCCATTCCGCCGATCATCCGCCTGACCAATCTGGGCATCAGGCTGGTCGACAAGGATGTGCTCGAGGCGGCCGACGCCTTCGGCTCGTCCAACTGGCAGCGGCTCAAGAACGTGCAGATGCCCTTGGCGCTGCCCACCATCATGGCCGGCGTCAACCAGACCATCATGATGGCGCTCGCCATGGTCGTGGTCGCCTCCATGATCGGCGTGCAGGGTCTCGGTCTTCCCGTTCTCAAGGCCATTGCCAACCAGTACTTCACACTGGGCGTTTTCAACGGCCTCGCCATTGTCGGCATCGCCATCATCTTTGACCGCACCAGCCAGGCCTATGGCAAGCGGCTGCAGAAGCACCTGGAGGTGGTTCATGGCTGAGCATCTGACCGGCATCGGGATCAGCATCCGAAATCTCTACAAGATCTTCGGCAGCAATCCCGACTCCTACATCGACGCCGTCAAGGCCGGCATGACCAAGGCCGAGCTCAACGAGAAGCACAATCATGTGCTCGGCCTCAAAGACATCAACATCGACATGCCCGGCGGCGGCATCCAGGTGGTCATGGGCCTGTCGGGTTCGGGCAAGTCCACCCTGATCCGCCACATCAACCGGCTGATCGATCCGACCGCCGGCGAGGTCATCGTCGGCGACGAGGATGTGGTCAAGATGAACGAGGCGCAGCTGCGCGAGTTCCGCCGCCACAAGACCGCGATGGTGTTTCAGAAGTTCGCGCTTCTGCCGCACCGCACAGTGCTGGAAAACACCGTCTACGGCCTGGAAATCCAGGGCCTTCCCCGCGAGGAGCAGGAAAAGCAGGCGCGGCGCTGGATCTCCCGTGTCGGTCTCGACGGGTTCGAGAGCAATTACCCCAACCAACTCTCGGGCGGGATGCAGCAGCGCGTGGGCCTTGCCCGGGCGCTGACCAACGACGCGCCCATCCTGCTGATGGACGAGGCCTTCTCGGCCCTCGATCCGCTGATCCGCATGGACATGCAGACTGTGCTGCTCGATCTGCAGAAGGAAATCCGCAAGACCGTGGTCTTCATCACCCACGATCTCGACGAGGCGCTGCGGCTCGGCGACCGGATCGCCATCCTGCGCGATGGCGAAGTGGTGCAGCAGGGCACCAAGCAGGAAATCGTGCTGCGTCCCGCCGACGAGTACATCTCGAGCTTCGTGCGCGAGGTCAATCGCGGCCGGGTGATCTCGGTCGACATGGTCATGGCCCCGCTGACGGGCGAGCCGAAGGGCATGCCGATCGTCTCTGGCACGGTTCTCGAAATCGCTGCCAAGAAGATGACCGACAGCAACGTGCCCGAGGCCCATGTGACGGATTCCTCCGGCGCGGTTCTCGGCAAGCTGGCGATCAACGAAGTGATCTCGGCCATGGTGACCCCGGTCGACCACGATTCGGCGGCCGCCTGATCGCGGCATGACCGGCGCCGGACCCTCGGTCCGGACGAAGCCGGTCCTTTCTCGACCCAACCCGAACCCCGCCGGCGCGCCATCGCCGGCGGGGTTTTTCGTGGGTGGGCGGTGATCCCTGTTGCAATGATATAAAGATATCCTTATACCTTGCTATATCAATCAGGAGATTTCCATGTCCGCACCCAACCCGCTCGCCGATCTTTTGGCCGAAAAAGGCATCCTTCTCGCCGACGGCGCCACGGGGACCAACCTGTTCGCCATGGGGCTGGAATCGGGCGAAGCGCCCGAGATGTGGCTGGAGACGGCGCCCGAGAAGATCACCAAGCTGCATCAGGATTTCGTCGATGCGGGGTCGGACATCATCCTGACCAACAGTTTCGGCGGCACCCGCAACCGATTGAAGCTGCACCATGCCGATGACCGGGTGCATGCGCTCAACAGGAAGGCCGCCGAGATCGCCCGCGCAGTCGCCGACAAGGCGCCGCGCAAGGTGATCGTCGCCGGCTCCGTCGGCCCCACCGGCGACCTGCTGGTGCCATTGGGCGCCATGACCTACGACTCGGCCGTCGAATCCTTCGCCGAACAGATCGCCGGCCTCAAGGAAGGCGGCATCGACGTCGTCTGGATCGAGACCATGTCGGCCACCGACGAGATCCGCGCCGCTGCCCAGGCCGCCGTCGACGCCGGCCTGCCTTACGTTTACACCGGCTCCTTCGACACCGCAGGCAAGACCATGATGGGCGTGCATCCGCGCGACATCCATTCGCTGGCCCGGGACATCGGCGGCGGCCCGGTCGCCGTCGGCGCCAATTGCGGCGTGGGTGCGTCGGACATCCTGTCCTCGCTGCTCGACATGACCGACGCCGATCCCAATGCCATCGTCGTTGTCAAGGGCAATTGCGGCATCCCCGAATTCCGCGGCACCGAGATCCATTATTCCGGCACGCCGCCGCTGATGGCCGATTACGCCCGCCTCGCCATCGATGCCGGCGCGCGCATAATCGGCGGCTGCTGCGGCACCTCCTGCGACCACCTGGCCGCCATGCGCGAGGCCGTGGACAACCACATCAAGGCGCAGCGCCCGACGGTGGAAACCATCGTCGAGCGCATCGGCCCGATGCGCAACACGGTGGCCACCGACAACCCCGCCCCCACCCGCGAACGCCGCGGCCGCCGGGGGTAAGCGAGAAACACCTTCTGAAATGACAAAGGCCGGCGCGAGCGCCGGCCTCTTTTTTCCAGAACGGTCGCAACCCGGTCAGCCCTGCTCCGGTCCGCCCTGCAGGCGTTCAATGTCCTCGCGCGCCGTCTTCAGGATCTCGCGCGCCTGCTCGGCCTGTTGGGCCGAAAGCCCGCCGCTGCGCAACTGGCCGAACAGCGTCCGCCGCAGCGCGCGGAACTCCGCGCCCAGCGCCACGCCCTGGATTTCCTCGGACGCCTCGTCGATCTGCGCGTTGATCCGGTCGAGGTCGACACAGTTTTCCTCAAGATAGGCCTGGCCTTCCTGGGTGATCGAGAACAGCTTCTTGGCGCCCTGCATCTCGGAAGAGACGAGATCGGCCTCCTCCAGCATCTGCAGCATCGGGTAGATGGCGCCCGGGCTCGGGCTGTAGGCGCCCTGGAAACGGGCTTCGAGCGCCTTGATGATGTCGTAGCCGTGGCGCGGCTGCTCGGCGATCAGGCCGAGCACGACGAGCCGGAGCGCGCCGGCATCGAACATGCGCTTGCCGCCGCCGCCGAACGGCCCGCCGCGATGGCGCCCGAACGGACCGCCCTTTCCGCCTCCATGGCCGCCGCCATGGCCGCGTCCGCCCGCCCCCTCGGGGCCGGCAAAATGGTGGTGGCCACCATGGCATCTGTGTCTGTGCAGTCCAAACATGTTGGATATCCTTTCTGAATTGCGATAGCACTTTATAACGCAGTATCTATGAAAAGATATATCTTTTGCAAGAGCTATCGCTCTCACGATTGGGCGGAATTTCCCTATTGGTCTGATTTTGCTGTGTCTTTTCTGCGCCGACGGCTGACGCCAGCCCCTTACGGAAGGCTTACGCTGGTCTCTTCAATGCCAGCACCGGTGCTATTCGGGCAGCGAACCGGATGGGAAGCCCGGCGAGCCTCCCATCCGCATTCCGCGGGCTTTGTCGCTGCGTCCCGGACCTTACCGGTCCAGCCCCTCAGCCAGCCGCACAAGCTGCAGGAACTCGGCACGGTAGCCGAAGGGATCATCACCGCGCGCCTCCCGGGCGATCCGCTCGATCTCGCCATAGCCGAAGCTTATGACATGGCCGGTCCCGCGCAGCTTCTGCCCGAAGGCGGCCACTGCGATGGAAAAGCGCACGTCCTCGGGGGCTGACGCAAAACTCTCCGTCTCCAAGTCCCGCGTCACGGGGATCTCGGTGAGCTGGCTGTCCGCAGCCCCCGGCGTCTTGGCCCGGATCTTCAGGAACGCCAGCTCATCGCCGAGCCCGGCCGTTGCGGGCCTTTGTGCGCCATAGCGCAGGTCGCCGGTGAGCACCGCAGGGCTCCCCACCGGCGTGATCTCGTAGATCGCGGTCACCGTGTGGCCCGAGCCGATCTCGCCCGCGTCCACAAGGTCATTGTTGAAATCCTCGCGCTTCAGGGCCCGGGTCTCGAAGCCGATCTGGCGGTACTCGGCCACCACGGCCGGATTGAACTCGAGCTGGAACTTCACGTCGGAGGCGATCGGAAACAACGACGCCGAGGCTTCCTGCACCAGCGTCTTCTCGGCTTCCGCGAGCGTATCGATATAGGCGGCGATGCCGTTGCCGTTCTGCGCGATCGCCTGCATCAGCTGGTCGTTGTAATTGCCCTGCCCGAAGCCGAACACCGACAGGAACACGCCGCTCTCGCGCTTCTGCTCGATCATCGCGGTGAGCGACCGGTCGTCGCTCTGGCCGACATTGAAGTCGCCGTCGGTGGCGAGCATCACCCGGTTGACCCCGCCCGCGACAAAACCTCTCTCGGCAAGCCGGTAGGCTTCCGCAAGTCCCGCCGCCCCTGCCGTCGAGCCGCCGGGCTGCAGCGTGTCCATGGCGTCGAGAATTTTGCGCCTGTCCGAGACCGGCGTCGGCTCGAGCACCGTGCCCGCCTCGCCCGCATAGGTGACGATCGACACCGTGTCTTCCGGATCAAGCGTGTTGACCAGCAACCGGAAAGCCGATTTCAGCAGCGGCAGCTTGTCATCCTCCTGCATCGATCCCGACACGTCGATGAGAAACACCAGATTGGCCCGCGGCCGTTCAGCCGGCGCGATGTCGTAGCCCTTCACGCCCACATGCAGGAGCCTGGTGTGCGCATTCCACGGCGTCGGCGTCACCGTGACGGTGGCTCGGAACGGCGTGGCGGCGGTGTCGGGACCGGGATAGCCATAGGGGAAGTAATTGACCATCTCCTCCACCCGCACCGTCTCCGGCTCGGGCAGAACGCCCTGCCTGAGGGCCCGGCGCACCATCGCATAGGAGGAGGTGTCGACATCGGCCGAGAAGGTGGACACCGGCTCTTCGAGCACGGACTTGACGCCGTGGCTTTCCACCGCCTCGACCCGGTCGCGCCCTTCTCCAAGAGGGGGCGCGGGATAGGCCTCGCCTGCACCGGCGAAACCCTGCTGATTGACTGAACCTGCGAGATCTTGCCGCGCGAGCGCGCCCATAGGCTGACCGATCGACTGCTTTGACACTGCGCCGCGCGATCCCAGGATCTGTCTGGCCGCAGGCGGTGCGGCCAGCTGGGGCGACGGCACCGCATCCGCGAGCTCCATGTCTTTCGGTTCAGGAGCAGGTGGAAATGGTGCCTCCATCGCCATCTCCGGCTGGGCGGATCGGCCCATTTCCAGCGGCGCCAGCAATTCCGGCGCAAAGCCGTGCTGGTCGCTGGCAATCTGCCAGGTCATGTAGGCTGCCGCAGGCAGGAGCATCAAGGTGGCAAGGGCAGTGCCCGCCATGTAGCGCTGGTTCATCAGTCCACTCCGTATCGAGGTTGCGATACGTGTAAGACGTCCGACAGCGGGCGATCCTTGGGCGGGGCGTTGTTTTTCCGGCCCTGCCTTGTCGAAGGCCTGAAGCGCGCTGTCGAGCGCTTGGCGTTTGGCATCCTCAAGCGGAGGTGGCGCGCTGCGCGCCAGTCTCTTGAGATCCTTGTCGATCATTGTTCGTCTCCAGTCCCGCGCAGCAGCGTTTCCAGCCGCTTCCGTGCGGTGTGCAGATGGTAGGAAACCGTCGATTCGGCACAGCCCATCACGGCTGCGGCATCGGCGTGGCTCAATTCCTCGCCGTAAACCAGAAGCACGGCATCACGCTGTTTGTCCGGCAGCATGCGCACCGCATCCCACACATAATCGCTGTGGCTTGGCTTGTAGGATGTTATCTCTTCCCCGAGAGCCGTGACGTGGACTGCAAGCGCTTCCGCCTTGCGCAACTCGCGGGCAATGAACCTGGCATGGTCATGGGCTGCATTGATGGTGATCCGGTAGAGCCAGGTCCTGAACGCGCTCTCGTTGCGCCATTTGCGGATCGCAAATCCAAGCCTCACACACACATTCTGCGCAATGTCCTCGGCCGCGGACCTGTCACGGCACCATTTCCAGGCCACGCGATGGATGAAGGCATAGTGGCGCTCGACAAGCATAGCGAAGGCTTCACGGTCGCCAACAGACGCCCGCTCCGCCAATGTGTCATCCGCCGGCTCTCCGCTCCGGGTCTTCGGTTCCATGCAGGCACGCGTCTCCATCATTGAAGCTTTGACGTTACCGATCTGGCAATCCTTGGGTGTTGTGACACAGATTTATGAATAAGCCGCCATGTGGAAGCGGATCTGCGCGTCGCTGTAGCGAGAGTCGCGCCCGACGGGACAGGCGTCGCGCGCCAGGCACCCCGTGCTCATGCAGCCTTGCCGGCCGACATCGGTCCTGAGATGGGCGCGGCAGGCGGCGGCGTCGAAGCCATCGGCGGCGAAGGCGCCCACCGGACAGGCGGAAAGACAGGGCTTGTCGGTGCAGGTGTCGCAGGGGTGCGCGGGAGCGGGCGGCGGCGCGGCACCAGGGCCCGCCTGATCCGAAACCCCGAGCCGCGCCAGCGCCGCGTCATCGAGCAGGATCGCGCCACGATATCCGTGCCATAGCCCGCAGACCGGATGGATCAGCATCCCCAAGGGCGAGGGCCGCAGGCCCTGGGCCGCCATGGCCCATTGCTGGAACGGATGCCACGGCCGGTCGGACGGAAACACCGCCTCGCCGCCCGCCGCGATCGCGAGCGGCGTGATCACCGCTTTCGACCACGTGTCGAGCGGATGGTCGACGCCGGGATGCCGCTCATGCCAGACCTGAAAGACGGGCCAGAAGCCGCCGCCTTCATGGCCGATCAGCCCGACGGCCGATGCGGACCCGCCCGCAGCGAGCCGGGGTGCCGAGTCCGCATCGGGAAACACCCATCCGCGCAAGCTGAGCCCGTGGGGGGCAAGTCCCGCCCCGAGCGTGTCGATCCCGCTGGCGCCGGCCACAGGCCTCAGCCGCCCGATCCGCCGTCGCGGAACGCGGATCTCCAGACCTCCTTGTGGATGAGGCCTGCTACTTTCTCCTGACCGCCTGTCTCCCTGGCTCTATCGGGCTGTGTTCAAGTGAAGGCGTCGGGCATCTCGCCCTTGCGCCTTGCGATATACTCGAGCAGCGCCGCGTCGATTGCCGGGTCGAGATCCGGGCCGACATAGGAGTCGAGCCAGGACCGGCAAAGGACCCGCGCCCGCTCCTCGATGCGCTTTTCGCCTTCGGCGAGCCACTGCTCGTAGGAATTGTTGTCGGCCAGCGTCGAGCGGTAGAAGGCCGACTGGAAATTGGCCTGGGTATGGGCGCAGCCGAGATAGTGGCTGCCGGGTCCCACTTCGGCGATGGCGTCGAGCGCCTGGCCGGTTTCCGACAGGTCGATCCCCTCGGCGAAGCGCTGCTGCATGCCGAGCTGGTCGATGTCGATCATGAACTTCTCGTAGGAGCTGACCAGCCCGCCCTCGAGCCATCCGGCCGAATGCAGCGCGAAGTTCGTGCCGGCCAGCAGCGTCATGTTGAGCGTCGCCGCACTCTCGTGCGCCGCCTGCGCGTCGGGAACCTTGGAGCCGCAGAGCGAGCCGCCGGTGCGGAACGGGATCTTGAGCCGCCGCGCCAGTTGCGCCGCGCCATAGGAGACCAGCGACGGCTCCGGCGTGCCGAAGGTCGGCGCGCCCGACTGCATCGAGATCGAGGCGGCGAATGTGCCGAACAGCACCGGCGCGCCCGGACGGATCAGCTGCGTGAAGGCGGCGCCGGCCAGCACTTCGGCCAGAATTTGCGTGAGCGTGCCCGCCACCGTCACCGGGCTCATGGCGCCCGCCAGGATGAACGGCGAGACGACGCAGGCCTGGTTGTTGCGGGCATAGACTTTCAACGCACCGAGCATGGTCTCGTCGAACACCATCGGCGAATTGGCGTTGATCAGGTTGAGCGTGACGCAATTCTGGTCGACGAACTCGGCGCCGAACAGGATCTTGCACATCTCGATCGTGTCCTGGGCCCGCTCAGGCGCGGTCACCGAGCCCATGAACGGCTTGTCGGAGTATTTCATGTGGCTGTAGACCATGTCGAAATGCCGCTTGTTGACGGGCACGTCGACCGGCTCGCACACGGTGCCGCCGGAATGGTGCATGGCCGGCGCCATATAGGCCAGTTTGACGAAATTGCGGAAATCCTCGATCGTCGCATAGCGCCGCTCGCCATCGAGATCGCGCACGAAGGGGGGCCCGTAGACCGGTGCGAACACGGTGGCCTTGCCGCCGATCTGCACCGAGCGCGCCGGATTGCGCGCATGCTGGGTGAACACCTCTGGCGCGGTCTTCAAGAGCTCGCGGCAAAGCCCCTTGGGAAACCGGACCCTCTCGCCCTTCACATCGGCGCCCGCTTCGCGCCACAGCTGAAGCGCCTCGGCGTCATCGCGGAACTCGATGCCGATTTCCTGAAGCACCGTGTCGGCATTGCGCTCGATCAGGCTCAGGCCTTCCTCGTCCAGCACCTCGTAATTGCCGAGCTTGCGCAGGATGTAAGGCATGGACTCGCCAGGCCCGCCGCCGCTTCTGAGCGCGCGTCGGCCCGCGGCGCCCTTGCCGCGCCGCCCGCCGGCAGCCTCGGGCGAAGCCTCTTGAGCCAGGTCTGGGGTGGGGAAAGTGTCTGGATGAGCCATTACTGTGCCTGCATATTCTCAAATGACGCCCAATCGCGCCGATCGGGCCATGCTAGCCAAAACCGCTCCGCGCACATTCCTCTGAGCGCCAAGCCTTGGCGCTCAAGGAATAATGCATTAATGAGACGCCGTCGCTTTTTCCGTGGTGCGCGTCGCATTCAAGGAACGTTTTGCAAACGATCGCCTATATCGCTATGCAGGATCGATCTGGTGCGCCGAACCGCCGGACAAGTAAATTCAAGGGAGTGACCGATGTCTGACGATGAAATCATCCTTTCCGAACTCTCCGACGACGAACTTGTCCAGCAGATGCATGACGATCTGTATGACGGGCTCAAGGAAGAGATCGAGGAAGCCACCAACATTCTCCTGAGCCGCGGCTGGACGCCCTACGACCTGCTGACAGAGGCGCTCGTCGAAGGCATGCGCATCGTGGGCGAGGACTTCCGCGACGGCATTCTCTTCGTGCCGGAAGTGCTGATGAGCGCCAATGCCATGAAGGCCGGCATGTTCATCCTGCGCCCGCTTCTGATCGAGACCGGCGCGCCCAAGCTCGGCAAGATGGTGATCGGCACCGTCAAGGGCGACATCCACGACATCGGCAAGAACCTGGTCGGCATGATGATGGAAGGCGCGGGCTTTGATGTCATCGATCTCGGCATCAACAACCCGGTGGAAAAATACATCGAGGCCATCGAGCGCGAACAACCCGACATTCTCGGCATGTCGGCGCTTCTGACCACGACCATGCCCTACATGAAGGTCGTCATCGACACGATGAAGGAAAAGGGCATCCGCGACGACTTCATCGTGCTGGTCGGCGGTGCGCCGCTGAACGAGGAATTCGGCAAGGCCGTGGGCGCCGACGCCTATTGCCGGGATGCCGCCGTCGCGGTCGAGACCGCCAAGGAACTGATCAAGCGCCGCCACAACCGGCTCGCTGCCGGGGTCTGACGTCAAGGGAGCTGCACAGGCGCCGCGTAAGGCGCCTGTGTGGAGCCTGCCGCCATGGCGCGGAGGCGCAAAGCTCATGGTGGGACAAGTCTGTCGTCAGGCGTAGTGTCACTCAAATGGCCTCATTTGAGTGATAAAGTCTCAGTTGATCGAATCTTCGACCGCATCCACCGTCTGGTTGACATCGCGACCGACACCGCGAACGGTGTTTGCGCAAGATGCAAGCATCAGTGTAACCAACATGACTGTAGTGATTTTGGTAATATTCATCGGGCTTCATCCTTGGCGTTGAAATTCACGCCGAGTGACCGTTCACCGCATACAAGGCGATTTGATGTTCAAGCCGCAAACGCAGTCAGATCGAGTCGCGCATAAGGTTCGCGTGATCGCCTGCGGCATGATCGCGCGCGAGGTGCTGGCGGTGAACGCGCAGCTCGGCCGGGATCACATCGACCTCAAATGCATCGACGCCAATTATCATCATCATCCCGAACGCATCGCTCCGGCCGTGGAGCGGGCCATCCAGGCCGCCCGCCAGGAGGGATATGAGCACATCTTCATCGGCTATGCCGATTGCGGCACCGGTGGCGACCTGGACAAGGTGTGCGCCGCCCACGGCGTCGAGCGGATCGCCGGCCCGCACTGCTTTTCCTTCTACATGGGCAATGCCGCCTTCGAGGCCTCCGGCGACGAGATGATGACGACATTCTTCATCACCGACTTCCTCGCCCGGCATTTCGACGCCTTCCTGATCCGGCCGTTGGGTCTCGACCGCTTTCCCGAACTGCGCGACACCTATTTCGGCCATTACGAGCGGGCGCTGTATCTGGCCCAGACCGACGATCCCGGGCTGGAGGACAAGGCCCGCGCCGCGGCCGAGCGTCTGGGGCTTCGCTTTGAGCGCAGAATGACCGGGTATGGCGATCTGACGGATGCCCTGGCGCGGCTGTGAGCCTGCCATGCACGCGCTTCCCGGGCACGCTCCAAATATATTTTCGGACAGCCATAATTCTTAAGCAAACCATGCTTACATATCAGGAGATCGAAATTCAGGGTATCCCCAGTGAATCCGCAGTCCGCCTTGTCTCCCCTACCTTCCATCGCCCACAGCGACCCCAAACACCCTGAAAAACTCTCGGAGCTGCTCGAGCGCCTGGCGCGCGATGCGGGGGACCGCGTCAGCATGGGCCAGATCGCCACCGCGCTTGACGACCGGTCGTTCGGCGCCTTCCTGCTTGTCTTTGCCATTCCAAATCTCATTCCGCTGCCGCCGGGCGCCACCATGGTGCTGGGTTTGCCGATGGTGTTCGTCGCCTGGCAGATGGTGATCGGCTACAACAAGGTCTGGCTGCCGCGCGTGCTTGCCAACTACTCCGTCGATCGGGCCACCTTCCTGCGAATGGTCACGCGTGTCTCGCCCTGGCTGCGCAACGCGGAGACCTGGGTGCGGCCCCGCAACTGGCCGCTCAACGGCCCGATCCGTGAACGTCTGTTCGGGATCTTCTCGCTGCTGCTGGGCATCACCTGCGTGCTGCCAATCCCCTTCGGCAACTGGCTGCCAGCCTTCGCGGTGGCCGTGCTGGGCGTCGCCCACACCGAGCGCGACGGCAATTGCCTGGCGCTCGGCGTGTTCACCGGCATCGTCTCGATCACGGTGGCGGCCCTTGTCGTGGGATTCACCGGCGCGGTGCTGATGCTCCTGTTCTGATCCTGTCACGCACAAGAGCGAACCGGCGCTGTCCGCGCGCGGCCGCGGCCTTCCCCCCCGCGCAAACCCTGCCCGGTCCGCGCCGTAGCTGGTTCTTAACCTCGCCGTGGTAGCCTCAGGCCTTGATCTGGGCGGAAACCGCATGACCAAGAAACCGACACTCCTCATCATCACCGCGGGCGGCGCCTATGCCTGGGTCATCGTCAATGCGCTGGCCTTACGCTTTGCCGGCGTCGAGGTGGCACTCGAGCAGGCCGAGCCCAAGAGCCTGTTTCTCAGGCGCCGCGCCCGCAAGGTGGGCTGGGTGCAGACCATCGGGCAGTTCTTCACCATGATGGTCTCCCGGTTCGGCAAGCGGTTTGCCGTGGCGCGGACAAACGAGATCATCGCAACCCATGATCTTCGAACCGAACCGCTGCCTTCGCTGGCGATCACGCCCGTCTCCTCCGCCAATGGCGCCGATTGCCTGGCTCTGATCGCCGCGCGCAAGCCGGACCTGGTGTTCCTCGCCGGCTGCCGGATGCTGTCCAGGGCGACGCTGGCTGCCATCCCCTGCCCGGTGCTCAACTACCATTCCGGGATCAATCCCAAGTATCGCGGCCTGGCAGGCGGCTGGTGGGCGCGCGCCACCGGCGACGGCGCGAATTACGGCACCACCGTGCACCTCGTCGACTCAGGCGTCGATACCGGCGCCACGCTCAGCCAGGCCTTCCTCGAGCCGCATCCGCGCGAAACGCTCCTGACCGATTCGCTCGCCATGGCCGCAGGCTCCCGCGCGATGGTCATCCAGGCCGTGCAGAACGTGCTGGACGGCAAGGTCGAGACCGTCCAGAGCCAACTGCCCTCGGTGCAGCGCTTCCATCCGCCGATCTGGACCTATCTTGCAACCGGCCTTGGCAAAGGCATCTGGTAGCCGGGGTCGGCTCCGGAATTGACCCCGCCTGCCATCCCGATTACCTCCGTTGTCGTCTGATGCCTGTCGCGCTCCCATGGGTTCATTTGAGCGATAACGAACAGGCATTGTTTCAAGAACTACAGCGTCCTTCGCGCATCCAAATGGATGCGCGGCACTGCAGGTCGTTTTTGACGCGCCGCGCGTCGTCGTGAGCGAAGCGGCCAAAAATCCCCATGCGCATTGTAGCCCCCAAGGAGACCCCCATGGCCAACTGCATCATCGTCTACTGGCGCGACATTCCCGCCCAGGTGATCATCAAGAAGGGACGCGCGACCGCCAAGCGGGAGCTGTCGCTGAGGTTCACCGAAGCCATCGACATGTGCGCCATGCGCACCGGCGCCGCCGAGACCGATGACTACCTCGCCGAATGGCGCCGCGCCGACCCGGTTGAAGTCTCCGACGATCTGGAAGCCGAGGCCGACAAGGCAGCGGCCGCGCTTGAAGCAGCCTATGACAAGGACCGCCTGGTGGCGCTGGTCAAGGGCGGAGGCAGGGACACCCATGGCTGACGAACCGACCAAGCCGACTCAGGCGAGCCTCAACAAGAAGGCCGCGACGACGACAGCCTACAAGCCGTCGGGCGTCTCGGCCACCGGCCGCAATGCCCGCAGCTTTGCCATCCGGCTGTGGTCGGTGCGCCATTCCCGCGCGCTCGAGTGGTTCTACGCCCACTTCGCCGATATCTTCCTCAAGCTGCATCCGATGTGGAAGGCCATCGGCTACCAGCGCGCCGAGGGACCGGTCAAGTTCGTCGAGAAGCACGTCAAGGGCTTCCTCTTCGACTGCCGCATGTGCGGCCAGTGCGTGCTGTCCTCCACCGGCATGTCCTGCCCGATGAACTGCCCGAAACAATTGCGCAACGGCCCCTGCGGCGGCGTGCGCGCCAACGGCAATTGCGAGGTCGAGCCCGACATGCCCTGCGTCTGGGTTCAGGCCTGGTCCGGCGCTCAGCAGATGAACGGCCGCGACATGATCCTCAATGTGCAGAAGCCGGTGGACCAGTCGCTGCGCGAAACCTCCTCGTGGCTCAGGGTCACCGCCAGCGCCGCCGCCAGCCGCGAAGCCGCCGCCAATCCCGGAGCCCAGCAATGAGCCAGGCCGACACCAATCCGCTTGATCCCGGCGCCTCACTCGACCCCCTGCCCGGCCATTCCTCGCGGGGACGGCTCGAGCGCATCCTGCGCCGCGGCGAATTCGCAGTCACCGCCGAGCTCAACCCACCCGACAGCGCCGATCCGCATGATGTCTATGAACGCGCGGCGATCTTCGACGGCTGGGTCGACGGCATCAACGCCGTCGACGCCTCGGGCGCCAATGCCCACATGTCGTCGGTCGGCATCTGCGCGCTGCTGACCCGCATGGGCTATGCGCCGATCATGCAGATCTCCTGCCGCGACAAGAACCGCATCGCCATCCAGGGCGACGTGCTCGGCGCCGCGGCGATGGGCGTGCAGAACATCCTGTGCCTGACCGGCGACGGCGTCCAGGCGGGCGACCAGCCCGGCGCCAAGCCGGTGTTCGATCTCGACTGCATGTCGCTGCTGGAAACCATAAGGATCATGCGCGACAATTCGAAGTTCCTGTCGGGGCGCAAGCTCACCAGCCCGCCCACCGTCTTCCTCGGCGCCGCCATCAACCCCTTCGCCCCGCCCTATGATTTCCGGCCGCATCGTCTGGCCAAGAAGATCGCCGCCGGCGCGCAGTTCGTCCAGAGCCAGTACTGCTACGACGTGCCGATGTTCAGGACCTACATGCAGAAGGTGCGCGACATGGGGCTCGACAAGGAGTGCTTCATCCTCTGCGGCGTGGGCCCGCTGGCCTCGGCGCGGACAGCCAAATGGATGCGCTCCAACGTGCCCGGCGTGCACATTCCCGACGCGATCATCGCGCGGCTCGAAGGCGCGCAGGACCAGAAGAAGGAAGGCAAGCAGCTCTGCATCGACATCATCAACGAGGTCAAGGAGATCGCGGGCGTTTCCGGCATTCACGTCATGGCCTACCGCCAGGAGGAATTCGTGGCCGAGATTGTCCACGAATCGGGCGTGCTCAAGGGCCGCCGGCCCTGGCGCAAGGAGCCCAATCCTGTGGACGGTATGGTGGCCGCCCGCATGGAGGAAATCCTCGAGAATCCGCGGCAGATGCCCCACGAGATGGCCGGCGCGGTCGGCGACGCCGAGACGCCCTGACAGGCCCGGAGGCTTGCATCGCGGGCCGAAATTCTATAACGATATAAACAAGTCTTTATGTCTTCACTGCAAGGATCGAACATGACCCGCACTATCGTCGCCTCCGCCACCCGCGAAGTCATCATCGGCTTTGACCAGCCCTTCTGCGTGATCGGCGAACGCATCAACCCGACCGGGCGCAAGAAGCTGGCCGCCGAGATGATCGCCGGCAATTTCGAGACCGTGATCAAGGACGCGCTCGAACAGGTCGCAGCCGGCGCCACCATGCTCGACGTCAACGCCGGCGTGACCTCGGTCAACCCGAACGAGACCGAGCCGGGCCTGCTGGTCCAGACCATGGAGATCGTCCAGGGCCTGGTCGACATCCCGCTGTCGATCGACAGCTCGGTGACAGCCGCGATCGAGGCCGCGCTGAAGGTCGCCAAGGGCCGCCCGCTGGTCAACTCCGTGACCGGCGAGGAAGAAAAGCTGGAGGCGATCCTGCCCTTGTGCAAGAAATACGACGTGCCGGTGGTGGCGATCTCCAACGACGAGACCGGCATTTCCATGGATCCCGACGTGCGCTTCGCCGTGGCCAAGAAGATCGTCGAGCGCGCCATGGATTACGGCATCAAGCCCTGCGACATCGTCGTCGACCCGCTGGTCATGCCGATCGGCGCACTGGGTGACGCCGGCCGCCAGGTCTTCGCGCTGCTCTACCGGCTGCGCAACGAGCTCAAGGTCAACACCACCTGCGGCCTGTCCAACGTCTCCTTCGGCCTGCCCCACCGCCACGGCATCAATGCCGGCTTCATCCCGATGGTGATCGGCGCCGGCATGACCTCGGCGATCATGAACCCCTGCCGTCCGCAGGAAATGGAGGCCGTGCGCGCCGCCAATGTGCTCAATGGCACCGATCCCAACTGCACCAACTGGATCAAGACCTACAAGGACTACCAGCCGCATGTGGCGGGCTCCGCACCCGCCCCCCAGTCCCAGGCGCCCTCGGGCGGCGACAGCCGCCGCCGCGGCGGCCGCGCCGGCCGCTCGGGAGCTGCGTGACCCACCCATGACCGACCACCTCGTCCTGTTCATGCCGTCGGGAAAGCGCGGGCGCTTTCCCACAGATACCCCCGTGCTCGACGCCGCCCGGCAGCTGGGCGTTCATGTGGAAAGCGTGTGCGGAGGCCGCGGCATTTGCGGGCGCTGCCAGGTCGATGTGCAGGAAGGCGTCTTCGCCAAGCACGGCATCACCTCGTCCAACGACCACATCTCGGCCTTTGGCGGCAACGAGGTCCGCTACGCCGAGAAGCGGGACCTGAAGCCCGGCCGCAGGCTCTCCTGCTCGGCGAAGATCCTGGGCGACCTGGTGATCGACATCCCGCAGGATGCCGTGGTCAACGCACAGGTGGTGCGCAAGGATTCCGACGGCCGCGTCATCGCGCGCAATCCGGCGATCCACATGTGCTATATCGAGGTCGAGGAGCCCGACATGCACAAGCCGCTGGGCGATCTCGACCGGCTGCTCATGGCGATCGAGGCCGACTGGGGCTTCAAGAACCTTTCCATCGACACCTATCTTCTGGGCCAGGTGCAGCAGATCCTGCGCAAGGGCAACTGGACGGTGACCGCCGCGGTGCACGAACCCGTCGACGGCGGACCGGTCGCACTGGTGGCGCTCTATCCGGGCCTCAAGAACGAAGCCTATGGCATCGCCTGCGACATCGGCTCGACCACCATCGCCATGCATCTCAGCTCGCTGCTGTCGGGACGCACGCTCGCCTCGTCGGGCACATCCAACCCGCAGATCCGCTTCGGCGAGGATCTGATGAGCCGCGTCTCCTATGTGATGATGAACCCCGAGGGCCGCGAGGGCATGACCACGGCCGTGCGCGAGGCGCTCAACGGGCTGATCGACAAGGTCTGCGCCGAGGGCGAGATCAGCCGCACCGACATTCTCGACGCCGTCTTCGTCGGCAACCCGATCATGCACCACCTGTTCCTGGGCATCGACCCGACCGAACTTGGCGGCGCCCCCTTCGCGCTCGCCGTCTCCGGCGCGGTCAATGTCAAGTCCTCCGAGATCGGTCTTCCGCTCAATCCCGGCGCGCGCGTCTACATGCTGCCCTGCATCGCCGGCCATGTCGGCGCCGACGCGGCGGCGGCAACGCTGACCGAAGGCCCGCACCGCCAGGACGAGATGATGCTGCTCGTCGATGTCGGCACCAATGCCGAGATCGTGCTCGGCAATTCCATCCGCACCGTGGCCGCCTCCTCGCCCACCGGCCCCGCCTTCGAGGGCGCCGAGATCTCCTGCGGCCAGCGCGCCGCCCCCGGCGCCATCGAGCGCATCCGCATCGATGCCCAAACCTTCGAGCCGCGCTACCGCGTCATCGGCATCGAGCCCTGGTCGGATGAGCCCGGTTTCGAGGAGCTGGCCAAGACCGTGGGCGTCACCGGCGTCTGCGGCTCGGGCATCATCGAGATCATCGCCGAGATGTATCTGGCCGGCATTATCACCGAGGACGGCGTCATCAATGGCGATCTCGCCTCCCAAAGCCCGCGCATTGTCGGCAATGGCCGCACCTTCTCCTATCTGCTGCGCGACGGCGAGCAGAAGCTGATGGTGACGCAGACCGATGTCCGCGCCATCCAGCTCGCCAAGGCAGCCCTCTATGCCGGCGTCAAGCTTCTGATGGACAAGCAGGGCATCACCAGCGTCGACCGCATCGGGCTGGCCGGCGCTTTCGGCTCCTTCATCGATCCGAAATACGCCCTCGTGCTCGGGCTGGTCCCCGATTGCGATCTCGAGCGTGTCAAGGCGGTGGGCAATGCCGCGGGCACCGGCGCACGCATGGCGCTCCTGAACCGCGACCACCGCCGCGAGATCGAGCACACCGTCACCCGCATCGAGAAGATCGAAACCGCGCTGGAGCCCAAATTCCAGGAGCATTTCGTCAACGCGATGGCTTTCCCCAACAAGATCGACGCCTTCCCCAAGCTCACCGAAGTGGTCAAGCTGCCGGAACGCTCGATGGACACCGACGCCGCCGCGGGCATCGAACCCGGCGCCGGCCGCAGGCGCGGCGGACGCCGCAACCGGGACTAGGGCGGGGTCGACCGGCCGTCACCCGGACGATTTGCGGCCGTTGCCCTCACCCCACGGTTCGTCGCCGTCGCCCCAAGGTTCGTCACCCTCGCCCTTGTGGCGAGGGTCTACAGGGGCAGGCTCCGCAATCGTGGGTCCAGTCTTGAAACCGATGGGCCGGCAGATCCTCGGGACAAGCCCGAGGAGGACGGCGTGGCGGGGGTCGGCCGTCCCTGGCGAAGGTCTGCGTCCCTGGCGTAGGTCGGAACGCGTGGCGGCCGCGTCGTCCTCAGCGGCTGCACCCTCGTGTCTCTGGGCGACACCCGCCCTTTACCCGAATCGATCCTGCGGCTACGGCGTTTGCCATGCCCCTTTTCCTCCGCTCCCCGCTGTTTCTGGTTCTCGCCCTCTGGGCGGCGGGGCTCGGGGCCGCCGCGCAATTTGCCAAGATCGTGGTGATCTTCCCCGAACTGCAAGCCCATTACGGCGAGACCGGCGCGGCCTCGGGCTATCTGGTGTCGCTGATCTCCGTCGTCGGCATGGTGCTCGGCCTGATCGCGGGCATCATCGCCATCCAGATCGGCATCCGCCGGCTGCTGCTGTCGGGCCTCTGGCTGGGGGCTCTCATCTCCGCCTGGCAGTCAGCCCTGCCCGGGTTCGAATGGATGCTGGCGAGCCGGCTCGTCGAAGGCCTGTCGCATCTGGCGATCGTCGTCACCGCCCCGACGCTGATCGCTGAATTGTCGGCGCGGCGCCATCAGGGAATGGCGCTGACGCTGTGGGGCAGCTATTTCGGGGTCGCCTTCGCCGTCATCGCGCTTGCGGCCCCCGCAGTCCTTGCGGAGTTCGGCCTGCCCGGCCTGCCGGCGATCCATGCCGTCTACATGGCGGCCATCGCCGCCCTGCTGACCTGGGCGCTGCCCGCCATCGACCGAAGCGACACTCCGCCATGGCCATCGCCCGGCGACATCGCGCGGCGTCACCTCGCGGTCTATTCCTCGCCGTTCATCGCCGCGCCCGCGCTCGGCTGGCTGTTCTACACGCTGACCTACGTCTCGATGCTCGCCATCCTGCCCTCGATGCTCGACCCGACCCTGCGCCCCTTCGTCATCGCCGCCATGCCGATCCCGGCATCGCCTCCTCCATGACACTGGGCACACTGCTGTTGAGATTTCTGTCGCCGGTCACCGTCATCGTCGCGGGCTTTGCCTCGGCCACGCTGCTGGTGCTGGTGTTCCTGATGGCGGGCCCGAGCCCCTGGCTGTTCATCGCGCTGTTTGCGGCGCTGGGGCTGGTCCAGGGCGCGAGCTTTGCAGCGGTGCCCGAACTCAATGCCGCGCTGCCCGACCGGGCGCTCGCCAATGGCGGCATCGCCCAGACCGGCAACATCGGCAATGCGCTCGGCACCCCGGTGCTGCTGGCCGTCACCGCCACCGGCGCTGCCGCCGGCCTGCCGGTGCTGCTGATCGCCTGCTACGTCTCGGCCATCGCCGTCCATCTGGCCATGGCGCGGAGCCGGGCCGTCCATGCCCGCATGACGTCCGATCAAGGCTGAAGCGGCGTCAACCTCACTCCGGCCAGATATAGGTGCCGCGCGCCCAGCCGAGCTCGGCGGCGTCGGTCATCACCTGGCACCAGACATTGGCCTTCTTCATTTTCGCGTATTTCCACGCCGCGCTGCCGCCACCATCGATCCGGAACGAGACATTGGTGATGATGTTCTTGCAGCGGCCGGTCAGGCTGATCGGCTCACCCAGCAGATACACGTCGATGATCTTGGAATTGGCGCCCGGCCATTTGCGGATGTTCAGCCCGTCGTCGGGCGCGATCGCGGTGACGGTGCCGGCGGTAAACGCCGAGGATTGGGCAGGAACGGTGGCGACGGTCGCGGCCGCAACGGCCAGCAGGATGCGAATGGACGGTTTCATGATCGTGTCTCCCTTGCGGCGCCGCGAAAGGTGCGCCAATGCCCGCAAACTAGAAAGCCATGCCTGTATTCTCCCTGAATGCTCCGTTCAGCCAGGGTTCACTCCATGACCACGACCCAGGCGGTCACCGGGCTTCAAATACTCCCGTCTGATTGAAGTGCTCGAACCGGGCCCGGAAATGGTCGCTCAGCGCCAGGACCTGCGGCGACGGGTCCGCCGCCACCTTGAGCAGCAGGTGGTACTTGCCGGGCGCCGGAAGCCCGCAATCCTCGTCCAGAACCTGGATGTCAGGGCCGACGAAGCTCCGCCCCATCGGCGCGATGGCAAGATCGGCGAGGATCGCCGCCCGTTGCCCCGCCGAATGCGAGGTCATGAACGCCACCCGGTAGGATCGGCCCACCTTCTCGAGTGCGGCAAGCGCGCTCTCGCGCCAGACGCAGCCCTCGTCCCACATCGACACCGGCAGCGGGTCCATCAGGCAGGCCTGGCCGCCCTTCGCGCCGGCCCAGATGATGTCGTCGGTCATCAACACCTCGCCCGGATCCGGCATCTGGTTCTTCATGCAGCTGATCAGCGCGATGTCGATATGGCCCGAGGCAAACCGCTTGAGAAGGCTCGAGGACTGGTCGATCACCACATCGACCACCACCGACGGGTGCGACTTGGCAAACAGCTTCAGCACCGAGGGCAGCACCGCCTCGCCATAGTCGGACGGCGAGCCGATCCGCACCACGCCCGAGACCTCGGAGGTGACGAAGCGCGAGATCGCCTCGCGGTTGAGCGCGATCAGCCGCCGCGCATAGCCCAGCAGCACCTCGCCGTCCTGGGTCAGCGCCACATTGCGCGCGTCCCTCAGGAACACCGAGACGCCCAGCTGTTCCTCGAGCCGCTTGATCTGCATGGAGACCGCCGAGGGCGTCCGGTAGATCCTGGCGGCGGCCGCGGTGAAGCTGCCGGTCTCGGCAATGGCGACGAAGCTGCGCAGCACGTCCGGATCGAGCATCACCAGGGGGTGGTTGAGAGGTGCGTTCATGTCGTTCAATTCCGTTGATGATTTAGGTCAATTCATTTCGTTTGATTGAATCATGCATCGGAGCGATGCTGTTGTCAATCCAGTCTGACTGGTCAAACCCGATCAAGGAGACACGCACATGTTCGGTTTCTCATACATCGCCCGCAAGGCCCGCCAGTGGCGGGCAGACCACAAGCGCGCCGCCATGGAAAGCGCCCTGATGGACCTTCCCCGGGAGCTTCGGAAGGACATCGGCTGGCCCGCGCCCGGTGATCTTCCCGCACGGCGCGCGCTCCTGGGCTCCATGCCTGCCCGCCCCCTGCTTTAGAGCCGCCGGATCCATGTCGCATGGCGAAAAATTCCGCTTTTGCTCCAGTGACAAATCGCGAAATTTATGGCCTGATCGCGACATGGGCCTCGCGGGGGCGCGCACAGGGATTTGGGCATGCTCTCAACTACGAAGCATATGCGGTCGATCGTCTTCTACATGGTACCGGAATTCTCCATGATCGCCTTTTCCATGGCGATCGAACCCTTGCGCCTGGCCAACCGGATGCTGGGCTACGAGTGCTACAAATGGCGCCTGGCGTCCTATGACGGCGCCCCGGTGCCCGCATCGAACCAGGTCGTGGTCGCCGTCAACACCTCGCTCGCCGACGAACGCCGCAACCTGGCGGGCGAGAACCGGCCGACCATGGTGTTCGTCTGTTCCGGCGTCAATGTCGAGCGCTTCGACAACAAGTCGGTGCTGGCCTGGCTGCGCGAGGAGCACAATCGCGGCGTGGCCATCGGCGGATTGTGCACCGGCGCCCACATCCTGGCCAAGGCCGGGCTGCTGTCGGGCCGGCGTTGCGCCATCCACTGGGAAAACCTGCCGGGCTTCTCCGAAGCCTTCCCCAAGGCCCATGTCTATGCCGACCTCTACGAGATCGACGGCGACATCCACACCTGCGCGGGCGGCACCGCGGCACTCGACATGATGCTGAGCCTGATCGGCGAGGATCATGACGACACGCTGGTCAACCGCATCTGCGAGATGGCGCTGACCGACCGTGTCCGCAACGCCCATGACCGCCAGCGCCTGCCGCTGCGCGCGCGCCTGGGCGTGCAGAACGCCAAGGTGCTGTCGATCATCGAACTGATGGAAGCCAACCTGTCCGAACCGCTGTCGCTGATCGAGATCGCCGACGATGCCGGACTTTCGCGGCGCCAGATCGAGCGGCTGTTCCGCCAGGAAATGGGCCGCTCGCCGGCGCGCTATTACCTGGAGATCCGGCTCGACCGGGCGCGGCACCTGCTCATCCAGTCACCCATGCCGGTGGTCGAGGTGGCGGTCGCCTGCGGCTTCGTCTCGGCCTCGCATTTTTCCAAATGCTACCGCGAGCTCTATAACCGCTCGCCCCAGCAGGAGCGCGCCGAGCGCAAGCAGTACCAGGCCGCGGCCTGAGGCCTGAGGCCTGAGGCCTGTCGTGCCCGACCTGGACCAGCCGAGCAATAACCGGGATTGATTGATGGATTGATCCGCAGTGATTCGCATCCGGCGGATGCGCATCGCTGCGGTCAGGGTTCGCGACTCAGGCCGAGACAGCCACGATCGGCAGCATCGACGCGGCTTTCCTGAGGGCTTCCATCTTGACCAGGATGCCGATGTTCTGCGCGATCCGGCACTGGAATTCCTCCTGCACGAAGGGGCGATAGAGAAAATCGCTGGCGCCGGCCTTGAGGAAACTCGCCGAGAGCGCGGGGTCGTTCGAGTTGGAAATGCCGATGATGCGCAGCACGTCGTCGGAATATTTCCGACGCAGCTTGCGGGTCAGTTGATAGCCGTCCATGTCGCCCATGTGATAGTCGGTCAGCACAAGCTGGATGTCCGGGTTGGCCTCCATGGCCTGGAGCGCTTCCTCTCCTGAGGAGGCTTCGACGATGTCGAACTTCTGTGCCTTGAGCATGGACGAGAGAATGCTGCGCTGGGTCTTGGTGTCGTCCACCACCAGGATACGAAATTCGCGGTTGGAGATGATCCGGCCGACCGCCATGACGATTTCATCGAAGGCGCGGTCGGTGTCCTTGATGACGTAATCGAGCACGTTCTTCTTCAGGATGCTCGCGCGGGTATTGAAGTCGAACTTGCCGGTGAAGACGATGGTCGGCAGGTCGATTTCCAGCGCGTAGTCCAGCGCCTCGCAGTGGGGCGAGTCGGGCAGGTTGAGGTCGGTCACTGCGACGAAGAACCCATGATTGGGATCGGCAGCGGCCTGGCGCATCTCGGCCAGCGAACTGCAGGTCACGACCGCCACGCCGAGATCCGTTTCGAACCGGTATTTCAGCGCCGAGGTGAACATCCGCGAATCTTCCACCAGCAGAACCCGCAGCCGCTCCGGCGCGGCGGCGAGACTGGCGCGGATCCCGGCGTCTTTTTTCGCTCTTGGCAAAGCATCCACTCCTATTGCGCGCGGCACCCGCCGCACGGCTGAGAAAATTGCCCTGACAAGGTCAGGCGACCTTTGCCGCAGCGCGGCTTCCCATCCATTTCCGCGCCGACTTGATCTGGTCGAGCGTGTCGAGGTTCTGATTGACGCGGCAGTAGAATTCTTCGTCGATATAGGGCCTGAGCATGAAGTCGTTGCCACCGGCCTTGAGGAACCGGGCCGACAGCATCCGGTTGTCCGACGACGACACGCCGATGATCCGGAGCTCGTGGCTGCCGCGCACCGCGCGCAGGCGTCGCGTCAATTCGAAGCCGTCGATGTCGGGCATATTGTAGTCGGTGATCACCAGGCCGATATCCGGCGTGACCTTTAGGATGTCGAGCGCCCGGGCGCCGTTTTCGGCGACACTGACCTTGAAGTTGAACCGCTCAAGCCGGCTGCGCAGCAGCGCGCGCGCGGTGGCGCTGTCATCGACGATCAGCACATGGTGGCGGTGATTGGTGAGAAAGCGGCAGACCGATTCCGCGAGCAGGTCGATCGCCAGGATATTGTCCTTGATCACGTAGTCGACGATGTCGCGGGCCAGGATGCCCTCGCGCGTGGATTCGTGGAAGGTGCCGGTAAAGACGATGATCGGGATCGAGAGATCCGCCAGGTATTTCAGCGCCTCGCCGTTCTCGGCGCCGGGCAGGTTGATGTTGGAGATCGCCAGCTTGATCGGGCGCTCGTTGTACTCGAACGCCAGCTGGAGCTCTTCGAAACTGCGGCACACCTCGATGTCGATATCGAAGTTCTCCTTGAGCGTCTGCCCGATCATCGAGGTGAAGACATTGGAGTCCTCCGCCACGATGATGCGATGCTCGCCAAGAGACCCGCCGGAATACTGCATACCTGAAAGACCAATGAACATGCGCCTACCCCTTCATTTGACGAAGGCTAACCACACGGCAATTGAATTTCAGTTAACGGTTGAGCGCAAGGACCTGCCACCCGCCCCGGCTCGAGCCCTGCCGGCCGAGCGTCCCCGCTCACCGGGACGCCGCGTCATTGGACGCAAGTTTTCTGCTATAGTCTTGGCGTTATCAGAGGGTTAAGCTCGGTCCTGCCGCCCACCGCCCGCCGTTAGACCCTGGCCGCTCGCGCGGCGGCGGGTCTTAACCATCTGGACCCCGGGAGGCACTGTCCTGGTAATTCTGCTCCGGTCCCGGCCGATCGTCACGGCTCGTCAAACATCCACCGCCGCTGTTCCCAGATCTTCTCGCCAATCAGGCAATCATAGGGCTCGGTAGACGGCCGCAAGGGCTGCGGCAGCGCCTGGGCGGGCACCACATCCGGCACGTCCAGGGGCAGGCTGCCGATCTCGAGGATCAGTTTTCGCCGGACCGCCTCGGGAAACTGGTCCCAGCTCCTGACCGGCACGAGAAAACTCCCCGGCCCGCCGATCACGCATTCCGCGTAATAGGTGTCGAGATCGCCGATGTTGAAGCCGCCGCCCGGCCCGTCGCTGGTCATCAGCGGCAGGCCGTTGATGACGATGCGGCTCGCCAGCGCCTCCTCCCGCGCGTTCAGCACCGGCCCGCCATGATTGTTGGGGCCATCGCCCGACACATCGATGACTTTGCGAAAGCCCTCGAACGGCGCCTCCTCCAGCCGCTTCACCGCATGCTTGAGGGCGCCGGAAATCGAGGTGCGCCGCTGTCCGATGGGCACGGACGCACTCACGATGGCCGACAGCCGGTCCGCATCATTGGCATTTGCCACCAGCGTCCAGTCGAACACCTCGCGGATCGAGCCGTCGCCGGCCCATTCGAACATGGTGATGGCGATGCTTCCATAGGCGCCCTGGGCGATGGCGCGCACGACATCGGGATGATTGAGCGCGGCCGCATAGCCGTCGCGCTGGATCGTAAGCTCGCGCGGCGACATCGACCGCGACACATCGACGGCCAGCACCAGCGCCACATCCACAGGCTCCCGGGCTTGCGCACCCGGAAGGGCCCCAAGCAGACCCGCAGCCGTGATAAGCGCCGTGATCCATCTTGCCATGGCGAAAGTCTACCACGCGGAACAGACAGGCCGAAGCCGGTTTCTCCCACGACGAGGGAGGAGATGCGCCGGCTTCTTTGCCGCAAGGGCGAGAGTCCGAGGAACCGGTGCGTCTCCCGCCTGCCACGGCGAGCCGGTGTTCCCGGCCTAGTCGGCCTCGATCGGCAGCGCCGAGAGCTTGAGGCCCATGGCCTTCATCAGCTTGAGAACGGTCATGAATTCCGGATTGCCGTCCTCGCCCAGCGCCTTGTACAGGCTCTCGCGCCCGAGCCCCGCCTCTTCCGCGACCGCCGTCATGCCGAGCGAGCGGGCGACTGTCGAAAGCGCCCGCCGGATTTCAACGGCATCGCCCTCCTCAAGTGTTGCGGCCATGTAATCGGCGCGCGCTTCGGGACTTCCGAGATAGTCAGCCGCGTCGAAGCGGGGCATGTTCTTAATGGAGGTCATTGGGCCAATCCTTCAATTCCTTAGCCAGCCGTCTGGCGGTCTCGATATCTCTCGCCTGGCTGCTCTTGTCGCCGCCGCAGAGAAGCATCACGACCAGGGAACCACGCTAAACATAATAGACCCGGTAGCCGGGACCCTGGTCGATACGCAGTTCCTGAACGCCCTCTCCGACACTTTTGTGGTCGCCGAAGTTGCCGTCGGCGATCCGTTCGATCCGCAATATAATCTTCGAGACGGCGCGTCTGTCTCGAAGCGAGCGCATCCAGTGGTCAAAGAACGGGTGTCGGCGAATGACCATAAATGTATCCCATGAGATACAAGGCCGCAAGTGGAATGAGCATCTGAAAACTGGCAGGGTGTTTCTGCAACACGACCGTCGCTCCTGCAGTCTTCCACCATGGCAGGGAGACAGCCTTGATCGCGCACTACAATACACGATTAGGTGGCACAATTTTCAAATGCGTTTTCTAGGCAAAAACCCGCCGGCCTCGCGACCGACGGGTCCATTCCCCATTGAACCAGACGCTATGCCTCAGCTCCGCGGCTTCAGATTCTCCGGGTCATACAGCGGCTTGTAGCCAACGGCCGCCACTTCCACCGGATAGGTCTCGGCGAAATACTCGACATTGAGCTTGCGCCCCACCTCGCAATAGTCCGCCGGCAGATAGGCGAGCGCGATGTTCTTGCCGATGGTCGGGCCATAGGCGACCGAGGTCGTGTAGGAGCGGCGGCCGAGGCTGTCGATCAGCACTTCGCCGGTCGCGGGGTCCATCACCGGCATCGAGCCTACCGGGTAGCGGGCCACGCCCTTGGCATCGACATTGTCGGTCATCACCAGCGTGCAGAGCATCGCCGGCTGCTTGTCGCGGGCCTTGTATTCCAGATGCCTGGCCTTGCCGCGGAAATCGGCTTCCTTGACCTTGGGACGCGCGAGATCGGCCTCGATCAGATTGTACTGGGTGAGCAAATCGCCGTTCTGCAGCCGCAGGCTCTTTTCCATGCGCCGCGAATTGGCATAGGTCTCGACGCCGAAGGCCATGACGCCGGTGGAGCGCAGCGCGTCCCACACGGCGAGGCCATCCTCATACTTCATGTGCAGCTCCCAGCCCTGCTCGCCGACATAGGAGATGCGGAAGGCGGAGACGTGCTTGCCGGCAATCTCGATCGGCTTGATCGCGGCGAAGGCGAAGTTTTCCACGTCGAGACCGGCCGGGTCGGCCACCACCTTCTTGAGGTTTTGACGCGCGTTCGGCCCCCAGATGCCGATGGTGATGTATTTTTCCGACGTGTCGGTGATGGTGACGTTCAGCCCGCGGTCCTGCGCCACGCGCTTCATGTAGTGGAAGTCGCGCGGGCCGGCGTCGGCGCCGTTGACCAGCCGGCAGCGGTCGTTGAGCCGGAACACGGTGAAGTCGGCGCGCACCATGCCCTCGTCGTCGAGGAAGTGGGTGTAGATGCCCTTGCCGATATTGCCGTCGCCGCCGATCTTGGCGGCGCAGAGCCATTCCAGCAGCTCGACATGGTCGGGGCCTTCAATGTCGACCATGTGGAAATGGGAGAGATTGACGATGCCGCAATCCTCGCTCATCGCCAGGTGCTCGGCATTGGAGACGCGCCAGAAATGGCGGCTGTCCCACTCGTTTTCGCGCACCGGCACGCGATCGCCATACTTCTCCAGCAGGTGCTCGTTGGCCTTGTAGCCATGGGCCCGCTCCCAGCCGCCCAGTTCCATGAAATATCCGCCGAGCTCGACCTCGCGCTCATACATCGGCGAGCGCTTGATATTGCGGCCGGTGCCATAGGGTTCGCGGGTGTGAACGGCCGGGAAATAGATCTTCTGCGCCGCCTCGAAGCAGCGGCCTTCGATGAATTCCTCGGTCAGCTGGTGCGGGTAGAACCGGGCATAGTCGATCGAGTTGTGGTCGATCTCGGTGCGGCCGTCGGTCATCCAGTCGGCAATCAGCTTGCCGTAACCGGGGCCGTCCTTGACCCAGATGGCGACGCAGTACCAGAGGCCCCGCACGTTCTGGCTTTCGCCGCAGGAGGGCCCGCCCGCGGCCGAGACCTGCAGCAGCCCGTTGAAGCTGTGGCTCTCGTTGTAGCCGAGTTCGCCGAGGATCGGCGTGAGTTCCATGGCGCGCTCGAGCGGGGCAATAATCTGCTCCATCTCGAGATCGCGCTGCGAGGGCGAGAGGCGGGATTCGTGCTTCTCCAGGATCTCGCGCGGATGGCACAGGCGCGGATGGGTCGTCTCGTAATAGCCCCATTCGATCTGGCCGCCCTCGGTGGTCTTCGGGTCGCCGGTGTCGCGCATATAGGCGGAGTTGCCCTGATCGCGCAAAAGCGGGAAGCCGATTTCCTTGCCGGTGCCTTCGAATTCAGTGTACGGGCCAAAGAAGGTCAGCGGATGGTCGACGGGCATCACCGGCAGGTCCTCGCCCACCATCGAGGCAATCAGCCTGCCCCAGATGCCGGCGCAGACCACGACATGGTCGGCCATGATCGTGCCGCGATGGGTGACGACGCCCTTGATCCGCCCGCCCTCAACGATCAGCGACTGAGCGGGCGTGTTGGCGAACATCTTGAGCTTGCCGGACTTTTCGGCTGCGTCGACGAGCTTGCCGGCCACCGTCTGGCTGCGCGGGATGACGAGGCCGGCATCGGGATCGAACATCCCGCCCATCACCTGGTCTTCCTCGATCAGCGGGAACTTTTCCTTGATCTCGGCCGGCGAGACGTAATGCGCCCGGGTGCCGAAGGCCTTGGCCGCGGACAGCTTGCGCTTGATCTCCTCCATCCAGGTGTCGTCGCCGGTGCGGGCGACTTCAAGCCCGCCGATGCGGGCGTAATGGCCCATCTTCTCGAAGAAATCGATGGAGTATTGCGTGGTCCAGACCGAGAGATAATCGTGGGACGTGGTGTAGCAGAAGTCCGAGGCATGCGCGGTCGAGCCGATGTCGGTCGGGATGCCCGACTTGTCGATGCCGACGATATCGTCCCAGCCGCGCTCGATCAGGTGATGCGCGATCGATGCGCCGACGATGCCGCCGAGCCCGATGATGACGACCTTTGCCTTTTGCGGAAACCCTGCTGCCATTGTCTTTGACCCTGTGTGTGCTTTGCGCAGAATTTAGGATCTGTCGTGGCAAAACCAGAGCCTGTCTACGACATTCTTTCCATGCTGCACGACCAGTCGGGCGCACCGCGCGTGTGCAGAGCCCGGCCCACGCGCAACGGGCGCTTCGCACGGTTCATCCGAGCCAGGTGCGCATCTGCTCCCCGGTCAGGTTTCCCCCGCACAGGATCGTCGCCACCCGCCTGCCCCGGAAGTGTTCCGGCCGCGACAGGATGGCCGCCAGGCCCGCGGCGCCCGAGGGCTCGGCTACCAGCCCGGCCTTGGCGTGAAACAGCTTCATCGCCTCGACCAGCGCCGCCTCTTCCACGAGATGAACATCGTCGACCAGGCCGTTCATGTCCTCGACGGCTTCAGCGATCGGCACCCGCACGCCGATACCGTCGGCGATGGTCGATACCGTCTCGGGGAACACCAGCTTGCCCGAACGCCAGGATTTCTCCATGGCGTCGGCGCCTGCGGCCTGCACGCCGATGATCTCGATTGCGGGATGGACCGCCTTGGCCCAGCGCGCGATGCCGGTCAGCATCGCGCCATTGCCGAGCGGAACCACGATGCAGTCGGGCGGCGTCGGCCCTGCCATCAGCTCGAGCGCGATCGTGCCCGCGCCTTCCGAGGCCTCGGGATCCAGCCCGTCGGCCAGCATCATGCCGCCGGATTCCATCGCATAGGCCTCCGCCTCCTGCTTGGCGGCATCGAAATCATCGCCCGCAAGCCGGACTTCGGCGCCGAACCCGCGCATGCGCTCCACCTTGAGCGGATTTGCCGACGTCGCGGCATAAAGGATGAGCGGCAATCCATGGCTTCGGCAGGCATAGGCCAGCGCCTGGCCCCAGTTGCCGGCACTTGCGCCCACCAGCCGCCGCCCGTCGATCTCTCCGCGCGCGAGCCGTTCGCGGATCAGGAAGGTCGCGCCGCGGCCCTTGAAGCTGCGGATCGGATTGGCGGTCTCGAGCTTGATGGTGAGCGGGCAGCCAAGCGCCTGGCTCAACGCCTCGCAGTCATACTGCGGCGAGTGAAGAAACACAGGATCGATCACCTCCATGGCGCGGCGGATGCTCTCGAGCTTGAGCCGGTGTTCGGGATGGGCGTCCTCCGGAAGCGGCATTGCGTCGTGTGCTGTCATTCCATGCTCCATGATCATGCTCGCAGACTAGCCCTTGAGATCGGGAGAATTTTCTGCTCTCAAATCAATTTCGGGATATTTTCGCGTCTGGAGGCCCCCATGCAGGACAATCATCGGCTCGACGCCGCCGATCGCAAATTGCTCGACCTGCTGCAGACCAACGCAAGGATGACGATCGAGGCCCTGTCGGAGGCAGCGGGCCTGTCAAGCTCCGCCACGCACCGGCGGGTGCAGCGCCTGCGCGAACTCAAGATCATTCAGGGCGACATCAGCGTTCTGGATCCCAGGAAGCTCGGCAACCCGATCACCCTTCTGGTCGAACTCGAACTGGAGCGAGACCGGCCCGAACTGATGCCCGCGCTTCAGGCCTGGATTTCGGCAACCGCCTCCGTCCAGCAGGCCTGGCAGGTGACCGGCCGCGGCGATCTGGTGCTCGTGGTGGTCGCGGGCTCGGTCGAGGATTTTGACAGTCTCGCGGAACGGATGATGGAGCAGAACCGCAACATCCGCAAATTCACCACCAGCGTGGCGCTCAAGACCCTCAAGCGCGGCCTGAGACTGCCGGTTCCGCAAGGGGGCTGAGGCGGGTCTGCACGACAACGAAAAACGCGACCCTTGCGGATCGCGCCTTTCAGTCCATGGCCATTGGCAGCCCCACTCGGGGCGGGCGGCTTACTTGATCACCGCGCCGCCATTGACGATGTCGATGGTCTCGTTGCCGGAGAGCGTTTCGCGGTCGCCTGACGGCATGGTGACAAAACAGCCGCCCGGGCAGATCGTCACGGTGGCGCCAGGCTCGACGACGACGTCGATCTTGTCGCCGTTTTCGGTGACGCTGAGCACCTGGGCCTGGGCGTCCTTGTTGGTGATGCTCGCCGCGGCAGCGCCGCCGGTCATCGCCATACCCATGCCCAGAACCAGGGCCAGGCTCGTCAGTCCAGAAAGAGTTGTCTTCATCGGTCTTCGGCGATCTCGCCGCTCCCTGTTAAACGCTGTCGGGCCGCTTCTGCCCGGTATGGATGCTTGTTTAGCATCGCGAAACTGAACGCAGTCTGAACGGTTTTTCCTCACCGGTCACCCCCGCCCGGACCGGAATCATCGTCCATCGAATCCTGCGCGGTCTTGGACGGCCGCCTGCGCCGGGTTCGCTTGGCCGGCGGAGTTCCGGTCCCGGAGACCGCGGCTTCAGGCGAAGGCTTCTCGCCTCGCGCGGGCCGCGCCTGATTTGCGACGAGCTTTTCGATCAGTTCCGCAAGCCCCGCGGAGTCCTCGCCGAGTTTGATGTTGAGGTCCTGCTGCGGATAAGGAATTTCGATCCCCTCTTCCTTGAGCCGTTCAAAGATGCGCAGGCGCAGATCCGTCCGCGCCGCAAGTCCGCTGAGCACATCGGCCAGATGCGCCTTCACTTCGAAATTGAGCGACGAATCCCCGAACCCGGCGAAATACACAACGGGCGGGGGGTTGTTCATGACCAACTCACAACCGTTGGCGACCTCGCCGAGGATCTCCATCACCCTGCGCGGATCCGCGCCGTAGGTCACGCCGATGGGCACATTGATGCGCCCAAGACTGTTGCGATGGGTCCAGTTGCCGACCGGCGAGTTGATCAGTTCGGAATTCGGCACGATGATCGTCTGGCGGGAGAAGGTCTCGATCTCGGTGGCACGCACGGAGATCTTCTTGACGAAGCCTTCGGTCGAGCCGGTCACCACCCAGTCGCCGACCTTGAACGGCCGTTCGGCGAGCAGGATCAGGCCGGAGACGAAATTGCTGACAATGTTCTGAAGCCCGAAACCGATGCCGAGCGACAGCGCGCCGGCAACGAGCGCCAGGCTCGACAGGTCGATGCCAGCGGCCGAAACGCCCACCAGTCCGGCAACCGCGACGCCGAGATAGCCGATCCCGGTCTTGATCGAATTGCGCACACCGGTGTCCATCTGCCCGCGCGCCATCACATTGCCGTCGAGCCAGCGCTGGAACCAGCGCGTCGCGAGCAGGCCTGCGATGAACAGCAGGATGCCGAAGAAGATGCCGACGATCGAGATGGTGATGCCGCCGATACGGATTTCCGTGAGGAAGCGGTAGAACCACAATTCGATGTCCTGGATCTGGAAACCCCATTGCAGCAGGATCACCGGCGCGCCCAGGAGCAGCACCATGAGGCTGATCAGCAGTCCCGCGGCAAGCCCTGCCTGGTCGAGGCCGATATGGCCGATCTCGAACCTTTTCCCCACCCAGCGGCCGACCACGGTATCGGCGAAGGCGCCCGGTTCGGAGATGGCCTTGCCCGAGAGATAACCGATATACATGGTGGTGAGGATCGCGCCGGTGACCACGATCTGCGTCGCGGCAAACCGGGCGAGGCCGACATAGCCGAGCGCGACGGTGGCCAGGAGCCCGAGGCCGCCGATCAGCAGCGTGGTCCAGATCACCCGCGGCCAGGGTGTTCCCGGATCCGCCGGATCGCCGGATCTGGGCAGCATCGGCCTGACCATCGCCATGCCGATCAGGATCAACGCCATCAGGCAGACCGAGATGACGCCCTTGAACACCGTCAGCACCACGGGCGATCCGAGCGAGCGGCCGATCTCGCCCGCCACATAGTCGAGACCGTTGACGATCACCAGCGCCACAACGAGATGGTACAGGAGGTTGGCGCCGCCGTTCGACAGATCGACCAGCCGCCAGGCGGGCATATGCGGCGCCAGGATTCCGCGGGCAAGCTTGCTGACGAAGAACACCGCGACGATGACCACGAGCAGGCTGCTGATGACCGGGGCCACATCGGGCCGCAGGACCGCGAAACTCCCCGCCAGAACATAGACCGTGCCCATAAGCGCCGTCATGGCGACCGTCGGGATGATGGTGGACCAGAATGCAACCGACAAGCGGCTGGTATAGGGCGGGTCCTCCACGCCGGGATCGCGTTCGATCAGGCCGCCGAACAGCCTGTAGGCGCCCGATATCAGGATCAGCGCCGCCAGCAGCGAGAAGAACATCCATCCCAGGAGCGCATGCCATTTGAACGCCCAGACGAATTTCGCCCAGGATCCGTAAGTGCGAAAGAAAGCATTGACCTCGTCGCCCATGGCGGTGAGCGCTTCCGAGAGCATCGAGGGGCCGATTTCCGTGCGCTTGAACAAGGTGGTTGAGAAAAGCTCCCGGCGCGCATCGGTGACCTGGTTGCCAAGCTCGTTCGCCCGGACCGTGACGGTTTCCGCCCGGCCGGTGAGGGTGTTGATCCGCGCGCGCTCGGTGGCGAGCCTGGCTCGCTCCTCGACAATGATCTCCGGCTCCGCCGCCTCTCCTTCGGCCGGCACCGGGCCAAGTTCTTCGATCCGCGCCTTGATCTCGGTGAGTCGCGGCCTGAGCGAGACGCCGATGTCGAGCATGCCGCGCGCCAGCGTCTCGAGTTCGAGCTTGAGCTCCACCAGGGCGCTGTCATTGTCGGCGTTTTCACCCACGCGCGCTCTCAGGCGGACGATATTGGCTTCGGCGGCGGCCAGTTTCTCTTCCGCCGCGGTGATCGCCGGCGACGCAGTGTCCGCCGGGGCGACAAGCGGAGCGGCTTGCTCCACGGTCGGGACCAGCGACGGGTTTGCCGTCTGGGCATGGGCTGAGCCCGCCGACCCCATGATCATGAGGCCAGCCAGGACCAATGCCGTCAACCCGTCGAAACGCATGAAATCCTTACCCCGTTGCACACAGCCGGTTCATCCTTAGCGCATAAGCCATCAGACCGGAATCGGTTTTGCTGCCCGGGCGCGAGACGCTTGCGATCCTGGCGGACGGGCGGCACCAGGCGTGAACCGGCGGCTAGAATCCCGCACCGGGTTCGGCCAGATAAGCCTCTTCCTCCGCCGTCGAGGTCCGCCCGAGGATCGAGTTGCGATGCGGGAACCGTCCGAAGCGCTGGATGATATCCTGATGCTGCCGGGCGTAGTCGAGATAGGTATCATCACCCAATGCCTCGAAAAGGGCCACCGCGCGATCCTGCTCGGTGAGGGATTCGGCATGCTCGAACGGCATGTAGAAGAAGATCCGGCGCTCTTCGCCGACAGCCGCGTCGGCGCCGACCGCGAGAGCCGCCTTGGCCGCGTTGAGGGCAAGGGTGTCGGTGGCAAAAGACATGGGCGAGCCGCGGTAGATGTTGCGCGGGAACTGATCGAGCACGATGACAAGCGCCAGCCGCGCCTCCGGCGAGGCCCGCCATTCGGACGGAATGACGCGCGACAGCGCCAGATGCAGGCCGGAGAACCGCTCCGTGATCTTCCGGTCCAGCTCCGGGTCCTTGACAAACCACTGCTTTGGCGTGAGTCCGCCAAACCAGAAATCGAGCACGGTTTCGGGTGTTTCGGTCATGGTGTGTCCTGTTCTCGATGGCGTCACGCCGATTTGGCGATCTCGGGCGTAACTTCAACCATTCGGCGCCCGATTGCCACCCGGAACCCGGGATTTTGTGCGTGCTCCCCGCTCACGCCGCGTCCGCCTCGGCGCGAAGCGTGACCAGGCTGACCCCGTCGGTCACCTGCGCGCCGATGGCCACCAGGACTTCGGCCACCACGCCGTCGCGCGGCGAAGTCAGCGTCATTTCCATCTTCATGGCTTCCATGATCACCATCGGGTCGCCCGACCGGACGCTGTCGCCCGCGGCCACCAGCACATGCTTGACGATGCCCGGCATCGCCGAGACCACCTGGTCGCCACCCGCCGCCAGATCATCGCTGCGGCTGCCTTGCGGCTTGCCGAACAGATGGGTGAGGCCTTCGAAAAACACCGCAACGCTCGTGTCCGTCGGCGCCACGCGGCAGCGCCGCGCCACGCCGCCTGTGCGGAACGCCCAGTCATGGCGCTCGGCCGAAACGGCCTCCATGTCGATTCCCGCGCCAAGTCCCGCTCCTGAAACCCGGAAATGCCGCGCGCCGCGACGTTCGACCTGGAAGGCCTGTGCAGCTCCATCGATCTCGATCACGACCCTGCGCCGGGGCGCGCCCCAGATCTCGAAGGGACCGATGGCGCCGACCGCGTCGTCCGCGGCCTTGGCCGCGACCATGTCCGAGGCCGCCAGCGCCGCCAGCGCCACAATGGGATCCGGCGCGGGCGCGGCTTCCGTCAGGCTCGCCAGGTTGCGCTCGATCAGTCCGGTGTCGAGCCGCCCGGCGGCGAAATCCGCGTCGCGGCAGAGTTTTGCCAGAAACGCCGTGTTGGTGACGGTGCCCGCGATCTCGGTGCGTCCGAGCGCGCCCGCGAGCTTTGACAGCGCCTCGGCGCGGGTCTTGCCGTGGGCGATCACCTTGGCGATCATCGGATCGTAGAACGGCGTGATCTCGTCGCCTTCGCGCACCCCGGCATCGACGCGGATGTCGCCGTCCGGAAACTCGAGATGCACCAGCCGCCCGACGGCCGGCAGGAAGCCCTTGCCCGCGTCCTCGGCATAGATCCGCGCCTCCACCGCATGGCCGTTGATCGATAGCTCCTCCTGGCCGAGCGGCAGCGCCTCGCCCGAGGCCACCCGGATCTGCCATTCGACCAGGTCGAGCCCGGTGATCAGCTCGGTGACCGGATGCTCGACCTGCAGCCGCGTGTTCATTTCCATGAACCAGAACCGGTCGGGTCTGAGCCCCTCGCTGGCATCGACGATGAACTCCACCGTGCCCGCGCCGGCATAGTCGATCGCCTTCGCCGCCTGCACCGCCGCAGCCCCCATGGCGGCGCGCATCTCGTCGGGCATGTCCGGCGCGGGCGCCTCCTCGATCACCTTCTGGTGGCGGCGCTGCGCCGAGCAGTCGCGCTCGAACAGATGCACGACATTGCCGTGGCTGTCGCCGAACACCTGGATCTCGATGTGGCGCGGGGTGGTGACATATTTCTCCACCAGCACCCGGTCGTCGCCGAACGAGGCCTTGGCCTCGCGCCGCGCCGAGGACAGCGCCGCGGGAAAATCGGCCTGGGCATCGACCTTGCGCATGCCCTTGCCGCCGCCGCCGGCGCGCGCCTTGATCAGCACCGGAAAGCCGATCTCGCTGGCCTTGCCGGCGAGCACCACCAGGTCCTGCGCCTCGCCGTGATAGCCCGGCACCACCGGCACCTTGGCCTTTTCCATGAGCGCCTTGGCAGCGTCCTTGAGCCCCATCGCGCGGATCGCCTTGGCCGAGGGCCCGATGAAGATCAGCCCCGCCTTCTCGACCTTCTCGACGAAATCCGGGTTCTCCGACAGGAAGCCGTAGCCCGGATGGATCGCATCCGCGCCGGTGCGCTGCGCCGCATCAAGGATCGCCTCGCCCCTGAGGTAGCTCTCGGACGCCGGAGCCGGGCCGATCAGCACCGCCTCGTCGGCCATCTCGACATGCAGCGCGTCCGCGTCGGCTTCCGAATAGACCGCCACCGTGGCGATGCCCATCTTGCGCGCGGTGCGAATGATCCGGCAGGCAATCTCGCCCCGGTTGGCGATGAGGATTTTGGTGATGGTCATGATGAACCTTTAGTTAGTCGAACGTCAAATCGGCGAATCCGATCCTGGCGACATTGGGGGGCACGCGGATGCCCTTATCGTCGCTGAGGAAGATGTTGCATTGTGCTGCCGCGGCCGTGGCCAGATGGATCGCGTCCGGCATTTTGACCCTTACCACTGCACGGATCTGAGCAGCTTTCACCAGAATGTCCCTGCCAACCGGCAACAATTCCACATGCTCCTGATTTTCAAGAAACTGAAGAACCGCGTCTACATCCTCTTTGCTGTTTTCACGCATGGGTTTGACCAGGCATTCCGCAAGCGTGAACTCACTTGAGACTGCGGATATCCGCCCTGTTTCAAGTGCATCGATGAACCGCTTTTGTGCATCGTTCAGGGGAGCCTTGTGCTCAAGGATAGTGATCACGGTATTGGAATCGAGATATACCTGATCGCCATCGCGCACCCCTTAGTCCTCCCATTCATCGCGCAGCGCCCTGATCTCCGCCACGATCTCCTCGGATGTTCTCCCAGATGAGACGGATCCGACCAACTCGCTCAGGCGCTTTCGCGACTTCGGCGGTTTCACGGACGGTGTCTCTACAGCTTGCGAAATAATGGCCCGCACCTCCGCTTCCGTGGAGCGGTTGTTCGTCTTCGCACGCTGCCTCAATGCTTCAAGCACCGCATCTTCCAACTGCCGCACCACAATCTGGCCCATCTTAATCACTCCGGTTGATATCAAAATGATATCATTTTCTGTGCTGCCTTTCCATCACATTCAAAATACTCGAACCCCGTCGCGCCCAATCTCCCCCTCCAGGGGGAGATTAGTCACATCCTGAACAAGCCAAACTTCGTCTCGCCCACCGGTGCGTTCAGCGCCGCCGACAGGCTCAGCGCCAGGATCTCGCGGGATTTGAGCGGGTTGATGATGCCGTCGTCCCAGAGCCGGGCCGAGGCATAGAGCGGGTGCGACTGTGTCTCGAACATCTCGATGGTCGGGCGCTTGAACTCGGCCTCGTCCTCGGCAGACCACGCGCCGCCCTTGCGCTCGATGGCGTCGCGCTTGACGGTGGCGAGCACGCCCGCCGCCTGTTCGCCGCCCATCACCGAGATGCGGCTGTTGGGCCAGGTCCAGAGGAAGCGGGGGCTGTAGGCCCGGCCGCACATGCCGTAATTGCCGGCGCCGAACGAGCCGCCGATGATCATGGTGATCTTCGGCACGGCCGTGGTGGCGACTGCCGTCACCATCTTGGCGCCGTCCTTGGCGATGCCGCCGGCCTCGTATTTCTGCCCCACCATGAAGCCGGTGATGTTCTGCAGGAACACGAGGGGCACCTTGCGCTGCGAGCAGAGTTCGATGAAATGCGCGGCTTTCACGGCACTTTCGGAAAACAGCACGCCATTGTTGGCGATGATGCCCACGGGCATGCCCATCACATGGGCGAAGCCGCAGACGATGGTGGTGCCGTAACGCGCCTTGAACTCGTCGAAGCGCGAGCCGTCGACGATGCGGGCGATCACCTCGCGGATATCATAGGGCTGGCGCGTGTCGGCGGGGATGATGCCGGCGATCTCGGCGGGATCGTAGCGCGGTTCCTCGGAGGCCACGCAGTCCATCTGACAGAGCCCCGCCCTGCCCCGGGAGTTGAGATTGGCCACCGCCTGGCGCGCGAGCTCCAGCGCATGGGCATCATTGTCGGCCAGGTGATCGGCCACGCCCGAGAGCCGCGTGTGCACGTCGCCGCCGCCGAGATCCTCCGCGCTCACCACCTCGCCGGTGGCGGCCCTGACCAGCGGCGGGCCGGCCAGGAAGATCGTGCCCTGGTCGCGCACGATGATGGTCTCGTCGCTCATGGCCGGCACATAGGCGCCGCCCGCCGTGCAAGACCCCATCACCACGGCAATTTGGGCGATGCCGCGGGCGCTCATGGTGGCCTGGTTGAAGAAGATCCGGCCGAAATGATCCCGGTCCGGGAACACCTCGTCCTGGTTGGGCAGGTTGGCCCCGCCCGAATCGACCAGGTAGACGCAGGGCAGATTGTTCTCGAGCGCGATCTCCTGGGCTCTGAGATGCTTCTTCACCGTCAGCGGATAATAGGTGCCGCCCTTCACGGTGGCGTCGTTGCACACAACCATCACGTCGCGCCCCCTGACCCGGCCGATGCCGGCGATCACGCCGGCCGAGGCGATGTCCCCGCCGTAAAGCCCGTGCGCGGCGAAGCGCCCGATCTCGAGGAACGGCGAATCGCCATCCAGAAGATGCGCCACCCGGTCGCGCGGCAGCAGCTTGCCCCGCCCGACATGGCGCTCCCGCGAGGCTTCCGGCCCGCCCTGCCCGTGCAGCTCGGCAGCCTCCGCCACCTCGGCGATCTGCGCCTGCATGCGCGCGGAATTGTCCTTGAAGGCCTGCGAGCCGGTGGAGATCTTGGACTGGATGACGGTCATGATGTGCTGTCCGGTTCTAAATATGGTGATGGATCGACATGGTCATTTCCCCGCATCCCTTGTGCCAGCCCTGTCGATGAACGGGGCCGTCGGGACCTCTAGGCAACCCCCGGATTCAGCAACAGGCTGCTTTCGCGTGTCGTCAGGAAGCACGGTCTTTTCCCTGTTCCTGTTCGTCCGCCGCACTGGCATAGGACACCTCCGAGAGCACCCTGATCTCGCGCTCGAGAAACAGACCGATGACCGCACGAATGATCACAAGGCCGCCGAGGAACAACAGCCCATCAAGATTGAGTGTGATGGCTGTGTGGATGACGTCCGAGACAATCAGCAGCTCGAGCCCGGCGAGGATGTAACTGCCCAACTCGCGGCGGGCTGCATTCATGATCGACAGTCGACCGACATCCTTCGACGCGAACTCGGCGCGCAACATCTTGAATGAAAACCGCACCGCGCCGATCAGCAGGACAGCGATCGACAACAGATCGATCGCGCCAGAGAGGTGATCCAGCCAGGGCGCGACCACGCCAAAGAAGCCCTTCATCGCTTCGGGACTGGTCATGTCGTCTCCGCCATCATCTCCCGCCCGAGCAGCATCCGGCGGATTTCGCACTGATTGATGGACATTATCTGATCAGCTCCACTTTGCAGGGCAGGTCGAGGTCGGCCCAATTGCGGTCGGCGGTCAAGGCGATGGCGTTCTCGCGGATGGCTTGGGAGTTGGTGAAAATCTTTGAGTGGATGACGGTCATCAGTATTTCATTTCTCTGTAGGAGCCGATGACCGCACCGACCCGATTTTTCAGCTTTTCGCGCAATTCCTCAGGTGTCTTCCAAGTGATGTGATTGTACTGGCGCGTGTCAAAATGGACTTGATTAATCAAATCTTCCCGACAACACCAAATGACTGGAATTCCGAGACCCATGGCAAAACCGGCCTCAAAATAAACGCCGCCTCGGGTGATCGCTGTCCCCTTTCCGTCTGCGTCGATTATCCCGCAGGTGAAGTCCGCAACGAGGAAACGAGATTGTCGAATATCGGCAATGATCTCATCGTCAATTTTGTTGTTATGTTCCTTTTGATCGATTCGGCGCGCTTCAAATCCAAGCGTTTCCAATGCAGGCCTTATTCCTTCATCGAAAGCCGCTTGCATCTCGGCATTGAACCACATGGCGATAAAGGCTTGATTGGACAAATATGGCGGTACAGGTGCAGCAACCTCTTCCGCGCCTTCCAATGTAATCCATACTGATCCCGTTCCGCTGTAATTAGAAATGGCACTGGTGCAAAATCCCTTTCGCACGAGATACTCAATTACCAACTCAAGCTCTGAACGATCCACCAAGCCGGATGCGGCCAAGGCACTATCTAAGTTGGTAAAGCCACTTTCGCCGCCCCAACGCAAGCCAGCGATACTAATCGAAGGCGTATTGCGTTCGATGAACCGAAGTAGCCTGTTCGCTTTGTCAAATGGCCTGATGTCAGGCCAGTTCGCAACGTCCCGGAGCGTTTCTGTTGTAATTCGAAATGGCGGTTCCAACCCTTGGCTGTCCGAAATGCGCAATGACAATTTTGCTTTAAGTGCATCGGTGGAAAGGGATTCTTGTATCCTGCTCAAGGCCGATCCAGTAATGTGATAACGTCCGCCAGCGCGCGGCGAAAATATGTCACCTCCGTCGAATGAAGCCAGATTGTCCTGCGATGGTGTTCCCCATATGGGGCATGTCGTGTTCTTCATCGGCGTTTCCATTCTTGTCAGCAGCACCGCTCACCACTCATAGGTCGGCAACATCGATTCCGCATATTCCCGCAAAGCTTCTGCTCGGCGCTCGAATATGAGTTCATCCGAAGCAAAAACAGTTCCCCAGTCCTGCTCAGATACAAGCCTTCGCACCTTTCGGATTGCGGCCTTCGGCGAGATCATCCGCAACTCGCCGTCAACGACTTCAGCTATTAGCGGCCTTCCCGGTTCGACGAGCAGCGGTGACAAAAGGTCGGCAGGGATTGTGACGCGGCCTTCTTCATCAACAGCAAGCTTGAAGAACGGCATGTCAACGCGCTCAAATTCACTGGAACTTGATATTCTTGGCGGATCGAAGATGCTCATCGGTGCTTATCTCCTAAAAAGGGACAGACAAGAACTTATAGTGAACAAACACGCCCAATACCAGCGCTGATTGCATATACAATGCCATCACGCCGTCTCCGCCATCATCTCCCGCCCGATCAGCATCCGGCGGATCTCGCTCGTTCCCGCGCCGATCTCGTAGAGCTTGGCGTCGCGCAGAAGCCGTCCCGTCGGGTAGTCGTTGATGTAGCCGTTGCCGCCCAGCGCCTGGATCGCTTCGAGCGCCACTTGCGTGGCCTTTTCGGCGGCATAGAGGATGCAGCCGGCGGCGTCCTTGCGGGTGGTCTCGCCCCGGTCGCAGGCCTGCGCCACCGCGTAGACATAGGCACGGCAGGCGTTCATCGTCGTGTACATGTCGGCGAGCTTGCCCTGCATCAGCTGGAAATTGCCGATCGGCTCGCCGAACTGCTTGCGCTCGTGGCAGTAGGGCACGACCACGTCCATCGCCGCCGCCATGATGCCGAGCGGCCCTCCGGCCAGCACCACGCGCTCGTAGTCGAGCCCCGACATCAGGATCTTCGCGCCCTGGCCTTCGCCGCCCAGCACATTGTCGAACGGCACCTCGCAGTTCTCGAACACCAGTTCGCAGGTATTGGAGCCGCGCATGCCCATCTTGTCGAGTTTCTGCGCGGTGGAGAAACCGGCCATGCCCTTCTCGACCAGGAAGGCGGTGATGCCGCGCGATTTCGCCTCCGGGTCGGTCTTGGCATAGACCACCAGCGTGGTGGCGTCCGGCCCGTTGGTGATCCACATCTTGCTGCCGTTGAGCACATAGCGGTCGTTGCGCTTCTCGGCACGGAGCTTCATCGAAACGACGTCCGAGCCCGCGCCCGGCTCGCTCATCGCCAGCGCGCCGACATGCTCGCCCGAGCAGAGTTTGGGCAGATAGCGCTGCTTCTGCACCTCGGAGCCCCAGCGGTTGATCTGGTTGACGCAGAGGTTGGAATGCGCGCCGTAGGACAGGCCGATCGAGGCCGAGGCGCGGCTGATCTCCTCCATCGCCACCACATGGGCGAGATAGGTCATGCCGGTGCCGCCGAATTCCGGGTCCGCCGTCATGCCGAGCAGGCCGAGCCCGCCCATCTCTTCCCACAGATGCATCGGAAAGGCGTTTTCCCGGTCGGTCTGGTCTGCCACGGGCGCGATGCGGTCGCGGGCAAACCGCGCCACCATGTCCCTGAGCGCATCGATCTCTTCGCCATGGCCGAAATTCATGCTGGTGGTGAACATGTCAGTCTTCCTCTTTCTGCCCCACCAGCCGCCGGACCAGGCGGATATAGACCGCCTCGATCTCGTCGAGCGACAGCCGCCCGTTCTCGCGGTACCAGGTGGTCATGCCGGTGAGCATGGCGATGATCGCCATGGTGGTGATCTGCGGATCGATGATGCAGAAGCTGCCATCCGCCGCGCCGCGTTCCAGGATGGCGCGCGGCACCGCCTCATAGCTGCGCCTGAGCCGCTCGATCGTGCTGAAATTCTCGTCCTCGAGGCTCCGGAGCTCCATGTAGGAGATGAACACTTCGCGCGACCGGTCGAGGTGATAGCGGATGTGGAACCGGACGAAATGCTCAAGCGCCGCATGCGGAGCGAGGTCAGGCTGGTCAGCCTCGGCCCAGGCCTGGAGCAGCGTCTCCATGTGCACCACCAGCAGGTCGTGCAGCAGATGCTGCTTGGTGGGGAAATGATTGTAGATCGCGCCGGCCTGCACGCCGGTCTCGGCCGCGATCGCCCGCATCGACACCGCCGCATAGCCGGACCGCGCGAACAGCTCGAGGGCGGCATTGCGCACCTTCTCCGCTGTTTCTGCCCCAGATGATCCCGCCCGTCGCGCCATGGCCCACACAATTAAATGAACGTTCGTTTATTTTATCGCCTTCCGCCGCGGACCGCAAGGCCCTGCCGTAATTGGCCCGACTGGCGGCAGACCGCCTGAGATCCGTCGCAAGGTCAGCGAGCGCCGGCCAGGCGAGGCCGGCCCGTCAGGCCAGCCAGCGCTTGCGGCGTTTATAGTGCTTGACGTTCTTGAACGAGCGGCGTCCCTCGCCGCCCACGCCAAGATAGAATTCCTTGACGTCCTCGTTCTCGCGCAGGTCCTTGGCGACGCCGTCCATGACGATGCGGCCCGATTCCAGGATATAGCCGTAGGTGGCGTAGCGCAGCGCGATGTTGGTGTTCTGCTCGGCCAGAAGGAAGGACACGCCCTCCTGCTCGTTCAATTTCTTGACGATCTCGAAGATCTCTTCCTGCAATTGCGGCGCCAGCCCCATCGACGGCTCGTCGAGCAGGATCATTTTCGGCCGGCTCATCAGCGCCCGGCCGATCGCCGTCATTTGCTGTTCGCCGCCCGACGTGTAGCCCGCCTGGCTGGTGCGGCGTTCGCGCAATCGCGGGAAATAGTCATAGACCATCTCGATGTCGCGCTTGATCGCCGCATTGCCGTCGCGCCGCGTGAAGGCGCCGGTGAGCAGGTTCTCCTCCACCGTCAGGTGTCCGAAGCAATGCCGGCCTTCCATCACCTGGATGCAGCCGCGCTTGACCAGCTCATTGGCCGTCTGCGCCTCGATCCGCTTGCCTTCGAACTCGATCGATCCCTTCGTCACCTCGCCGCGCTCGGAGCGCAACAGGTTCGAGATCGCCTTGAGCGTCGTCGTCTTGCCCGCGCCATTGGCGCCCAGCAGCGCCACGATTCCGCCTTCCGGCACCGTGAGCGACACGCCCTTGAGCACCAGGATGACGTGATCATAGATCACCTCGATATTGTTCACCGCCAGGATGTTCTGCGGCGTTGTCGAGTCGGCCGATACGGAAGCGGACATGGTCTGGACCCTCTCCGGTCTCACAAGGCTTTGGGGCGGCCGCCGCCGCGCGAGGACAAAGCCCCGCGCGGCAGCTGTTCGTCATGCCAATCAGTTGGCGCAGGGCTCGGTCCTGGCCGGCCATGGCGCGTTCGAGGTCTTGTACTCCTCGGCAGCGGCCGCCAGCAGCGGCTTGACCTTGTCGGTCATCGGCTCGAACCAGTCGGAGGCCTTTTCCCAGGCCTCGCCGTTCCACTGCTGCACATACATGGCATGGTGGCCGGAATGCGCCTCGCAGCTGGTCTTCATCGGCGCCATGAACCCGGTCAATCCAATGGCTTCCAGCCGGGCCTCGTCGATGTTGAGGTTTTCAAGCCCCAGCCGCATGTCTTCGGAGTTGATCACCGTCTTGCCGGTTTTCTCCTGGGCCACACGGATGGCTTCGGCCATGAGCACGGCGTTCATCACGCCGCGATTGTAGAGGTTCTCACCCAGTTTCGCCGGCTCGACCTGGCTCTTGCCTGCGTCCACGACATATTTCTTGATGTCCTGGATGGCGGGATAGTCGGCGCCCACGCCGTTGAAGTTGAGCGTCTTGTAGCCCTTGGCGTCCATGCCGCCGGCGCGCGCGTCATCTTCACCACCCGACCACCAGACACCGATGAACTTGTCCATCGGATAGCGGATCTTGGTGGCTTCCTTGACCGCAGTCGGGTTCATTGCACCCCAGCCCCACATCACCATGTAGTCCGGCTTGTCGCGGCGCACATTGAGCCACTGCGACGCCTGGTTCTGCATTTCCTTGCCGGGCACGGGGTACTGGACCATCTCGAAGCCGTATTCCGCCGCCATGCTTTCCAGGAGCGGAATCGCCTCACGGCCATAGCCGGCGTCCAGGAAGATGTATCCGATCTTCTTGCCGGCGAGCTTGTCCATGCCGCCTTCCTGTTCGCCGATGTACTTGATGATGCCCGATGCGCCGTCCCAATAGGTGAGCGGCGGATTGAACACCCACGGGAACGTGTTGCCGTCCGCCGCTGCCGACAGGCCGTAGGCCATCGACAACACCGGAATCTTGTCGACCGAAGCTTTCGGGATCACCTGCAGCGTGATGCCGGTCGAGTAGGGATTGAACACCAGCGTGCCCTTGGACTTGGCCTGCTCGTAGCATTCGACGCCCTTCTGGGTGTCGTAACCGGTCTCGCACTCCTCAAGCGTGATCTTGACGCCGTTGATGCCGCCATCCCTCTCGTTGAGCATGGTCAGATAATCGAACATGCCATTGGCGACTGGAATGCCCGACCCGGCGAACGCCCCGGTGCGGTAGGTGGCGAGCTGGATATAGACCGAATCCTCGGCTTGGACTGGAAGCGCCGCGCCCGCTGTAAGTGCGAGTGCAAATGCGCCGGCTGTCAGTGTGTGCAATCTCATGATTTCCTCCCATGATCGCGTCGACAGTTTCAGAGCCTTGTGTTGACATCCGGACTTGGCTCTCGGGCCCGGCGCCCCCCTCGTATGCCCGGATCGGCCGGGCATGGCGTTCATGGTCAGGCGTAGGGGAATGGCCAGACCCTGAGTTTCTCCTTGCCGATCTGCCACAGCCTTGCCAGGCCATGCGGCTCGGTGATCAGGAAGAGAATGATGAGCGCGCCGACCACCATCTGCGCGACGTGAAAGATCACTTCCGCGCCGACATTCAGGCCCAGCGCCGGAAACCCCGCGCGCAGCACGATCGGCAGCCCCCAGATGAAGGCCGCGCCGAAGAACGAGCCGACCAGGCTGCCGAGCCCGCCCAGGATCACCATGAACAGGATCTGGAATGACAGCGTGATCGAGAACGCCGAGGGCTCGGCCGCCCCCAGGTAGAAGAAGATGAACATCGCGCCCGCCACGCCGCACAGATAGGACGACACCGCGAATGCCGAGAGCTTGGCCGTCAGCGGCCGGACACCCATCAGCTCGGCGGCGATGTCCATGTCGCGGATCATCATCCACTGCCGCCCGATCCGCCCGCGCACGATGTTCTTGACCACGAGCGTCACCACCACGACGATGCCGAGGACGACGAAATACTGGGTCATCGCCGAGGCCGACGGACCGGTGAGGATGATGTCGCCGAAGCCGCGCCGCACCGGCACCTCGATGGCGCCCGACGCATTGTAGTTGTAGAGCCACGGAATGCGGATGAAGCACCACTCGAGGAAGAACTGCGCGGCGAGCGTCGTCACTGCCAGGTAAAGCCCTTTGATCCGAAGCGACGGCAGCCCGAAGATGACGCCGATGCCCGCCGAGAACAGCCCGGAGATCAACACCAGGATGACGATGTTCACATCCGGGAAATACGTCGTCAGCTTGTAGCAGCTGTAGGCGCCGACCCCCATGAAGGCGCCCGAGCCGAGCGACAGCTGGCCGGCATAGCCGGTCAGGATGTTGAGCCCGATGGCCGCCAGCGCCAGGATCAGGAACGGCGTCATGATCGCGTTGAGGAAGAAATCGCTCGCGAAGAACGGGATCGCCAGCGCGACCACGCCAATGACCGCCATGCCGATCCGGTCTTCCCGGATCGGGAAGATAGCCTGGTCGGCAATGTAGCTGGTCTTGTACTGGCCGGATTCGCGGTAGAGCATCAGTCGTCTCCCCAGACATTGCCGCTCGACGGCAGAAGGTGCGAATTCGGACCCGTCAGGCGGAACCGGTGCCCGGTCGGCGCCTCCATGAGCACCGTGTGGTCGACGACGCTGACCTTGCGGCCGCCGAGCTGCTCGATGCGGTGGATCTCGGCGGCCAGATCGTCGGTTTCGATGTCGAAATGGATCCGCGCCTCGTCGGCAACCGCCTCGATCACCAGGGTCACACCCTTTTCGGCGGCCAGGATCGTGGCCTGCCTTCCGTCATCATTGACCTGTGCGGGCTGGCCCAGGAGCTGCGACCAGAACCCGGCCGCCTGTTCGATATGGCCTGCATGGACATCGATGACGATGGCGGAAAGACGGCTCTTGTGCATGGCTACACCCTCTCGATGATGCGTTCGCCGAACAGGCCCTGCGGCCTGAACAGCAGGAAGATCAGGGCAATCATGTAGGCCAGCCAGCTTTCGATGCCGCCGCCCACCAGCGGCCCCCAGTAGATCTCGCCGATCTTCTCGCCGATGCCGATGATCAGCCCGCCGACGATGGCGCCGGGGATCGACGTGAAGCCGCCCAGGATCAGCACCGGCAGCGCCTTGAAGGCGATGATCTCGAGCGCGAAGGAGACATCCGAGCGCGCCCCCCACATGATGCCCGTGGTCAGCGCCACGATGCCGGCGGCGAACCAGACGATGGCCCAGATCTGGTTGAGCGAGATCCCCACGGAGAGTGCTGCCTGATGGTCGTCGGCCACCGCCCTCAAGGCCCGCCCGATCCGGGTCTTGTTGAAGAACACGGCGAGCACGGCCACCATGATGATGGCGATCACCGCCGCGGCGATGTCGATGTGCTGGAGGATCAGCAGGCCTCCGTCGCCTATTTCGATCGCCGACGATCCGGTCGGCAGCCCGAGCTGCGAGGTGATCATCTGCTTGGGTTCGCCGCCGAAGACGAACTCGCCGAAACCGACCAGGAAATAGGTGAGGCCGATGGTCGACATCAGCAGGATGATGTCGGGCTGGTTGACCAGCGGCCGCATCACGAACCGCTCGACCGTCAGCGCCAGGATGCCCATGACGCCGATGGTGAGAATCAGCGCCAGATAGGCCGGTACCCCCTTCTCGTGCAGGCCCACCAGCGTCAGCGCCGCAAACACCACCATGATGCCTTGCGCGAAGTTGAACACGCCCGAGGCCTTGTAGATCAGCACGAAGCCGAGCGCGATCAGCGCGTAGAGCACGCCCGCCACGAAGCCTTCCCACAGCACCTGCAGCAGGAAATCCGGCATGTCGGCCATCTGCACGAAGGGATCGATGAGAACGGAATAGAGAATATCCATCAGTGCGACACTCCCAGATAGGCGTCGATGACGTTTTGGTTGTTCTTCACCTCCTGGGGCGTGCCGTCGCCGATCTTGCGCCCGTAGTCGAGCACCACCACGCGGTCGGAAATGTCCATCACCACGCCCATGTCATGCTCGATCAGCGCGATCGTCGTCCCCATCTGGCTGTTCACATCGAGGATGAAGCGGCTCATGTCCTCTTTTTCCTCGAGGTTCATGCCCGCCATCGGCTCGTCGAGCAGCAGCAGGTCCGGCTCCATCGCCAGCGCCCTGCCGAGTTCCACCCGCTTCTGCAGTCCGTAGGGCAGCTTGCCGACGGGGGTCTTGCGGATGTGCTGGATCTCGAGGAAGTCGATGATCTCCTCGACCTTGAGCCGGTGCTCGATCTCCTCGTTGCGTGCCGGGCCGATGTTGATCATCTGCCAGAAGAAGTTCCGGTGCATCTTCAGCGTCCGTCCCGACATGATGTTGTCGAGCGTCGACATGCCCTTGAACAGCGCCACGTTCTGGAAGGTGCGGGCGATGCCTGACGCCGCCGCCTCATAGGGCTGCATGTGCGACCGCGCCTGGCCGCGGAAGGTGATCACCCCCTGCTGCGGGTGGTAGAACCCGTTGATCACATTGAGCATTGAGGTCTTGCCCGCGCCATTGGGGCCGATGATGGCGCGGATCTCGCCCTTCAGGATGTCGAAGGAGATGTCCGAGATGGCCTTCACCCCGCCGAACGACAGCGAGACGTTCTCGAGCTTGAGCATCACGTCGCCCGGATTGAGCCCGTCATCATCGGCATGCAGTTCGACATGTTTGACGCGCGCGTTCATTCTGCGGCCTCCGGCAACGGCTTGGCGGCGGGATGGACCTTCGCGTCCATCATCTTGATCGTGGCGCGGATCACGCCCTTGCGGCCGTCCTCGAAGGTCATCTCGGTCTCGATGAACTGCTCGTCCGCGCCATTGTAGAGCGCCTCGATCAGCGGCGCGTAGCGATCGGCGATGAAGCTCCGCCGCACCTTCTGGGTCCGCGTCAGCTCGCCGTCATCGGCGTCCAGTTCCTTGTGCAGCACCAGGAACCGGCTGATCTGCGCGCCGGCCATCATCGGCTCGGCGGCAAGGTCCCGGTTCACCTTGTCGATATGGCCGGCCATCATCTCGTAGACCTGTGGCAGGCCGGCAAGCTCCTGGTAGGACGCATAGGAGATGTTGTTGCGCTCGGCCCAGTTGCCCACCGCCGTCAGATCGATGTTGAGAAACACCGCGACGAAGTCCCGCCCGTCGCCGAAGGCCACAGCCTCCTTGATGTTGGGGAAGAACTTGAGCTTGTTCTCGATGTATTTGGGCGCATAGAGCGCGCCGGTGGTGAGCTTGCCCACGTCCTTGGCCCGGTCGATGATCTTGAGATGGCCGCGCGCGTCGAAGATGCCCGCGTCGCCGGTCATCACCCAGCCGTCAGGCGTGATGGTCTCGCGGGTCTTCTCCTCGTCGGCATAGTAGCCGGCGAACATTCCGGGCGAGCGGAACTGCACCTCGCCGACCTCGGTGATGCGGATCTCGACATCGGGCGCCGCCGGCCCCACCGTGTCGGGTCGCACATCGCCATCCTTCTGGCATGTGACATAGAGGAACGCCTCGGTCTGGCCGTAGAGCTGCTTGAGGTTGATTCCCAGCGAGCGGAAGAACGAAAACAGGTCCGGCCCGATCGCCTCGCCCGCGGTATAGGCGGTGCGGATGCGGGTGAAGCCGAGCACGTTCCTGAGAGGCCCGTAGATCAGCTTGTCGCCGATGAAATAGGAGATCCGGCCCCACAGCGGCACCGGCCTTCCTTCGAGGATCTTCTCGCCATAGGCCTTGGCGACCCCGAGATAATGGTCAAACAGCCATTTCTTCGGACGGCTCGCGTCCTCCATGCGGATCATGACGCTGGTGAGCAGGCTTTCGAACACCCGGGGCGGGGCGAAATAGAAGGTCGGCCCGATCTCGCGCAGGTTCTGCGCCACCGTCTCCGGGCTTTCCGGGCAGCTCATGCACAGCCCCACCACATAGCCTTGGGCGTAGTTGAGATAATGGTCGCCGACCCAGGCGAGCGGCAGGTAGGCCAGCACTTCGTCATGCTCGCTCATGTGATCGAAGACGGCGGTGTCCTCCGCGGCCTTCACCGACGCCGAAGCCGTGAGCATCACGCCCTTGGAGCGACCGGTGGTGCCGGAGGTGTAGAGAATGGCCGAGATCTCGCTGCCGTCGGAAGCGCGGATTCCCGCCTCCCAGTCGGCGACCGCCGATGCGTCGGCCTGGGCCGCCTTCCGGCCCCTCTCCTGCACCTCGGCGAAGTCATGAAGACGCGTACGCTCGTAGTCGCGCAGGCCGCGGGGTTCGTCGAAGATGATGTCGGTGAGTTGCGGAATGTCGGCAGCCATCGACACGATCTTGTCGACCTGCTCCTGGTCCTGGACGATGGCGAAGCGCACCGCGGCATGGTGCAGCACATAGGCCATCTCCTCGGCCACCGAATCCGCGTAGACGGGAACCGGTATGGCCTTGAGCGATTGCGCCGCGCAAAAGGCCCAGTAGAGCCGCGGCCGGTTGGATCCGACAATGGCGATGCGCTCGCCTTCGGCAAGGCCCATGGCCTTGAGCCCGAGCGCCAGGTCGCGGATCTCGTCGCGCTGCTCGGACCAGCTCCAGCTCTGCCAGATGCCGTAATCCTTGAACCGCATCGCCGGCCGGGCCGCGAAGCGCTTGGCGTTGAGCAGTAGATACTGCGGAAACGTAACCGGCTTGCCGCCGGCAGTGACGCCTGTGGCTTCCATGTCCTCCACTCTCCTCCTTGACCGAACGGCATCAAGCCGGTCCGGCGCGTGGATCCCAATCCACGCTTGTGGCCTCTCCCTTGGCCAGTCTCGCACCGGTCTGCGCCGGTGTTGGTTCGAAGGTAATCCGGATGATGTCCTCTCACCATCCGGGCCTCGAAGCGTCGCATCAATTAAATGAACGCTCGTTTACTTTATGCGCCTTTCTCCAAGTTGCAAATGCTACTTTTGGAACATGTCACGCTTTTTTTCCGATCGTCTCCAGCCGGTCGACGAGCTCGCTGACGCCAAAGCGGATTGGGTCGGTGGCGGGCACGCCATACTCGCTTGCAAGCCCTTCCAGCAGTGTCTTCGCCTCGGCCTCGCCGAGCTTCTGGGTGTTGACAGAAATGCCGGTGCAGGCAATGGCGGGATTGGTCAGGCGCCCGCAGGCGATCGTCATGTCGATGACCTCGCGGATGCTCGGAAGCTTATGCTTGACGCCGCGCATCGTCGTCCGCGTCGGCTCGTGGCAGACCACGAAGGCATCGGCCTGCGCGCCATGCAGGAGACCGAGCGTCACGCCCGCGAAACTCGGATGGAACAGCGAGCCCTGGCCTTCGACGAGGTCCCAGTGATCGGGCTCCGCCGCAGGCGCGATCCACTCCACCGCGCCGGAAATGAAATCCGCCGCCACCGCGTCGATCGCGGCTCCACGGCCGGAGATGAACACCCCGGTCTGACCGGTGGCGCGGAAATCGGCGTTCATGCCGCGCGCCCGCATTTCCCGCTCGAGCGCGAGTGCGGTGTATTTCTTGCCCACCGAACAGTCGGTGCCGACCGTCAGGCAGCGCAGCCCCGGCCGCCTGGTCCCCTTGCCGGTGTCGAAGCGATGGTCGGAGAACCGCACGTCGTGCAGCTTCGCGCCGCTCCTTGCGGCGGCGTCGCGGATCTCGGGGATCGAGGCGAGGCGCACATGCAGTCCGGTCGCCACGGCAATCCCGGCGTCGAGCGCCGCGACGATCGAGGCGATCCAGTGCGCGGGCAGCACGCCGCCGGCATTGGCCGCCCCCACCACCATGGTCCTGACGCCCGCCTTGGCGGCCGCCTCGATCGACAGGTCGGGAATGCCCGCATCGGCCTGGCAGCCTTCGAGCCGCATCTGGCCGAGGCACCAGTCCGGCCGCCAGTCGACGATGCCAAGGCCAGTCTTCGCCGCCAGCGCGTCGGGCACATCACCAAGAAAAATCAGATAGGGCGGATCGATGACCATCACTTACTCCGGACGTTTGGACTGGTTTCAGGCAGCCACTGTCCTGTGCCCCGATGGTGCCGTCAAGATGACAAATGCCGCATCCACCGGATTGCCCTGCGCCGGCCCCGCGTCAGCTCCGCGCACCCGGCGGGAGGCGCGAAATGGACAGATCGGGCGCGGCCGGTGTCATGGCCGGGACGGCAGCACATAGGCGTCAAAACAGGGCGTGAGCGCGATCTTCACATGCCCGGTGAGCGCCGATTGATAGTGCTCGAAGAGCTGCTTGCGGGCGCGATGGTAGGGGCAGCCAGGCGCCAGCACCAGATCGGTCCCAGCCACGGCGGCGCGCGTCTCCTCGTCCATCGCGGGCAGCGCCCGGCTCGGGTCCGCGCCGATCGCCACATGGTCGGCGCCCTTGATACCGAGGAAGAAGGGAAACGGGTTGGCGAAATCGAGATTGAGCACGCGCTCGAACCGGCGGCCGGAGCTCGCCTCCAGCGCCCTGATCGCCACCGTGGCGTCCTGCATTTCGCGGAGCAGCAGGTACTGGTAGTCCGGGTCCGAGAACAAGAGGAACGAGGGCAGCGCCTCGGTTTCGGCGATGGCCTCATAGGTGTCGCGGTGGGCGATGTAGATGCCGCGCATCCGCTCCGCCTGCTCGGCGAACACATCCTTGACCGAGACGCGCCCGACAGGCCCGAGATCCGGCGCGTCGAGCGCGATGTAGCCCGGCGCCACGGCTGCGGCCCGCGCCGCCTTGTGCAGGATGGTCGAGACATTGGGCACCGCGGTGAACCCGATCAGCACCAGGATCGCCACGCCGAACCGGCCGTAGCCGGCAAGCGGCCGCATCAGGATCAGGAGCAGCGCCGGCCAGAGCATCAGGAAGGCCTGACCGCCGGTGTTCTGCGTCTCGTAGAACAGGCCGCAGACCAACAGCAGGCCGACCCAGAACCAGGGCGCGTCGAAGCTGCGCGCCAGCCTGTGGCCCGATTCCCGCCCGCCCGCAGCCTCGTGCCCGGACAGGGCTGCGACCAGCAGCACGATGGCGAGCATCCCGCCCGCGCCCAAAACGTTGAAATGCTGCGACGCCGCCGTCAGGAACCGCGACGCGATGGCCTCGGTGTTCTGCGACGCCAGGAGGACGATGTCCTGCACATAGGGAACGACGAGCCCCGTCGTGAGCTCGACGATCCCCGTTGCGCCGATGCAGACCAGCGCCGTGGCGATCGCCGTGGCCAGCGAGATGCGGCCGAGGATCAGCCCGAACAGCAGGATCGGACCGGCCGCGAGAAACGCCGTGACCTTGCAGAAGGCGAGCCCCAGCAGGAGCACGCTCAGGCAGATCGTCTGGATGACCGGCCCGCGCACGAACAGCACGGTGGCCGCCACGAGATAGAGCAGGATGGCGCCGTGGCGGTTGTAGATGCCGAAGGCGTCGGTGCCCGGATAGGGATAAAAATCGATCTCGGTGAACGGCAGCGCGGTGAACAGCATGAACGGCACGAGCAGCCACAGCGCGACCCAGGATCCGCGTCGGACCGTGTCCCAAAGGATCAGCGCCATCACCGGAACCGTCACCGGCAGCCAGATCCACTGCGTGAGCAGCACCGGCTGCGCCTCGGGAAACAGCCGGGCCGAGAACGCCGCCAGGAAATACTCGAGCGGCCCCACCGGCGTGAAGAAATCGATCCCAGGCCACTGGCCCTGCGCGATGCGGCCGATCGCGTCGTAGTAGATCAGCACGTCCCAGTACATCGGTCCGATGGGCAGCACCAGCGGCAGCATCTGCAGCACCACGAGGATCGCGACAAAGCCCGCCAGCAGCGGATAGAGCCAAACCAGCGCGCGGCGGCTGGAGGGCCCGTGACCGGGTGTCTCGTCGACAGCTGTGATGTGCGCGCGCATCGTGCTTCCCTGCGTGTGATTCCCCGAAGTCTGATCTTCGTCGATGGACAAGGCCGGGGTCAATGAAGAGGCCTTGGCGTGGTTAATCGCGCCGCTCGCGGATGCGGCTTCAGGACAGCCATTGCAGAGGTCCGATGGCGAGGTCAACGACGGTCCGCTGACACCCACCCTATCACAGGAAATGCAGGCTGATCGGCTTGCCGGAGATTGTTTCCACCCGGATCGGAAAGCCGAAGACGGCGTCGAGAACATCGGGACGGATCACCTCGGCCGCCGGACCGTCGGCGACCACCCTGCCGTCGCGCAGCGCGATGATGCGGTCGGCATGCACCGCCGCATGGTTGAGGTCGTGCAGGACGATGACGATGCTGCGGCCGGTCGTGTCCGCCACCTGGCGCAGGGTGCGCATCAGCTCGCGCGCATAATAGATGTCGAGATTGTTGAGCGGCTCGTCGAGGAGCATGTAGTCGGTGCCCTGGGCATAGCACATGGCCGCGCGCGCCCGCTGCCGCTGCCCGCCCGACAGGGTGTCGATGAAGCGGTCGTGGATGTCCCACAGGTCGAAGGTCCTGAGCGCCGCCTCGACCAGCGCGACGTCGGTCTGTGTCGGCCGGCCCTGGTGATGCGGAAAGCGGCCGAACTGGACCAGTTCCCCGACCCGCAAGCGGCCCGCGACGGCGTTGTCCTGCGGCATGACCGCGAGAATCTTCGCCAGGTTCCGCGTGGGCGCCCGGAACACATCGAGCCCGTCGACGCAGATCCGCCCGGACCTGAGCGGCGTCAGGCGGGCGATCGCCGAGACCAGCGTCGACTTTCCGGCGCCGTTGGGTCCGATCACAGCCGTGATCCCGCCCCTGGGCAGGTCAAGACTGATATCGTGCAGGACGGGTGTCCCCGACAGCGAGACCGAGACCGTCTCGAGACTGATCACAGGCGCCTCCCGTAAAAGAGCATGAGGACAAAGGCGATGCCGCCGGCAAACTCGATGACGACGCCGAGCGGCAGGGCATTGCCGAGATAGGATCCGACGAGCGTCTGCCCGCCGACCAGCAGGATGATGCTGACCAGGACGCTGCCGATGATCAGGGGCCCGTGCCGGTCGCTGCCCACGATCCTGCGGCTGAGCGCCACCACCAGCAGGCCAAGAAAGGTCACAGGCCCAACCATCGCGGTCGATACTGCGACCAGCGTTCCCACCATGAGCATGAGACCGACGGCGAGGACAGGCCAGTCGATCCCGAGCCCGATTGCCGTGGGCATGCCCAGGAGCACGATGTCGAGCCGGTGGCGCGCGCGCCAGGAGACGATCAGCGCAACCAGCGTCAGCGCCAGGCCCGGGAGAAGCAGCTCCCCGTTCACCGTGTTGAAATCGGCATAGCTCACGCTCTGCACGACGGCGAAATCATTGGGATCGATCAGCCTTGCCAGCAGCGACGACAGGCTGCGGAACAGCACGCCGAGCACGATGCCGCCCAGCAGCACCAGCACAAGCGCATGGCTATAGCGCAGCAGCGGCAGGAACAGGCCCCAGGCCAAGGCCGCCATCAGCACCACCTCGACGCCGAACTTGGATTGCGCGTTGAGGCCCGCATAGCCGAGCCCGCCGAGCGCGAAGACAAGCGAGGTCTGGATGAGAATGTAGAGCGCATCCATGCCCATGATCGAGGGCGTGAGAATGTGGTTGCCGGTGATCGTCTGGAACACCAGCGTCGACAGCGCCACCGAAACCGCCACCTGCATGAGCGCCAGCAGGCGGACGGATCTCAACTCCATCGCGAACCACAGATCGCCGCGCAGGTTCACCGTCATGAACAGCACGATGGAAGCGATGGCCGCCAACCCGAGCAGGAGGAGGCGCCGCCTATGCAAGGCGGAACGACCGGTTGAAGATGAGGCCAAGGAAGGCCGCCGCGCCGACGACGCCCATCACCGTGCCCGCCGGGATCTCGTAGGGATAGCGGACCAGCCGGCCGGCGATATCCGACATCAGCACCAGCAACGCCCCGCCGAGCGCCACCATCGGGATCGCGCGGCGCACATCGTCGCCCAGAATCCGCGACACCGCCGCCGGCACCACCAGGCCGACAAACGGCAAGGCCCCCACCGTGGCGACCGTGAGCCCCGACACCGCCGAGACGACGACCAGCCCGATCTGCAGTGTTGCCCGGTGGTTGAGCCCGAGTCCGGTGGCGGTCGCATGGCCGAGCGAGAGAATGGTCAGCCGGTCGGCCACCCACCAGACGACGGCGAGCGCCACCGCGATCAGCCACAGCACCTCGTAGCGGCCCTGCATGATGCCGGAGAACTCGCCGCTCATCCAGATGTCGAGATACTGCAGCAGGTCGTAATGCCAGGCAATTGCCGCCGCAAGCGATCCGACAATGCCGCCATAGACGATCGCAAACAGCGCCACCACATAAGGATCCCGCGGCGACAGCCGCCGGATCAGGCCGAGGAACAGCGCGGTGCCGGCGAAGGCCGCGGCACTGGCCGCCAGCACCTTGATGAGGATCGACGCCGAGGGCGCCAGGATCGTCACGGCCAGGATTCCGAGTGCGGCGCTCTGCCCGGTCCCCGCGGTCATCGGGTCGACGAAGCGGTTGCGGGCAAGGCTCTGCATCACCAGCCCGGCAATCGCCAGGCTCGACCCGGTGAGAATGACGGCGAGCGTCCGCGGCAGGCGGCTGGTCAGCAGCAGATCGAGATTGGCGGCCCAGTCGCCGCTCGTCACGGTTCCGACACCCACGCCAAGGCTGAGCGCAAGCAGCGCCAGCAGGAGCACAAGTTCCGCCGCGAGCGGGTTTCGTACCACGAAGGAGCGGCGCCGCGGCCCGGTCATTGGGTCTTGGAGAAGCCGGCGGCGAGGCTGTCGAGAACATCCATGGTCGCCCGGGCCCCGCCCGCGGCGATGTAGAGGCTTGCGGACGGTACGTAGATGACCCGGTCCGCCTGCCAGGCCTTGGTCCTCCGCAGCAGCGCATTGTCGAGCGTGGCTCTCGCGTTCTGCTCGTTCGAGCCGATCGCCGATGCCCGGTCGACGACGATGAGCCAGTCCGGATCGAGATCGGCCACGAATTCGAAGGACACGGCATCGCCGTGATTGCCGGCATCGATGTTCGGATCGGCCGGCGGAATGGAAAGCGTCGAATGAACCCAGCCGAAGCGTGATTTCGGGCCGTAGACCGAGATCTTCGGCCCGTTGGTCATCAGGATCAGCGCGGTTCCCTTGCCTTCCGCGGCGCGTCTGGCCGCCTCTATCCGCGTGTCGAGCTCCGCAACCAGCGCCTCGGCCTTCGCGCCCACGCCGAAGATCGCGCCATAATCGAGAATGCGCTGGCGGGCCTGGCCGAGCAGGTCGTCCCCCCAGATCGTCATGTCGATGGACGGCGCCACGCGCTCTGTCTGCGTGATCTGCCCCGAGGACCGGCCGCCGACAATGATCAGGTCGGGCGCAAGCGCGTTCAGCGCCTCAAGGTCCGGCTCGAACAGGGTTCCCACCGTCTGGGCCGATGTGTGCGGCTCCCGGAGCGCGTCGATGTAGAGATTGCTCGGCACGCCATCGACATTGACGCCCAGCGCGGTCAGCGTGTCGATGGCGGCGATGTCGAACACCGCGATCTTCGCGGGAGCGTCGGCCACCGTCCGCGGACCTTGATAGGTCTGCACTTCAGCGCCATGGCCTGGGGAGCAAGCCATGGCGAGGGCAATCGCCACCGCGATGAACAGTCTCGCCGGTTCAATCATTTGCCGGCCCTCCGGACATGAGCATGATGACCACTCCCGTGGCTCGCCTAGAACTTGAGCTTGAGCGAGAACTTGACGTTCCGGCCGGCCTCGCGCAGCGGAATGACGGTGGCGAATTCCTGGCCATAGGTGGCGCGCGCGGTGTAGGTCTGGTCGAAGATGTTGTCCACCGAGGCCCGGAACGTCATGTTCTTGTACTGAAGCGGCGTGTACTCGGCATAGGCGTTGAAGACCTCGTAGCCCGGCAGCGGCTGGCCCCTGCCGCCGGCGGAATCCGATGTGTCGGTCTCCTTGAGCACGATCTGCCCGCTGGCGCCGATCGTCAGCCCCTGATCGACGAAGGTATGGGCGGCTTCCAGCGTGAAGATCTGGCCGATCGGCGTCGTCAGGTAGTTGCCGGTGTAGGAATCCGACGTCAGGCCGTCGATCTTGGTGTCGATGTCGGCGTAGCCCAGGCGGGCGAAGCCGCTCGCCCAGGTGTAGCCCAGGCCCAGTTCGAAGCCGGTGGAGTCCATGTCCTTGGTCAGGCCGCCGCCGCCGGCCCAGGTCGGGGTGCGGGCGTTCTTGATCGCCGTCTTGAACACCTTGCCGCTCAGGTCGAAATCGCCCATGCGCGCGCTCAGGCCGGCATAGACATTGTTCGCCGTCACGCTCTCCACGCCGGTCGAGTAGGTCCAGGCCGGATTGGCGATGAAGTTCTCGGCCAACGGCACGCCGCCGAACACATGCGAGGCGCCGGCGCTGGCGGTGAGGAATTCGGTGAGGTCGTATTCGGCCGACAGGTTGCCGGACAGACCCTCAACGTTGGTGGAATAGCCATTGACGCCGGTGAAGCGCTGGAAATCGGCGCGGCCGCCGAAGGAGGTGCGGAACTGCTCCGTCAGTTCGAGACGGGCCTGAGCATAGGCGCCGACATTGGCGATCTTTTCCACGGCCGTGTAGTTGGAGGCGGCGTTGCTGAGCAGGCGATAATCCATGTCGCCCGTGTCGGAGAAGAAATCGACGCCGGCGGTGACCGAGCCGTTATCGAGCGCGAACCGGTTCTCGATCTTGCCGTTGAGACTGTCGGTCTTGGCGACGCTGGTCTGGGTCGTCTCTAGGATGTCCAGATTGGTGACGCTGTAGGCGAGCTGGATCGTTGGATCCCACAGGCCGGTCGGCGCTTCATTTGTGTAGGTCACGGCAAAGTTCTGGCGCGTCATGTCGTAGTTGCGGGTCAGCGGAAGCGGACGGCCGCCCAGGATCTGGCCGACATTGGCGCGGTAGGGCCGGGCTTCGTCGTCGCCCACGCGCTCGTAGGAGAACTCCAGCCGGTGGCCGTCCTGGCTCTCAAAGGCAAACTTGCCGAGGCCGCTCAGGATCTGCGTTCCCGACCCGGTGATGGTGTTGCCGTCGCCGTCCTCCTGCAGGCCGCCCTTGGCGTATTTGACGAAACCGAGATACTCGAACCCGTCCACGAGACCGTAGAGCGCATTGCTGGTGGCGAACACGCCGCCATTGGTGCTGTACTCGTTCATAGTGTAGCCGCCGAAGGACTTGCCCTCCTCCAGCAGATCGCGCGCGTCCTTGGTTTCATACTGGACCGCGCCGGCCAGCGCGCCCGGTCCCGCATCCGCGGGCGCGACGCCCGGCTCGATCGAGACCGCCTTGAGCAGCGAGGGGTCGATCAGCGTGGTGGCACTGTGGTGGAAGATCTTGTTGTTCTGGCGGCTGCCGTCGATGGTGACCGACAGATTGGTCTCCTCGACGCCGTTGACATAGAGCTTCTGGGAAATCGGAAGCGAGCTTCCCACCGCGATGGTCGGCTCGGACGCAAACAGGTCCTTCAAGTCGGTCGGGTTGATCCGGACAAGATCCTCGTCCGCGACGTCGACCGAGTTCTCGCCGGCGTTCTTGTCCTTGCCGGCTTGGCCCATGCCGATGACGATGCGGTTGAGCTCGAACACGTCCTGCGCCTCAGCGGCGCTGATGAGCGAGAGGACACTGACTGTGCTGGCGAGAAGAAAGACCGATTTCATGCGAAAGCCCCCAAAAGATACGCGGATCTGGTGGCTTGACTGCATGGTCTGGCTGCCTCGGGGGCCTCTTCGCATACCTGAGTTTTGAACTCAAGTTTATGCTCCCGAGCCTCCGTCACGATTCACCGTTGTTGTGACAAATATGCCATGGGAGGCCCGGACTGCGTCCGTCCATCCGGCCCGAGACCGCGCTCACGCAGCAAAGCCGATCTTGATATCCGTCAAAAACCCTCCAGAAAATTCCAATAAAATACTAAATTAGCCGACGCTTTCCGGGATCGTTTTCGGGGCGGGGTTGGATCGGACAAGGGACTGACCGCCGCTCGCAACCGCGTGTCAGCAGGATTGAGGAGGCATCGAATGAACCGGACACTGTCACTGTCCTCGAGTGTGAGGATAATCGGCGTCTGCGCAGCCTTGCTGGTCGTGCAGGCCTGCAGGCCCAACCCCCCGGAGCCGCCGCCGCCGCCAAAACCCTCCTACACGACAGAGTTCCTCAAGAGCGTTCTGCAGAACCTGACGCTCGAACCGCTGGGACCCGCCGGGACCGCGGTCGAAGTGCTCGCCGATTCGCCGCAGGCCACCAAGGTGGCGCTCAAGGCCTGGGCGGACAGCCAATGGCATCTGGCCAATGACATGGCGGAAAAGACCGCCTATCCCGGCAAGGCCGAGTGGGAAGCGAAACGGGACTGGTACGAGGCGGTCAGCGGCTGCATGGGAAGGGGCGAATGCGGTGACCTCCGCCGCCTGCAGGAGACCAAGGACCGCGCCAAGACCAAGTCGACACGCCCCTTGCCGCCGCCGCCGCGCCAGATCGGCGGCGAAGCCGGAGGCGGCAACGGCGAGGCCGAGGGCCATCACTGAGCCACGGCCTGCGAGGCGATCGGATCGCCGGGGGAGCCGCAAAGCTCTCCCGGCTCCTGCAGCCGGAATAGTCAGCCAGGAAGTCCCCGACTTCGGGACAGGCAGCACGGCGACCGCCGCTCAGGCGGCATCAGCCAGCGACAAAGGCGTCCTGCCGGTCCAGCAGGGCTTCGGCGCTGCGCCAGGCGACCTGCTCCTTCTCGTCATCGGTGATCGCCGCGGCCCGGATGGCGTCGAGCGGGCTGTCGTGGAAGATCGGATAGTCCGAACCGGCCATGATGCGATCGGCGCCGTAGAGCTTGACCGCGGCTTCCAGCGCCCGCGGCCCCAGCGAGGCCGCGTCATACCAGATCCGCTTCAGCCTGTCTGTCGGGAACGGCTGGTCGGCGTTGCGATGCCGCCCGATGCTCTCCATCCGCTCGAAGATGAAGGGGATCGTGCCTCCGAGATTGATGACCTGGAACGCAATGTCGGGGAAGCTGTCAAGCAGGTCCGAGAGGATCAGCGTGAGCACGACCTGGGAGGCCTGCGCCTGCAGCGCCACGGCCGAGGTGCGGTATTGCGGATGGTCGTCCGCAAGCACCGCGGCCGCCTCGCCCACCTTCAGCCCGGGATGCAGCATCAGCAGGGCGCCGGTCTCGTTGGCGGCCCTGAGCACCGGCTCGAGCGCGCGCGCCTCTGCGATCGAGCTGAAATAGTTCGACGGCAGGATCGCACCCGGCAGCCGCAAGTCGCGGCGGACCCGGACGAGTTCGTGCGCCGCCTCGTCCATGTCGACGAGCGGCAGGCCGGCGAGCCCCGTCAGGCGGCCTCCGGTCAGGCTCCTCAGCTCCGCCAGGTGGTCGTTGAAGGCGCGGATGGCCGCATGGGATTCCTGGAGCGGAAGTACGTCGGCGCACAGCGCGCCGGGGAATGTGAGCATGCGCCGGCTCACCCCCTGCCGCGCCATCTCGGCAAGCCCCAGCGTGTGATCGTGATGCGCCGGCGTGAAGGGGAATTCGCCGTTCATGGCGAGCATCACCGGCCCGCCCGGCGTCTCGCGCAGGCAGGGTCGCGACGCCCGGCCGGCCAGCATCTGGTCGAGCCCGCCGCCGTAGAAATGAGCGTGCATGTCGATGCAGCGCGAAAGGTCCATGTCGCTCGTTCCCGATCCGAAAGCCGTACTTCAGTTTCACTAAACCCCATGCTAATGTCCTCGGCAAGTCTTGCCACCGGAGATTCTCATGCACGCTTCAGCATTTATCAGGAACAGCTGGTATGTCGCCGGCCGCAGCGAGGATTTCGGCCGCGAACTCACGCCCTTGACGCTGCTGGGCGAGGCAATGGTCTTCTTCCGCAGGCAGGACGGTTCGGTGGCGGCACTGGAGGATGCCTGTCCGCACCGCAAGCTTCCGCTCTCCAAGGGCGAACTCAAGGGCGACACGGTCGTCTGCGGCTATCACGGCCTGACCTTCGACGGATCGGGCCGTTGTGTGGCGGCGCCGACCCAGGAGCAGATGATCCCGAAGCGGGCGCGCGTCGCGTCCTGGCCTGTCCTCGAACGCTACGGTTTCGTCTGGGTCTGGCCCGGCGATCCGGCAAAGGCCGAGGTGTCCGCCCTGATCGACATCCCGCACTTCGATGACCCCAGCTGGGGCCGCACGGCCCGCGGCGCGCTGCCGATCGCCTGCAATTATCTCTGGATCACCGACAACCTGCTTGACCCCTCGCATGTCGCCTGGGTGCATGTCACCTCCTTTGCCGGGGCGGGATCGGACACGCTGCCGCTGGAGATGACGGAGGACGACGACAGCGTGATCGTCTACCGCTGGATCCACGAAAAGCCTGCACCCCCCTACTATGCCCCGTTTCTTGCCTTCGCCGACAATTGCGATCGCAAGCAGCACTACGAGATGCGGCTCCCGGCCATCGCGCTGAACATGTCGGTCTATGCTCCGGGCGGCTCCGGCGCGTCGGGCAGCGACATTCCCGACGGATCCTTCGTCAATGTGTCCTACAATTTCATCACGCCGGTGGACGAGGACAACTCGCTCTATTTCTGGTTCCAGCACCGCAACCAGAGGCCCGACGACACGGCCATGTCGGAGCGCATGTTCGCGGGCGCGACGATGGCCTTCAACGAGGACAAGGACGTTCTGGAATCCGTCCACCGCGGCATGAAGAACCCGCGCACGCCCAGCATCAATCTCGGGCTCGACGCCGGCGCGTTGCGCTTCCGGCGCAAGGTCGAGCGACGGGTTGCCAGCGAGGCGGCTCAGGCCACCGCGAGCGAGGCGTCGGTGATGGCCGGCTGACGCTCGACCTCGTGATGCAGCCAGTCGCGGAAGACCCGGATCCGTTCCGTTCGCAAGGCTGCAGGCGGGCACACGAACCAATAGGAGAATTGCGATTGAACGAGTTCGGGGAAAGGACGGACCAGCCGCCCGTCGGACAGCGCGTCAATGACCAGCGGCTCGCGTCCCAGCGCCACGCCATAGCCGTTGGTGGCCGCCTGCACCACCATGTTGGACTGCCCGAAACGCCTCGTCCTCTGCGGTCTGGGAAGTGTCCGGCCGGTTTCCTCGGCCCAGTACTGCCAGGTGGGAGGGCGCCCTCCGATCTCGGCGACCTCGTCATAGAGCAGCGTATGACCGGCGAGATCCTCCACCGTCCGGATCGGCGGGCCTTTTTCCAGCAGCCTCGGCGCGCAAACCGGAAAGACCCGCTCCGTCATCAGCGGCTCGACATGGAGGCCGGGATAGTTGCCCAGCCCGTAGCGGATAGCCACGTCGACCTCGTCGGTGGCGAAATTGGCAAGCGTGCCGGAGGTCAGGATCGAGACCGGAAAATCCGGGTAGCGCTGGTCGAAGTCGATCAGGCGCGGCATCAGCCAGATGAAGGCGAATCCCGGCAGGCAGGAGATGCCGATCGTCAGGCTCTCGCCGGGCTGCACGCGCAGCGCATTGCACGCCTGCGCGACCTCGCCGAACCCCGCCGCCACCGCGGCCGCCAGCATCAATCCGTCCTCGTTGGCCGTGGCCCGACCGCCGCCGCGAATGACCAGCCGGCGACCGAGCCAGTCCTCCAGCGTCCGCACATGCTGGCTGACGGCGCTCTGGGTGACGCCCAGTTCTTCGGCCGCACGGCCGAATCCTTCAAGCCGCACGACAGACTCGAAGGTTCTCAGCGCCGCAAATGGAAGATTTGCCTTCATATAAGTGCTCCTAATGAAGCGCTTAGTCGAAGTCAAATCGTTCCACCGTGGCTGATGCGCCGTTTGGAGCAGCAGGCGGGCGCGGGAGGACGGGCATGACGCAGGCGGACAAGACCGACGACGCGGCCGTGCTGGCCGGTGCGCGCAATCTGCTCGCCAATTGCGCCGGGATGCGTCCGGGCGAGACGCTGCTGGTGCTGCACGAGGATCCGGGGCTCGGCTACTACGGGCCGGGCCTTGCGGAGGCGATCATCGAGGCCGCCGCCGCGATGGGCATTCGGGCGACGGAATGCCGGATCCCCTTCGACCCCGATGTCGACGCGCCGCCCGAGGATCTTCGCCGCGCCATGCTTGCGGCAGACCGCACGCTGTTCATCGCCCGCATGGGCGACCAGTTGCGGTTCAATGCCGAGCTCAGCTCCGTGCGGCCGATCGTCTGCTACGCGCTCGACCGGGAAATGCTCGGGTCTCCCTTCGGCCGCGCCCCCTACCGCGCCTTCGTCGCCCTGAAGGCCTGCATCGACACGGCGCTGGGCAGGGCCTCGACAATCCGCGTGACCTGCCCGCTCGGAACGGATTTTTCGGGTCCGGGCGTGGCCTTCCCTGGGACGGTCGGAGACGTCTCGGTCGCGCGCTTTCCCATGTCGGTCTTCACGCCGGCGCCCGCGGCAGCCTATCGCGGCCGCGTCGCGCAAGCCGGATTCCTCGTTGGCACGGGCTCGAGATACTATGAGCCCTATGGGGTGGCGCTCAGCAACACGCTTTTCATCGCCTTTGACGGCAACCGCATCACCGGGTTCGAAGGCGATGCCGACGATGTCGAGACGGCGCGGCGGCACTATGCCTTCGTGGCGGACCGCTTCGGCATCGAGCGGGACTTCGTGCATTCCTGGCATGCCGGCATCCATCCCGGCTGCGCCTTTCCATGCCAGGCCGGCGACAACCTGGAGCGCTGGAGCGGCGCGGCCTTCGGCAATCCGCGCCTGCTTCATGTCCACACCTGCGGCGCCTATGCGCCGGGCGAGATCTGCTGGAACGTCGTCGATCCGACGATTCGCATCGATGGGGTCGCGGTCTGGGAGAACGGCAGGCTGCATCCCGAGCGGGTGCCGGGCGGCGCCGAGATCCTTGCCGCCGAGCCGCTGGTCGCCGCGGCCTTTGCAAGTCCCGCGCAGGCAATCGGCCTGGCGCCGGACGGCCGGCTCGCGGCCCCAGTCGTCAGGATGCCGTGAAGGCCCGGTAGTCCTCGGCGACCGCCATCGCCGCGGCCTCGATCAGCTCTGCCCCCTGCTCGGGCGTGGCCAGCGCCGAATGCGAGCCTACGCGGCCATCGGGGAAGTCGCGCCGGTGCTCGTCCGGCGGTCCGTGCCGATCGCCGGAATGGGCGCGGACATAGTCCACCGACAGCGCGCGCGGCGGCGACAGTGCCTCAGCCGGCACCGGCGGGCGACGATGCGCGGCCATGGTGATCGCGATTTCCGAGGGCGTGGCGTGCATGCCTTCCCACTCGCCGTACCACTCTCGCCGCAAGACGTTGACCGCCTCGAAATCCCACCAGCTCTTCAACCGGATGCGCAGGTCGGGCCTTGCCGCGATCACCTCGCTCAGCGGCGCGAGATTGGCGCCGTGACCGTTGAGCAGATACACATGGGCAAAGCCCTGCGCGGCGAGACCGTCGATCATTTCGCCGGCCAGCGCCTTAAACAGCGGGACGGAGATGGAGATGGTTCCGGGAAAGCCCGTGTTGAACGGCGCGGGCGTGAGCGCCAGCGTCGGCGCCACGATCGCCCCGCAGCGCGCGGCGGCGCGTTCGGCAATCGTCGTGGCGCAGAGCGCATCGGTGCCTATGAGCCCCATCGGCCCATGCTGCTCGGTCGATCCGACGGGAAGCACGATTCCGCCCGCCGCGCCGAGATGCGCCTCGACTTCCAGCCAGGTCATCAGGTCGAGCCTCACGCGGCGCTGCCCGCGGTCCGCTCCACCCAGCCATGCAGGATCGGGCGATAGGCCGCCAGTTCCGCAGCCACCGCCGGCTCCGCCTCGAGACGGGCGCGGTAGGCCACGACGGTGTCGGGCCATGTGATCGCGAGCGACAGCGGCGGCGTCAAGGCGTCCATCCAGGCGAAGCTGATCGGATAGCCGCAATCGCCGAGCCCGAAGGACAGCTCCGGCCCGGCCTCCAGCATGCGGGCAAGCTGGCCGAGCTTCTCCGACAGGAGGGCCGACTGGCGCACATTGAGGTCAGTGTCGCGATTGTGCGGTTCGATCGACCCGAACAGCGCCCGCAGGGCGGGCTCAAGCCGCGTGTCGTGGAAGCGCCCGCGCTCGCGCATCTTGGCGCGCGCCGCCGGATCCTGCGGCAGGAGAGACGGCTGCGGATGCCGCTCCTCGAGATACTCGGCGATCGCCTCGCCGTCGGCCAGAAGCAGGTCGTCGTCGACCATGGCCGGCAGGTTGCCGCTCGGCACGATTTCCTTGTAGGCCGCCGAGCCGTAGCCGCCGGGCGGCGGCAGTTCGCGCCATTCGAGCCTCTTGTGCCGAAGCACGATGCGCAACTTGGCGCAGTAGAGGCTGGGCGGGATGGCGTAGATCGTCAGCATGGAAGGACCGCCAAGCGCCGCTGGCGCTCAGCGCAAGCCCCGATCAGTTCTGGATCTGCCACTTCGTGGCGAGTTCGTCGAAGAAGCCCGCTTCCTTCTTCAGGGTGATCCAGGTGTTGACATAGTTGATCCAGACTTGGTCATCCTGCTTGGTAAGCATGGCGACCGGCGTGCGGGCGCGGGGCTGGGAGACGGGCACGATCATCAGCTCGGGATACTGCGCGACCAGCTTGTAGGCTTCGACATTGGAGGTGATGTGCGCCTGGGCGCGGCCGGCCAGGACCTCCTGGAAGTCACGCGCCGGCGCTTCCACGATCTTGTACTGGGCGCTGGGGAAGAACTCCTTGACCTGCTTTTCCTGGGTCGTGCCGAGCGTCGCCGCCACGGTGACGTCGGCCTTGTCGAGGTCGGCCCAGTCCTTGAAGCGCTCCGCATCCTTCTTGTTGATGAGCGGCACGGTGGCGAGCGAGAAGTAGCTCATCGAGTAGCCTGCGGCCTTGGCGCGCGCCGGCGACATCGAAGCCGATCCGGTGATGTGATAGGTTCCCGCCGAGACGCCCGACACCAGTGTCTTCCAGTCGGTCGGCACGAATTCGACGGTGACGCCGAGATCGGCGGCAAGCTGGTTCATCACGTCAATGTCGTAGCCGGTGTAGCTGTTGGTCGCCACATCCTTCATGGTCATCGGGTTCCAGTCGCCGGTGGTGCCGACCTTCAGGACTCCGCCGTTGAGGATGTCGCTCAGCGCGGATTGCGCCAGTGCGGGTGCGGGCGACAGCGCAAGCGCCGCGAACAGGACAAGCGATTTCAGCATGCTCATGGGGAATCTCCAACCTTCGTTCGGCGATAATCTTGGGACCACCGATCCTTGTCCGAAATCAGTTGCAATGCAAGCGAAACTTATGCCCTATTCCGAGGCGGGGCGGCTGGCCACCGGCGACATCTGCGACAATGAGGATCGAAGTTACGGTGCAAAATGATGACCCAATCATCCTGTTCGAAAACGTGTCCAAGTCGTTCGGCGACTTCGAGGTTCTGAAGGGCATTTCGCTCTCCATCGCCGCGGGCGAACGCGTGGTGATCTGCGGGCCCTCGGGCTCCGGAAAGTCGACACTGATCCGCTGCATCAACGGCCTGGAAACCTACGATTCGGGAAAGATCCGGGTCGGGGGCCTTGCGCTCGGAACCGATGAAGCGAGCCGTCGCGCCGTGCGCGGCAAGGCCGGCATGGTGTTCCAGCAGTTCAACCTCTTCCCGCATCTGACCGTGCTTGAGAACCTGATGCTCGGGCCGATGCGCGCCCGCGGCATGAACCGCGCGGCGGCCGAGGAGATCGCGCGGCGCTATCTGGCGCGCGTGCGGATCCCGGAGCAGGCCGACAAGTATCCGCGCCAGCTCTCGGGTGGCCAGCAGCAGCGCGTCGCCATCGCCCGGTCGCTGTGCATGGAACCCGGCATCATGCTGTTCGACGAGCCGACATCCGCGCTCGACCCCGAGATGATCAACGAGGTGCTGGACGTGATGGCCGAACTCGCGGGCACCGGCATGACCATGATCTGCGTCACCCACGAGATGGGCTTCGCGCGCCGCGTCGCCGACCGGATCATGTTCATGGACCACGGCGAGATCGTGGAGACCGCGCCGCCCGAACAGTTCTTCTCGGCGCCTAAGAGCCAGCGCTGCCGCGACTTCCTGCAGAAGATCCTGAACCATTGAGGACCCCGTCCATGCGCAAGGCCCTTGTTCTCGTCGCCGTCGCAGTGGTGCTGACGGGATGCTCCGGAAACTGGGGATGGTACGTCGTCAATCCGACGACGCCCAACGGCTACACCAATGTCCGCTTCCTGCTGAGCGGCCTGCAATACACCATCCTGCTGTCGGCGACCGCGATCTCCATCTCGATCCTTGCCGGCCTTCTCGTCGCCCTGCCCGGCCTGTCCAGCAGGCCCGCCCTGCGCTGGGCGAGCCGCATCTATGTGGAGATCGTCCGGGCGGTGCCGATCCTGGTGCTGGTGCTCTGGGTCTATTACGGCCTGCCGCAGATCACCGGGCTGACGATCGGCGTGTTCTGGGCGGGCGTGATCGCGCTGGCGCTCTCCGACAGCGCCTTCCAGGCCGAGATCTTCCGCGCCGGCATCCAGTCGATCGCCCGCGGGCAGTATGAGGCCGCCTATTCCATCTCGCTCAACTACCGCGACACGATGCGCTACGTGATCCTGCCGCAGGCGATCCGGCGCATCCTGCCCGCGATCGGCAACCAGATCGTCTACATGCTGAAGATGTCGTCGCTGGTCTCGGTGATCGGCATGCAGGAACTGACCCGCAAGGCCAACGAACTTGTCGTCACCGAGTACCGGCCGCTGGAGATCTACACCTTCCTGGTGCTCGAATATCTCGTGCTGATCCTGATCGTCTCGGCGGGCGTGCGCTGGCTCGAGCGGCGGATGCGCACCGACGAGCGCTGACACCCGCCTGCCGGTCGCCAGCCGCGACCCCGCCGAAGCCATCCCCCGCCGCCACGACCTCGCCTCCGAGGCAGTCGCCAGCGCCCTGGGACGGGCTCAAGACGTGAACAGACCTGCAAAAAGTCCTGATACTGTAAAAAACGCAAAAAATCCCACCCCGAAGGGCAGGCATTCACACACGGAATTTACTGAAAAAAGATGGTGGGCGCGCACGGGCTCGAACCGTGGACCCGCTGATTAAGAGTCAGCTGCTCTACCAACTGAGCTACGCGCCCCACCTGTTCCCGAGGGAACGAGGGGGCGTATAGACCGGATGGCGGGGCTTGTCCACACTGTTTTTCGGCACGGCGCGACAGGCCGCCCGCC
>NZ_JAUXOD010000001.1 GCF_030682515.1 Hoeflea sp. | reverse complement strand
TGAGGAGATCAAGCGAAGTGCTTGAATATTGTGGTACGCCCTAGGGGAGTCGAACCCCTCTTTCCAGAATGAAAATCTGGCGTCCTAACCGATAGACGAAGGGCGCGTAACAATGTCGGCGTCTTATAATCAGCCCGCTTTGCGACCGCAAGCGCTTAATTGATGTCGCTGATAAAAAAATGTCATCCAGTCAAAATCCGCAGGAAACGGCGCCTCAGCATGCGTCGATTGCGGGGCTCAGGGTGCCCCGCAGCCGCTGATGCTCACTTCTTGCGGCGGCAGCGCCAGTTCCAGTCGCGCGAGGTGCCGACGTCGATGTGAACTGATTCCGTGTGGCAGTAGGTGCCCACGCCGCCGCGGTTGGGCATCGAGCGAAGATACTTGGCCAACTGCCACTTCGAGACGCCGTCGATCTGGATATCCGCCGCCTCGCAGGAGGTGTGGCGGGATCCCGACGCACCGCCGGCGCTTCGGTTGTGTTTCGGACTGCGGTAGCCAGAGGTCACCACAAGCGGGCGGCCATAATGGCGTTCGACGGCCTTGAGAACCCGAACCAGTTCCGGCTTGAAACAGGCGACCTCGACCTTTTCGGTCTGTACATGCAGGCCGTTGGGCGCGAGCCGTGCGAGGCCAGCCGCCGAAGCCAGTTCGATCTGGCCATCATCATAGTCTTCCGCTTCTTCGCTCTCGCTCAGACCGAAGACGTTGGACATGCGAACGCCTGGCAGCGCCTCGCCGGTCCGGCTCGGTGCCGATGCCAGCACGACCTGGGTCTTTGCGGGCTGAACCAGTCTTTCCGTCGTCCCTGCGGGGGCCGCTTTGACGGGTTTCGGCGGCGCTGCGAACAGGCGGCCGAAAATGGACTGCTTCTTTGGCGGCGCGACAACCGCCAGTTCCTGCACCTGCGGTGCGACCGCGGGCTGCGCCGCGCCGGGCTCGGCGATTGTCTGCGGCAGTTCGGCCGACGCCATGCGCAGCGCGACCTGCGAAGGATCGATTGTCGCATCCGGCGCGGGGACGGGGACGGGGGCGTTGGCTGCGACCTGCACAGGCTCGGCTAGAACCGCAGGGTCGGTCGCGCCAGCCGGCGCACTGTAAAGATTGGCGGCTGCCTGCACGGGCTGGGTCTGGGTAATGCCCTGATTGAGCGCATCGACGCCGGTGTCGGCCATCACCATCTGCTGGGCAGGCGCGTCCTGCGAAGGGGCCGCAGCCTGATCGACAGCGACGGCATTGGGCGAAGATTGGGGAAGAGGAATTCCTCCGGCGGAAGTGTCCTGGGCGGCCGACGCCATCATCAGCGCGTCCGACTGGTCGGCGCTGCTTAGATCGGTGAAGCTCGATGCGCCGGGAGCAAAGCCGGGGCTGGAATACATCGCAGGGTCGCCCGCTGACACGCATCCGGTCAGGACAATCGCCACGCCGGCCAGCATAGCCATGCGGCTGCCAGCGTAGCGTCCGACTTTATGGTTACCGCCTGTCGGCAATCTCTGAAGTCCCCCGGTCTTAACTCATGTCAGGCCCGAAGGCCTCTAGTACGTGCGTACCCATTTGCATTGTCGTTGTAAATTCACATTCCGGACCCTGCCGGACAAAGGGGTGACGAGATCAAGGCCATGCGATGCGTCGTAAATACGGCGAAACAATGACATATTTGTCACGTTAGGCGGCGACCATTGCGTGAGCCTTGCGCCCCGGCAGGAAGTGCCGGCTGCTACCAGGCGCCGGTGTTTTTCATCGAAGCCCAGGGTTCTGCGGGTTCGAGCGGGTCGCCCTTCTGCAGCAGCTCGATGGAGATTCCGTCGGGCGATCTGACAAAGGCCATGTGGCCGTCGCGCGGTGGCCGGTTGATGGTCACGCCATGGTCGAGCATGTGCTGGCAGATCTCGTAGATATTGTCGACGGCATAGGCGAGATGGCCGAAATTGCGGCCGCCCTGGTACTCTTCCGGGTCCCAATTGTAGGTGAGTTCCACCATCGGCGCCTTCTCGGCCAGTGCACGCTCCTTGTCGTCGGGAGCTGCGAGGAAAATCAGCGTGAACCGGCCCGCCTCGCTCTCGTGGCGGCGGATCTCCTCAAGCCCGAGCTTGTTGCAATAGAAATCGAGCGAGGCATCGACATCGGTGACCCGGACCATCGTGTGCAGATAACGCATTGGCTTACTCCTGATTCTTGATGGGACGAACGATAGGCGGATTTGCGCCGGAGGCAATGGCAGGGGCGCGACGCAAAGCCCTGTGCGGAGGAAGGGGTGTCATCGCCGCTTCGGAAGTCCGAGAGTCCGTGATAAATATAGCGCCCGTGCTGCAAGCATTGGAAGTGGATGGACCAACAAGTTTAACCGGCAGGGCTTGCACAGTCAGCGCAATACAATGTTAATGTTTCATCTGAGAATCACTTGATTTCCATGTGGCGCGTATCGGAGAGTTATCCGGATGGGGGAAAGGTCCTCTGACAAGAGCGAGGCGGTAGCGGAAGCCCATGCTGACGCGGTGGACCTTATTGAGATCACCGGTGTTATAAAGTGGTTTGACGTCGCCAAGGGCTTCGGCTTCATCGTTCCCGACAATGGAATGGATGACGTGCTGCTGCATGTGACCTGCCTGCGCCGGGACGGATATCAGACCGTCCTTGAAGGAACCCGCATCGTCTGCGAGATCCAGAAACGCGAGCGCGGCTACCAGACGTTCCGCATCATCTCCATGGACACGTCGACCGCGGTTCACCCGTCGCAATTGCCGCCGGTACGCACCCATGTGCAGGTCAAGCCGTCGAGCGGGCTGGAACGCGCGATCGTCAAATGGTTCAACCGCACCAAGGGGTTCGGCTTCCTGACCCGGGGTGAGGGGACCGAGGACATCTTCATCCACATGGAGACGCTCAGGCGCTACGGCCTTGCCGAGCTCCGGCCCGGACAGGTCGTGCTGGTGCGCTACGGCGATGGCGACAAGGGCCTGATGGCTGCCGAAATCCATCCGGACATCGATTCCCCCGTTCCGAATTCGCACTGAAGCGGAATGCGTCCGACCTTACTTCTCCCTCATCTGCTGTCGGCCTTGCTCGCGATCGCGGTGGCGTTCGCGCCGGGCGTCGCAGCCGTGGCGCAAACCCTGCCCACCGATGCAGAGCCACTTGTCATCACCACGCGCAACGGCGATGTTTCCTTTACCGTGGAACTGGCGCTGACGCCCGAGACCCGCGCCAGCGGGCTGATGCACCGGCAAAGCATGGGCGCCGATCACGGCATGCTGTTCCGCTTCGACCAGACCCGCCAGGTGCTGATGTGGATGAAGAACACGCCGCTGCCGCTCGACATGCTGTTCATTGATGACGCGGGCACCATCGTCGGGATTGCGCAGGACACGACGCCGTTTTCGGAAGCCGTGATTTCCTCGCCCGGGCCGGTGCGCTATGTGCTGGAGCTCAATGCCGGGACCACCGGGCGCAAGGCCATTTCGGTCGGCGACACGGCGCGCCACCGCGTCATCGGCGAGTGAAGTGCAGCCCCGCTCGTGTATGGGACGTTTAGGTGTTGCGGGGCATGGCGTTCCGGTGTATCCGGAGCACGTCCTGATGCAGGTCGCGCTTCGATGGGTCCATCGGGCGATACCGAACCGGCAACAGGTCAAGGTTCTACAGCGGATTTCGCGCAGTCGATGTGCGGCGCTATAGGCAACGGAGCGTAGCGCAGCCTGGTAGCGCATCTGGTTTGGGACCAGAGGGTCGCAGGTTCAAATCCTGCCGCTCCGACCATTTTTTCGGTGTCCACGGTTCGGGCACCGGTCATCAAGGCGCCGTGATCCGCCTTTTCAGGCGGACATCGTCATGAAGGGGAATTGGGACATGACGGCAAGAATTTATCGTCCCGCCAAGACGGCCATGCAGTCCGGCAAGGCCAAGTGCCAGGACTGGGTGCTCGAGTTCGAGCCGGAAAAGCCCCGCAGCATCGATCCGATCATGGGCTACACCTCGTCGGGCGACATGAACAGCCAGATCCGTATGAGTTTCGACACGCGCGAGCAGGCCGTGGCCTATGCCTCGCGCAACGGTCTGACCTATCGCGTCATCGAGCCCAAGGAAAGCAAGCGCCGCCGAGTCGCCTATTCCGACAATTTTCGGTTCGACCGCCGCCAGCCCTGGACCCATTGAGACGACACCATGGTTCGCCCGGCCTCCGGCGCGGGACCAAACGGCCCCTTAGCTCAGCTGGATAGAGCACCGGCCTTCTAAGCCGACGGTCGCAGGTTCGAATCCTGCAGGGGTCGCCATTTTCTGTTTGTCCGGTCCGGAGACATAGGTATCAGTTTGTTTCCCGAGACAGGGGTGACGCCCTGGTGCCCAACGGACGAACGAGGAGCCGTCCTCGATCTTCCGTCACCTGGCGACCACCTCTGCCTGGAATTCGGTCGGGTTTTCCCTGTTCAGGTGATTTATCCCGCAAAGAACCCCGATCAGATTGATCTTGCTTCCGGCATGGTCTAGCATGGTCGAATGATACTCCATCACTATTAGCAAACAGCAACGCCGCACTCTTCTATGCGCGTTTGCCATGACTTGAGGAAATACAGGCATTCTTATCCAGCGAGCATTCCTTTGGTGTCTCCACGGTGACTCTGCTCCGGTTGCGGGCCTCTGTTGTATGGCGGCGCGGTTTCATGGGATGCTTGGTGTATATGATGACCGCTGATTCGAGAGAGGCGCCATGTTGATGCCGGAAGCCGCCTATCACCTTGGCCCGGAACTGGTGCGTGCTGTCAACCGGATGGATTTCTTCCGTCTGTTCAAGGCATTGGCCGTCAATCAGCAGTGCCGGTATTTCGTGCTTTCGGAAGTGTCGGGCGAGGAGGAAGGGATCAACCTCCAGCATCCGCATGCCCTGCACAACCTGCCTGAGTCCTGGCTCAAGGGCACAAACGGCAAGTCGCTGGGTGCCGATCCGGTGATCGCGGAGGCCAGGCGTTCTACGGCTCCGTTCCCGATGGATCTTGCGCGTCACCCATCCGTCCTTGCCCATGCAAGCGGCGCCAAAACCGCCATCGTCGTGCCGCTTCACACCCTTGCCGCCAAGCGCTACTGCCTGATCATGTTCGGGGAGGCGAGCCTGCCCAAGCACGAGGCCATGGCGGTCCTGGCTCTGGATGCGGCCCTGATTTTCCAGCGCTATTACGCAGTGATCCTGTCGCTTGATTCCGTCAGCGGGCTCAACGAGCGGGAAATCCAGATCGTCCGCTGGACCTCCGAGGGCAAGACCTCGGCAGAGATCGCGATCATTCTCGGCCTGTCCGAGCACACCGTGAATTCCTACATCGCCGCAATCCTGCGGAAACTGCATGTCGTCAACCGTGCCCAGATGGTGGCGTCGGCGTTGCGCAGCGGCCTGATCGCATGAGAGGCACGCCATGAATTCCGATCGGCGCGGGCAACCCTTGAAGATCCTGCTGGTTGACGATGATCCCGCCGAGCATGTCCTGCTCAGGCGGACCCTGGAGAAGGTCGAAGGTCCGGCGATCGAACTCGATTATGTGGGCGACATCGCCTCGGCGGTCGCGAGCGTCAAGGCCGGCGGCATCGATATCGTGTTTCTCGACAACCGCTTGGTGCCCAACAATGATTTCCGCGAGACCGCGCCGCAGCTGCGCGAAGCCGGCTATATCGGCCCGATCGGCATCATCTCGTCCGACATCAGCGGAAAATATTTCCAGCAGTTTCCGGAATTCGGCGTGGACTTTCGCATCGGCAAGGATGAAATTGACCGAACTGCGATATCCTTCATCATCTCCGAATACACCCGTAACCAGCTTTCCGACAATTGCGCGGAAGACTTCTTGTGAGGTGGCTCTGAGTTGTTCACATGGCGGCTGATCTGACATGCAACTCCCCGCCGACATCCTTGTAAAAGCCCTCTATGACACCTTCCCAGACCCGGTCCTGGTGACGGATGGCGGCGGGATTATCGTGGCTGCAAATCCGGCGGCAACGACGGTGCTGGGCTATGCTTCGCAGGAGCTTCTCGGCATGGATGCCGCAATCCTTGAGGTCGAGGCGAATGGCCACGCCGCCCCCGACCGGGACGCGGCTGTGGCGGCCGATCGAGCCGGGTGGCTCCGCCGGACAGCAAGGCTGCGCTGCAAGGATGGTCGCGTGCTTGCCGTCGAACTGAGTCGGACCCCGCTTCCGGCGACCGATCCGGCTTTGCCCGGGACTGTCATGGTGGTTCGCGATCTGGCCCCGCTCTCCCGGGCGCTGGAGCAGAATTCCGCTTCAACCGGGCGGCTCAGGTCGGCTTTGGAATCGGTGTCCCTCGGCTTTGCGATCTTTGACGGGGCCGACAGGCTGGTGCTGTGCAACAATGCCTACCGCACCATGCATGCGGCCTTCACCCCGGCCATCAAGGTCGGGAGGACGTTCGAAGCCATCCTGCGTGATGGGCTCGATTCAGGACAATATCCCGAAGCCGGCGCCACCGAGGAGTTGCGCGAGGCGTGGATCGCGGAGCGCCTCGAGCGGCACAACAATCCGGGCGAGCCCTATGTCCAGCAGATCAGTGCCGACCGTTGGATCCAGATCGAGGACCGGATCACCGCGGACAATTACCGGGTCGGGTTGCGGGCCGATGTCACGGACCTGATCCGGGCGAAAACTGAAGCCGAACGGCTCGGCTTCATCCTCGAAGGCGTCGCCCAGGAGGTCTACCTGGTCAACCCGAGGGACAGGTCCATCATCTATGCCAACAAGTCGGCGCGCGAGAACCTGCAGTACAGCATGGAAGAGCTGCGCGGCATGGATGTCCGAAAGCTGAACGCGGAGTATCGGCCGGAGGAAGTCAGCGAAAAGATGCAACCGCTCCTGACGGGCAAGACCAAGTTGATGGTTCTGGATACCCGGCACCGGCGCAAGGATGGCACGATCTATGTCTGCCGGGTTCGGATCGAGAAGCTGGTGGATGGGCCCGAGCCCCTGCTCTTGTCGCTGGGCGAGGACATCACCGAGCGGCTCGAAATCGAGCGGGCGCTGGAACGCAAGCGGACCGAATTCGAAGCGCTGGTGCGCAGCCTTCCCGATCTGATCAGCCGCGCGGAGCCCGACACCACGCTGACCTATGTGAACGAGAACTATGCTCGGTTCAAAGGGCGCCGGCCGGAAGAGATGGTCGGCCGCAAGTTCCTGGACTTCATTGAGCCTGAAGCGCGCGACGCGGTACTGGAGAAGATTTCCGGCCTGACGCCGGACATGCCGTTGAAGACCATGGAACGGCAGATGCAGGACCATGACGGTCAGTCCTACTGGTATTCCTGGACCAATCTGATGGTGTTCGAGGACGGCAAGCCGGTCGAACTGGTCTCCGTTGGCCGCGACGTGACCGAAAGCTACCAGGCGCGCGAGCAGATCGCGCAGCAGACCCGGGAACTGGCGATGCGCAACGATGCGCTGGAGCAGTTTGCGGGCCTTGTCTCTCATGACCTGAAGGCGCCGTTGCGGCAGATCCGGCTGTTTTCCGACATGATCGCCGAAGACGTCAGGGACGGGAAAACCGACGAGCTCGAAATGCTGTCCGCCCATATTTCCGATCGCGGAACGTCCATGGAGCAGATGATCTCGAGCCTTCTGGAATATTCGCAGCTGGCCTACCAGACGATCAATCCGAAGCGTTTCAATCTGTCGGAAGCCGTGGCGGAAGCCTGGCGCAATCTCACGGTCCATGCGAGCGAAGCCAAGGCACGGCTGATCAGCGCAGCGGACGCCGAAATCCACGCCGATCTCGCCCTGATGACCCAGCTTCTGCAAAACCTGTTCGCCAATTCGATGAAGTACCGGGCCACAGGCACGCCGGTGAAGATCGAGGTCGATGTCGAGACCTCCGACACGGCGGTGTCCATCGCCGTGACCGACAATGGCATCGGCATAGATCCCGCCCAGTCCGAAAAGATCTTCGGCGCGTTTCAACGGCTGCATCGGGACGAGCGGCAATATTCGGGTTCAGGCCTGGGGCTGGCGCTGTGCCGGCGGATCGCGGAAAGCCACGGCGGCACCATCGATCTGGACTCTTCGTTTCAGCACGGTGCGCGCTTCGTCATCACCCTGCCAAAGATCGGTCTCTAGCCTCGCGTCCCGCCGGCCGCGTCAGGCGGCGCGGGCCGCGGCCAGACCGCGCTCGATGTCGGCCATCAGGTCCTCGACATCCTCGAGGCCGATCTGCAGCCGGATCACCGGGCCTTCCCGGGGTGGCAGCGCGATGGTCCGGTCGGACAGATTGGCGTGGACGGCGAGGCTTTCATAGCCGCCCCAGGAATATCCCAGACCGAAAATTTCCAGCGCGTCGAGGAATGCATGCGCCTTGACCTGTTGTCGCTCGGGATCGGCCACGTCAAGGACGATCGAGAAAATGCCGCTCGAGCCGCAGAAATCGCGCTTCCAGATGTCATGGCCGGGGAAGCTCTCGAGCGCGGGATGCAGCACGCGGGCGACGCCCGCCATGTCCTCGAGCGCCCTGGCGATCGCCAGGGTGCTCTCCTGGTGGCGGGAAAGGCGGACGCCCATGGTGCGCAGGCCGCGCAGGGTCATGTAGGCGTCGTCGGGTGCGGCGCAGATGCCGAGCATTGCGAAGGTTTTCTTGATGGCCGGCCAGGCGGTCTTGTTGGCAGACACCGTGCCGATCAGAACGTCGGAATGGCCGGCGGGATACTTGGTCGCGGCATGGATCGAAATGTCGACGCCGTGGTCGAGCGGCTTGAAATACAAGGGCGTCGCCCAGGTGTTGTCCATCGAGACCAGCGCGCCATGGGCATGGGCGACCTCGGCGATGGCGGGAATGTCCTGCATCTCGAACGTGTTCGAGCCCGGCGCCTCGGTGTGCACGAGCCGTGTGTTGGGGCGCATCAGGCTGTCGATCTCGGCGCCGATGGCGGGATCGTAATAGGTCGTCTCGATGCCGAACCGGGCCAGCATGCCCGCGCAGAAATTGCGGGTGGGCGCATAGACCGAATCGACCACGAGAAGATGATCGCCGGCGCTGAGCACCGCCATGAACGGCAGGGTCACCGCCGCCAGGCCCGAGGGAACCGCGACGGTTCCTTCCGATCCCTCGAGTTCGTCGACGGCCGATGTGAGCGCGTCGGTGGTGGGCGTGCCGTGCGTGCCATAGGTGTATTTCTGGTCCCGCGAGACCATGGTCGCGGCATCGGGGAACAGCACGGTCGAGGCATGGACCACCGGCGGATTGACAAAGCCATGGTAACTCCGCGGATCATGGCCTGAATGGGCGAGGCGGGTGTTGATACCCCTGGGCGGCTGGTTCGTGGTCTTGCTCATCGGTGATCCGGTCTATTGGCTGGAATGGGCTTGCAGCCAGGCTTATCGCGAGTTGCCGGCAATCACAAGAATGGGGCGCCCCGTCATAGATAGCCGGCGGCCTATGCTTTGCGGAGCTGATCGATGTGCTGAATCATCCCTTGCGAAGACGCGAAACTGCGGTTGATAGAAGCCGAAATTGGCCCTCTTGTCGATTTTAGGACATTGAAGACTTGACCCTTGGTTCATTTCGGCATGGTATACCAAGGTGCAAAAGGCATCGGCAGAGGAGCGAGAAATTCGCCCATGCCGCTTTTGTCGCACCTCAAACAGGGCAACAGAAAAAAAGGTTGTATCAAATGAACAAAAAGATTTTGTCGGCTGTCGTTGGCGTCGCAGCCGTTGCAGGCATGGGAGCCACCGTGGCCTCCGCCGCAACGCTGGATGACGTTAAGGCAAAGGGATTCGTCCAGTGCGGCGTGTCCACCGGCCTCGCCGGGTTTTCGGCTCCGAATGACGCAGGCGACTGGTCCGGTCTTGACGTGGATCTGTGCCGCGGCGTTGCCGCTGCCGTCTTCGGCGATGCCAAGGCTGTGAAGTACAGCCCGCTTTCGGCCAAGGAGCGCTTCACCGCGCTTCAGTCCGGTGAAATCGACTTGCTGTCGCGCAACACCACCTGGACGATGAGCCGCGACACGCAGCTCGGCCTCAACTTCGCTGGCGTCAACTACTATGACGGCCAGGGTTTCATGGTGCGCAAGTCGCTCGGCGTGAACTCCGCGCTGCAGCTGTCGGGCGCCTCGGTCTGCGTGCAGACCGGCACCACCACCGAGCTCAACCTCACCGACTACTTCAAGGCCAACGACATGACCTACAATCCGGTCGTGTTCGAAAAGCTCGAGGAAGTGAATGCGGCCTACGACTCCAACCGTTGCGACGTCTACACCACCGACCAGTCGGGCCTGTATTCGATCCGCCTCGGCCTGTCGGCTCCGGATGAGCACATGGTTCTGCCGGAAGTGATTTCCAAGGAGCCGCTTGGACCTGCCGTTCGTCAGGGCGACGATCAGTGGTTCTCCATCGTCAAGTGGGTTCACTACGCGATGATCAACGCGGAAGAAATGGGCATTACCTCGGCGAATGTCGATGAGATGCTGAATTCGACCGACCCGAACGTGATGCGCGTTCTCGGCAAGGAAGGCACCTTCGGCGAAGCCATCGGCGTCAGCAACGACTGGGCCTACCAGGTGATCAAGCAGGTCGGCAACTATGGCGAAGTGTTCGAGCGCAATGTCGGCGCATCGACCCCGCTCGCCATCGATCGCGGCGTGAATGCGCTGTGGTCGAAGGGTGGCCTGCAGTACGCACCGCCGCTTCGCTAAGCACGGCACACTATCCGGCGGGCTCCTTCGGGAGCCCGTCGTCTCTGGCCTTTCGGAAAGGCCCGAAAGCCTGACGGAACGGCGACAGGTTGAATAACGATCCGGCCAGAAGGTCCGGACGAATAGAGTTGGGGACAGACATGGCTCATCAGAAAGGCGTCTCAACGGACGCCGATGATTCCGGTCGCGTATCATTGATGAATGATCCCAAGGCGCGCGGCCTTATCTTTCAGGGACTGCTGATCATCGCCGTTGTCGCGATGGTCTATATGGGCATATCGAACGCCGTCAACAACCTGGCGCGTGCGGGCATCGCCTCCGGGTTCGGGTTCTTCAATGTCCGCGCCGGCTTCGACATCGGCCAGACGATCATTCCCTATACCAATGACAGCACCTATCTGCGGGCCTTCTTCGTGGGCCTGCTCAACACGCTGGTTGTCGCGGTCATCGGGATCTTCTTTGCCACCATCATCGGCTTCATCGTCGGCCTGGCGCGGCTGTCGAAGAACTATCTGGTTCAGAAATTCGCCACCGTGTACGTGGAAACGCTGCGCAACATCCCACTGCTGCTGCAGCTTCTGTTCTGGTACAAGGCTGTGCTGTCGATCCTGCCGTCGCCGCGCGAGGCGGCCCGGGAGACGGGCGTCGAAGTTGCCTTCAGCATCAACAACCGCGGTCTTTACCTGCCCCGGGTGGTGCCCGAGGACGGATCCTCGCTGATCCTCTATGCGCTGATCCTGGCGATCGCCGCCTGGTTCTTCATCGGCCGCTGGGCGAAGAAGCGGCAGATGGCCACCGGCCAGCAGTTTCCGGTCTTCCTGACCGGGCTCGCGCTCGTGCTGGTGCTGCCGCTGCTGGCGTTTCTCGTCACCGGCATGCCGCTGTCGCTCGAATATGCCAGCCTGCAGGGCTTCAACATGGTGGGCGGCTGGATCATCCAGCCGGAATTCATCGCGCTGCTGCTCGGTCTGGCGCTTTATACCGCGTCCTTCATCGCCGAGATCGTCCGCGCCGGCATCCTGGCGGTGTCGCACGGCCAGACCGAGGCGGCCTTTGCGCTGGGCCTGAGGCCCAACCTGACCAGCCGGCTGGTGATCGTGCCGCAGGCGATGCGGGTCATCATACCGCCGCTGACCAGCCAGTTCCTCAATCTGACCAAAAACTCCTCCCTGGCGGTGGCGATCGGCTATCCCGACCTTGTCTCGGTGTTCGGCGGAACGGTGCTCAACCAGACCGGTCAGGCGGTGGAGGTGATCTCGATCACCATGCTGGTGTATCTGGCGCTGTCGCTGCTGACATCGGCCTTCATGAACTGGTTCAATTCCAGCGTCGCACTGGTGGAGCGCTAAGCCATGGACAAGACAAGACCTTCCATCGCCTATGTGCGCACGCAGGAAAGCCCGGCCACGGCGCCGCCGGTATCGACCGGCGGGGCCGGGGGCTGGCTCAAGCAAAACCTGTTCGCCACGCCGCGCGACACGATACTGACGATCCTGACCTTCCTGTTCCTGGTCTGGATCATCCCGCCGATCGTCGACTGGGCCTTTATCAGCGCGGTGTGGACCGGCGAGAGCCGGGAAGCCTGCATCGTGCCGGGCGCAGGCGCCTGCTGGGCCTTTGTCGAGGCCAAGTTCGGGCAGTTCATGTATGGCCGCTATCCGCTCGAGGAGCGCTGGCGGGTCAATCTGTCGGGCCTGCTGCTGATCGCGGGCCTGGTGCCGATCGCCATTCCGTCGGTGCCCTACAAGCGCGAGAATGCGCTCTATCTCCTCGTGGTCTTCCCGGTTCTGGCCTTCATCCTGCTGACCGGCCAGTTCGGGTTGCGTCCGGTGGAAACGCCGCTCTGGGGTGGCCTGCTGGTGACGCTGGTGGTCGCCATCGTCGGCATCGTCGTCTCGTTCCCGCTCGGCATCCTGCTGGCGCTCGGGCGAAGGTCCGAGATGCCGATCGTCAAGATGTTCTGTGTCATCTTCATCGAGTTCTGGCGGGGCGTGCCGCTGATCACCGTGCTGTTCATGTCGTCGGTGATGCTGCCCTTGTTCCTTCCCGACGGGGTGTCCTTCGACAAGCTCCTGCGCGCACTGATCGGGGTGGCCCTGTTCGCCTCGGCCTATATGGCGGAGGTGATCCGCGGCGGCTTGCAGGCGATCCCGAAGGGCCAGTACGAGGCCGCCAATGCGATGGCGCTGACCTTCTGGCAGGGCACGCGGCTGGTGATCATGCCGCAGGCGCTCAAGATGGTCATTCCGGGCATCGTCAACACCTTCATCGGGCTGTTCAAGGACACAAGCCTGGTGCTCATCATCGGCCTGTTCGATCTGCTGGGCATCGTCCAGCAGAACATGAACGACCCGAACTGGATCTCACCCCAGACGCCGGCGACGGGTTTCGTCTTCGCGGCGTTCGTCTTCTTCATCTTCTGCTTCGGCATGTCGCGCTACTCCGCCTATATGGAACGGCGTCTCGACACCGGTCACAAACGATAACAGGGGAATACAACCATGTCTGATGGTAACGCAGCAGCAACAGAGGGCACTGGTCCCTCGAAAATGACGGTGTCGGAAACCGATGTCGCCATCGAGCTGATCGGCATGAACAAGTGGTACGGCGACTTTCACGTGCTCCGCGACATCAATCTCAAGGTGATGCGCGGCGAGCGGATCGTCATCGCCGGCCCGTCCGGATCCGGCAAGTCGACGATGATCCGCTGCATCAACCGGCTGGAAGAGCACCAGAAGGGCAAGATCCTTGTCGATGGCATCGAACTGACCAACGATCTCAAGAAGATCGACGAGGTCCGGCGCGAGGTCGGCATGGTGTTCCAGCACTTCAACCTGTTCCCGCATCTGACGATCCTCGAGAACTGCACGCTGGCGCCGATCTGGGTGCGCAAGATGCCGAAGAAGAAGGCCGAGGAAGTGGCCATGCACTACCTCACGCGGGTGAAGATTCCCGAGCAGGCCCTCAAATATCCGGGCCAGCTCTCGGGCGGCCAGCAGCAGCGCGTGGCGATTGCCCGGTCGCTGTGCATGAACCCGCGCATCATGCTGTTTGACGAGCCCACGTCGGCGCTCGACCCGGAAATGATCAAGGAAGTGCTCGACACCATGGTGGGTCTCGCCGAGGAAGGCATGACCATGCTGTGCGTGACCCATGAAATGGGCTTTGCGCGGCAGGTCGCCAACCGGGTGATCTTCATGGACCAGGGCCAGATCGTCGAGCAGAACGAGCCGGGCGAGTTCTTCGACAATCCGCAGCATGAGCGGACCAAGCTGTTCCTGAGCCAGATCCTGCACTAGGACCTTGCCGGTCCCCGCCATCGGAGCTGCCCGGATCCTGTGTCGCGTTTTCCTCTATGGGGTTGGCGTCGCGGCTCTGGTGGTCCTTGTACTCGGCCTCGGGGTCCTGATCCCGAGGCCGCTCTTTGTGTCAAGCCCGGTCGCGGCCGGGGCGCCGCCGCCCAAGGCGACGCGGACGATTCTCCTGCTGTCGACCGAGATCCACACCGATCTGGCGCTGCCTGCCAGCCCGGATGTCGCGGAGCGTTTTTCCTTCATGGCGGCCGACGGGCTTGATCCGTCACAGCCGGGCGTCGCCTACATCATCGCCGGATGGGGCGGCCGCAGCTTCTATATCGAGACGCCGACCTGGTCGGACCTCAGTCCGGGCCCGGTGTTCAACGCGCTCACCTATGACAGGTCCGTCATGCACATGGCGCTCGCCGGCGACATCGACCGGGACCACCCGACGGTGACGCCGGTCGAGCTCGACGAGGACGCCTTCGAGAGGCTGATGCAAGGCGTTCTGGCAAGTTTCAGCCTGGACGGAAGCGGCGAGAGGATCGTCGTGCCGGGCGCGCAATACGGGGAGTATGATCTCTTCTACGAGGCGGAGGGCCTGTTCACGGCGCTCGCCGGCTGCAATGTCTGGACCGGGGCGACGCTCCGGCAGGCGGGCCTGAGGACCGGATGGTGGACGCCGTTGCCCGGTCTGCTGATCCTCAGCCTCAAGCTGCACAACCCCGACTACCGCTTGGCCTCATAGGCCCGGGGAGCGGTAGCCATAGAGCCAGTCAAGGTCGCTCGCCAGGCTTTCGGGGCTTCGGAGCGCGAGCAGCAGGTCGCGTCCGAGCCTGACGGGCCCGCGGGCATGATAGGCGAACTGGTTGAAGGCGGCGCGCTTGCGGGCGCGGCCGATGCGGATCCGGCGCCGGGTCTCATACTCGGACATCGCCTCGCGCACCGTGTCCTGGTCCGCGTCCGAAAAGGCCTGCGCCAGCTCGTAGCCGTCTTCGATCGCCATCGCCGCGCCCTGGGCCGCGAACGGCGTCATGGCATGGGCGGCGTCGCCGATCAGCACCGTGCCGGCATCATTGCCCCAGCGTCCGTCCGGCACCTCGAACAGCGGCCACCAGGTCATCTGCGGCGCCTCGCGGAAGATCGCCAGAAGATCCGGATGCGAATCGCCGAATGCTTCCAGCAGGCTGATGCGGTCGGTGGGGTTCTCGCGCTCGGCCCAGGTCTGGCCTGGATCTGCGCCCCTGGTGATCGCCACCATGTTGATGGTGGTGCCGTTCTCGAGCGGGTAGGCCACCAGATGGGTCTGGGTTCCCAGGAAGGCCGTGACTTGGCCGGGATCGAGGATGTCGCCCACGGCGTCCACGGGCATCTTGAAGCGCCAGGCCACCTGTCCCGAAAACCGGGGCGTCAAGGCGCCCGGCACCAGGCGGCGGGTCTGGGACCAGACCCCATCGGCGCCGACGATCAGCGACGGCACCGGCTGGCCGAGGCGCTCATGCAGGGACGTGATCGCGGCGACTTCGATTCGCTGGCCCAGATGCAGCCGGCAGCGCGGCTCGGCCATGACGGCCTCAAGCAGCATCGTCTGGAGATCGAACCGATGCATGACGCCATAGGGTGCGCCCCACCGCGCCGCGGCGAAGGCTCCGCACGGTACATGGGCGATCTTGCGCAGCGATAGGCCGGAGACCAGGGTGATTTGCGCCGGGCAGATCATTGTCTGCGCCAGCGCATCGCCGAGGCCCAGCTCGATCAGGATGCGGCTGGCATTGGGGGAGACCTGCAGTCCCGCGCCCACTTCACTGAGCGCCTGGGCCTGTTCGACGATGTCGACCTCATGGCCCCTGGCGGCAAAGGCGAGTGCCGTTGCGAGCCCGGCTATTCCGGCGCCGACGATGGTGATGGTGTGGGCAGACATCACGCCCTCCCGGTCGGGCCTGGGAATGGTAATGCTTCAGGCGGCCTTGATTTTCCAGCTGCACCCGGCCGGTACCGTCACGTCAGCACGCTGCGCCGGATTGTACCTGTAGAGCGTCGAGCAATAGGGACAGACCTTTTCCACATCGGCGCCCATGTCGAGGAAGACATGGGGATGGTCGAAGGGCGGATTGGCGCCGACGCACATGAATTCCTTGACGCCGATCTCGATGGCGGGATGTCCCGCGTCATTCTGGAAATGCGGAATGTGATGGTCGGCCATGCATGTCTCCGTCGCGGCGCTCTCGATTTGGGCGGACCATATACGCTGGACCGGCAAAAGTGTAGCGGGTAATTGGCTGCGTTCCCGATCGTCCCGGCTGCCGGCATGCAGCCATGCGCGCGCGACATTTGCAAGGCGCATCGATTGGGTTAGGAAGGGCGTGAAGGGACATCACATGAATCTCGATCGTTTGCAGGCCGGGCGTTTTTCTTCCGGCTCTCTGGAAATCGCCTGGTATGAAGCGGGAAGCCCCGACGGTGTGCCGGTTCTGCTGATCCACGGCTTTGCCTCGACCGCCCATGTCAACTGGGTGTTTCCCGGCTGGTTCAAGACCCTGGACGAGGCCGGCTACCGGGTGATCGCGCTCGACAATCGCGGCCATGGCGAATCCGACAAGCCGCACGAGGCGCAAGCCTACAGTCCGGAGATCATGGCGGCCGACGCGGCCGGCTTGCTCGAAGAGCTGCGGATCGGGTCGGCGCATGTGATGGGCTATTCCATGGGCGCACGGATTTCGGCGTTCCTGGCGATGTCCCGTCCCGATCTTGTCCGCTCGGTGGTGTTCGGCGGCCTCGGCATGGGCATGGTCGAGGGCGTGGGCGACTGGGATCCGATCGCCGCCGCCTTGCGGGCGCCGTCCATCGACGATGTCAGCGACAGGATGGGTAGGATGTTCCGCGCCTTTGCCGACCAGACCCAGAGCGACCGGCTGGCGCTCGCCGCCTGCATCAGCACCTCGCGGACGCTGGTCAGCCGCGAGGATCTGGGCAGGCTTGCAATGCCGGCGCTGGTCGGCGTCGGCACCCGCGACGAGATCGCCGGTTCGGCGCAAGACCTTGCAGCCCTGATCCCTCATGCGAGATTTCTCGACATACCCAACCGCGACCACATGCTCGCCGTCGGCGACAAGACCTTCAAGGCCGCGGTGCTCGCGTTCCTGGCCGATGTCGAGGCCGGGGAGTTTCCATGACGGAGCTCAAGAGCCCCGTTCAGTTCAAGGGGCATTCCGGCAACCGGATCGCAGGCGACAGGCACGCGCCGCGCGGCGCGCAGCACGGAAACCCGGTTCTCCTGCTGCATGGCGGCGGACAGACACGGCATGCCTGGGGCGGGGCCGCCCGACGGATTGCCGATTCGGGCCATGCCGCCTTCACGGTGGACCAGCGCGGCCATGGCGACAGCGCCTGGGTGGAGGACCTGGCCTACGCGTCAGAGGATTTTGCCGCCGACGCGGTCGCGGTCTGCCGAGAGATTGCGGCGCAATCGGGCAGGGCGCCGGTGCTGGTGGGGGCGTCCCTCGGCGGCATCTCCGGCATGCTGGCGGGGCACCAGGGCGGGGCGGATCTGCTTGCGGGCCTGGTGCTGGTCGACATCACGCCGCACATGGACGCTGAAGGGGTGAGCAAGATCCAGGGCTTCATGGCGGAGCGTATGCGCGAGGGATTTGCGACGCTGGAAGAGGCGGCAGGCGCCATCGCCGCCTATCTGCCCAATCGTCCGCCGCCGCGGTCGCTTGCGGGCCTGGCCAAGAACTTGCGCAAGGGAGCCGACGGCCGCTACCGCTGGCATTGGGACCCGGCCTTCATCGACGGGCCGCGCACCATCAACACCGGCGGCGAGGCGGTCCAGCGCAAACTCATCGCCGCCGCGCGGAGTCTTACAATGCCGTTGCTTCTGGTGCGCGGGCAGCAGTCGGAGCTTGTCACCGAAGAGGCCGTGCAGGCCTTCCGCGAAATGGCGCCGCATGCCGATTATGTCGATGTCTCAGGCGCCGGCCACATGGTGGCGGGCGATCGCAACGACGCCTTCAACGACGCCGTGCTGGGGTTCCTGGACAGGCTCGAGGGGCGTGATGTCCAGACGCCCTAGGATGCTTGTTTGCTGGCCTTCAGTCCTGCGATGATCCGGCTAGCCCGGCGCAGCGCGGTGAGGGCCGCTCCCAGCGTGATGGCAATCAGCGCCACCACCAGGATCTCGTCACGGCCACCCCACAGCGGCGCGAAAATCGATACCACGGCTGCCGCGGTGAGCGTTGCCATGCGGTGCGGCTTGGCCATCGGACCGGAAAAGTCGCTCGCCAGACCATTGGCGCGACCAAGTTCCCGCACATAGGCTGTCAGCACGGCAAACGCGCCGGCTGCAAAGCCGAGTTCGGGCAGTCCGACACCGTAGCCCGCACCAACGAAGATCAGCAGATCGGCGACGCGATCGGGAAACTCGTTCCAGAAGGGCCCGTCAGCTGACGCCTTGCCGCCCTCGACGGCAACCATGCCGTCAAACAGGTTGCAGAGCAGGCGGACCTGGCAGAAGAGCGCAGCCGCCAGCAGCAGGATAACGCGGCTCGCACCTGCCTCTTGCCCGGCCCACCAGAAGCACCCGCCCGCAAGGGCTGCGGCGAGCATGCTGGCTTGCGAGATCTGGTTGGGCGTGATCGACCATCCCGCCATGCGGCGGGCCATCGCTTGGGCCCAGCGGCTGTCGCGGCTGGTGAGCGGGCGGCGATCTCCGGCTGCCTCCGTCATGGCTGCCTCCTTTTCCGGGCGAGCGAGAAATTGTAAAGCGCGGCATAGCTGGTGGAGACAGCCAGGGGCACGGCGATGGTGCTTGCGATCTCGGGCGTGCCGCTCAGCCAGTGAAAGCCTGCAAGCAGGCTGACGGACGCGATGAGGACGATCAGCGGTGGCGCCCAATAGGTGGCAGACCCGCTGATGCGTTTCGACAGGAGGTCGATTCCGGACTTCAGGAACAGCGTGATGAGAGCCGACAGGCTGCCTTGCACAGCGCCCGCCACTACCGGCTGCGGCATCGGGTGGACGCGGTTGGCGAAGACCGCCCAGGAGCCCATTGCCACAAAGGCAAAGAGCACATGCACCACACTGCTGCCCGCCAGCGCGGAAAACCGACCGGTCATGTCGCCGACCACCAGAAGCGGACGATGTGGAAGAACACCGGCGCCGAGAAGACGACCGAATCCAGCCGGTCGATCAGCCCGCCATGGCCGCCGATCAGATAGCCCCAGTCCTTGACGCCGCGGTCGCGCTTTATGGCCGACATGACCAAGCCCCCGAAGAAGCCCATGATGGCGATGATGAAGGCGAGAAGGCCTGCCTGCAACGGCGTAAACGGTGTGATCCACCAGAGCGACGCGCCGATCAGCGTGGCGCTGGCCACGCCGCCGACAAAGCCCTCGACCGTCTTCGACGGCGACAGGCGCGGCGCAATCTTGGTCTTGCCGAACAGCTTGCCCCAGACATATTGCAGCACGTCGCTCAATTGGACGACAATGATCAGGAAGGCGATGAGCAGCACGTTGCGCCCCTCGTAGCCCGCAATGTCGAGGCTGAGCAGGGCGGGCACGTGGCTGGCGCAGAAGACGCAGATCATCAGCGCCCACTGCACCTCGGCGATACGGATGAGAAAGCGCTCCGTATCTCCGCGCAATGTCGCCAGAATCGGCATGAAAAGGAAGGCGTAGACCGGAATGAAGATCGAATAGAGCCCGTACCATTCGATGGCGATCAGATAGTACTGCACCGGCAGGATGACGAAAAAGGCGGCGGCCAGCGCCCAGTGATCGGCGCGGCGTGTGTTGGTCAGCGTGATAAATTCGCGCAGCGCCGCAAACGAGCAGAAAGCGAAAAGCACGACAACGCCGATGCGCCCGGCGATAAAGGCAAGGCCGACCAGGATGACCATGACCCACCAGGCATTGATGCGGGCATTGAGGTTCTCGATCACGGCGTTCGATCCGTCCGGGGACAGCCGCCGCTGCAGCACGAAACCGATGGTCGAGGCAAACACCAGCACGCCGCCGACACCGATGAGAAGCAGGACGAGATCCGATGCAGCAGCACTCATTTGCTTGTCCCTTCCTGTTTCGGCGACAGCGCCAGAAGGGCCGCCTCCGCCCGCGCCGTAAAGACCTCCCGCGTCTCGTCAGGGTCCAGCTTCAGGGCATCGCCGAAGCTGACTGTGCAGATCAGGGGAATGGGCAGGAACTCGCCCTTGGGCATGACCCGGTTCAGATTGTCGATCCAGACCGGAACGAGATCGATCGTCGGCCTGGCTTTTGCGAGATTGTAGAGCCCGCTCTTGAATGGCAGCAGCCGGGCCTCGGTTTCGTTGCGCGTGCCTTCGGGGAACAGGATCAGGGAGGAGCCGGCGTCGAGTGCGCCGGCCATTTCCTCGATCGGGTCACGTGTGCGTTTTTCCCGGTTGCGCTCGATCAGCACCGCATTGAAGACATCGCAGCCGATGAATCGGTTCAGTTTCGACTTGAGCCAGTATTCAGCCGCCGCCACCGGCCGTGTGCGGACCCGCATCCACGGCGGCAGCACCGCCCAGATGAGAATAAAATCGCCGTGGCTCGAATGGTTGGCGTAATAGATGCTCCGGCCCCGCGGCGGTCCGCTCTCGGGCCAGATGGCGCGCACAGCGGTAACCGCGCGCGCAAACACCACGATCAGCCCGGATACGGGCCCAGCCAGCAGCCTCTTGATCATGATGATGTTCCCCATTCATGCAGAAGCAGCGAGCCTGACAAAGCGCGGCGAAAAGTCAATCAGGCCGCTTTCATTAACTTCCGGAACAGGGGCCAGCGGCAGCGATTTCCCAAGTTGGTGAGGTCGGGGAACGGGGGCGGCCGGCTGAACCTGGCTGACTATGGGGCTATTTGCCCGAAAATGACGGGGGCCGTTTTTCCCTGAATGCCCGTCGGCCTTCCGCGTAGTCGAGACTGTCGAAGGTCAATGCGGCCATGCTCTCCGCCAGTTCCAGATGCGATCTGGAGCTTTGGGCGGAAACGGCTGCCTTTGATGCCCGAACCGAAAGCGGCGCGGCGGCTGCAATGTCCGCAGCCAGCCTCAGGACTTCTGTCTCCAGTTGGTCTGGGTGAACCAGCGACAGAAGGCAATGGCAGGCGAGCGCTTCGGCGGCGGAGATCTCTCGGGTTGAATAGAGCGCGAGGCGCGCCTGCTGGTCGCCCAGCGCGCGCACCAGGTCCGGTACCGCATCGAGCGGATAGGCGAGCCCCAGCCGCGCCGCGGGAATGGCGAACCTGGCCGTGTCATCGGCAAGCCTCAAGTCCGCCGCAGCCGCTATGCCGAAACCGCCGCCAAAACAGATGCCGCGGATGGCAGCGATGACCGGGACCGGGCAGGTGCGGATCGCGGCGAACGCCGCCGAATTGCCCGCCTCATAGGCGCGCGCGGTCTCGGCGTCCCTGCGCAGGATCTCGAACTCGCCGATATCGGCGCCGGCGGAGAAGTCGCAGCCGCCGGCGCCTTCGATGACAATGGCGCGGGCTTGGCCGTCCTGCACCAGCCAGTTGATGGCAGCGGGCAGGGCGCGCCACATCAAGTCGTTGAGTGCATTGCGCTTTTCAGGACGGTTGAGGATAAGCCGACCGACGCGCGTGGCCGCAGCCTCGGTCAGGATCGCCCCGTCCGCGAAGGAATTTTTCACGTCCATTTCATCCGCCATTTGTTTTTTGGCCGTTGTGGCTTATCTTGAGCGTGATTGCAAACAAGCCCGGAGGCGGCAATGGCAGCGAATTCAGGCGTGCGCGTCGGCGAAGCCCTCAAGGCGATCGACCCGATCTGGGATTCGATCCGCATGGAAGCCGAGCGCTCGATTGCACAGGATCCGCTGCTGGCGGCGTTCCTGTATTCGACCATTCTCAACCAGCCGTCGCTTGAGGAGGCGGTGATCCACCGTGTCTGCGAGCGCCTGGATCATCCCGACCTCAAGGCCAACCTGCTCAGGCAGACCTTCCTCGAAATGGCAGCCGACTGGCCGGAGTGGGGCTCGGTGCTGCGCGTCGACATCCAGGCCGTCTACGACCGGGACCCGGCCTGCTCGCGCTTCATTCAGCCGGTTCTCTATTTCAAGGGCTTTCATGCCATCCAGACCCACCGGCTGGCGCACTGGCTGTGGAACCGCGGCCGCGTCGATTTCGCGCTCTACCTGCAGAGCCGGTCCTCGGAGATTTTCCAGACCGACATCAATCCGGCGGCCAGGATCGGCAAGGGCATCTTCCTCGATCACGCCACCGGCCTGGTCGTGGGCATGACCGCGACCATCGGCGACAATGTCTCCATCCTCCAGGGCGTCACTCTTGGCGGCACCGGCAAGGAGAGCGGCGACCGGCATCCCAAGATCCGCGATGGCGTGCTGATCGGCGCGGGCGCCAAGGTGCTGGGTAATATCGAGATCGGCCATTGCAGCCGGATCGCCGCCGGATCGGTGGTGCTCAAGGCCGTGCCGCACAACACCACCGTGGCGGGCGTTCCGGCGCGTGTCGTGGGAACGGCCGGATGCGAGGAGCCGTCGCGCGCCATGGACCAGATGCTGGGCGCCGGCGACTGACACGAGCAGGTCAGCCGCTTGCGGCCGTGCATTTCAGCACAAAACACGATCGCGGGTTTGATTTAGCCCGCCGTCCGTGCCAAAAGCGCGGCCCATTGCATTATTCCCTCATTCGGGTTCGATTTGGGGAATACTGCGGAAGTGAAGAAATCCCCAGCGACCTGTCCGCGTTAGGAAAAACGCACGGCGCTGCAGCCAATTGCCCAGGAGAGCACCGTGAAGCCGGACGAAATCATCAAGCTGAACGCCTATTTCAAGCGCATCTTCAACGCCAACATGGTGGTGAAGGCGCGCCCGCGGAAGGACGATTCGGCGGAAGTGTATCTGGGCGACGAATTCCTGGGCATCGTGTTTCGCGATGACGAGGATGGCGACCTGTCCTACAATTTCTCGATGGCCATCCTGGACGTCGATCTCACTGCATAAGCGCTGACTGAAGCCTGGTGCGGATGTCGGTCTCGATCTCGCGCCAGTGCGGCAGGAGATCGATGGAAAAGCGGTAGGTGACCGACAGGTCCTGTCCGATGGCGATGTCGCGCTGGCAGCCGGTTCTTGTGTTGAAATCTGCTTCCGAACCGGCTTCCTCGACCAGGCAGCGAATGGCATAGGGCTTGTCGCTTGCGGTGCGTTCCACATACATCAGCTCGTTGGCGTAACCGGCGCCGGACCTGAGCCGGAATGAATCAAGTCCGCTCGGGCCCGCGACCGGCGCGCCGTCGGTGAGCCGCCTGTAGATCGGCGTGAACCGTCCCGACATGTCGCGCGACATGGTGGCCTGGGCGATGCGCGCGAAGATCAGCCCGTCGGCCGAGCGCGTCTGGTTGAAGATGTCCCGGTTGTCCTCGCTGTAGCCTTCCATCCCCGGCCACGCGAAATAGATGTCGACGGCGTTCTGGACACCAGAGATCCGCTGCGTCTCAAAGCGGATCACATTGGCGGGCAGGCGCAGCACATCATTGCCGATGACGATTTCATGCAGCGTCGTGTCCGCCGTATTGCCCGCATGCGAAATGCTCTGACCGATCATGCGGCCGGTGGCGGCGATGGCGAGCGTGAGGAGGCACAGGACCGCCACCACCGCGGTGATCTTCCAGACAAATCTCGGCGAGAGCAGCGGCACATGGTCGAGCGTGGGCGTGGTTTGGGGCATTGTCAGCCAGTCGTGTGCCTGTGCCAGAATGAACCATCAGCGCGCGGCACGGCGCTTGCGTGATGGAGGACGGACCGCAATCTTGAACCCGGCATGGTTAACCAATGATGTACACCTTCGACATCCTCACCGCGATTTTCGTCATGGCGACGGGCTTCGCCGCATCCTGGGCGGGGCTCGACATCGTCCGCTGGGCGGGAGGGCGCGAACCGGCGCTGGACCGGGTCTCGGGCAGCCCGGCCAGGATCGGCGTGAATCTTGCGCTTGCGGCGATGATCGGCCCGCGGCTGCTGCTCGCCAACGGGTTTCGCAACTGGCGCACGGGCAGGGTGTCGTTTCCGCTGTTCCTGCTGCTTGCACTGGTCTCGGCAGGTTGGTCGATGTGTTCGGGCGTGCTGGTGCTGCAGGTGGCGTTCGCCAGCGGCTTTTTCCTCGCCTGAACCGGTTCCAATTCCAGGTTTTGGGCATTACACACGCCAGGAGAAGCTGATCGCACAGCGATCGCCTGACCAGTGGCGTGTCCCAGGCGCAGCTGGTCTGGATGAGGAAGGACAAGGAAATGGCGGTTTACAGTCTTGACGGCAAGGCGCCGAAACTGGCGGAAGGGGTCTGTTTCGTGGCGGACAGCGCCCAGGTGATCGGCAATGTCGTGCTCGAAGAGGGCGCCGGCGTCTGGTTTGGCGCGGTGCTGCGCGGCGACAATGAGCCGATCCTCATCGGCGAAGGCTCCAATATCCAGGAGAACTGCGTCCTGCACACCGACATGGGATTTCCGCTCACCGTCGGCAAAGGCTGCACCATCGGGCATTCGGCCATCCTGCATGGCTGCACCATCGGCGACAACAGCCT
>NZ_JAUXOD010000141.1 GCF_030682515.1 Hoeflea sp. | reverse complement strand
TGCAGCGGCCGAAGCGCTTCTTCGGCGCGGCGCGCAATATCGAGGAAGGCGGTTCGCTCACCATCATCGCCACGGCGCTGATCGACACCGGATCGCGCATGGACGAGGTGATCTTCGAAGAGTTCAAGGGCACCGGCAACTCGGAAATCGTGCTTGACCGCAAGGTTGCAGACAAGCGGATATTCCCGTCGATGGACATTCTCAAATCCGGCACCCGCAAGGAGGACCTGCTGGTCCCCAAGCAGGACCTGCAGAAGATCTTCGTGCTGCGCCGCATCCTGGCGCCGATGGGAACGACCGACGCCATCGAATTCCTGATCGACAAGCTCAAGCAGACCAAGACGAACAGCGACTTCTTCGATTCGATGAACACCTGACGACTCCGATGGCCCCTGGACTCGATTCGATACCGGTACGTTTATGCGGGATACGATTTACGCGCTCTCCTCGGGTCATCCGCCAGCTGGCGTCGCCGTCATTCGGATCTCGGGTCCTGGCGTCCGATTCGGACTCGAAACATTAACCGGATCCGTGCCGGTGGCGCGCCATGCGGCGCTCGCGGATATGAAAGACGGCGCCGGGCAACTGCTTGACCAGGGCCTGGCGCTCTATTTCCCGGAGCCACACTCGTTTACCGGCGAGGATGTCGGGGAACTCCAGATCCACGGAAGCCGCGCCTCCGTCATGGCGGTGCTCGCTGCCCTGTCTTCGCTGCCGGGCTTTCGGCCGGCGGAAGCTGGGGAATTCACCCGTCGCGCCTTCGAGAACGGCCGGATGGACCTGACTGCTGTCGAAGGCCTTGCGGATCTGATCCGTGCGGAAACCGAACACCAACGCAGGCAGGCACTCGGCCAGGCCGGCGGCCGGCTCAAGCAGCTTTACGAAGGCTGGGCCCGGCGCCTGACCTATGGCCGGGCGATGATCGAGGCCGAGATCGACTTCTCCGACGAGGAGGACATTCCTGGATCCGTGGCCGATCGTATATGGCCGGACCTGGAGGCACTTGCCGGGGAGATAGCGGCGCATCTCAAAGGCGCCAGGGCCGGCGAGATCGTGCGCAACGGTTTTCGCGTTGCCCTGGTTGGTGCCCCGAATGCCGGAAAGTCATCGCTTCTGAATGCGCTTGCGGACCGCGATGTGGCAATTGTCTCCGACATACCGGGGACGACCAGGGACGTGATCGAAGTCCGGCTCGACGTCGGCGGCCATCTGGTGCTGTTGATGGATACGGCAGGGATCCACGACTCAGACAATCCCGTCGAACTTGAAGGCATCCGACGGACGATGACCACGGCCGAGACCGCAGATCTGGTTCTGGAGTTGCGGAGTCTTGAGGGTGCTGGCGGGGCGGTGGATGCTGTCTTGGCGCCAAACCGGATCTTGGTCGGGACGAAGTCGGATCTGGTGGAGGGCTCCTTGCCTGATCTGCCGGCATCCGGGCTTTTAGTGTCCAGCAAAACCGGCGACGGACTGGACGATCTTCTTGCGGTGATTTCCAGTCGGATTTCAGAGATGGACGTGGCACGCAATGACCCGTTGCCAACGCGCGATCGGCATGTTCTGCTGCTGGAAGAATGCCGGATGGATCTGATGGCGGCGGTCTTGGGTACGGGAGACCCTCTGGAGATCCGGTCAGAGCGACTGCGCATGGCCGCCACAGCGCTCGGCAGGATTACCGGATCGGTCGATGTGGAGGAGTTGCTTGGTGTTATCTTCTCCGAATTCTGCGTCGGAAAATGATTCACGTGAAACGCGGGACAAGAATTCGGCCCAGGCGTGACTCACGTGAAACATGGCCGCTTTTCGGTCCGGGCATCGAATCAATATGTTTCACGTGAAACATATAACTTGACTCCCAGGCGGAAGTCCGAGAGACGGACCCTTCGCGGAGATCTGACATGCGATATGATGTAATCGTCATCGGTGGCGGACATGCGGGCAGCGAAGCTGCGGCCGCGTCTGCACGCATGGGCGCGAGTACCGCACTGGTGACTCACCGCTTCGACAGCATCGGCACGATGTCGTGCAATCCGGCAATTGGCGGACTCGGCAAGGGCCATCTGGTTCGCGAGATTGACGCGATGGGAGGGCTCATGGGCCTCGCCGCCGATCGATCGGGAATCCAGTTCCGCATGCTCAACCGGCGCAAGGGCCCCGCGGTCTGGGGTCCGCGGACGCAAGCAGATCGGAAGCTTTACCGCGAGGCGATCCAGTCGTTGCTCCGTGACTGCCCGAACCTGACGATCATCGAATCCGAGGTTGACGATCTTCTGATTGCCGAAGGCAGCGTCAGCGGCGTCGTGCTGAAAGACGGGTCCGCCATCAAGTCCGGTGCGGTGGTGTTGACCACCGGCACATTCCTGCGCGGCCTGATCCATATCGGCGACCGCAAGATTCCGGCTGGCCGGATGAACGAAGCGCCTTCGCTGGGGCTTTCGGCGACCTTGCAGCGGGCAGGCTTTGACCTGGGACGGCTCAAGACCGGCACGCCGGCTCGCCTCGACGGCACGACCATCGACTGGAGCAAGGTGGAGTGGCAGGACGCCGACGCGGCGCCGATTCCTTTTTCCTTCATGACGGACAGGATCGAGGTGCCGCAAATCCGCTGCGGGATCACCCGGACCACCGCCGCGACACACAAGATCATCCAGGACAACATCCATCGTTCAGCCATGTATTCCGGCCAGATCGAGGGCATCGGACCGCGCTATTGCCCCTCGATCGAGGACAAGATCGTCCGGTTCGGCGAGCGGGACGGACACCAGATCTTCCTGGAGCCTGAGGGCCTGGACGATTCGACGGTCTATCCGAACGGCATTTCCACGTCCCTGCCGGAAGATGTCCAGGACGCGTTCCTGCGCACCATTCCCGGTCTGGAGAATGTACGTATCATCCAGCCCGGCTATGCAATCGAGTATGACCATGTCGATCCGCGTGAGCTGGCCCACAAGCTCGAGACTCGCCGGCTCCCACACCTGTTCCTGGCCGGACAGATCAATGGCACGACCGGGTATGAGGAGGCCGCGGCGCAGGGCCTCGTCGCCGGATTGAATGCCGCGCTTCAGGTGCAGAACCGGCCCGCCTTCCTGTTCAGTCGCACCGACTCCTATATCGGCGTCATGGTCGACGATTTGACGACCAAGGGGGTCAGCGAACCGTATCGCATGTTCACGTCGCGCGCCGAGTACCGCTTGTCGCTCCGTGCCGACAATGCCGAGCAGCGGCTGACGCCGAAGGCCATCGAGCTCGGATGCATCTCGGAAGATCGGAAAGCCAAGTTTCTCTCCTATGTCGATTCGCTTGCGAAATGTTTGCATGATCTGAAGGATCGCAGCCTGTCGCCGTCGGAGGCCGACAGGCACGGACTTTCGCTGAACAAGGATGGAATTCGCCGGTCGGCGTTTCAACTGCTGTCCTATCCGGACATCTCTGTGGCGACCTTGATCAGAATCTGGCCAGAGCTGGCGGCGCATGACCCGAAGGTTCTGGATGCAGCTGCGGTGGATGCGGCCTATGCGGTCTATCTCGACCGGCAGGCGCAAGACATCGAGTCCCGTCGGCGCGAGGAAAACAGGTCAATCCCGGCAGATTTTCGCTATGATGATCTTCCGGGACTGTCGCAGGAGCTTAAGCAGAAACTCGGACAAATGCGTCCGCCGTCAATCGGTCATGCCGAACGGATCGAGGGCATGACACCGGCCGCGGTGGCGCTGCTGCTCAGTCACCTGCGGAAGGGTCCGGAGAAGCGCCGTGCCGGAGCGGGGGCCTGATGGTGTCGCGAGCTGCTGTCGAAGGCTTTTTCCCGGAGTCCGGGTTTGTTTCACGTGAAACATGGGACGGGTTGCGCGCTTACGCAGATCTTGTCCGGAAATGGCAGCCTTCCATCAACCTTGTGTCTCCCGCCACTTTGCCAGTCCTGTGGGAGCGCCACATTCTCGACAGCCTGCAGCTGTTCCGGCTGCGGCCGGACCCCTTGACCTGGATCGACATGGGCAGCGGCGCCGGATTTCCCGGCCTGGTGACCGGGATCTGCCTGGCCGAGCTCGGCGCGGGCTGGGTTCACCTGGTTGAAAGCAACAACAAGAAGGCCGCCTTCCTGCGCCAGGTGATCACGGCCACGGGCGCGCGGGCCAGCGTGCATCCGGTCCGCATGGAGACCCTGCAGGGCCAGGTCGGGCCGATTGACGCGATTTCCGCCCGGGCGCTCGCGTCTCTGACGGATCTGCTGGGATACGCGGCGCCCTTCGCGGCGGAAAACCCCGCGCTCGAAATGTGGTTCCACAAAGGGTTGGATTATCCGGGAGAAGTGCGATCAGCGCGTGACCATTGGGGCTTTGATCTGATAGAACATCCAAGTCTGGCGCGGGATGGATCGGCGATCCTGCAGATCAGCCATCTTTCCAAGCGCAACTAGCCCGCGGACCCCCTCGATGCCCCATTCGAAGAACCGGATCATCACCATCGCCAACCAAAAGGGCGGCGTTGGCAAGACGACCACCGCCATCAACCTCGCCACCGCGCTCGCGGCGATCGGGGAAGAGGTGCTGATCGTCGACATCGACCCGCAGGGCAACGCCAGCACGGGCCTTGGCATCGACCGCAAGGACCGTGGCGTTTCCGCCTATGACCTGCTGACGCAGAACGCGACGGTCAGCGAAACGGTGATGCAGACCGCGGTGCCGCATCTGAGCATCATCCCCTCGACCATGGACTTGCTCGGCGTGGAGATGGAGATCGCCGGCACGCCGGACCGCGTGTTCCGGCTGCGCAAGGCGCTGCAGGCGCCCGATGCCCAGCGCTACAATTATGTGCTGATCGATTGCCCGCCATCGCTCAACCTGTTGACCATGAACGCCATGGCGGCGGCGCACTCGATCCTGGTGCCGCTGCAGTGCGAGTTCTTCGCGCTCGAGGGCCTGAGCCAGCTCCTGGAAACGGTCGAGCAGGTGCGCGATTCGCTCAACCCGACGCTCGATATCCAGGGCATTGTCATGACCATGTACGACCCGCGCAACAATCTGGCGCTGCAGGTCGTCGAGGATGTCCGGTCGCATCTGGGGGAGAAGGTCTACCGGACGCTCATTCCCCGCAATGTCAGGGTGTCCGAGGCTCCGTCCTATGGCAAGCCGGCAATCCTGTATGATCTGAAATGCGCCGGAAGCCAGGCCTATCTGCAATTGGCCTCCGAAGTGATCCAGCGCGAACGTAACCGTAAGGCTGCCTGACCCGGAAAGGGCTGCAGCGGGAGTGGATGTGACGATGTCAGACGATGTTTCGAAGAAGCGCCTGGGGCGCGGCCTGGCAGCCCTGATCGGCGAGATCGACCAGCCGGCCGGTTCCCAATCCAGGCCGTCTGTGTCCGCAGACAGGTTGGTGCCGATCGAACATGTCAGCCGCAACCCGCGCAATCCGCGGCGCTCCTTCGACCCGGCGGAACTGGAAGACCTGTCCCGCTCGATCCGCCAGCACGGAATTGTCCAGCCGGTCATGGTTCGCAACGCGGGCGCCGGCCGATTTGAGATCATCGCCGGCGAGCGCCGCTGGCGCGCCGCACAGATGGCGGGCCTGGTCGAGATTCCGGTCATTGTCAGGGACGTGGACGACAAGACAGCGCTCGAGATCGCCATCGTCGAAAACGTCCAGCGCGCCGATCTCAATGCGCTCGAAGAGGCGCAGGGCTACGAGCAGCTGATTGCGCAATATGGCTACACACAGAACGATCTGGGCGAGGTGATCGGCAAGAGTCGCAGCCATGTCGCCAATTCTCTGCGGCTGCTCAAGCTGCCGGAGGAAGTCCGTGCCATGCTGGTAGACGGGGCCCTGTCGGCGGGTCATGCCCGCGCCATCGTCTCGACGTCGGATCCGGTGGCGCTCGCCAAGCTGATCGCCCAGGGCGGTCTCTCGGTGCGCGACGCCGAAAAGCTCGCCCAGAAGGACGCCGATCAGGCCAACAGGCCGGCCGGGCTTGAAACAAAGTCCGCCAGCCGCGCCGAGCCGAAGGACGCCGATACGCTTGCGCTTGAAAGAAGCCTTTCGGACTTTCTCGGCCTCAAGGTAGAGCTCGCCCACAAGGGTCAGGGCGGACAGATGCGCATCGAGTACAAATCGCTGGAGCAACTCGATGAACTTTGCCGGCTATTGGGCGACAAAAGACAATATAATCAATAGGATATACAATTACCGGCTGAGCAGGCATGCGCGCAAAAGGGCCTGACGTGCAATCGCGGCTTCAAGCTGAGGCCGGCGGCGGGTCTCAAGCACGGCGTCGGAAAGCCGGCGCATTTCCCTGTTGATGGCTTCAAGGCGCCAGTGGCGCAATGCGCGTTCCAGGATGGGCTTGCGCTTGAAGTGAATGCCGCGGCCGCGCTCCGCCATGACCTGGGCGGGCTGGCGGTTGTGGTTCTCGACCAGCGACCGCATGGCGTCGAGCTGTTCAAACATCATGATACAACCGCGCAGGACCAGGAACACGGAGGTCTTGGACGCGAGAATCCGCTCGAGGGCGGATTCAAGACCGGCCGAATCACCCGAAAAGACCGCGTCCACCGCGTCATCCACGGACAGGGCCGCCACGTCGCCCATCGCTTCGATCACGTCGGCGTCGGTCACGGTTGCGGCGCCGTGGCAGTACAGCGCGAGCTTCCTGAGCTCGTTGCGGCTTGCCAGGCGATCGCCGCCCAGAAGCTGGGCCAGCCGCTGGCGCGCATCGCCCTGGATGGTGAGCCCGGCGCCGCCCAGTTCCTCTTCGATCAGGGCCTGGATGCCGCGCGCATCGTCGGAGTAGCACGGGATCGCCAAGGCCGAGGGGGTGGTCTCGACGAGCTTGCGCAGCCCGCTGCCCCTCTTTAGGTCGCCAGCCTCGATCAGCAGATGGGAGGAGCCGGGATCGGTGTCGGCAATCGCGGTCAGGGCCTCGATCAGGCCGCGCTCGTTGCCGGCATTGCGCAGCCAGACCAGCCTGTCTCCGCCAAACAGGCTGATGGCGCCAAACTCGTCGGCCAGGCGGCCTGGATCGCCCGCGAGATCGGAGGCTTCCAGCTTCAGAACCGCAAAATCATCCTTCAGATCGATGCCGGTCCTGGCCGCGACCTGCGACGCCCGTTCCGACACAAGGCCCCGATCTGGACCATAGACCAGCACGATGCGGTAGGGCGTGCCCTGGCGGCGGATGAAACCGGAGAATTCGTGGGATTTGATCTCTGCCATGGGTTCCGCCGATCCGTTCCCTGATCTTGAGTGTGGTTCATGCCCACAGGGACATGGGGCGACACCTGGCCACCAGACTGCCCTGACTGATTCTGGGTCCCCGCGCGTCCCGTGTGCGGCCTAGCGGACGAACGGCGCTCTAGCGGGCGAGGGCTGCGGCCACATCGGCCCGGACAAGGGCCGCAACCTGGCGTGCCGCGCGGTCTTCCGCCTCGCTGCTTGCCCGGACCTGCGCGAATTGCTGCGAGGGAAGGTCAAGCTGCGCATCGGCAAACCGCGAGCCGGTTTTCACCGTCTCGCCGGTGGAGGCTGACTTGAGCACATAGCTTGCAGTCACCGTGGCGCGGGCGGCCGAGAACTCGTTGTCAACGCCGCCCGGGAGGATGCCGCTGATGCCGGACGAGACCGTCAGGTCGAGGTGGTAGGCGGCATTGGGCTGCTCGCCGCCAAATCCCACAAGAAGTTCGTCACGGACCCTCTGCTCGACGCGGGAGCCGGCTTCCGAGACCGAAACCGACGCTCTTTCTCCGCCCATCGACCCATAGAGCGGCTGGGCCTGGCAGCCTGCCAGCAGAACGAGCGCGAGGCCCGTCGCCAGCGCCCTTGATCTCCATCCGGATCCTGCACCTTCAGATAACAACATTGACGATCCTCTGGGGTACGATAATGAGCTTGCGCGGCGGTTTGCCTGCGGTTGCGGCCCGGACGAAATCAAGCGCCAGAACCGCTGCCTCGACAGCAGCTTGATCGGCATTGCGGTCAATTGTCAAATCCCCGCGCTTCTTGCCATTGATCTGCACCGGCAGTGTCACCTGATCGTCGGTCACGAGGCCCGGATCATAATCCGGCCAGCGTGTTGTCGCCACCATGCCGGTATTGCCGAGCATTTTCCAGCACTCTTCCGCCAGATGCGGCATCATCGGCGCGATCAGCTGGACCACCATGTCGGCCGCCTGCTTGCAGGCCGACCGGAGTTCGGGCTCAGCCTTCCCGGCGGCCACTTCCGACAGCGGGGCTGCCAGCGTGTTGACCAGTTCGTAGAGCCGCGCCACGGCCTTGTTGAAGGCAAGCTTCTCAATGTCCTCGCCAACCGCCTTGACGGTCTTGTGGGCGCTGCGCGACACGGCCAGGGCGACGCCGCCGGTTCCCGTCCCGGCCCTCACCCCTTCCAGATTGGCGGAAGCCTCGCCGAGCAGACGCCAGATGCGCTGGACGAAGCGGTGCGCGCCTTCGACGCCGGCCTCGGTCCAGATCACGTCGCGGTCGGGCGGTGAATCCGACAGCATGAAGAAGCGCGCGGTGTCGGCGCCGTAGCTGTCGATGATGTCGTCGGGGTCGACCACGTTCTTCTTGGACTTCGACATCTTCTCGATCGAACCGATGACGAGCGGCTCGCCGGTCCTGGCGTGGCGCGCCGTGCGCACGCCGTCGATCTCGGTGATCTCCACCTCGGCCGGCGCGATCCATTCCCCCTTGCTGTCCTTGCCGGAGCGGTAGGTCTCGTGAACCACCATGCCTTGCGTGAACAGGCCCCGGAAGGGCTCCTTCAGGTCGACATGGCCGGTCAGGCGCATGGCGCGGGTGAAGAAGCGCGAATACAAGAGGTGCAGGATGGCGTGCTCGATGCCGCCGATATACTGATCCACCGGCAGCCAGGCGCTGGCGACGGCCGGGTCCGTCGGGGTGGCGTGCCGCGGTGCCGTGAAGCGTGCGAAATACCAGGACGAATCGACAAAGGTGTCCATCGTGTCGGTTTCGCGCCGCGCATCCTTGCCGCAATTCGGGCAAGTGACGTGTTTCCAGGTCGGATGGTGGTCGAGCGGATTGCCCGGTCTGTCGAGCGTCACGTCATCGGGAAGCTTGACCGGCAGGTCCGCGACAGGCACGGGCACCACGCCGCAATCCTCGCAATGGATCACCGGAATGGGCGCGCCCCAGTAGCGCTGGCGCGACAGGCCCCAGTCGCGCAGGCGGTAATTGGTCTTTCGCGCGGCCTGCGGCGCGTTGCCGAGGGTCCTGGTCTCCAGGCGGCTGGCGACTTGCGCAAAGGCCTGGTCCGGCGACAGGCCGTCGAGATCGCGCGAATTTATCATCACGCCGTCGCCGACATAGGCGGTGTCGGTGATCACGAAGCTTGCCGCGTCCGCGTCCGCGGGCATCACCACCGGCGTGACCGGCAGATTGTACTTGCGGGCGAAGTCGAGGTCGCGCTGGTCGCCGGAGGGGCAGCCGAAAATCGCGCCCGTTCCATAGTCCATCAGCACGAAATTGGCGATGAACACCGGGATCGTCCACGCGGGATCGAGCGGGTGGACAACCTCGAGCGCGGTCCTGAAGCCGATCTTCTCGGCGGTCTCGAGCGCGGCCAGCGAGGTGCCGGCGCGGCGGCACTGGTCGCAGAAACTGGCGATGGCCGGATCCTTCGCCGCCAGGTCGCGGGCCAGCGGGTGATCGGCGGCGATCGCCAGGAAGGATGCGCCATAGAGCGTGTCGGGCCTGGTGGTGTAGACCTCGATGTCGGTCGCGCCGCCGGCCTCCGCCGGATCGGTGATCTCCCAGCGCAGGGTGAGGCCTTCGGACTTGCCGATCCAGTTCTTCTGCATCAGCCGGACCTTTTCCGGCCACTGATCCAGTTCGTCGAGCGAGACCAGCAGATCCTCGGCGAAGTCGGAGATACGGAAGAACCATTGCGTGAGTTCGCGCTGCTCGACGAGCGCGCCCGAACGCCAGCCGCGGCCGTCGATGACCTGCTCGTTGGCGAGCACGGTCATGTCGACCGGGTCCCAGTTGACCTTGGAATTGCGCCGGTAGATCAGGCCCGCGGCCAGGAAATCCAGGAACAGCGCCTGCTGCTGCGTGTAATACTCGACATCGCAAGTGGCGAATTCCCGGCTCCAGTCGAGCGACAGGCCCATGGACTTGAGCTGGCGGCGCATGGCGTCGATATTGGCGTAGGTCCAGTCGCGGGGATGGACCTTGTTCTGGATGGCGGCGTTCTCGGCGGGCATGCCGAAGGCGTCCCAGCCCATCGGATGCAGCACGTTGAAGCCGCGGGCGCGCTTGTAGCGCGCCACCACGTCGCCCATGGCGTAGTTGCGGACATGGCCCATGTGGATCCGCCCGGACGGATAGGGAAACATCTCCAGCACATAATATTTCGGATCCGGACTGTCATTGTCCGTCTCGAAGATGCGCGCCTCTTCCCAGATCCGCTGCCAGCGGGTCTCCGCCTGTTTGGGATTGTATCGTTCCATTGCCATGAAGGGTCACCAGAAAACCGCAAGATTTTGCGGCGACCTTCACCATGAAACCCGGCAAGCGTCAACCATTGACCCGTCCCGGATCCGAAGTTCGGGCGCAAAGACCGGCGCTGGAGCGCCGGGGCGCGACAAAGCGGGCCGGCTCCGGTGCATTGGCAAGTCGTCCGCGCTGCGCTAACACCGGAAAGGACAGACCCCGGGACGGCGGCCTCTAAGCGCTGGCCGCCACGCCACGACCCGGGGGAGCGACAGGAAGGAACACAGCTTGGACGTGCGGGAAAATCTCGAGAAAGTGCGCACGGCGATTGCCGCCGCGGCTGCCGAAGCCGATCGTAAGCCGGAGTCGGTTCGGCTGGTGGCGGTCTCCAAGACCAAGACGGCCGATGAGATCCTGCCGGTGATCGAGGCCGGGCAACGGGTGTTTGGCGAAAACCGCGTGCAGGAAGCCCAGTCCAAATGGCCGGGCCTGAAGGCTGAGACGCCCGGCATCGAGCTTCATCTCATCGGGCCGCTGCAATCCAACAAGACCGCCGATGCGGTGGCCCTGTTCGATGTGATCCAGACCGTCGACCGGGAGAAGATCGCCCGGGAGATCGCGCGGGAAATCCAGCGACAGGGCAGGGCGCCGGCTCTTTATGTGCAGGTCAACACCGGATCGGAAGCGCAGAAGGCCGGCATAGAGCCGGACCAGGCCGATGCGTTCCTCGCGCTGTGCCGGTCGGAGCTGGGGCTTTCCATCACCGGGCTGATGTGCATCCCGCCGGTCAATGAGAATCCGGGCCCGCATTTCGCCCTGCTTGCCGGCATCGCCCGGAGAAACGAAATCGAGACGCTGTCGATGGGCATGTCGGAGGATTTC
>NZ_JAUXOD010000140.1 GCF_030682515.1 Hoeflea sp. | reverse complement strand
GATCAGCGGCGTGCGCGAGGCGATCGAGAAGGTTGGCGCACAGCTTGTGTTCCTGCCGCCATATTCGCCGGACTTCAACCCCATCGAGATGGCCTTCTCAAAGCTCAAGGCCCTTCTGAGAAAAGCAGCGGCCAGAACCGTCGACGACCTCTGGACCGTCGTAGCCAACTCCCTTGCAGCGTTCACGCCCGCAGAGTGCAGACACTATTTCGAGGCGGCCGGATATGACCCGGAGTAAGTCGAATCTGCTCTAGCGGTCATGAGCCACAGTCCTGTCAGCTACAAGCGCCATCGTTTCCCATCATCTGTGATCGCCCATGCGGTCTGGCTGTATTTCCGGTTTCCACTGAGCCTGCGTCTGGTATAGGAGATGCTGTTGGAGCGCGGCGTCATCGTTTCCTATGAGACGATCCGCTGCTGGGCAAAGAAGTTCGGGCCAGTCTATGCTCGCCGCTTGCGTCGCAAAGCGCCGAATCCAACGGATGTATGGCATCTGGACGCGGTCGTGGTGACAATCGGCGGCCGCAAACACTGGCTCTGGCGTGCCGTCGACCAGGACGGCTATGTTCTCGACGAGATCGTCCAGGTACGCCGGAACACCAAGGCTGCCAAGCGTCTTTTGATCCGGCTGATGAAGAAGCAGGGAGGCGTACCCAAGCGCATCGTCACAGACAAGCTTGGCTCCTATGGAGCCGCACGGCGCCAGATCATGCCGGTGGTCGAGCATCGATCGCACAAGGGGTTGAACAATCGAGCCGAAAGCTCGCACCTGCCGCTGCGAAAACGGGAACGGGTGATGCAGCGTTCCGTTCGCCAGGCGCGTTGCAACGTTTCATCAGCGTCTTCTCCGCAGTCCGAAATCTCTTCGTCCCGACCCATCTGAAAAAGACAGCCATCGACGTCCACCTGCATCGTCTCAGAGCGCTCGCACATTGGAAGGGCATGGCCGGGATCGCCGCATGATCACTTCGAGCCAGTCGAATCCGCACTCGTCTCCGTTAAGCTGACATCACCCATCAAGCTTTATAAATCGCCCAGTTCTTCTCGAAATCCTGATTCAGATCGGGATTGTAGACCTGGACGCGGTTTCGTCCGAAATTCTTGGCGGTGTAGAGCGCCACGTCGGCCTTGTTGTAGAGTTCTTCGGCGCTTTGCGCGTCGCTGGCCATGCAGATCCCCAGCGAAAGCGTGATGGGACCGTAATCGACGCCGGTCTTCTGGTTCTTCAGCGGGGTCATTTCGACCGCCCGGCGGATGCGCTCGGCGATTTCGAGGGTGGTTTCAAGGCTTGTGCCCTTGAGCACCACGGCGAATTCCTCGCCGCCCGTGCGCGAGACGAACACGTCCTTGCGCAGCGTGCTCTTCATCACCGCCGCGACGACGCCCAGGACGCGGTCGCCGACCGGGTGGCCATAGGTGTCGTTGAACTTCTTGAAGAAATCAATGTCGGCGACGATCAGCGCATAATACATCGCCTCTCGCGGATTGTTGTAGATGCCCGAGAGCACCTCGTCGAAGGCGCGGCGGTTGGACAGGCGCGTGAGCGGGTCGGTGTTGGCGATCCGCTTGTATTCGTCGAGTTCGAGCTTGACCTGCTCCATCTCGCGGGCGCGCTCGACCATGTGCTCGACGACGATCTTGCCCTTTTCCATGGTGTCGCCGGTGGCGTTGCTCAACACGCCGATGACGCTCGACAGGATGTCGGCGCTCGACGCGCTCTTGCTGGAAATGCGGTTGTAGGTTTCGCCCAGCAGCTTCGAATAGCTCTCGAGCGAGGACTGCTCCTGCTTGAGCAGGCGCAGCATGCCCTCGAGTTCCCCGGAAATCTTGTCGTGAGCGCCTTCCACCACGCCATTGCGGTGATGGTGCGGGAAATGCATCTTGCCGAGCGCGTCGAGGTCTTCCTGGGCGGGGTTGCGGCCGAGTTGTTCGAAATCCCTGGTCAGGCGCGGGTTGGAGGCGTTGAGAGCTTCGTAGACGAGTTCGTAGTTGCGGGGCAGACCGGAGATCCCGCGGCGGCGCATGGTGGCAAGCACCATGGTGGCCGTGTCCAGACTCTGAACCTTGTTTGCAGCAGCAGCTGACATCTTCTGTCCCAAAGCCTTCGCAGTCTATCATTTTCTCCGGGGCATATTACCGGACAATTGTTTGGAAAATGTTAACCCGATCTATTCATGAGGCTTCAATGTTGTCGTGCCTTTGACGCGGACAGGAATATAATCATTTGATCGCGCCGGAGATCGAATTCGCCTCCCGTGACTGGCATGGCGCATGCGATACGTTTCATCGACACGCCGCCAACCGATCAAAGGACATCCAGATCTTTCATCCGCCGTCTTGCTCCTCTGCCACAAGCACGGCACCGGACAATCCGAGTGCCATGGGAATACCGTCGACATGTATCTCCTTGCTGAGCAACCCTGCATCGTCAAGCGCCTCCATGTCGGGCAGGTCACGCAGCGTCTCCATGCCGAACGCGGCGAGGAAATGCCTGGTCGTCACATAGGTATAGGGCGCCCCCGGCGTCGGGCTGCGCGGCCCAGAGGAAACAAACCCCGCCCCCCGCAAAGCGCTGATCGTGTCGCGAGAAACCTCCTTGCCAAAAATCTTCGACAGCTCGCTTCTCGTGACAGGCTGTGAATAGGCAATCGCCATCAGCACCATGGACTCATGCTCGGACAGCACCGCAGCGGCAGATCGCGTCGGCGCGCAAGAAGCCCGGATCGCCTCCGCGTAAGCTGGACGGGTTCGATGCTGCCAGCCACCGGCCACGGCGATCAGCTCATAAGGCCGGGAACGAAGTTCCTCGCGGAGATCTTCAATGAGCAGATCGATACTGCAATCCTTGCCGACCACGCGCGCCAGCATCTCGCGCGACACCGGCTCGGCTGAGGCAAAGATCACTGCCTCGACCCGCATCATCCATTCCCGCCAGCGCAATTCCGCCGGCAGATCCCCCAGTTCCCGATCAAACAAGCGTTCGCTTGCGCCGTTCGCCTTCTTTCGGGATGGTTTTGCTGCGGGGGTTCCGGTCATCGTCACAATCCATAAATCCGGAACGACGTTCGGCCGGACAGCTCGCGCACGGCGCCAAAGCTCTGAAGCCGTTCGAACAGGCGGGTTGCGGCCCAACGGGACAGGTTGCTGCCGGGCGCGGAGGCCGCAATCGCATCCTCATTGAGCAATGCCTGGATCACTGGCTCCGCCCCCTTGGTGCGCAGCTTCGGGGCCACAGCAACAAGCTGATCCGCGCGGCGGGCGATCTCGCCGGCTGAACGCAGGGCGCTGTCTGTAGCGTCAACCAGAGCCAAACAGATAGCTGTGGCGAACGCCACTTCGCCGGGTCGGACCCGTCCCCTTCCCCCGATCGTGCGGAAGGCTGTGCCATACCGTTTGGCCATCAGCAGTGGTAGAGGAAACGCCCATTTGAGTTTTGCGGCGATGAAAATGTCGCCCAGTGCCCAGGCGAGTGGTTCGGCATCCGGACGTGCGGCACAGATTGTTGTCACCAGCTCCGCAGCAGCAAAGGGCGGCGAGCGGCCAGACTGAAGCGCGTCGTCGGCCGCTGTCGCGACAATGGTCGCAAGCGGCTCATCCCAGACAAGGCCCAGAAGATCGGCGAGTTCGCCCACGTCCTTCGAAGAAAAGCCGGGCTTTCGCACCGAAAGCTTTCTGTAGG
>NZ_JAUXOD010000139.1 GCF_030682515.1 Hoeflea sp. | reverse complement strand
AACCGCTGAACCCATCGCAAACCTCCCGTTTGCACCATCGATTCAGATTCGATCACTTTTGGGAATCCCGTGAGTCAGAAACTATGAGGACTGGTATTAGTGTTGGGGCAACCTATGCGCTTGCGGCAATCGTGATGCTCGACAGCATGACCTGGCCGGTCTTCGCCGGGTTTGGCGACTGGGTGATCCCGATATCGTGGATCCTGGCTCTGCTCACCGGTGTGGTGCTTGGCGCGGTCAATGGGCTCATTGTCTGGAAAACCGGAGTCGATGCCTTCATTGTTACATTGGGGTCCATGCTCGGCTACCGCGGGCTGGTGTTCATCTACAATGGCGAACAGCCCACGTCACAACTCAACTGGACCCTTGTCGATTTTGCCGAAGCGCAGTTTCTGGGTCTGCACACGGCAACGTGGTTCCTGCTGACGGTCGCAGCCGCCCTGTGGTTCCTGATGAACCGCACGGTTCACGGTCGCAATCCTACGCCATTGGCGACAATCGGGAGGCTGCGGTCAACGCGGGCATTCGCGTCGGACCGCACATGATGATCAATTTCATGCTGATCGGGTTTTTGGCAGCACTCTCTGCTGCCGTGTTCTATTCGGAAAGCGGGTCGGTCAATCCCAATGATGGCTCGCTGTTCGAACTTTGGGCTATCACGGCCGTGGTGCTGGGCGGAACCAAGCTGGCCGGCGGGGCCGGATCGATTGTTTCCACGCTTGGCGGTGTCATTGCCATCCAGCTCTTGCGCAAGGGGCTGGGTTATATCGGGGCGGGCACCGAGACGGTAAATCTGGTCATCGGCCTGATCCTGATCGCGGTGTTGTTCCTCGATCGCCAACTCAACATCAAGGCCAAGGAGGAGTTGAAGGTATGAGCAAGCAAGCTCCTGTATCGGTCCCTGCGCTTCGCCTTGAAGGCATCGTCAAGACCTTTCCCGGTGTCCGGGCACTCGACGATGTGTCTTTCGACGTCATGCCTGGCGAGGTGCATGCCCTCATGGGAGAAAACGGCGCAGGCAAGTCAACGCTGATGAAGGTCCTTGGCGGTATTCATCAGCCCGACAGCGGCCGGATCATTGTCAATGAAACACCCGTGAAGATGAGCTCGCCGCTTGAGGCCAAGCACAAGGGCATTGTCTTCATTCACCAGGAACTCAGCCTCGCCAAGGAACTGACGGTTGCCGAAAACATCTACCTGGGCGAACTGCCGCGCAAGCGTTTTGGGCTGGTGGACTGGCAAGCCCTGTTCAACAAGACCAACACGATCTTGCAGCGCCTCAAGGTGGGCTTTAGTGCCCGGACCCAGGTTGGGGACCTGTCGATCGCCAACCAGCAGATGGTGGAGATTGCGCGGGCGCTTACCCATGAAGCCAAGGCGGTCATCTTCGACGAACCGACTGCCTCGCTCACCGACGCCGAAAAATCCGTGCTCTTCGAGGTGATCGAGGATCTGAAATCTCATGGCGTCGGCATCATCTACATCTCTCACCGGATGGAAGAAATCTTCAAGATCACCGATCGCATTTCGGTCCTGCGCGATGGTCAGTATCGCGGCACGCTGGAAACCGCAAAGACGACCGAAGAGGACGTCACCCACCTGATGATCGGGCGCAAGCTTGACCTGACGCGTCACGTCAATGACCATGAATTTGGCGAGGTTGCGCTGGAGGTGAAAGGCCTTTCCTGTGGCTCACTCTACCAGGATGTCAGCTTCAAGGTTCGCGCCGGTGAGGTGGTTGGCTTCTATGGCCTTGTCGGGGCCGGACGCACGGAAATTGCCGAAACCCTGTTCGGCCTGAGAACGCCGACCGGTGGAAGCATTGTCCTGGACGGTGAGCAGGTGGAAATCACCTCTCCGGTGGACGCCATCAATCTTGGCATCTCTCTGGTTCCGGAAAACCGGAAGGAACAGGGGCTCATCCTTGGCATGAACTGCCGGGACAACATGACACTTCCGCAGGTGAGCGACTTGACCGCCGGACCCTTCGTGTCGGACGGCGCGGAGATAGCGATCTTCGACCTCTACCACGACAAGCTGAAGATCAAGACCCCGAGCTGGAAGCAGCAGGCGGGCAATCTTTCTGGCGGGAACCAGCAGAAGATCGTTATCGGCAAATGGCTGTCCATGCATCCGAAAGTGCTGATCGTCGACGAACCGACGCGCGGCATCGATGTCGGCTCCAAGGCCGAAATCCACAAACTCATCAGGGATCTCGCATCGCAGGGCTACGCCATCATCGTCATCTCATCGGAAATGCCGGAAGTGCTGCATGTTTCCGATCGCATCATCGCGATGTACAGCGGGCGGATCATGCGTGAATTCACCTCGGAGGAGGTTACAGAGGATAGCCTGATCCAGGCGATTTCGGGCATCGTCTCAAGCGACGGGAAGGCTGCTTGAGATGAAGCTCGGCTTCGCCGGTTAGGGCGGATGGGACGTCGCATGGCCGCAAATGGGGTTCGCGCCGGCCATCAAGTGACCGTCTGGAACCGCAGCCCCGGTCCTGTCGATGTCTTTCTGAAGACTCACGGGCAAAAGCCGCCGAAGACCTTGGCCGGCTAACGAGGGAGCTGGACCTATTTTCAGGTGCCGCCGGAAAGTCCGGGGCCCCCGCGGGCAGGCCCCCACGGGCCGGATCAGATCATGCCCTGCCTTGCCAATATTCTGCCGGAAACGCACCTCTCCGAGATCGGGCAGGCTGCAACGGAACTGCCGGCGTTGGCGCGTTCGCATGCCGAGGCGACCGGGCACTGGTCAACCAGATCTTCCTCGGCGATACGGCGGACCGTTCGTGAATTGCGCACTGTCATGGCGTCCGAACCAAACGCTGCAGATGGTACACATGAAGAAAACCCGGCCTGACTTTGGCCAGCCCAGTCTCGCCCTTGGGCTTCAATTCGAGATATCAGACAACCAAGGAACGCCCCTCACTGGGCGATCAGCACTTCCACGCCGCGGCGTTCGAATTCCTTGGCGTCGGCATCGGATATGCCGTCATCGGTGATGAAGGAATGCACCAGTTCAAGCGCGCCAAGCCGGGTGAATGAGGTGCGGTTGATCTTGGTCGAATCCGCAACGAGGTACACGTGGCTTGCCGCCTTGATCATGGCCTCCTTGAGCTGGAGATCGGCAAAACTCGGATAGGTCAGGCCCGCGTCGGCTGCGACCCCGGCTGTTGCAAGAAACAGTTTTCCGGCGAAGATGCTTCGGAAATATTCGACCGATTTGTCGCCGGACAGCGACAGGGTCGGCGCCTTGAACTGACCGCCGGGCATATGCACGGCAAAGCCCGGAACGGTGCCAAGGATCACGGCAATGTTGAGCGCATTGGTGATGATCGTGAGGTTCTTGCGCGTTACAAGCCGGGTCGCCACTTCGGTCGTCGTGGTCCCGGCGTCGAGGATCAGTGTTTCGCCGTCACTGACCAGATTGGCGCCATAGGCGCCGATCTTTCTCTTCCTGTCCATGTTGACCTGATGGTGAAGCACGAAGCCCTGCACCTGGCTGCGCATGGCGTTGAGAAAAGCGCCGCCATGCTCGCGGGTGATGTGTCCCTCTTTTTCCAGTCGCTCCAGATCCTGGCGTATGGTCGCTTCCGACACCTGGAATGCCGAGGAGAGATCGCGGACGCGGGCCGAACCCTCTTCCTCGATCCATTCAAGGATACGGCGGCGGCGTGGCTCGGACAGCAGGCCCGCCATGCTTCCATTGCGCTCGGTATCCGGTTGCTCTTGCAAGCCTTAACTCCTCGACTCCGGCCATTCGTGCCGAATGACGGCAATCACTACTTCACTTAGTTTCTAACACCTGCAAGAGCAACACCTACCTCAATCCCCCGCAGCCCGGCCCTACCGGCTTTGGGTAACTTCCTGTGCAAGCGCCACCCGCGCCTGAAGCCGGCTTTGAGCCTGATCAATGACCACGGCGGCGATAATGACAAGGCCTTTGACAACCATCTGCCAGAATGACGAGACCCCCATCATGACAAGGCCGTCAGAAAGAATGCCGATCACGAAGGCGCCGATGATCGTGCCGATGATGCGCCCGCGCCCGCCGGACATCGAGGTTCCCCCCAGGACCGCGGCCGCAATGGCGTTCAGTTCGAAGAATTCGCCCGTGGCAGGATGGGCGGCCCTGAGTTGCGAGGCAATGATCAGGCCGACGATCGCGGCCATCAGGCCCGAGAACATGTAGACGAACATCTTGACCCTGGCGACACGCACACCCGAAAGCGCCGCGCCGCGCTCATTGCCGCCGGTGGCGTAGATGTGCCTTCCGAGCGGGGTCCGGTTGGCAATACAGGCTGCGCCCAATGTGACGGCGATCAGCATCCAGATCATGACAGGAAGGCCCAGGAAGTTTCCGGTGCCGATCAACGGGAAACTGTCCGATCCATAGTCCGGATTGCCGTTGAGGTTGGGGAATGTGCGGCCTTCGGAAAACAGCAGTGCCGCGCCACGGGCGACGTAGAGCATGCCCAGCGTCGCGATGAACGGCGCGACGTTGAACCGCGTTATCAGTATCCCGTTGATCCCGCCGACCAGGATTCCCGCGAGACAGACAATGGCGGCGATCTCCAGCGTGTTGAACTGGATCGACCAGCCGAACCCGATATCGATGCCGTTGAGCACCAGCCAGCCGGCGATCATGCCGGTCAGGCCAACCACCGAGCCCACGGACAGGTCGATGCCCCCGGTGATGATGACAAAGGTCAGGCCGATCGCCAGGAAGGCATTGATCGCCACATGCTTGGAGATCAGGATGGCGTTGGCGGTGCTGAGGAAATTCGGCGCCGCGAACGAGAAGAACGCCAGCACGAGCAACAGTGCGACAAGGGTGCGCGCCTTGAGCAGTAGCAACAGCCAGTCGTGTTTGCTCCGGGGTCTGACCGCCGCCCTTTCAGTGATTGACGTCATAGTGCTGTTTCCTTGTTCTTGTTGGCGGGCTTGGCGGGGGAAGCAGCGGCAATCACACTGGCGGGGTCCGCATCCGGTCCGAACTCGCCGCTGAGGCGTCCATTGGCCATCACGATGATCCGGTCGGACAGCGCCAGCACCTCCTCCAGATCGGATGTGACGAAGATGATCGCGATCCCTTCCGCCGCGAGCGTCCGCATCTTCTGGTAGATTTCCGCCTTGGCGCCGATGTCGATTCCGCGTGAGGGCTCATCCATCAGCAGCACCTTCGGGCCTGTCATCAGCGCCTTGCCGATCACCACCTTTTGCTGGTTGCCTCCGGACAGGGACGAGATCGGGTTGTCCGGGCTTGCGACTTTCACCGTCATCCGCTTGATGAATTCGGCAGCGCGGGCCGCTTCCTTGCGCAGGCTGAGGTGAAAGCCCGTGGCGAACTGGGCGAGGGAAGACAGGGTGATGTTCTCGCGGACCGACATGATCTGTATCAGCCCGTCACGCTTGCGGTCCTCGGGCACGAGGGCGATGCCGCGCGCGATCCGGCCGGCGACGTGCCTTTCCCGCATCTCCTTGCCATCCATGAAGAAATGGCCCCTGGAATCGGGGTGCTGCGCCATGATGCATTCGAGAAACTCGGACCTGCCGGCCCCCATGAGTCCGTAAAGACCGACGATCTCTCCCGCCCGAACCGAAAGGGACAGGCGATCGACCGTGAAACCGCCGCCCGCCTTGGGCAGCGTGATGTCCTCGGCGCGAAACACTTCCCGGCCGAATTCATGGGCCTGGGTCTGCGAAAAGTCCTTGGACTTGCCGCCAATCATCGCCTGGACGATCCAGGCAATGTCGACGCCCTCCATGGTGCGCGACCCGGTGATTTCGCCGTCGCGCAAAACAGTGATGTAGTCGCCGACCCGGATCAGCTCCTCGAGCCGGTGCGAGATGTAGACGATGCCGACGCCCTGCGTCTTGAGTTCATCGATAATGCGAAACAGCACCTCGACCTCCGCGGCGGAGAGCGCCGAAGTCGGCTCGTCGAGGATGAGGATCCTGGCGTCCTGCGCCAGCGCCTTGGCGATCTCGACAATCTGCTGCTGGCCGATGCGCAGGAGCCCGAGCGGCGTGTCGGGATCGATGTCCTGCTCAAGCCGCTGCATCAAGGCGCGGGTGCGCTCCGTGACGGCCCTCTGATCGATGCTGATTCCGAACCGCAGCGGCTCCCTGGCGATGAACACGTTCTCGCCGACCGTCATGTCGGGAAACAGGTTGAGTTCCTGGAACACGATGCCGATCCCGTTGGCGACCGCGTCATCCTTGCTGCGGAATGCCACCTTGCGTCCGTCGAGCGTGATCTCGCCTTCGGTCAGGGACTCGACGCCGGCGATGACTTTCATCAGCGTGGATTTGCCCGCGCCGTTCTCGCCTACGAGCACGTTCACCGCGCCCATGCGGATATCAAAATCGACATTCTTGAGAGCGACGGTTCCCGGATAGACCTTGACCGCACGGCGGATGCTCAGGCCTATCGGATGGGCGGCGTCGCTGTGCGCCGGGCTCATGGCGTCACGCCGACGCTGATCGGGGTCATCACCAGCACTTCGTCAGCGCTCTTGAGCGCAACGACGCCGGTGAATGTCATGGTCCGGCCGATCAGATCGCCCTCGGGCAGGACAATGGCGCCGGAGATCCGGTCGTTGAGCGCGCGCCCGAGCTTGGCGAACTCGATCTGGTCCCGGAAATCGTCGAATTTGTAGAAAGGCGCAAAGTCGCGCAGGGCGGTTCCGCGGATCACCGGACCAAGCTGGATGGTCAGGTCCGCCACACCGTCGGCGTCGGTATCAAGATCGGCCACGCGCGCTCGCGTGTCGAGCTTGGCCGAAACGACCGTGCCCGTGCCGGTGAGGGCGAAGTTCCAGGCGGCCCCTTGGCCGGCCCCGCGGTTTCCGTGCGCCTGGCCCGCCGCGTCCAGCCCCCGAGACAGCAGCGACCGCAGGACGGGCACTTCGAGCGCTTTCTCCCGCACAAACGGCAACAGCGTCGGTTCGAAGGTGTCGGCAATGCGTTGGTCAGTCCGGGCGTCATCGCCGCTGGCGTCGGCAGCGACCGCCTTCTCGTCGTCGGGCGTATTCTTGACAAGCTTGCACCCGGAAAGGCTTAGGGCTGCCACGACGCAGGCGGTGAGGAAAGTGATGCGGATCATGATGCTCTCTGGCTTAAAATGCGAAATGCGGCGGGAGCGCACTGACGGCTCCACGACATTTCCCTGTCCGGGGCACCGGCCCGAAACGTGCAGACGCAAAGACCGGGGCATGGACGAACCCTGCCCCGGCCAGCGCGGTCACGCCTTAGTTGGACAGGGCGAAGGTCTCAAGCTTGGCGGCATTGTCGCCGTTGATGAGCACGCAATCCATCAGTTGCTTTTCATCAAGGCCGGTCGAGCCGGTCTTGAGGTACTGGTCCGCCTGGGTGACGGCCAACTGAGCCTGCTGGTAGGCCGGCTGCAGCACTGTGGCCTTGATGCCGCCGGCAAGGATTGAGTCACGGACGTCGTTTGAACCGTCAAAGCCCACCACGATCACATCGGTGCGGCCCGCGGCTTCGAGCGCGGCCCAGGCGCCCATGGCCATGGTGTCGTTGCCCGAAATGACGCCCTTGATGCCGGTATTGGCCTGCAGCATCGATTCCATGACCGTGTAGGCCTCGGTCTGCGACCAGTTGGCGGTCTGCTGGGCAACCATCTTCAGGTCGGGGTACTGGTCGATCACATCGTGGTAGCCCTTCGACCGGATTCCTGCGTTGGTGTCGGATTCCTTGCCCAGAAGTTCAGCGTACTCGCCGCTTTCGCCCATCAGCTTGACGAACTCTTCGGCGCCGAGCTGCGCGCCCTGATAGTTGTTCGACACGATCTGGCTGACGGCCACGCCCGTGGCGGTGATCTCGCGGTCGATCAGGAAGGACGGAATGCCCGCATCCTTGGCCTTCTGTACGGCTGCGACCGATGCGTCGGCGCCCGCATTGTCCAGAATGATGGCCTTGACCCCCGCGGCAACGGCGGTGTCGATCAGCTGCGACTGCTTGTTTGCGTCGTCGTCATGCACCAGAACCATGGTGTCGTAGCCAAGCTCCTTGGCCTTTGCCTGCGCGCCGTCGGCCTCGGCCTTGAAGAACGGGTTGTCATGGCTCGGAGTGATGATGGCGATGGTGTCCGCCGATGCGGCCATGCCGGATGCGGCTCCGAACACGCTCAAAGCCATAACCGTGATAAGCAGACGTCTCTTGATATTCATAGCGTAACCTCCCTTGAAAACCACACCCCCTCCGGGTGCGATATCTGATCGGAATTCGTCATTAATTTTTGTTTGTTGTCAATATTTTTTTCGAATGCTGCGCTTTTTCGCATATTTCCTCGGCAATCGAAAACAAAGCATGACCCCTGGCTTTCGAATTAAGGAAATAAAAACAGGATGTTGATCCGGACCGTGGCGTTCTGTTCACAATCAGGTCGAATTGTCTCGCCCGGAGGTCAGATCGTCGCTTGCGTCAAAACACGCTATTCGATACCATTCGAAAGCATATGAAAGTCCCGGCGCCTTGCCCCGGTGACCTTCGTGTCGCCGTTAGGGATGGGAGGACCAGATGATACGGATCGTAAACCGGAGGATTTCACTTGGCGTCGTGATCGGCAGCCGCGCCTTCTTCAATCCGGCGCCCTGCATAGATGCCCGTACGCAGATTCTAGCGCAACTGGCAAAGCTCGGCGTCGAGGCCATCCTGCTGCCGGTGGATGCCACCGAGAACGGCGCTGTCCAGTCGATCCCGGATGCCAAGCTCTATGCGGAGCACTTCAAGGCCCATCGCGACCAGATTGACGGCCTTGTGATCTGCCTTCCCAATTTCGGCGACGAGATCGCCATTGCCGAGCTGATCAACCGGACAAGGCTGAATGTGCCGATCCTGCTTCAGGCCTCCAATGACGAACTCGACAAGGTCGATGTGCATTCGCGCCGGGATGCCTTCTGCGGCAAGCTCTCGGTCGCCAACAATTTCTGGCAATACGGGGTTCCCTTCACCGAAACGACAAACCACACCTGCGACATCGACAGCGACGAGTTCCTCGGCGACCTGGACCGGTTCGCCCGCGTCTGCCGCACCGTGCGCGGCCTGACCAGCGCGCGCGTCGGCGCGATCGGCGCCCGCACCGGCCCGTTCCAGACCATGCGGTTTTCGGAGAAGCTGCTGCAGCAGTCCGGGATTACGGTGATCACCGCGGATCTGTCCGAACTGATGGCGGCCGCGGAAGCGATCCGGGATGATGACGGCGATCTGGTCTCCGGGCTGGAGCGCATCCGCAACTATGGCCGGATCCCGGGCCACATCCGCGATCAGCAGGTTCAAAAACAGGCCAAGTGGACGCTGGCGGTCAACCGCTGGATCGATGAGAACGAATGCGACGCCTCGGCCATCCAGTGCTGGCGCTCGCTTCAGGACAATTTCGGCTGCGCCACCTGCCTGACCATGTCGATGATGGGCGAGGATCTGATGCCATCGGCCTGTGAGGTCGACGTCATGGGGTCGGTTTCAATGTATGCGCTGACGCTTGCCGCCGGCGCGCCGGCGGCGATTCTTGACTGGAACAACAACTACGCCGACCATGTCGACAAATGCGTCTGCACCCATTGCGGCAATTATCCCAAGAGCTTCCTGGGCGAGACGCCGGAAGTGGGCGAGCTCGATGTGCTGGGCGAAGTGATCGGCCGCGAAAAATGTTTCGGCGCCGTCAAGGGCAAGGTCCAGCCCGGCGACATGACCTATTTCCGACTGTCCTCGGATGACCGCAACGGCATGCTCAAGTGCTACCTTGGCGAAGGCGAGTTCACCGATGATCCCTTCGGCATGGATGGAGGGATCGCGGTCACGAGGGTCGAACGTCTCCGCGAGCTCATGCGGTTCGTCACGCAGAACGGCTTCGAGCACCATGTCGCCATGGTGCGCGGGCACCACGCCGATGTCGTCCATGAGGCGGTCAGCCGTTATCTGCGCTGGCCGTCCTATCATCACAACGGCACGCCCGAGCCGCAGCTCTTCTTTCCAAACCGCAAGTGAGGCAGGCTGATGAGCCATGCACTGAAAACAGACAATTCCGAAGGCCTGATCCGCGACAAAGCCCTGTGGATGCGGCGGCGCGCGCTTCAGATGGTGTTTGACAAGCAACTTGGCCATCTGGGCGGTGATTTCTCCGCAATCGACATTCTGGCGACGCTCTATTTCGGCGTGCTCCGCTACGACCCGGCCCGTCCGGACTGGGCCGATCGCGACCGCTTCGTGATGTCCAAGGGGCATGCGACCGGGGCGCTCTACACCGCGCTTTCGGCGGCTGGCTATTTTCCTGAGGACTGGCTCGACACCTATATGGCGCACCATTCCAAGCTCAACGGCCATCCCAACCGGCAATATCTGCCTGGCGTGGAAACCAACACCGGCCCGCTCGGGCACGGCTTTCCGGTCGCTCTGGGAATCGCCATCGCCGGACAGATCACCGGCGCCGGGTACCGGACCTATGTGCTCACCGGCGACGGCGAACAGCAGGAAGGATCGAACTGGGAAGCGGCGATGACCGCAGGCCACCGCAAGGTGAAAAACCTCACGCTGATCATCGATCGCAACCGCTTGCAGCAGGGCGCGGGAACGGAGGAGACTGCAGGCCTTGACCCGCTTGATGACAAATACCGCGCCTTCGGCTGGGAGGTTGCTGAAATCTCGGGCCATGATTACGGCCAGCTGCTGGACACGCTCGGCACGCCGGTGGGCAGCCGCGAAAAACCGTTGTGCGTTATCGCCAACACGGTGAAGGGCAAGGGCGTCTCGTTCATGGAGAATCTGACAAAATGGCACCATGGCGTGCCAAATGCGGAGCAATTCGCACAAGCAATGAAGGAACTGGTCTGATGCCTGTTGCTGCAGCAGAAACTGCTCTCCGCCTCGATTGCCGTGTGGCATGGGCCGAAACACTGGAAAGCCTGGCGGAAGCGGACGAGCGCATTGTCGTCGTCGTCAACGACTCGGTCGGCTCCTCCAATCTCGGGGGGTTCAAGCAGAAGTTCCCCGACCGTACGATCAATGTCGGCATTGCCGAACAGAACATGGTTGGCGTTGCCGCGGGCCTGGCCAATGGCGGTCGCGTTCCGTTTGTTTCGGCCGCGTCCTGCTTCCTGACTGCGCGGGCGATGGAGCAGCTCAAGGCGGACGTCGCCTATGCCGGCTTCAACGTCAAACTGGTGGGCCAGTCTTCCGGCATTGCCTATGGCGAACTCGGCGCCACGCATCATTCCATCGAGGACTTCGCCTGGCTCAGGGCGCTGGGGCCAATCACCCTGATCGCGCCCTGCGACGCTTGGGAAACGGCCGAAGCGATCAAATGGGCAGCAGCCCATGAGGGGCCGGTCTACCTGCGGCTTTCACGGATGAAGGTCCCGACGCTGGACTTGCCCGGCCGCAGCTTCACTGCCGGCAAGGCGGAACTGCAAAGACCGGGCAGCGATGTGACGCTCATCGCCAATGGCACCACGGTTCATCTGGCCTTGTCCGCGGCGGAGATGCTGGCCGGGGAGGGCGTGTCCGCGCGTGTCCTCAACATGCACACGATCACACCGCTCGATACCGATGCGGTCATCGCGGCGGCTCGGGAAACCGGAGCGATCGTGACTGTCGAGGAAGCGCTGGACCGCGGCGGTCTCGGCGGTGCGGTTGCTGAATGCACTTCGGCCAGCCATCCTGTCCCGGTCCAAAGGGTTGGTTTCCCCGGCTTCATGCCGACCGGCTCGATTGAAAGCCTGTTCAAGGAATTTGGCCTCAGTCCGGCTGGGATCGCCAGCGCTGCCCGCATTGCCATGCGGCGCAAGGGAAACTGATCGATGTATGTCCTGGCAATCGATCAGGGAACGACAAACACAAAGGCGCTGATCGTCGACAGGACCGGGCGGATTCATGCGCAGGCGTCGACGCCCTCGACCACCGATTACCCGCATCCCGGCTGGGCCGAACAATCGGCAGGCCGCGTCTGGAATGACACACGCGCGGTCATCGACGCCGTGGCGGCCCAAGTGAACGGCAGCCCGATCGACGCCATCGCCATCTCCAACCAGCGCGAGACCATCGTGACCTGGGACGCGGAAACGGGTGACCCCGTCGGCCCGGCGATCCTGTGGCAATGCAGGCGCACCGCCCCCGAATGCGCAGCGCTGATTGCGGCAGGGCACAATGAGACCGTGGAAGCCGCCACCGGTCTGGGCATCAACCCGATGTTTCCCGCTTCAAAGCTGGCCTGGATCCTGAAAAACCGGCCTGAGGCACTGGACCTGTTTGATCAGGGCCGGCTGCGGGCCGGCACGGTCGACAGCTGGCTGCTATGGAACCTGACCGGCGGGGCATCGTTTGCAACCGACCATTCCAATGCCGCGCGCACGCAGCTGTTCGACACCGAAAAACTCAAGTGGAGCAGCGAACTGGCGGAGATTTTCGGGACGCCGATGTCCTGCCTGCCCGATCCCCGGCCATCCGACAGCCGGTTCGGCGAGACGGCGCCCGGAACAACCGCTCTTCCGGCGGGCATTCCGATCATGGCGATGCTGGGGGACAGTCACGCTGCACTCTACGGCCATGGCGTGCGTCAACCCGGAACGGTCAAGGCCACCTACGGCACCGGTTCGTCGCTGATGGCCTTGACGCCGCACCGCGTCGCATCCGGCCATGGCCTGTCAGGCACCATTGCCTGGACCGACAGGTCCGGCACGGCCTATGCGCTGGAAGGCAACATCCTGGTGTCCGCGCAAGCCGCCGCCTTCATCGCGGGGCTGCTCGGAGTGGGGGATGCCGCCAGGCTTTCCGATCTGGCGCAAACCGTGGCGACTGCGGACGGGGTAACCTTTGTGCCGGCCCTGTCCGGGCTGGGCGCGCCACATTGGAATGATCACGCGACAGGCACACTGGCGGGCATGACCCATGGCACACGGCCTGCGCATGTGGCACGGGCCACATTCGAAGCGATCGCGCTGCAGATCGCCGATGTCTTCGAGGCCATGCAGGCGGACATCGGAGCACGGCTGGAAGGACTGCGGACCGATGGCGGCGCCTCGTCGAATGCGTTTTTGATGCAATTGCAGGCGGATCTGCTTCAGTGTCCGGTCGAAAGTGCGGTGGTCGAGGAAATCAGCGCCCTGGGCGCCGCCGCCATGGCGTTCGGCGCGCTCGGAGTTGAATGGCTCCCCGACGCGCGCAGCACGCGGTTTGAGCCGGAGATGGCGCCGGAAGCGGCCGCCGTCATCCGCGCGACATGGCGCGACGCCATACGTCGCGCCTGCAGCTAGCCGAAGCAGGGCCCTGCGGATCCTCGGCGTCTGCGGACAGGATGCATCAGCCGTCGGGACCCGGGAAACCGTCAGCCACACGTCTCGCTGATACGCGTGGCTGACTTGCCAGGATGGGGCTTGGCCCGTCAGGCCGCGTGGGCCCTGTCCGGTTGCTGAGAAATCGCGGCGTTCATTCTGACGACCTGGGCTGCCGCATCGGCGGCTTCACGGCCCTTCTCGACGAAATGGGCGGCAAAGAAGCGCTCATGTTCGCCCTTCGGCTGAAAGTGATGCGGCGTCAGCGAGACGGACAATACCGGCACGTCGGTCTTCAACTGCACGTCCATCAGCCCGTTGACGACGGTCTGGGCGACGAAATCGTGCCTGTAGATGCCGCCGTCAACGACAAGGGCAGCGGCAATGATCACGTCATAGTCGCCGGTCCGGGCCAGTTTCTGCGCCAGCAGCGGCATTTCAAAGGCACCCGGGACATCGAAGGGCACCACTTCGGCGTCCAGGTCCAGTTCCTTGACGCGCGCCAGGAAACCGACCAGCGCCTGATCGACGATCTGAGCGTGCCAGCGCGCCTTTATGAATGCGAATTTGAGGGATTTTGTCATTGCTCGGATCCTTTCAAAAATGACAAGATCCCAGAGCGCACGAGCATTCAGAACAGATCTTGAGACCTGTTGCCAAACGACCATTCTCTACCATCCGGACTATACCGTCGGCTCCGGAATCACACCGGATCTGCTGACCTTTCAGACGTTGAAAGCGCTCGCGGGCTGTACCGCCGGTGGGGAATTTCACCCCGCCCTGAGAATGAAGTTTCAATAGCTTTTCGGCCAGAACCCGTCAACACGGCTTTGGTGACAGTCATGTAAGACAGGAATGTTGATCTCAGACCCGAGTTCCCTCCCGTTTTCGGGAGAGTCTTGGGTTTCTTGTGACGTGGGACACGTTCTTGAACATCGACAGCTGGCTCTTTCGGGGCCGAAGTTGAAGTATCCGCTTTTCGAGATATTTTGCCAGTTTGGTATTTTCTAAATGTCGAGTTGGTTTGCTTCTCATTTCAATCCCGTCTTCTTAAAATAACGTTCTTCCAATATCTCAAATAGAAATAATATATATGTTCAAATTAAAATATAGAATATTTAAAATATATTTATTATTACATTAAATCCGGAAAATTCAGATGTATTTTTGACAAAATAATAGAATAGAATTGGCTATCTCAGGGAGAATAGCCTAGAAAACAGAATGTATTATTCACCTTCTTGTGGATTATTTCCCAGAATTGAGGCCGGAAGCTGACGGTCTGATGTTGAAGATGAAACCTGGTGAGGAGACATCCGGCGAGACGCGGAAGCGGCACCGATGCGGGGGTGAACGCCGCACTCGGCGGGTCAGGACGGTCCTTGGATATGTGATTGCTGCTCGATAGCGTCTTGCCTGATGGTCCATTTGAAAGCGCAGGGCCCATTGCGGTAGAAAGCCAGAGGAGGAGCGATGTCAGAGGGCCGCCGGTCGAGTTTTGCCGTTGCCCTGTCCCGCAGTCATTTCATTGCAGGCGGGGCATGTTTACCGGTGGCAATCGGTTTGAGCACGGCTTCCGGGTCCACTTTGCCAACGCTGAGGTTTGGGCTGAACGCGGTCTTTCTCAACAATGACATCCAACTGCTGGACACATTGAAGGTCTATCTGGAAGCGGCAACCGGCCACAGTGTCGAGTTGGTCACGCGTCGAACCTATCTGGAAGTCACTTCGCTGCTGGTGTCGGGACAGCTCGACGCCGCCCGGATCTGCGGCTATCCCTATTTACAATACCGCGACGATCTCGAACTGGTCGCCATCGCTGCCTGGATCGGAAAGCCCTAGAACCAATCCTATCTGATTGTGGTGGCGGATCGCGATGCTGAGACCATCGAATGACAAGAAGGTGGGAATTTGCATTTCAGCGACGCAGCCACCCCGCCGGTCAAGTCGTGCCAGCATCAGACCTGATCCTCAGCAGGGCCGCCAAAGATGCGTGGCCGGACTGAGCGTTCGGAATGTCGGCTCTCATTCTCCGGCCCGGTAGACCACACGGCCGCCGCAGATAGTCGTCATGACATCGACATCCCTGATTGCGTCGTGGTTGGAGAGACCGGCAATATCCCGGTCGAGGATCACCAGATCCGCCACCTTGCCTGTTTCCAGCGAACCCTTGTAGCTGTCGCTCCGCTCGGCATAGGCGCCGCCGATCGTGTAGCCCCTGAGCGCGGCCTCGAGCGAGAACCGGTGATCCGGCACGTCCGGCACCCAGGCCTCTCTCGTTACGGCAGAATGGATCCCTTTGAGAATCGAGATGTCCGAAACCGGCCAGTCCGAAGCCAGCGCGATCGCCGCACCGCCACCTGCGATCTTCTGCCAGGCAAAGGCGTCGCCCCACCGCTCTCTGCCGATATTGCTCAGGGTCGGCTCCAGCGGCAGACCGCTGCATCCCGGCGCATGCGGCGGCTGGATCGAGGCAACCACGCCGAGCTCCGCGATGCGGGCGAAATCGGCGTCATCGACCAGTTCGAGATGCTCGATGCGATGACGCAGGCCCGACGCGCCATTCGCCGCGCGCGCCGCCGCGTAGCCGTCCAGCACCCGGGCCACCGCCGCGTCACCGATCGCATGCACCGCGATCTGCAGTCCCATCGCATCGATCCGCGTCGCAAGCTCGGCGAAAGTCTCTGCCGAGAACCGCCCGTGCGAGCGGTATCCGGGCTGACCGGGGTAATCGTGCTTCATGAACGCGGTGCGGCTGTCAATGACGCCGTCCATGAAGAATTTCACAAACCCCGACGCCAGCCATTCATCCGACCAGCGGGCACGCATGTTGAGCGCTGTCTGCAAATCATCGGGTGTCATGTCGGGGACATAGTGGAACGGCACCCGCACGCGGGCAGTCAGCTCCCCTGCGGAGCGGAGCTCTTCGAGCAGCTCCAGCGTGTAGATATTGCCGTCCATGTTGACGATGGAGGTGATGCCGTGTCTCGCCGCGTGCGCCAGCCCGCGCCTGAGATGAGCCAGGTCGATGGCGCGCTCGGCGGCCGATGGTGTGAGGTCCGGCTCACGACCGCTTGCCAGGCCCAGCATGGTCCGCTCCTGGCCGCCAAGCCGCATCACCGGGCTGTAGGCCTCCGGTTCCAGCAATGTGCCCGTGGCAAGGCCATCGGCGCCCATCACCACCTCGTGGCCGTCGGAGGTTTCGAGCCCGTGCAGAACGCCCGCGGCTTCAAGCGCCGCGGTATTGGCCCAGACCGTGTGGTGGTCATGCGCCATCAGCGCCAGCGGCCGGCCGGGCAGGATCTTGTCGAGAACCAGGCGCGGCGCGGTGTCGCCGAAGATGCCGTAATCCGGGCCCTGCCCGACGAGAAGCGGCGCCTCCGGTCTGGCCGCCGCGAAAGCGGTCAACTCCTTGGCAAGCAGTTCCGGGTCGGCGCATCCCTCAAGCTGCAGGTTTTGAAGTTCCGCGCCGCCGATGAACAGGTGCATGTGGCTTTCGATGAAGCCGGGCAGCACGGTCGCTCCGCGGGCATCCAGGACCTGTGTGCCGGGCCCGGCAAGGCCGGCGACTTCGGAAGCCGAGCCGACCGCCACGATACGTCCGTCCTTGACCGCCACCGCCTCCGCCCGTGGCAGATCCGGGTCCATCGTCAGGACCGCCCCGTTGGTAATGATCATGTCTGCGGTTGCCACTGGTCTGCTCCCCTGCTTGTTACCGTTGTCCGTCAAACATCCCGCCGGTTTACCGGTCGCTCAGCGCCGACCGGATCGCGTCGATGGCGCGGAACGTGTCGCGGGTCAGCGACGGGATCACGTAATCCGGCCAGGTCGACAGCTTCACCACCAGAAATTCGGTCGCCGGATCGGCGTAGATCAGCTGACCGAACACACCGCGGGCGCAGATGTCGCCTCGGTCCGCGTCGCGGATCCACCAGAAGCGACGGTAGGCTCCACCCGGCAGGACGGATGTGTAGGGATCGCCGAAAACCCCCCGGTTGCCGCTGCGGGCGCCGTTGATCCAGTCTGCCGGGACAATCTGGCGTCCGTTGGCCTGTCCGGCGTTCAGCATCAGCATCCCGATGCGCGCGTAATCGCGCAGCGTCGCGTTGAAGCCGCCATCGGCAAGCGCGGTGCCGGCTTCGTCGACGGTGAAATAGGCGTCGCGATCCGCGCCGATGGGTTGCCACAGATGCTGGCTGACCAGCTCGGCAAGGGATTTGCCCGCCGCGCGTTCCAGCGCCCAGGCGACGACATCCGTCTCGATCGAGCGATATTCGAACGCCCCGCCATGCGGCCTGAGCTTCGGCAGGCTGAGAATGACATCGCGGATCGTCGGGCGCGGTGCGCTGGCCATGTGAGGACGCCAGCCCGAGGCGATGTCGATCCGGGTCATGTCGCTGCCCGGCATGTTGTAGTCTTCGGTGAACCGGACGCCCGAGCGCATGTCGAGCACCTGATCGAGCGTCGCGTCGCCATAGCCGCACTGCGCCAGTTCGGGCACGATGTCGGCGAGCGGCACATGGATATCGACAGTGCCATCGGATGCGAGAATCCCGGTCAGCAGACCGACGACCGATTTCGCCACGGACTGCGACAGATGCAGCGTTTCCGGCGCCATGCCATTGAGATAGCGCTCGAAGACAATGCGGTTGCGATGCATCACCAGGAAGGCATCGCCATAGCTTTCGCCCAGGAAGCGATCGATGGAAACGGTCGTGCCGTTCTCGCGCTCGAACCGGACGCCGGGGAGATCGGCGGGTGCTTCTTCGAGAGCACTCGCCGGTCCGAACCCTCGGAACACATCCACTGTCGGAATCAGGCTTCGCACATTCTGGAATGCCCAGCGGTTAAACGGCGGAAGATCCCAGTTCGCAAGCGTCGGGCGTTTCTCCGGCGGGGGCGGAAACCCCTGCATGATCCCCAGTTGCCGGGCGGTCTTGGGCATAGCCGGTTCAACCTTTCCGGTGTCGGACATGGACAATCTTTCTCTGATGGGGGACGGCGCGCGGGTTGCCCGCGCGCCGGGTTCGGGCCTACTGCTTCAGCTGGGTCCAGATCTTGTTGTACAGATCGACGACTTCCTGCGGGCAGGGGGTGACGAAATCGGGCGCCGGCGCACTGGCAGGCATCACGATCTCGGGCGCCGAGAGCATTTCCGGCTCCATGAACTTGTCGCTGCCCAGAATGCCGTTGGCATAGCGGGCAAAGTTCGACGTCAAACCAGCGTTTTCCGGGTCCATCATGAAGTTGATGAACAGCTTGGCATTGTCGAGATTGGGCGCGCCCTTGAGCACGGCGACATTGTCCATCCAGCCGGTGAATCCCTCTTTCGGATAGGCGTATTTCAGCGTCGGCCGCTGGGCCCGGGCCCGCATCGCAGCACCATTCCAGCTCTGGCTGATGTCGACGTCCTTGGAGGTGAGCTTCTCGATCACCGCATAGTCCATCGTCCGCCAGTGCGGCTTGGCCTTGGACAGCAGCGCGAGCACTTCGCGCAACTCATCCTGGTTGCCGTTGCAGCGTCCGTAGCCGAGATAGCGCAGGCCGGCATTGATCACGTCGTTCATGTCGTTGAGCATGTTGATCCGGCCCTTGAGCACTTCCGGCGGATCAAACAGCAGGGCCAGCGTATCGACGTCCCCGTCATAGATGGCCGTGTCGACGGTGAACGAGGTGGTACCCCACTGGTAGGGGATCGAGTAATTGCGGCCCGGATCCCACCACACATCGACCCAGTTCGGATCGACGTTCTTGAAATTCTCCATCGCGTTCGGCTTGACTTCCTCGAGCAGCCCTTCGCCGATCATCACCTTGATCATGTAGTCGCCCGGCACGACGATGTCATAGCCGGTATCGCCCGCCTTGACCTTGGCGAGCATCGCCTCGTTGGAATCGTAGCCGTCCAGATTGACCTTGACGTCGAATTTTTCCTCGAACTTCTTGATCATCTCGGGCGAGGTGTAGTTGCCCCAGTTGTAGACGTTCAGTTCGCCCGCGGCCATTGCCGCCGGCGATGCGAATGCCACGGCAGATGCGGTGGCGAGAAGCCTCAATACGGTTTTCATCGTTGTTCCTCTCTTTCCTTTTCCGTCCTACCGCTGCATGCGCCGCTGCACCAAGAACAGCAGCATGACCAGCAGAACCGAGACCGCGACCAGGATGGTCGAGACGGCGTTGATCTCGGGCGTGATCCCGCGCCGGATGGCGCCGAGGATGTAGATGGGAAGCGTGGTCTCTCCGGGCCCCGCTATCATGAGCGTTATGATCACATCATCGAGCGATACGACGAAGGCGAGCATGGCGCCGGCGACGATGCCGGGTCCGAGCAGCGGCAAGGTCACCAGCGTGAAGACTTTCAGCGGCGGCGCGTAGAGATCCGCCGCTGCCTGCTCAAGCGTCAGCGTCATTGTCTCGAGCCGGGCGCGGATCGGCATGTAGGCAAACGGAATGCAGAAGGCGGCATGGGCCAGCATCAGATAACCGATGCCGGTGAGCCCGGTGAGCTTCTTGACCAGCGCGAACAGCGACAGCGTTGCGATCGCCGTGACGATCTCGGGGATCATCAGCGGCTGGTTGATGATCCCGTAGACCAGTCCCTGGCCGGCAAACTTCTTCGTCCGGGTCGTCGCCAGCGCCGCCATGGTGGCGGCGATGGTCGAAATGACAGTGGCAAACAGCGCGATCTTGACCGACACCCAGGCCGCATTGCGGATCCCGTCATTCTCAAGCGCCTTGGCGTACCAGTCGAGCGAAAACCCCGTCCACAGCACCACCGACCGGTTCTCGTTGAAGGAAAACGCGATCAGCACCAGGATCGGCAGGTACAGCGAGACGATGCAGAGCCAGGCGGTTGCGGTGAACCCGGGCATCGCCTTGAGATCACGGGCCAGCCTGCCGCGGCGGCGCGGTTGGGTAGAGGCCGGCGTTGCGGGTGAAAGGTCAGCCATTGCCTGATGCCCCCCTTCTGGCGGCGAGCACGTTGACCAGCAGCACCAGGATGACCAGCGCCATCAGGATCAGCGCGGCCGCCGAGCCGAAAGGCCAGTTGCGCGACGCGCCGAACTGCATGGCGATCATGTTGCCGATCATCAGCTTCTTGCCGCCGCCCAGGAGCTCGGGCGTGATATAGGCGCCGAGACCGGGGATGAAGACCAGGATGCAGCCGGCGACAATCCCGGGCTTGGCCAGCGGCACAATAACGTGGAACAGCACTTTCAGCCGGTTTGCGTAAAGATCGTAGCCGGCTTCGACCAGGCTGAAGTCGAGCTTCTCGAGGCTCGCGTAGATCGGCAGCACCATGAACGGCAGAAACGAGTAGATCAGGCCGATGAACACCGCGGTGTCGGTGTAAAGGATGGTCAACGGCGACGAGATGATGCTGGCCTTCATCAGCATGATGTTGATGATGCCTTCGTCGCGGATGATCAGCAGCATGGCGTAGGTGCGGATCAGCAGGTTGGTCCAGAACGGCAGCGTGATCAGGAACAGCCAGATGTTGCGCTGCTCGCGCGGCTTCGTCGCAATGAAGTAGGCGGTCGGAAAGCCGAGGATGAGTGCGCCCAGCGTGGCGCCCAGGGCAAGCCCGATTGATCTGAGAAAGATCGACACATAGGCGGAATTGAACACCAGCGTGTCATCGAAGATGTCGCGCTGGAACAGGAACTGCACGTAGCTGTCGGTGCTGAACTCCCAGGTCACGCCGCCATAGGTGCCCGGCGTCAGGAACGAATAGACGACGGTGATTCCGAGCGGCAGGATGCTGATGGCCAGGATGATTGTCAGCGCCGGTGCAAGCAGCCAGGCCCGGGTGACGCGCTCGTTGCGCCGGTTCTGGTCGATCGCGGCGGCCAGTGCCGATTGGTGCTCCCGGCCGCTCATTCCAGCACCCGGATCAGCTCGGGCTGCATGACGGCGCCGATCGTGGCGCCAGGCTGGTACCGGCCCTCGTCGACGGCGCCCGGATTGCGGATCACGATTTCCTCGCCGGTGCCGAGCCGAAGGTGGAGATTTGTCGCCGCGCCGAAATAGACGATGTTTTCGAGAACGCCGGTGAGCGTCGGGGTCTCGCCGGCGCTTGCCAGCCGGACATTCTCGGGCCTGATCGCTACGCTGACATCCCCGGACCGCGCCGAGGCCGGTCCGAGATGCGCGGAGACCCTGGTCCCGTCTTTCAGCCTCACCGTCGCCAGATCGCCGTCCGTGTGTTCGACGGTCCCTTCGAGAATGTTGATGTCGCCGATGAAATCGGCCACGAAACGGTGCGTCGGGCGGTCATAGATATCGCGCGGCGTGCCGATCTGCAGGATCTTGCCGGATTTCATCACCGCGATCCGGTCCGACATGGTCAGCGCTTCTTCCTGGTCGTGTGTCACGAACACGAAGGTGATGCCGGTCTCTGCCTGCAGGCTCTTGAGTTCGATCTGCATGCTCTTTCTGAGTTTCAGGTCGAGGGCCGCCAGCGGCTCGTCGAGCAGCAGCACCTTGGGTGCAGGCGCCAGCGCCCGGGCCAGCGCCACGCGTTGCTGCTGTCCGCCCGAAAGCTGGTCCGTCCGGCGGCCGGCCATGGCCTCGAGCTGAACCAGCGCCAGCATGCGCTCGGTCGTCTGTTTGATCTCCGCGGTCGGCTTGCCGAGCATCCTGAGCCCGAAGCCGATGTTCTCGGCCACCGTCATGTGCGGAAACAGCGCGTAGTTCTGGAAAACCGTATTGATTGGCCGACGGTGCGGAGGCTTGTCCGTGATATCCTGACCCTGCAGCGAGATCGATCCGTTTGTCGGCAGTTCGAACCCGGCGATCAGCCGCAGCAGGGTTGTCTTTCCGCATCCCGACGGACCGAGCAGCGTGAAGAACTCGTTCTCCAGGATGTCGAGTTCGACGCTGTCGAGCGCGGTGATCGCGTACTCTCCCTGTCCGAAGGTCTTTGACAGGGCCCTTACCGACACCGCGGCCTTCCGGTCTCTGGCGATTTCTGTTCCGGTCATCCGTTAAATCTGCCCCCGCCGATCTGGCTCACCATCCATGCCAGGAGGCTATGAGCCGGGCGCGCGCGGGTAAATACCCCGAAGGGGGTAGGCCGTTCAGCTCAGGACCGAGCGCAGAAAGTTCGACAGCAGTTCGGATTGCGAGGAAATCTCAAGCTTCCGGTAGATGTTCTTGCGGTGGATCTTGACGGTGCCGACGGCGATGCCGGCCACCGTCGAAACCGACGCCGACGAGTGGCCCTTGAGGATGAGTGTAGCCACCTCGCGTTCACGGGCAGTCAGGATACCTTCGCCAAAGGCATCGAGCGCCGCAGTCAGCGTGCGATCGGCCGGCGCATCCCCCGCATGGACCGGCGTTATGTGGCCGCGCTCGAAATGCTTGCCGGTGAGGGCGGCTATGACATCGATCCTGGCCTGAAACGCCTGCACGGACCGAGTGCTGAAGCGGGGCTCATCCCCGAGTCGGCCGAGCGAGAAGAAGACCGCACCCTCGCCCTGAGGAACCAGGATTGCCATCTCGTCCCTGAGAGCGATGTTCCGGTAATAGCGACGGTAATAGGTCGACCGCATGAATTGGTCCGGCGCCACGTCGCGCAACCGCATGGCGCCATGGGTTCGGCCCGACAGGAAGACGTCATAGACCGGATCGAGAAGGTAGGCCGTGTCCAGATACTGGTCGACGACGTCGCGGTGCCGCTCGGCCCTGACATTGTCATAGATATGATCCGGCGGCCGGTTCCTGTGCAGTCGCGTGATGAAGGCCCCGCTGAACGGCACGATTGACCGCATGTAGTCCAGGATCGCCGGAAAGAAATCAGCGGTGTTGATGGCGTGTATGGCGCGCGCGCAGTTGCGCCCCGCTGCTCCGTGATGAGCGGCAGGCTGAAGCATCTTCTCGTCCTGGACTCGGGTATTCAAGGTGTCTTTTTCCATCGATCCGAGGTCACCGCGTCCAATGGCTCCCATTAACAATATCTAATGGTTGGATCGATCCGAGCCTAGCAATCGCGTATGTTGTCAAATCAGTAGCCCCGATGCCAGCATAATTTCGGATCACTCGAGGTGGAAACTGGCGCACAGCGATTTGCTGGTGGACGCCAAAATCACACCTGTCCGTCGTCGAATGATTTGAGACTTTTTAGGGCTTCGAAGAACGGAGTTTCCGCCTCGGTTTGCGTATGGAATTAAGCCGCTTTCTTGGGCTGATCCTAGCGGCGCTGTCGGATGGTATCACCTTTGATCCTTTCTTGCTCGATGAGGATGATCTGACCGCGCCCGAAGTCGACGTCGGCCGCGGTTGGATTGGCGAGGCTGTCGTGGTATCGGCAATGGTTGCAATGCTCGACGAAAGGCGCGACCTGGACTTCGAGGTCTTCCTGAAAGAAGAAGTTTTCAAGGAGAATGCGCTTCCTGAGCGTCTGGTGCCAGCGCTCAATCTCGCCTTGGGTCTGCGAATGGTCGGGAGCGCCATGCACCTTTTCGATGGCGTATTTTCCAGCCAATCGTCGAGATCGGAGGCGACGCAACACAAGCCGTTGCCCGACAGCAGACGAACCCGGTTTTCGACCTTGACCTTGTCGCAGCCTGAGGCGGCAAGGGACAGGTCGTGTGCGTCGGTGACTTCCTCCACCTGTCCGGCCAAGAGCGAACCATCGACGGCTTTGGACAGGAGATCCAATGTCACTTGGCATCGCAAATCTGGAGGAACAGTCCCAACGCGTCGTGCCGCCGAGACTGAGGACAACTCGATCCGCGTTCAGCCATGGGCGACCCCGCAACAAGCACCGGTCGCGCGTCGGTTTGCGCTTTCGGTCCTGACCTTGAGGGTTTCTCCTTTGACGGTGCCGGACGACGGGACGCCGCTTGAGAACGATGTCTGCTCTCAGGCGCGTGCGATCATACTTCAACGACCGACATGAGGTCACGGAGCGGAAATGACTTCCGCTTCGGGGCCGTGAGCCGACAGTCGGCTGTTGTGGATCAGACTTCTTGAAGAGACATCTAGCGAGCTGCGGAAGCAGGATCTGCGCGAAGAGGACGCCGCTCTCGGCGCGGTCAGGCTGCGTCTTGTGATACGCACGGGCTCCTCACTGCCGCCATGCCAAAGGTTTCATTTGAATGCATACGGCTTATCGCGGTAGAAAGCTCAAGGAGGAACGATGTCTGAGGGCCACCGGTCGATATTTGCCGCTGCCCTGTCACGTCGGCGTTTTATCGCAGGCGGGGCCTGTATTCCCTTGGCGTTGACTTCGAGCGAGGCGTCCGAGACGGGGTTGCCAATTCTCAGATTTGGACTGACACCGGTCTTTCTCAACAATGACATCCAGCTGCTGGACACACTGAAAGTCTTTCTGGAAGCGGCAACGGGCCACAGCGTCGAACTGGTCACGCGACGCACCTACCAGGAGGTCACTTCGCTGCTGGTGTCCGGGCAGCTCGATGCTGCCTGGATCTGCGGCTATCCCTATATCCAGTATCGCGACGATCTGGAACTGGTGGCCATTCCTGCGTGGAACGGAAAACCGTACTACCAGTCCTATCTGATCGTGGCGGCGGGTCGGGATGCCGAGACGATCATGGATCTGCGCGATGACATCCATGCCTTTTCGGATCCCGATTCCAATTCCGGGTTTCTCGTCACCCGCACGCTGATGTTCGAGCACTCCCTTGTTCCGGACGACTTCTTCCGCAAGACGCTGTTCACCTACGGGCACCGCAATGTCATCCGGGCGGTCGCCTCCAATCTTGCCCAGTCCGGCAGCGTCGACGGCTATGTCTGGGAAGTCATGCTGGAACTCGAACCCGAGCTTGTCTCCCAGACACGGGTGCTGCGCCGGTCGAAGTGGCTGGGTTTTCCGCCGATCGCGACAAGCCGGGCCATGGCGGGAACGGCAAAGACCAGGGTCCTGCAGAAGGCTCTGCTTGAAATGGCCGCCAACCCGCAAGGCAGGGAAGTCCTGGACCTGCTCAGATTGACCGGTTTCGAAATGCCTCGCGAGGCAGAATTTGACGGCATAGCTGACATGGTTGCCCGGCTGCGAGGTGTATTGTGAGCGGCAGGATCGGATTTCGTCGCCTGCCCTTGATCTGGCGCGTGCCGCTGGCCGTCTCGGTCCTCATGTTTCTGGTCTCTGCGGTCATCACAGAGCGCGTTCTCGACCGCCTCGGCTCGATCCAGGAGACTTATCTGCAGAGCATAGCCAACTCCTATCTGGATGGGGTCACAGCGTCGATATCCCCATCGGTCCTGCGCGAGGACAGCTGGGAGATCTTTGACGCGCTCGAAAGACTGAGGCCGGTCAACACTGCCATCGTTCCGGTCGAGACCATTGTCACCACGCCGTCACGGGTCATTCTGGCCGCCACCGATCCGCTCGCATATCCGAGCCTCGAAAAGATGGACGATCTGCAGACCGAACGGTTTCCCACCACACAGATCAGGATCGAGAGCGATGACGGGCTTGCCTATCTCGAAAGGGACATCGTCTATCAGAACACGACGATCGGCCGCATCTACACCATCTTCGATGCCCGCCTGCTTTTGGCCGAACGCCGCGACGTCCTCTCCACACTGATCCTCACCAATGCCGCCTTCACCGTGCTCCTCGTGCTGATCGGCATCATCACAGTGCGCCGGATGATTGGGCCCATGCAGACCCTCGAAAACCACATGATCGAGGCGGCGGAGGGCAAGGCCACGCGCATTGATGTGTCTCCGCAAACGCCGGGCAACGCCGAAAGCCGGCGTCTGTTCATGGCCTTCAACACCCTGCTTGACGCCGATGAAGAACGCCGGGAGCTGTCAACCAGACTGGCGGAGGAGGAGAAGCTCGCCAGTCTTGGACGGCTGTCCTCAGTCATGGCCCATGAAATCAACAATCCGCTGGGTGGCCTGCTCAATGCGGTCGATACGCTGAAGAAGCATGGCGCCAATGCCGGGGTTCGCGACGCGTCCCTGGACCTTTTGCAGCGCGGTTTGCAGGGAATCGGCGACGTGGTGCGCGCGGCTCTCGCCACCTACAGGCCCGCCCGTCAATCGAGGCCGCTGTCGCTCAGCGATTTCCACGACGCCAAGATGCTGCTGTCCCCGGAACTGCGCAGCCGCGGACAGGTGTTGGACCTCTTTCTGGAAACCGGGGAGGGCCCGGCCTGTGGCTGTCCGGCCGGCCCGGTTCGGCAGGCCATGATCAATCTCCTGCTCAATGCAAGCGCAGCTTCGCCCGAGGGGGCGGATCTGTTCCTCAGGTCGGCACGGCTGGAAGATAGTGTCATCGTTGAGGTGGGCGACCGCGGACCCGGGCTTCCGGCCAGGGCCGTCAGACTGCTGACCGGCCCGGCGAAGCGAAACCTCCCCGACGGCAAGGGGCTGGGATTGTGGGTGGTGCGTCAGATAGCCGACGAAATCGGCGCTGGGCTGGAACTGGCGACACGGCCGGGCGGCGGCAGCATCGTCAGGATCAAGCTCGGTCCGGGAACATTCGGGGAGATCGGACATGCAGCCTGAAAGCTTCAGGGTCGGATTGATCGAGGATGACCCGATCATGGGCGAATCCATCGTGCAGCGCCTGGAAATAGAGGGCTGGTCGGTGGACTGGTGGCGCAAGGGAAAGGACGCCCTTGGATCGCCGAAGCTCGCGCTGGCCGATATTGTCGTCTGTGACATCCGCCTTCCAGACATGACGGGAGAGGACATCTACCGTCAGGTACTCGGGTCCGCCACCACGCCTCCGTTTGTCTTCATCACAGGATATGGCGAGATCGACCAGGCGGTGCGCCTGATGCGGCTGGGAGCCTCGGACTACCTGCTCAAGCCGTTCGTGTTCGAGGAGTTCCTCCTGCGCCTGCGGCAGAACGCGCAACGAAGCAGCAGGGCCGGCCCGACCGATATTCCCCGGCTCGGCGTTTCCCCGAGAATGCGCGAAGCCGACAGCCTGCTTGACCGCTATGCCCCCACCGACCTGCCTGTGCTCATCACCGGTGAGACGGGCTCCGGCAAGGAAGTCGCCGCGCGCGTTCTGCACAAGCGGTCCGGCTTTGCCGCCGGCCCCTTCATGGCGGTCAATTGCGCGGCCATCCCGGCGGACTTGCTCGAGAGCGAGATCTTCGGCCACGAGCGTGGCGCCTTCACGGGAGCCGACAAGCAACATCACGGCTATGCCGAACGGACCAGGCAGGGCACCCTGTTTCTCGACGAGATCGGCGACATGCCGCTGGGGCTGCAGGCCAAGATTCTGCGGCTGGTCGAGGACCGCTGGTTTTATCGTGTCGGCGGCGAGCAGGCCATTCCCTTCGAGGGCCGGATCGTTGCCGCCACCCACCGGGATCTGCTGGAAGAGAGCGGCCAGGGACGTTTCCGGGAGGATCTTTACTACCGGCTGGCGGTGTTGCCGATCCATATTGATCCGCTGCGGGACCGGCCTGAAGACATCCTTCAGTTCATGAGCCAGTTCCTCGCCGAGGCAGCCGCGCGGCAGAACCGGAGCTTCAAGGGATACTCGAGCCTTGTCGAGGAACTCGCGCTTGATCATCCGTGGCGGGGCAATGTGCGGGAACTGCGCAATCGTGTCGAACGGGCTGTCGCGGTTTGCCCGCACGACTACATCCTGCCGCGGGACATGTTCCCGGACCGGGTGAAAGGCGAGGCTCCCCAGTCGGTCTTCGAACCCTTGTCGGGAATCCGCGACGATGCCGAACGGCGCCATATCGGACGCGCGCTGTCCATGACCGACGGACAGATCGCCGAATCCGCCCGAATTCTGGGCGTTTCGCGCACGACATTGTGGGAAAAGATGAACCGCCTCGGCATCGGTGGCAAACGTTCGGAAAGCTGAACCTTCTGCGCCGCACCATGTTCGGAATGCCGATCATTGTCGGCGAAAAGTCCTGTCCTTCTCGGACAAAAATCAATGATTTCCGTATCTTAGAAGTTTGGCACGAGCCTTGCTCACAAGTCCCTGCATACCAACGCATGGGAGGAACGCATGTCTCGATGCACCAAGATGGTCGATCTCGGCCGTCGTCATTTCCTGAGGGGTGGCGCGATTGCCGCCGCCGGAGTCGCAACCGCCGCCGTCCTGCCGGCAGACCAGGCCAGGGCCGCGTCCGGAAGCGCATTGCTCGATTACCCCGCCAACAAGCTCGGAAATCTCGCCGATCTGAAGGTGAACGAACCTGTCGACATCGCCTATCCAGACGCGGACAGTCCCGGCATCCTGCTCAAGATCGGCCAACCGGTCGAGGGCGGCGTCGGGCCTGATGGCGACATCGTCGCCTATTCGGTGCTGTGCCCGCACAAGGGCTGGCTGATGAGCTACCGCGCCGAAGACAAGTCACTGAATTGTCCGGGCCATTTCTCGCGGTTCGACTGCGAGGCCGGCGGCCAGCAGATCTGGGGCCACGCCACGCAGAATGTCCCGCAATTCACGCTCAGCGTAGACGACAAGGGCGACATCTATGCCGAAGGCGCAAGCGACCTGATTTTCGGCCGCCCGTCGAACGTGCTCTGAGGGAGGAGAACCAACCATGGCTTACAAGAGACAAATCGATCGCCTGCCCATCCCCCCGAAGGATGCCAAGGTCCACAACGTCACCTGCCATTACTGCATCGTCGGCTGCGGCTACAAGGCCTATACTTGGCCGCGCAACAAGCAGGGCACGCTCACGGACAACGCCTTCGGCATCAATCTGGGCGAACAGCAGGCCGCCGATGGCACCTGGATCGCACCGTCGATGTACAATATCGTCCGCCAGGACGGCAAGGATGTCCATCTTGCCGTGGTCCCCGACCATGACTGCGTGGTCAATTCCGGGCTGGGCTCGGTCCGCGGCGCGCGCATGGCGGAAGCCCGCCCGTCCTATGTCACCGGCACCCAGCAGCAGCGTCTGAGCGATCCGCTGATGTGGCGCAACGGCGTCTGGCAGCCCACGTCCTGGGACGATGCGCTTGATCTCGTCGCCCGCGTCACCGCCCGTGTCGTCACGCAGGGCTCCGAGGACGATCTCGTTGTCTCGATGTTCGACCATGGCGGCTCCGCCGGCGGATACGAGAACACTTGGGCCACCGGCAAGCTCTATTTCGAGAGCATGAAGGTCAAGAACTGCCGCATCCACAACCGCCCGGCCTACAATTCGGAGGTCCATTCGACCCGTGACATGGGCGTCGACGAATTGAACTATGCCTACAAGGACTACGAGCTTACCGACACGATCTTCATGATCGGCGCCAACTCGCTCGAGACCCAGACCAACCTGTTCCTTAATCACATGGTTCCGGGCCTGCGCAACGGCGCCCGCTTCGTCTCGGTCGATCCGCGCCGCACGGTCACCATCAATGCCGCGGAGGAAGTCGCCGGCAAGGAAAACGTCCTGCATCTGGCGATCAACGAAGGCACCGACATGGTGCTGTTCAATGCGCTGTTCACCCACATTGTCGACAATGGCTGGGTCGACAAGGACTTTATCGCCAACTCGACCTTCCAGGGCGGCGAGGCAGCACCCCTGGACGACGGCCATCCCGCAGGCCTCGGCAGCCTCGACTACGCACTCGACGCCTGCCGGACCTCGCTGGCCGATGCCGCTGAAACCTGCGGCGTATCGGAAGCCGACATCGCCAAGGCGGCGGAATGGATCGCCAAGCCCAAGGAAGACGGGTCGCGCCGCAAATGCGTCACCGCCTATGAGAAGGGCATTATCTGGGGCAATGACAACTATCGCACCATTGGCGCCCTGGTGAACATTGCCCTGGCCACCGGCAATATCGGTCGCGAAGGCGGCGGTGTCTGCCGTCTGGGCGGTCACCAGGAGGGCTATTATCGTCCGTCCGATGCCCATGTCGGCCGGCCGGCCGAATATGTCGACCAGCTGCTGATCCGCGGCGGCGGCAAGATCCACCATATCTGGGCCTGCGATCACCACAAGACCACGCTCAATGCATCGCAGTTCAAGCGGGTGCACAAGCGCCGTGCGGACATGGTCAAGGAAGCGATGGACGCCGCTGCCGGCGGCTCCCGCGATCAACTCGTCGACGCCATCGTCGGCGCGGTCAATGGCGGTGGTCTGTTCGTGGTCGACGTGGACATCATCCACAGCCAGATCGGACACAACGCACATGTGATCCTGCCTGCCTGTGAAGCCAACGAGATGAACCTCACCTCGATGAACGGCGAGCGGCGTTTGCGCCTGTCGGAAAAATACATGGACCCCTATGGCAACTCGATGCCGGACTGCCTGATCGCGGCCGGTATCGCCCAGAACATGGAACGGGTTCTGCGCGAGATGTGCAACGAGGCCTATGCGGACCAGTTCAAGGGCTATGACTGGCAGACCGAGGAAGATGCCTTCATGGACGGCTACAACAAGGGCAATCCGGAAGTCACCTACGAGCGGCTACGCGCCATGGGCAACAATGGCGTGCAGGAACCGGTCAGCGGTTATGCCGACGGCAAGTTGATCGGCACCGAGCGCCTCTACACGGACGGCCAGTTCACCCGGCACGGACGCGAGGACAAGAAGGCGCTGTTCTGCGCCGCCGAATGGCGGGGCTGGCAGGCCGCCGGCAAGGCGCGCGAGAAGGAGAACCACAAGTACTGGATCAACAATGTGCGGGCCAACATCTTCTGGCAGAACCAGTTCCTGGATCAGGACATCGACTTCATCCAGGACCGCTTCCCCTATCCGTTCATCGAGATGAACAGCGAGGACATGGCGGAAGAGGGAATCGGCGCGGGCGATCTGATCGAGATCAGCAATGGCAACGGGGCAACCCAGGGCATGGCCTATCCGACCGATACGGCAAAGCGCGGACATGTCGCGATGGTGTTCGGCTCTCCGGCCGGCAGCCAGGGCAACGTCGTCAGTCCTGGTGTGAACGAGCTGGTGCTTCCTGACTACAAGCACACTTGGGGCAATATCCGCAAAATAGCCAATGCGACGCCAAGAGTGAAAGCTGTTTCCTTCAAGTCGAAGGAATACAAGTCGGCCTAGCTCTTTTCAGACCAGCCCGCCGCGATCCGTCGCGGCGGGCTCCCTCAACGCCGGAGCCTGTCATGGAAGTTGGCAAAGCGCGGCCGGAAAGATGATGATCTCCCACTGGCATGAACACTGAAGCGGCGATCGCCGGCAGATACTCTGCCGGACCGAGAGCCGTCTGTGGATGGAGTTCACAATTCTTCACCAACCGTGCGGCCAGGGAAAAAGGATATCGTACGCAGTATGGTAAAAGCGTCTGACGTCGCCGTTGAGCCGGTGGCGAGTTTCCCTGGCAAGCCGCAGGAACCCGCACCAATTTGGCAAAGGAAAGGACATGCTGGAATACCGGGTCTCCGCCCGCCGGATCGACAGCCATGGGTCTGAAGCCACGACGAAGGATGCGACGATTATTCTGGATACCGACATGGCGGGCAGGGCCGATGCCTTCAACCCGGCCGAAATGTTGCTGGCGAGCCTCGCCGCCTGCATTTTGAAGGGCGCCGAACGGATGATCCCGATGCTCGCCTTTGATCTGCGCGGCATCGAGGTCAGCCTGAGCGGGGTGCGACAGGACAGTCCGCCAAAAATGATCCGAATCGACTATGAGATCGTCGTGGACACCGACGAAACCGACGCGCGGCTTGATCTGCTACATCGCAATCTGCAGAAATACGGCACCATTTTCAACACTTTGGTCGGCGCCACGGACCTCGCCGGAACCATAAGCCGCAAGTCCATGTGAAGTGACACGTGGAATGCCTCGAATAAAGCGGTCGCGTCAGCCCTTGCCAGGCGTAACCTTAACCTCGCCAGTCGGGACCACCCCTTTCAGCCTCCTGGTCACCTAAGCAGACCGCCAGCTTATGGTTTCGGCTGTGCACGAGTTGAACGACCGAAATGGGGGCGCAAAGCCGTCATCCCCGTAAGACGCATCGCCGCCGCGCGGTACAGTCCTTCTGATCGGAATGGCGATGTCTCAAGGAAATCCCTGAAGTGTCACGGCCCCCCCGAAAAGATTGTGACGGATCGCCTCCGCTCCTATGGCGCTGCCCTTCGGGAACTCGGCATCCGCGATCGACAGGAAACCGGGCGCTGGACCAACAATCGTGCGGAGAATTCGCACCAGCCGTTCCGAAGGCGCGAACGGGTGATGCTTCGTTTCAGGCGAATGCGAACATTGCAAAAGTTTGCATCCGTTCATGCCTCGGTACACAACCATTTCAATCAGGAGCGAGCCCTCTATAGCCGACAGAATTTCAAACTGAACCGTGCCGCCGCTCTCGCTGAATGGCGCGGCATCCTTGCAGCCTAAAGTATCGCCACTGCTGATAAGCTGAGACGAGTTCACGTTGCTCTGACACTGCCCTTCGCCATGTCATGGGAAGTCGACACCGCCTCCAGCAAACGTCTCAAGGACATCACCGACGCGCTCAAGGGCACTTCACGGCGAAATTCAGCTGACAGACGCCGCACGAAAAACGGCCGACTCTCAGATCACATCTGAACCACTCCAATTGATTGCCACATTGGACGACGCGGGCGATACGGCAAGGGATCCGGCATTTCGATCCATTCCTTCCGCGAGCCTTTGCTTCGAAATGACAATCAAGCTATCACGCCAAAGCATGGCTGCTTCCGCCACGAAGCGCCGCGCCAGTTGAAGGGATCAAATCCATGTCTGCCATTTTTGCCCGCCTCGTTGCCATCATCGGCGGTGTCATGATCTTGATGCGACGCTGGGGCGCGAGCCCAGAAGAACCTGCCATCGGCGGCGCGCCAATCATCCCGGAAGCCAAGGCCCAGGGTATTCCGACGCTGAAGATGCCGACGGCCCGCGGCTGGAAGGATGGCCACACACCAACCGCGGCTCCCGGCCTCAAGGTCAACGCCTTCGCCGCTGACCTCAAGCACCCACGCTGGATCCATGTGCTGCCCAATGGCGATGTGCTCACTGCCGAGGCACTGGGAGTTCCGGGCGGACGCATCAAGACCCCCTTTGACTACGCCATCTACTCGACCATGAAGCGCGCCGCTGCCGTCGGCAACAGCCCCAACCGCATTACGCTACTGCGCGACACGGATGGTGATGGCGTTGCCGAAACCCGTCACGTCTTCATGGACAAGCTTAACCATCCCTTCGGCATGGCAATGCTCGACGGCACCTTTTATGTCGGCGCCACTGACGGCATCTCGTCCTATCCCTATGTGGACGGTGCCATCCGCATCGATGAGCCGGGCAAGAAACTGGTCGATTTCAAGCCGGGCGGCCACTGGACCCGCAGCCTGTTGCCGAGTCTGGATGGGTCGAAGCTCTATTGCGGCGTCGGCTCGCTCTCCAACATAGGTGAAAATGGCTTTGAGGCAGAAGAAGGTCGCGCGGCCATCTATGAACTCGATCTCGCCTCTGGCAAGAGCCGGGTCTTCGCTGGCGGACTGCGAAACCCGGTCGGCATGGCCTGGGAGCCAGAAACCGGCTCGCTGTGGACCGTGGTCAACGAGCGCGACGGCCTCGGCGACGAGACGCCGCCCGACTACCTCACTTCGGTCAAGGACGGCGGCTTTTATGGCTGGCCCTTCTGCTATTGGGGCCAGACGTTAGATGACCGCGTGCACCAGGATCCCGCGCTGGTGGCGACTGCCATCCGTCCCGACTATGCTCTTGGTGGCCACACCGCCTCGCTAGGCCTTTGCTGGCTTCCCGAAGGCACCTTGCCGGGTTTCCCCGAGGGCATGGTCATCGGCCAGCATGGTTCCTGGAACCGTTCGACGCTCGCCGGGTACAAAGTCATCTTCGTGCCCTTCGAAAACGGCCGACCTTCAGGTCCGCCGCGTAACATCCTCACTGGTTTCCTCGCCCCCGACGAGAAGGTCTCCTATGGTCGTCCTGTCGGCGTCACAATCGGCCCGGACAACTCGCTGCTGGTCGCCGATGATGTCGGCGATGTCATCTGGCGGGTCACCGGTGCGGCTTGAGCCCGCGTGACGTCCGGTTCAGCACGATGAGACATGTCGTCATCCGAACCTTAATGCTTGTATGTCTGGCCGCCCCGGCGCAACTTGCCGCGGCGGCCGAGACCATTCGCGTCGGCGTTCTCAAATTCGGCACCGTCAACTGGGAACTCAACACGCTGAAGGCCCACGGGCTCGATACGAGACATGACATCAATGTCGAGATCGTGCCGTTCGCCGGCGAGGACGCCACCAATGTTGCGCTCCGTGCCGGCGCCGTCGACATCATCGTTTCCGACTGGCTCGACGTGTCGCGTGCTCGCGCCTCGGGCGAGGATCTCACCTTCGTGCCCTATTCGGCGTCGGTCGGCGCCATCATGGTTGCGGCAAACTCGCCGCTGCATTCGATGGCCGATCTCAACGGTCGAAAGATCGGTGTCACCGGCGGCCCGCACGACAAGAGCTGGTTGATGATTCAAGCGCTGGTTCGTCGCGACGTCGGGATAGATCTCGCAAGCGCTAATGATATCGTCTATGGTGCGCCGCCGTTGCTTGCCGAAAAAGCCCGGAGCGGCGAACTCGACGCGGTGCTTACCTTCTGGCACTTTGCCGCCAGGCTGGAGGCGGAAGGCTTTCGTCGCCTGGTCTCCGCCGAAGATGCCGCCCGCGCGCTGGGCGCCATGGGACAGGTCTCGGCACTCGGCTATGTATTCCACGACGCCTGGGCCAGTTCACACCACGATGCCGTTGTCAGCTTCATCAAGGCCTCCCGCGAGACCAAGCTGTTGCTCCGCGCCAGCGATGCCGAGTGGCAGCGACTTTTCACTGACGGCATCATCAAGGATGAGGGCAGGGCGCTGGAGGCACTGCGCGACAGGTACCGGGAAGGTATTCCCGCCCGTCCTGCAGCCGAGGAGGAACTGGATGCGCAAACGCTGTTTGCCGTTCTGTCCGAACTTGGCGGCGAAAAGCTCGTCGGACCGTCGCCAATCATGATGCCCGGCACCTACTGGCCGGGTCTTGACGATGTCGACTAAGCGGCCGACCGCCGTCAAGGCAACGCTTCGCTCGGCAGGGACGCTGCTCGCCTCGCTCATGGCGCTGCTCGCGCTCTGGTTTGTCGCGGCATTGCTTATCGGCTCGCGCGCCTTCCCCTCTCCAGGTGAGGTGCTTGCCGTGCTCATCAGAGATGCCGTGTCCGGCGAGCTGTTCTTTCATCTCGGTATGACCTTGATGCGGGTTGCCGCCGCCTTCGTGCTGGCCATGGCCATCGGGTCGGCCATCGGCATCGGGCTCGGTCGCAACCGCCGCGCCGATCGCTTCTTCGATCCCTGGGTGATCCTGTTTCTCAACGTGCCGGCGCTGGTCACCATCGTGCTCGCCTATATCTGGTTCGGCCTCAACGAAGCCGCCGCCATCGGCGCGGTTGCGGTCAACAAGATCCCTAATGTGGCCATCACGCTGCGCGAGGGCGCCCGCTCGATTGACCCCGGCCTGACCGAGATGGCGAAGGTCTTCCGGTTTTCGCGATGGAAAATGCTGCGCCATGTGGTTATGCCGCAATTACAGCCATATCTGGCAGCTGCCACCCGTTCCGGCATCGCGCTGATCTGGAAAATTGTCCTGGTGGTCGAGCTGCTCGGCCGCTCCAGCGGAGTCGGCTTCCAGATCCATCTCTATTTCCAGTATTTCGACGTTGCAGCCATCCTCGCCTATACCCTGTCCTTCGTTGCCGTCATGCTGGCGGTCGAGCTTCTCGTGCTGCAGCCCTATGAGCGGGCAGCACGACGGTGGAGGCCCGGCCATGCTTGAGGTCGCAATCACCAGCAAGCGTTTCACCTCTGCGGATGGCACCCGGCTGCAGGCAATAGGCGATTTGTGCTTCTCGGTCGGCACCGGCCGCTTCACCTGTCTCGTCGGCCCCTCCGGTTGCGGCAAGACCACGACACTGAGGCTGATACTTGGCCTTGATACGGATTATGGGGGCCAAATCAGGGTCTCAGAAAACGGCCCGACCGCTGCCGTGTTCCAGGAGCCGCGTCTGTTGCCCTGGCGCACTGTTGACCAGAATATCCGCCTGGTCCTGCCTGATGCGCTGGCGGGCGGCGATCTCTCCGCCCTCTACCAGAGCCTCGAACTTACCGGCCTTGAAAATTTCTATCCCGGTGAACTCTCCGTTGGCCTTGCCCGTCGCGCGGCGCTGGCACGCGCATTTGCGCTCGAACCGTCGCTGCTGCTGCTCGACGAACCCTTCGTGTCGCTTGATGAGCCGCTTGCCGCCCGCCTTCGCACACTGCTGATCGAGGTCTGGAGCGCCCAACCGACAACGGTGCTAATGGTCACTCACAATCTACGCGAGGCCGTCGAACTGGCCGATGAGATCGTGTTGATGACCCCGCGTCCCGGAACGCTGCTCGCCATCCACCGGGTCGATGTGCCGCGCACTGCCCGCGATCCCGCCACGGTATTGGCCCTGCTCGATGACCTTCGCGCCGCCTACCCAAAAATCGGTTGAGGCCGCAGCCCGACGCTGGTGTTCCGCCCTCTGTCTGCCAATTGCGCTATGTAGCCTGTCCGAACGCATAGGCCGGCTGGCCGAATAGTCTGGCTTCGGCCCCAAAGTGGTTGGTGTCCCGTGAGCGATGGCCTATTTTCGCCCTGTTATGTTTTTCATGAGTCGATTGGGATGAGTTATGACCGGAGTACGAGATCGGGTCGCGTTGGTGACAGGCGCGGGAAGCCCTGATGGTATCGGCTTTGCGACAGCCCGATTGCTGCTGGCCGCCGGTGCCAAGGTTGCCATTACATCGACGACATCCCGGATTTTCGATCGCCTGGAAAATCTTGGTGGAAGTGCGGACACGATTTTTGCGAAACCCGCCGACCTGACAAAAGCCGTCGAGGTTGAAGAGCTCTGTCTGGCTATTGCCTCACGGCTAGGCCCAGTAGATATCCTCATCAACAACGCCGGCATGGTGCAGGAGTCCCGCGACGAGCCGCCCGTCCAGTTCGCGGACATGACCGCCGAGAGCTGGAACTACGGTATCGACATCAACCTCACTACGGCATTCCTGACCACTCGTGCGGTGCTGCCCGGCATGATCGGGCGGAACTACGGACGCATCGTGTTCATGTCATCGGTAACAGGTCCGGTGACCGGCATCTCCGGAAGCTCGGTTTACAGCGCGGCCAAGGCCGGATTGCTGGGACTTACGCGCACGCTTGCGATCGAAGCAGGGGCAAACAATGTCACCGTGAACAGCATCGGCCCCGGTTGGATCGAAACCGGATCAAGCAGCGAAAGCGAAATAGTCGCCGGTCGCCATACCCCGGTGGGACGCCCCGGAAAACCCGACGAGATCGGACATGTCGCCGTCTTTCTGGCGAGCGAAGAAGCCAGTTACCTGACCGGGCAACTCATCGTTGTCGATGGCGGCAACACCATTCAGGAATACAAGGCTGATTCATGATGGAAGCGCGCACGCATGCAAAAGAGCGCAGGCGCTGCGGTTTCAACCACAGCGCCACCACGCCCAGACGCATCAGACCGTGTGAAGATAGAGGTGGTAGTCGACATCGGGAATGGTGTTGGCGAAGCGGGCATATTCGGCCGCTTTCACCGCGGTGAAGGTGCGGTGCATGTCCGGACCCAAAGCCTGCTTGAGGAATCCGGAGTCCCGCGCCGCCTTGATGGCGGAGTGCCAGTCGCCCGGCATGGAGCCGTCGATGCCTGTCTCGTAGCCGTTGCCGGTTGTCTCGGGGCCGGGATCGATCTTGTGTTCAAGCCCGTTGCTAATGGCCGCCAGAACAGTGGCGCCGACCAGATAGGGATTGGCGTCAACGCCGGCGAGACGGTGTTCAATGCGACGGGCCGCCACTGGGCCCGCCGGTACGCGGAGAGCTACTGATCGGTTGTTGACGCCCCAGCTGTTAGAGATAGGCGCATAGCTCTTGTTTGCAAAACGCCGCCACGAATTGGCATGCGGCGCAAACACCAGCATGGACTCGCCCATGGTTGCGCGCATGCCGCCAATAGCGTGCAACAGCATGTCGTTCCATTCGTCTTCCGACGTTTCCGCAAACAGGTTTGCTCCACTCGCGTTCTGCAGCGATACATGAAAATGCATTCCGGATCCTGCCTGCTTCTCCATTGGCTTGGACATGAAACAGGCCGTCACACCAAAACGACGGGCGGTCAGCCGGACGATGCGCTTGAGGCGCACCAGATCGTCTGCCGCGCGCATGATATCGGTGCGGTAGTGCAACGTCATTTCGTATTGCCCGGGGGCATATTCGGAAATGACGGTTTCGGCATTGATCCCCGCCTTGGCCGCGCCGGCATAGACCTCGGAAAACAAGGGCTCCATGCCGTGCAGGTGATCGACGGAATACACCTCGGTCTTGTCTGACCGGCGCCCGTCCAGAACAGCATTGGCCGGGCGCATCTTGCCGTCCGCATCGCGATCATTGGCCAGCAGGAAGAACTCAAGCTCGAAGGCGCCTGCCGGATACAGGCCTTCCGCAGCCATTGCGTCGACCTGCCGCTGCAGCGCGTGGCGCGGGTCTGATGTCATCGGTTGACCGTCCAGGGTATACAGCGACATCAGCACTTCGCCGCGTGGCGGCGTCGTGCCGTATAGGGGCACCAGGGTTCCGGGGATCGGCCAGGCACGCAGATCCTGGTCGCCCGTGTCCCAGATGAGACCGGTTTCATCCACATCTTCGCCGCAGATATCCAGCCCTAGGATTGAAATCGGCATGTGCCGTCCGATGGTGTACAACGCCATCAATTCGTGCCGGCGAATGATCTTGCCGCGGCCGATGCCGTTCGAGTCATGCAGGACAATATCAACGGCTTCGATCTCGGGGTGGGCATCGAGAAATGCCTGCGCCTCGGTGGCGACAGAGCCCGATGGACTTGGGGTCAGGGTACTCACGACATCAGCTCCCGGGTGATTTCGTTGAAAGCGGTTATCAGGCGGTCGATCTGGGCGAAACTCGTTGCTGGGCTGACCAGCATCATGTTGTGGAAAGGCGCAATCAGGCAGCCCTTGTTGACCAGCGCCGCGTGGATTGCCTTTTCCAGCTCGGGTTTGTGCGCCTGGTAGCTTTCGCTGCCGTTCCGCAACGGTGTCGGATGGCAGATGAATTCCACGCGCGCACCTACGCGCACACAGTGCCAAGGCGCCTTGTGCCGTGCGATCGCTTCGGAAAGCCCGGCCGCCAGCCGCTCTGCGCCAGCCTCCATATGGGCATAGTTTTCAGCTGTCATGACATGGGTCAGATTGGCTTTCATTGCCGCGAATTGCAGAGGATTGGCCGAGAGGGTTGTGCCGATGCCGGAAAACCCCGCCGACCGGGTCGCCTCGAAATCGGCATAGCGCGCAGCCATTTCCTCGGTCATACCCCAGACCGAGGCAGGCAAGCCGCCAGCCACGGGCTTTCCAAGAACGAACATGTCCGGATCAAGACCGTGCGTGCGGGTATAACCGCCAAGCCCGGAACTGATAGTGTGGGTTTCATCTATGATCAGCAGCGTGCCGTATTTGCGCGTCAAGGCGCGCAGGCCGTCATGGTAGCCCTCGGCGGGCAAGACCATGCAGCAGTTCGTCATCACCGGCTCGGCCAGGACGGCTGCAACATTGCCCTTGGCCAGCGCCGCTTCCAAGGCCGGCAAATCGTTGAATTCAACCACCACCGAAGTCTGGTCGAGATCCACCACCTGTCCTACCAGGCCAGGCCTTTCGACAGTACGACCGCCCTCGTTTCGGCCCATCGCATCGTCGACCGCCCCGTGATAGCAGCCGGCAAAGAAAAGAACCTTCGGGCGCCCTGTAACCGCGCGGGCCACCCGAATGGCAAAACGGTTGGCATCTGTCGCCGTTGTGGCGATCTGCCAGCGGAACGGCCCGAACTTTTCCTGCAAGAGTTGACCCACCGCCAGCGCATCCAGGGTCGGCAGCATATAGGTCAGCCCGTGTGCGGCCTGCCGGGCAATTGCCTCCGCCACTGCGGGCGGCGAATGACCGAACATCGAGCCGGTATCGCCAAGGCAGAAATCGTCAAGCTGGTTGCCGTCAATATCGGTTAGTCTGGCACCCTCGGCTTCTGCCACCAGCATCGGAAAAGGCTGCGGCCAGTCGAGCATCCACAACATGGGCACGCCATCCAGAAAGGCCGCGGCCCCGTTTTCCAAAGCCGCCTGCGTTTTTGGTCGGGACTGCGCGAATGCAGCGGACTCGCGGGCCCGGATCGTGTGTACGCGGTCGACGGGAACACCGCCGATCAAGGGGTTGGTCTCAGGCATTGGGTTTCTCAGGATTCCCGTGGTGGCATCAGGGGGCTTTATACCGAATTTGGCATAGCCGTGTCCGTTAAGAAATGTAGGAAATCGCGCGCTGGTCCTGTCATGGGGCTTGTCACGGTAAGTATCGTTACCCGCGGGGGACCGATGCGCACTCTCCGATCAGACGCTAGCCGCCGCTGACTGCCACGTAGCCATTGCCTCGCCGCGGAACTTTCGAAGTGTCTTGCGGGAGATGAGATGGCGTTGGACGTTGAAGGTGTTGTAGACGGTGGCACGGGTAGAGAAATCTCTGTGCAGATCCAGCCGACTTGAAGCGCTGCATTTGTCGCTCCCTCAACCTGACCGGCAGGTGTGAATTTTCCGCTCGGTTATTGCTGCGTCAGCCAGTGACGTGTTTCGCCTGCATGCCGAGACTGCCGAGGGCGGCGGAATAGGATGGCAGTTTGTCTGTCACAACGGCATCCGGCGAGTATCCCTGCTTCTTCAACAGTTTGCGCATCAGTTACAGCGCAGCTTTCCTGTTTCGGCGTGCTTGGACCAGAATATCAAGCACTTCGCCTTCGCTGTCGACGGCGCGCCACAGGTACATGCGTTTGCCATTGATCAGGACGAAAACCTCGTCGAGATGCGAGCACGTATCGGCGTTGGCCTTGCACGCCTGAGTTTTGTGACGATGCCATTCGGATTCTTCCCTATATGTGGAGCGGTGGTAGCGTGCCTCAGCGGTTCAGGCCACGCCCGAGCCGAACAGCACCCTCACGCTTGTGCTCGGTGGACGCCAGGCCGGCACCGACGTGCGCAACCTTGGTTTCGTGCAGCCCTGCTCCATCCCACAGGATCAGCGGCGTGCGCGAGGCGATCGAGAAGGTTGGCGCGCGGCTTATGTTCCTGCTGACCTGAGCAACTGTCTTTAGGTTTGGTAGCTGGTACCGGTCTTCATCATTGCATTGATACGGACCAGTAATCGTCGAGCAACCGCGATGATGGCTGTTTTTGCAGCCTTTCCATC
>NZ_JAUXOD010000131.1 GCF_030682515.1 Hoeflea sp. | reverse complement strand
TTGTCCTTGGCGGGTGTGGCTTGTGGCATTTTATGTCTCGCTGAAAGATCGGATTAGACACCCATATTCTTACAGCAAAACAATGACTTAGGCTACTCCCGCCAACCCACAAAGCTGCCTGCGGTGAATAAATCGGGTTAGCATGATGCTGAATTCTTATCTGCCAAACACCGTCAAGCGATATGCAATCGCTGGTTTGGCAATCGCAGCGACCACACCTCTGGCGGCCTTCGCCGGAGATTTTCTTGCTGGCAGGGGCGGCGGGTTCGAAACCATGGCCACTCCCTTCGGCCTGGCAGCGATCGCCGCGCCGATCGCAGTCGCCGGACTTGTCGCCGGGCTTGAGCGCCGTCACCACCGGCTGGCACGGCTGTTCAAGAGCGAGCAGGACAAGACCAAGCAGCTTCGCAAGGCCGCATATCACGACGCGCTTACCGGATTGCGCAACCGCCGCGCGCTCAGCGAGGATGTCGACCGCATGCTGGCGGGCGGCCCGGCGCCGCTGACGCTGCTGCTGTTCGATCTCGACCGGTTCAAATTCATCAACGACACCATGGGCCATGCCGCGGGCGACGCGGTGCTCAAGGGGCTGGCCGAACGCCTCAAGCAGCATTGCGGCGCCGACCGCCTGATCTACCGGCTGGGGGGCGACGAGTTCGTCGTGCTGTCGCGGGGATCGTCTTCCCGGGAAGAGACGGCGCAGTTCTGCGACGACCTGATCGGGCTGGTGTTTCGTCCGGTCAGCCATGGCGGCGGCGCGATCGATACATCGGGAAGCATCGGCATCGCGGTGTCGGACGATGGCGGCACCACCCTGTCGGAGCTGCTCAAGCGCGCCGACCTGGCGCTCTACCGCGCCAAGTCGAAACCGGGCGCGAGCTACAGTTTCTTCACCGAGGACATGGACAGCGACTATCGGCTGCGCCGCCAGCTGGAAGCGACGATGCGCGACGGCATCGCCAGCGGCGCCTTCGCGGTGGATTACCTGCCGGTGGTCCGGGCTGCGACGCTGACGCCCTCCGGGTTCAAGGCCATGCTGCGCTGGAACCATCCCGATCACGGCAATGTCGCCCATGACGTTTTCATGCCGATGGCCGAAGGCAGCGGCCTGATCGTGCTGATCGGCAGATGGATGCTGGGCCAGGTGCTCATGGACGCCTCGAGCTGGCAGGAGCAGGCGGAAATCACACTGCCGGTGTCGGCAATCCAGTTGCAGGACCCGGGCTACGCGGCGATGGTGCTGGAGGTCCTGTCGCAGTCAGGGATCGCGGCGCAACGGCTCATTCTCGACATCCGCTCCAATTCGACGCTGGGCGAATGTCCCGTGGCGCTCAGCAATCTCGAGGCCCTGCGCGCGGCCCGGGTCCAGATCGCCGTCAGCGAGCTGGCCGCCAGCGTCGCCGGCCTGTCGATGGCGCGTCCCTATCCCGTGGACCGGGTGCGGCTCGACCTTGGCCGGATCAAGGCCATCGGTGGGGAAAAGCGGACAGCGCAGATGCTCAACCTGTTCCTGCAACTCGCGGCGACGATGGGAACGCCGGTGACGCTCACTGGCATCGACACCGAAGACGATCTCAAGACGGCCTGCGCGGCCGAGCCCACGGAAGTGCAGGGCGGCTTCGCCGGCCTGCCGCTTTCGGCCGAACAGGCAAGGCAGTTCTTCACCTCGATGGACGGGCTCACGCGGTTCAGTCCCGACAACCGCAACACCCCGGCCCGCGGCCTGTTGCGCGAGGCCTGCTGAGGCGTCGGACCCCGCGGCGCGAAAAGCCCGCATCAGCCCGTTCGCGCCTTTATCGGGAGCCTGCTCAGGCCTTTCCCGCCCCGCCCGCCGTCGGCGTGGTCAGGATCACCGCGTCGCCGGCCTCGAGCACCGTCTGGTCGCAGGCTTTCAGCGTTTCGATACTTCCGTCGCGCCTGCGCACCTCGGTCTTCCCGACCTCACCCTCCCCGCCGCCGTCGATACCAAGCGGCGGACGGTTGCGGTGCGAGGACAGGATGGCGAGATCCATGCGATCGAGGAAGCGGATGGTGCGCCTGGTGCCATCGCCTGCGGAAAACCTGCCCTTGCCGCCCGAGCCTTCGCGGATTTGGAAATCCTCGAGCTGCACCGGAAAACGCATTTCCAGGATTTCCGGATCGGTCAGCCGCGAATTGGTCATGTGGGTGTGGACGCCCGAGGTGCCGTTGAAACCGCGGCCGGAATTCTCGTAGCCCGCCGGCGAGCCCGAGCAGATGGTCTCGTAGTACTGGTACTTGGCGTTGCCGAAGGTCAGATTGTTCATCGTGCCCTGGCTGTTGGCGAGCGCGCCGAGCGCCCCGAAGATGGCGTTGGTGACATGCTGCGAGGTCTCGACATTGCCGGCGACGACCGCGCGCGGATAGGCGGGCTTGAGCATCGAGCCCTCGGGGATGATGATCCTGATGGGCCTCAGGCAACCGGCGTTCATCGGGATCGGCTTTTCCACCATCACCCGGAAGCAGTAGAGCACAGCGGCGCGGGCCACCGGCTCGGGGGCGTTGAAATTGTTGGCGATGGCATCGGACGTGCCGGTGAAATCGACGGTGGCCTCGCGCTTCTCGCGGTCGACCGAGATCTTTACCTTGATAACCTGGCCGGTGTCGGTGGGGTATTCGTAGGAGCAGTCCGACAGTGTCGAGACCACGCGGGCGACGCTCTCGGCGGCGTTGTCCTGGACATGGCCCATATAGGCCTCGACGACGTCGAGCCCGAAGTCGGCGACCATTTTCCTCAGATCCGCCACGCCCTTCTCGTTGGCGGCGATCTGCGCCTTCAGGTCCGCAACGTTCTGGGTGACGTTGCGGACCGGGTAGGGATGGTCGGTCAGAAGCTCGACCAGCTCCTTCTCGCGGAAGCGGCCACGCTCGACGATGCGGAAATTGTCGATGAGCACGCCTTCCTCGTCGACTGTAGTGGCGAGCGGTGTCATAGAGCCGGGGGCCGAGCCGCCGACATCGGCGTGGTGGCCGCGCGAGGCCGACCAGAACAGGATCTCGGTTCCATCATCGGAGAAGACGGGCGTCACCACGGTGATGTCGGGCAGATGCGTGCCGCCATTGTAGGGCGCGTTCAAGGCAAAGACGTCGCCGGGATGGATGTCGCCCTCGTTCAGGCGGATGATGGTTTCGACCGACCGGTCCATCGAGCCCAGATGCACCGGCATGTGCGGCGCGTTGGCGACCAGCGCCCCGGTCCGATCGAACACGGCGCAGGAAAAATCCAGCCGCTCCTTGATGTTGACCGAGTAGGCGGTGTTCTGCAGCGTCACGCCCATCTGCTCGGCGATCGACATGAAGAGGTTGTTGAACACTTCGAGCATGATCGGGTCGGCCTGGTCGGCGCCGATGGCGAGCGCCCGGTCGAGCTTCTGGTAGCGTGTGAGCACGACATGGTCGCGGGCGTTGATGCGGGCTTCCCAGCCCGGCTCGACGACGATGGTCTGGTTGGGCTCGATGATCAGCGCCGGGCCTTCGACCCGGTGGCCGGGGCGCAGGCTTTCGCGGCGCAGGATGCGGGCCTCGCGCCAGGCGCCGCCCGAATAGATCCGCCGTGCCTCGCCGCCCTCGACCTCGCCCGAGACCAGCGCGTGTTCGGGCTCGAGGCGGTCGTCGTGGCGGTCGTCGAGTCCTTCCACCGAGATCGCCTCGATGATGACGGTCTTGTTGTCATAGACGAAGCCGAACTGGGCCTTGTGGGCCCGCTCGAACTCGGCATGGGCGGCGCCAAAATCCTGATCGGAGAAGGCGACGGGAATGGTGGTGTCGGTGCCGTCATAGCGCAGCTGCAAGAGCGGCCGCCAGCTGATGGCGCTGTCGGGGACGCCCTGGCTCGCGAGTTCCTCGAACACGCCCTTGCAGAGCTGGTCGATGAGCATCTTCACATCGGTGCGGCTGTCTTCCGAAAGTGGCTTGATCAGTGCCTGCTGACGGCTGGCGAAGACGCTGGCCAGCCCGATGCCATAGGCCGAGAGAAGGCCCGAGAAGGGGTGGATCAGGATCGATTCCATGCCCAGCGCATCGGCCACCAGGCAGGCGTGCTGGCCGCCGGCGCCGCCGAAGCAGTTGAGCAGATAGCGGGTGACATCGTAGCCGCGCTGCACCGAGATCTTCTTGATGGCATTGGCCATGTTCTCGACCGCGATGGTGACGAAGCCCTCGGCGATGTCCTCGGCACTCTTTCCCGGCTGGTCCTCGGCCAGCTGCGCGAAGGCCTTGCGTACCGCGTCCGCGTCCAGAGGCTGGTCCTGGCCGGGGCCGAAGATGGCGGGGAAGAAGTCGGGCTGCAGCTTGCCGAGCATGACGTTTGCGTCAGTGACGGTCAGCGGGCCGCCGCGGCGGTAGCAGGCGGGGCCGGGATTGGCGCCGGCCGAGTCGGGACCGGCGCGAAAGCGGCCTTCATTCGCATGCAGGATCGAGCCACCGCCGGCGGCCACCGTGTGGATGCGCATCATCGGCGCGCGGATGCGGACGCCCGCGACCTCGGTGTCGAAGGCGCGTTCGTAATCGCCGTCGTAATGGGCCACATCGGTCGACGTGCCGCCCATGTCGAAGCCGATGACCTTGGTGAAACCGGCGAGTGCTGCGGTCTCGACCATGCCGACAACGCCGCCGGCGGGGCCTGACAGGATCGCGTCCTTGCCGCGGAACATGTCGGCCGCGGTGAGCCCGCCCGAGGACATCATGAACTGCAGCGTCGGGCCGGGTTCGCCCGACGGCATGGCGCCGAGCACGCTTGCCACCCGGTCGACATAACGCTTGAGGATCGGCGAGAGATAGGCGTCGACCACCGTGGTGTCGCCGCGGCCCACCAGCTTGGCGAGCGGCGAGACCTGGTGGCTGACCGAGATCTGGGCGAAGCCCGCACGCTCGCAGGCGCCCTCGACGATGATCTCGTGGATCGGGTTCTGCCAGGAGTGCATGAGAACAATGGCGACCGAATCGATGCCGTCGGCATGGGCCTTGGCGAGCTCGGGTTCGAGGGCGTCCAGATCGGGACCGCGCACTGCCTTGCCGTCGGCCAGGGTGCGCTCGTCGACCTCGATGACGCGCTCATAGAGCTGCTCGGGCAGGATGATTTCCTTGGCGAAGATGTCGGGCCTTGCCTGGTAGGCGATGCGGAGCGCATCGCGGAACCCCTTGGTGATGACCAGCAGCGTGCGGTCGCCCTTGCGCTCGAGCAGCGCGTTGGTGGCAACCGTGGTGCCCATCTTGACATGGCCGATGCGGTGGGGCGGCATCGGGTCGTCCTGACCCAGGCCGAGCAGGTCGCGGATGCCCTGGATGGCGGCGTCGGGATAGGCCTCGGGGTTTTCGGACAGGAGCTTGCGCTGGTGCAGGGCGCCATCGGGCGCGCGGCCCACCACATCGGTGAAGGTGCCGCCGCGGTCGATCCAGAAATCCCAAACGCCCGTCATGATGATGCCTCCAGCAGGTTCACGCCGCCATGGATCTTGCCATGGACAGCGGCTCTTGTCCGCGTATAATGCCGATTGTCAGCATAACGTCAATATTTTGTCGATAAAATGTGAGTGAAAAAGATGGCCCGACAGGATCCGACAGCTCAGAAGGGCATTGGCCCGATCGTCTCCGCCTCGCATCTGGCCGATGGCGGCCTGCCGGCGCTGTCGGAAATGGAGTTCGCGCTGGTGATCCTGAGCAACGCCTTCCAGCGCTGGATCACGCGCTGCACGGCGGCCGCGGGCGGCGAGGGGCTGTCGTCCATCGAAGTGCAGATCCTGCATGCGGTCAATCACCGCGAACGCGACAAGAGCCAGTCGGAACTGTGCATGATGTTCAACATCGAGGACACCCATGTGGTGGCCTATGCGCTTAAAAAGCTCGAGGCGCTCGGGCTGGTGGCGCCGGGACGGCGCGGCAAGGAGAAGACCGCGCGGATCACGAGGGACGGCGCCGATCTCTGTCTCCGCTACCGTGCCCTGCGCGAAAAACTGCTGATTGAGTCAGTCGCTTCACTTGGTCTGGACGAGGCGCGCGTCAGCGAGATCGCCGGACTGATGCGGGTGATGTCGGGCCAGTATGACCAGGCTTCGCGGGCGGCTGCGAGCTATTGACCCCCGGGCGGCCACCCGCCTATCGTCGCGCCACATTTGAGCACATCGCATAGGAGCACGCATATGGATTACGTCCGGCTGGGGAAAACGGGCCTGAAAGTGTCGCGGCTGTGCATGGGCTGCATGAGCTTCGGCACGCCGGGCGGGGCGACCCACCCATGGGTGCTGCCCGAGGAGGAGGCGCAGCCGTTCTTCCGCCGGGCGGTGGAGGCCGGCATCAATTTCTTCGACACCGCGAACCATTACAATTTCGGCGATTCCGAGAAGATCACCGGCAAGGCGCTCAAGGCCTACGCACGGCGCGACGAGATCGTGGTGGCGACCAAGGTGGGGCTACGGATGACCGACGAGGCCCGTCCCAACAACGGCGGCCTGTCGCGCAAGCACATCTTCGACCAGATCGACCAGTCGCTTGCCCGTCTCGGCATGGACTATGTCGACATTCTCTATGTCCACCGGCTCGACCCCGAGACCGAATTCGACGAGATGCTGGATGCGCTCGAGGCGACCGTCCAGTCAGGCAAGGTGCGCTATGTCGCGGCCTCGTCGATGTGGGCCTGGCAGTTCGCCAAGCTGCGCGAAATGCAGAAGGCGCGCGGCTACCAGCCATTCGTCGCCATGCAGAATTTCTACAACCTGGCCTACCGCGAGGAAGAGCGCGAGATGATGCCCTATTGCGCCTCCGAAGGTGTGGGCGTGGTTCCCTGGTCGCCGATCGGGCGCGGGTTCCTGGCCGGCAACCGGCCGAAGGACGGGCAGGCGACCCTGCGCGCCGTCACCGACACACGGCACCATGCCTATTTCGGCTCGGAGCAGGACTACGCCGTACTGGCGCGGGTGGAGGAGGTGGCGGGCAAGCTCGGCGTCAGGCCGGCGCAGGTGGCCTATGCCTGGGTGCTGTCGAAGACCTATGTCACCGCGCCGATCGTCGGCGCCACCAAGCTCGGCCAGCTCGACGAGGCGATCGCCGCGCTCGACATCAGGCTCGACAGCGAAGCCGTCGCGCTGCTGGAATCGGCCTATCGGCCGCGTGCGGTCACCGGGCACAGCTGAGGCGTGGGCTTCAGCCCACCTTGGCCTTGCGGCCGCACCAGACCACGAACCCCACGGCGAAGGCGAAGCCCAGCATCACCGGGGTGACGGTTTCGCCCAGAAGCAGGGCGGAGAGGCCGAGCGTGACGAAGCTCTGCAGGAGTTGCACCTGACCGACGCGGGCGATGCCGCCGATCGCCATGCCCCAGTTCCAGAAGATGAAGCCCGCGAACATCGATCCGAGCGACAGATAGAGCAGGGCCATGAGCGCCGCGGCGCCGGGATTGCTTACGCCGCTGTCCCAGACAAACAGTGTGCCCGCCAGCGACAGCGGCGCGGTGATGACCAGCGCCCAGCTGATCACTTCCCAGCCGGGGATGGTGCGGGCGAGCTTGCCGGAGATGACATAGCCGCAGGAGGCCGACAGCGCCGCGCAGCCGAGCCACAGGTCGCCGATGCCCGGGTCGATGTCGGCGCCCGACAGCGAGAAGATCACCACCAGCGCAGCCCCTGCGATGCTCCAGCTCCAGAAGGCCAGGCCCGGGCGTTCGCCGCCGAACAGCGCCGCGAAGGTGGCGGTCATCAGCGGCAGCACGCCGAGGACGACGCCGCCATGGGAGGCGGGCACGGTCTGCATGGCGACGCTGGAAAATCCCGGAAAGCCATAGACCAGCAGCACGCCCGCGATGAACAGCGACAGGGCGTGCCGGCGCGGAAAGCGTTTTCGCATCACGACAAGGGTTGCGCCGGCCACAAGAGCCGCGAAGGCGGCGCGGCCGAAGGTGATGAAGGCGGGCGAGAATCCGTCGAGCGCGATATGGGTCGCGGGAAGGGTGGCGCCGAAGATGACCACGCCGATGAAGCCGATCGCCAGGCCCGCCAGCGGACGGGCAGGGGCTGGGCTTGCGGGACGGACGGGCGCGGGGGAACCGGGTGGCTGAGACATGGGACCGCCATAGCGGGACGGAAGTTGCGTGGTCCAGTGAATTCGGGCGATGGCGGTCATCGTTCACCGTGATGGATCGTTCACCGATTGTGGGTCGCGCCAGTCTCGATTTTCCGGCTTAAATCGGATAAGACCAAATCATGTCCTTGTTCAGCCGCCTGTTCGATGTCCTTGGCGAAGCCGCTTCCACTGCCTTTTCCGGCATTGTCGAAGCCGTTCGCACGGTGTTTGCCGGCGATCCGGAGACGCGCCGCAAGGTGGCGTTCTCGGTGGCCGTCATCGCGCTCTCGGCCAAGATGGCCAAGGCCGACGGCATCGTCGCGCCCGAAGAGGTTCGCGCCTTCCAGGAGATCTTCGCCATTCCCCAGGCCGAGCAGCAGAATGTGGCGCGGCTCTACAATCTGGCCAAGCAAGACGTTGCGGGCTATGAGGCCTATGCCCAGCGGGTGGCCGGGATGTGCGGATCGGGCGAGGCCAATTGCGCCATGCTCGAGGATGTGCTCGACGGCCTGTTCCACATCGCCAAGGCCGATGGCGTGATCCATCACAAGGAGCTCGACTTCATCGCCAACGTGGCCGGTATCTTCCGTGTCGACGAAGCCCATTTCGACCGCATCCTGGCGCGGCACGTCCATCCCGACGGCATCGATCCCTATGCCGTTCTCGGGCTGGCCGAGACCACCCCGTTCGACGAGGTCAAGAAGCGCTACCGGGCGCTGGCGTCGGAAAGCCATCCGGACCGGCTGCGCGCGCGCGGGGTGCCCGACGAGTTCCTCACCATCGCCAATGACCGCATGGCGGCGCTCAATGACGCCTTTGCCGTGATCGAGAAGGCCCGCGCGGCGGCATGAGTGAATTCCAGCCTGATTTCGCCTCCGCCGGCGTCTGTCCGTCGCCCAATCATGGCGAGCGGCGGGATGGTCGTTCGCCCGACATGCTGATCCTGCACTACACAGGCATGCCCTCGGCCGAGGCGGCGCTCCAATGGCTGTGCGCGGAGGAAAGCCAGGTCTCCTCGCATTATTTTGTCGATGAGGAGGGGCGGATCACCCAGCTCGTGCCGGAAGCCCGCCGCGCCTGGCATGCCGGCCAGGGCCACTGGAAGGGCGAGACCGACATCAATTCGGCCTCGATCGGCATCGAGATCGCCAATCCCGGCCATGCGGGCGGTTCGCCGCCGTTTCACGAGGCCCAGATCGAGGCGGTGATCCGGCTCTGCCGCGACATCATCGATCGCCATGCCATTCCCGCCGAGCGGGTGCTGGCCCATTCCGACATCGCGCCGATGCGCAAGCAGGATCCCGGCGAGGGCTTTCCCTGGGACAGGCTGCACCGGGAAGGGATCGGCCACTGGGTCGAGCCGCAGCCGGTGGGCGGCGGCCGGTTCTTCCAGGAGGGCGATTCCGGCCAGCCGGTGGAGGCGCTGCAGTCGCTGCTCTCGCTCTACGGCTATGGCGTGCGCGTCGACGGCTCCTACGACGCCGAGACGACGGCGGCCATCCGGGCGTTCCAGCGGCATTTCCGGCCCGCGCGGGTCGACGGCGTGGCCGATGCCTCGACCATCGGCACCCTGCACAGGCTGCTGTCCGACCTGGCCATGGTTGCCTGATCCGGCCGGCCGATCCTGAGCCTGCCACGGGCGGCGCGAGGAGTCTCATCTGCCGGAGTGTTACAGACTGACACGCAAGTTTATTGCGATGCAGCATTATTTTGTTGCCGGGTCACAAATTTGCCGGCCTGCGCCTTGATTGAGGCAGCTCCAACGCACGGACCAGACGAGGGCAGAAGGCTTCTCCGGGGTCCGCGCCGACAAGCAATGCGCCGGGGGCATGCCCCGTCCTCGCCGATGAGCGGGTGGACCAGGCGCCATCGGAGTAACTCATACATGCGTCCAATTTTCACGGCTGCCGCGGCGGCCCTGCTTTCCCTTGCGCTTTCGGGCTGCGAAACGACCGGAACCTCGAGCCAGACCACCGGCTCGATCTCCAGCAGCACGATCAAGGGATCGGAACTGAAGTTCGGCTATACCGCCCGGCCCCACGGAAACCTGATTTCCAGTTACGCCAAGTCCCATGGCATCCCTGAATCCCTCGCCCATGCGGTGATTTCCATCGAAAGCAATTACCGCGTCAATGCACGCGGCGCGGCGGGCGAGGTCGGGCTCATGCAGATCAAGCCGACAACGGCGCGGATGATGGGCTATTCCGGCTCCACCAAGGGGCTCTATGATCCCGAGACCAACATCAAATACGGCATGAAATATCTCGCCATGGCCCACAAGCTCGGCGGCGGGACGACCTGCGGCACGATCCTGAAATACAATGCCGGCCATGCCGCCAAGCGGATGAATCCGACTTCCAAGCGCTACTGCGGCAAGGTGACGGCGATGATGAAATAGGCTGGCGGATCATAGGCCTGGTTCGCCAGCCTGGGCAGTCTGCCGTTCAGGTGCGAACCAGACCCACCGTCCGCCGTCAATTGACCAGGCGGACGACGCCCGCGCCGCCGCTGCCGGCCGGACCCGGCCCATCATAGGGCGAGATCTTCCAGTTGGCCGAGTTCATGATCAGCGTGTTGACGACGAGCGAGATCTTGCTGGTCTGGTTGGTGGTCGAATTGTAGGTGGCGTCACGGTTGGGCAGATGGATGATGCCGGTCAGGGTCTCGCCCAGCGAGCCGTTGAAGACATATTGCTGCTTGTTGGCGTTGTTGGCGGCGTCCGAGGTCTTCTCGAACATCAGGACCCCGGCATAGGCGCCCGTCGTCGGCGCCGACGCCGTGAACTTCAGCGCGCCATTGGCGCGGATCTCGCTGTTGACATCGGGATAGTAGAAGGTGACGCCATCGGCGATCACGGTCGATCCCGAATTCAGGATCATGCGGCCCTTGATGATGTGCAGGCCCGGCTTGAAGGTCACCGTCGGGTTGCCGTTGAATGTGGAGTCGCAGTGAACGCCGGGGTTGAGCGAGAATGTCGTGCCGCTCAGCGCGCCCTGCGTCGTGCAGGCTGCGGGCACTGCGGGCTCCGCGATCTTTCCGGCATAGGGATCGTTGGTGACGCTGCAGCCGACCTGCAGATTGCTCAGCGTGCCGCCATTCTGGATGTAGCTCGTGCCCTTGACGCAGAACTTGGCCGTGTCGATGGTCGAGCCGGCATTCATGATGAAGGCGGGCGAGGCGGTCGAATGGACATGGACTTCGCACTGCTTGGCGTCAACCTTGGCGCCGGAATTGATCAGCACGGCCTGGCTCTTGTTGCCCAGCGCATAGATGCAGCCGGCCCCGGCGCCGCCGCCGCCGGTCTTGATCGCGGTCGACGACACGCTGATCGGGATATTGTCCATGTGGACGATCTTCAGGAACGCGGTCGGATGCGGCATTCGCAGCGTGCCGGTCAGGCTGCCATCGGCGTTCTTGACCACGACCAGGGACATGCCGGCTTCCAAAAGTTCGGGCGGGGAGAGGTCGGAATCGGCGATTTCGCGAATGTAGGAGGTGGCGGTTTCGAGCTGCTTCTGGGTTGCCGTTTCATGCACGGCCGCCAGCATGGCGGCGTCCAGCTGATCCTGAAACCTGCCCTTCTGACCCATCGCATGGACGATATCGACGACCCCGCCCGCCACGACGATCAGCAGCGGGATCAACAGTGCGATGATGATGCCGAAATTGCCGGCGCGGTCTTTGCAGAGCCGGTCAAAATCCCGGATTATCCGTGAGGACTGGGCATGAAAAAGCATGATGAGGTCCGCCTCATAAACGTGAGATGCTTAGGGTTGTACAGCAAATGAAGAAACAATCCGTGAATCCGGCAGCGGAAAAAGCTGTCGTCAGGTGATCAAAAAATTAGCAATTTCGCGGGGCGTCAGCGACGCCAGGCTCAGTCACGGCAGGGACTGGACTGCCTTGCGTGGTAATAACGCTGCCTGGGTGCGGCCGCATCCTCAGGCAGGACCGGAGCATGCCACGGCGCTCCCGATGCTGCGGAGCGCGCCTGTCAGCTCCACGGCGGGGCAGGGGCAGGGTCAGCGCTCCGGCCCCGTGGCGGCCCGGGCCGTCAGCCGCCGAAGGCCCGCACCAGGCCGTCATCAGCGGTCATGGCGAGAGCGGTCGAAAGCTCCGCGGGCTTGCCGAGCAGATATCCCTGACCGAAGGGAACGCCCAGCAGCCGCAATGTGGTGAGTTCGGCCTCGGTCTCGATGCCTTCGGCAATGATGAAGCAGCGGGTTTCCCGGGAGAAGAACAGGAGTGCCGTGGTGAGCGCGCGCCGCGCCGCGTCGGAGTCGATATCCCGCGTCAGGCTCATGTCGAGCTTTATGGCGTCGGGCGCGAGCGAGAGAATGTGGCTCATGCTGGCGTAGCCGGCGCCGGCGTCATCGATCGCCAGCCGGACGCCGAGCTGGCGCAAGGGCGCCAGGGCATAACTCAAGGTTTCATAATTCGAGACGGCGTCATGCTCCGTGACTTCGATGACAACACGCGAGCCGATGGTTTCATTGACAAGGGCTTCGATGCCGCCCTGGATGATGGTGGACGGCGAGGCGTTGACCGACAGATAGACATCGGGCGGCAGCTGATCGAGCGCGCCGAGCGCCGATCTGATCACCGCCAGCTCCAGCCGCTGGCCAAGCCCCACGGCATGGGCGTCGGCAAACCATTTGTCCGGCGAGCGATAGGGTTCGGGAGAAAACCGGCACAGCGATTCAAATCCGATGGCCCGGCCGGACGAAAGATCGACGATCGGCTGAAAGACGAGTTGGAACGCTTCCTCGTCGAGGACGGCTTCTATCAGGGCGCGATTGCGGGCAAGCTGCCGGTCATTCTTGATCTCGGAGATGATCTGCGAGCCGACCAGATCGGCGAAGACATGCATGATCTCCAGGTCGCGCTCATTGAGCGTCGGCTGGGGGCGCGGGCTCAGGCAGCAGAACATGCCCAGGATCTCGCCGGAGGCTGAGGTGATCGGCACGCCGATATGGGCGCCCACCGGCGCGGTCCGGGTGAAGGGGATCGACATTGCCAGCTCGCTGGCCGCCGTGTCGGGCATCAACTGCGGCAGCCGGCCATGCAGGATATGGCCGCAGTAGTTGTCATCGAGGGACATCGAAGCGCCGGGCCTGATCGGCGCGTCCGGATCGGCGGCGTCAACGGCCTCGAACACCGCCGTGTTTTCCTCGAGCCGGCAGACATAGGCCACATCCATGCTGAGGTGTATCCGGATGGCTTCGAGAGCGGTCTGTATGGCCTGGGGGGAATCTATTCCGTCCGTAAAAAAATTCTTGAGCACTCTTTGCACCCTTGGTTGAAAAATGTCGCCTCACACAACATATCCGTTGGGTATACTGTAGACATTAAGGTGTAATTAAAGCTGTTGCAGCGCATCATGCCCGCCGCCGGGCCCTTGCTGTCCCGCGGACCACGTGAACCGGTCGCGGCCCGCTCAGTCTTGACTGGTCATCTTTCGTGCGGTGGTCTAAGGAGAGCGCGCCAGTCGGCCGGGCAGCCGCGCCTTGCACCGTCGAAAGACAGCAGGGCGAGGAAAGTCCGGGCTCCACGGATAAACGGTGCCGGATAACGTCCGGCGGGGGCGACCCCAGGGAAAGTGCCACAGAAAGCAAACCGCCCCGCCACCTGATCGCCGACGCGAGACCGCAAGTCTGGTCGGAGACGAGGCGGCGGGGTAAGGGTGAAAGGGTGGGGTAAGAGCCCACCGCGCGACCGGCAACGGAAGCGGCACGGTAAACCCCACCGGGAGCAAGACCGAATAGGGATGACGCCGGGCGCAAGCCCAGCCCTTTTTCCGGGGTGATCATCCGGGTAGGTTGCTTGAGGTGCGCGGCAACGCGTATCCCAGAGGAATGGCTGCCACGTTCCGGCCCGCAAGGGCCGGGGCCATACAGAACCCGGCTTACAGGCCGGCTGGCGCTTTCACTTTTCAACCGGAACCGGGCTCGGTCCGCGCTTTCGGGGAAGCTGCTTCGGGGCGCGCCGGACGATCCGGTCCGGGCGTCCGAATGGCCGGAGTGTGCAGCACACGCGTCTCCCGGTCGGAACCATTGATCCCCTCTCGCGTTGAGCGCCAGACGGCATGAGGCAGGCCCAGGCACCCCCAGACACCCAGGAACGAGGGCGTTCGCGGGCCTTGGCACCCATGCTTTCACAGCCCCCCAGGCTGCCAATCACCGTGAAAGGAAACGCGCCATGAAAACTCTCTCCGAAGCCTTTGAACACACGCTGAAAGACATCTATTACGCCGAGAAAGCCCTGATCAAGGCGCTTCCGAAGGTCCACGACGCCGTCACCGGCAAGAAGCTCAAGGACACGATCGCCGAGCATCTGGAAGAGACCAAGGGACAGGTCAAGACGCTCGAGAAGGTGTTCAAATCGATCGGGAAGACGGCCTCGGGCGAAAAATGCGACGCCATCGAGGGCCTGATCAAGGAGACCGACGGCATCATCGAGGAAGCGAGCGGCGTGGCCCGCAATGCGGCCCTGATCGCCGCCGCCCAGGCCGTCGAGCATTACGAGATCGCCCGCTACGGCACGTTGCGCGAATGGGCCAAGGTGCTCGGCCATGACGAGGCGCACGACCTGCTGTCGGGCATTCTCGACCAGGAAAAGGCCGCCAACAGCAAGCTCACCAACCTCGCGGTCTCGTCGGTCAACCAGGAATAGCGGGCCAACGACGTCGGGCGGGAGGGGTGGTTCAGGACCATCTCTCCCGCCTTTTCCTTGGGCGCGCCTTCCATGGACAATGCGGTCCGCATGAACCGCGCCATGGCCATCGCTGACCGGCGGGCGGTGCGGCTAAGATCTCGGCTTTTCCAGTTGCCATGCGAGATTGGCTTTAACGGCAGGCCATTCCGACGCGATGATCGAGTAGACTGCGGTGTCGCGGATGGTGCCGTTGGCCATCACCGCGTTGGAGCGAAGCACGCCATCGAGCTTCGCGCCCAGCCGTTCGATGGCGCGCCGGCTCTGGACGTTCATGAAATGCGTCCTGAACTCCACGCAGATGCAGTCGAGCCGCTCGAAGGCGTGCTGCAGCAGGAGCAGCTTGCACTCGGTGTTGAGCGGCGTCTTCTGGACCGACTGGCGGTACCAGGTCGAGCCGATCTCGACCCTGCGGTTGGCCGCGTCGATGTTCATGTAGGTGGTCATGCCGATGGCCTTGCCGCTCGCCTTGTCGATGACGGCGAAGGGCAGCATGGAGCCGACCTTGCGAAGTCCGAGGCGCCTTTCGATTTCCGCTCCAACATTCTCGGGCCTGGGAATCATCGTGTACCAGAGCCGGTGCAACTCGCCATCGGCGGCGGCGTCCACCAGGTCTTCCCGGTGATCCATCGACAGCGGCGTCACCAGCACATGGTTGCCTTCAACCGTAAACAGTTCGGGCCAGACCGTCATTCAACCCCCTCCAGATCCGTGCGCATCTGTCTCGTTCTTAAGGGACCACCGATGCGAGGGCTACCGGAATTGCGACATGACATGCTGATTGCAGACAGATCCTGTCGCGCTCGGGCTGGACGATACAGTGCCGTGTCGTGTTAGGCTTCCGCCATGATGGAAGATGACGATGAGCCCGCCGGATCCGAGGCCTGTTTTGCCCACAGGCTGGTGGGCGGCCATGTCATCGATCCCCAGACCTGGAAGGATGTCTCGGTGTTCCGCAAGGCCGAGCGTGTCCGGCTCTATGCCGCGCGACAGGCCGCGCCGGCGCCCGACCGCAAGGCGATGGCGGCGCGGATCTCGTCGCGGCTCACCGAAATCCTGGGCGACGGTGCCGGACGGACGATCGCCGCCTACTGGCCGATCCGCGGCGAGATCAATCTGCGGCCCTGGATGGCGGAGGCAGCCGCGCGCGGCGTGCGGATCTGCCTGCCGGTGGTGGTGGAGAAGAACCGGCCGGTCGCGTTTCACCGCTGGACGCCCGACTGCGCCATGGCCAGGGGCTTCTGGAACATCCCGGTGCCGGCCGACGGCGAGGCGCTTGAGCCCGATGTGGTGATCGTGCCGCTTCTTGGCGTCGACGACGCGGGCTACCGGCTCGGCAATGGCGGCGGCTATTATGATCGGACGCTGGCGCTGCTCCCCGACACCCTCCTCACCATCGGCGTCGGGCAGAGCTTCGCCCGGATGAAGACGATCTTCCCGATGCCCTGGGACATCCCGATGAAGCTTGTCGTGCTCGGCGACGGGACGGTGACCTCCCATCCTGCCACCCGAGCCTGATCCATGGTTTCCAGGCCTGGCGTTCAGGCGAAATCGACGAACTTGCTGAATGGCATCTCGCGCAGCCTGATGCCGGTGGCGGCGAAGATCGCGCCGGCGAGTGCAGGCGCCGCGGGCGGGACCGGGGGTTCGCCGATGCCCAGCACACGGGCGCCGTTTTCCAGTCCGCGCACCTCGATCGCCGGGCATTGATGCATGCGCATGCCCTCAAACGCATCGAAATTGCTCTGGTCGGCGATGCCGTCGGTGTAGGTGATCTCGCAGTTCATGGCGTGGCCCAGGCCGAAGATGACGCCGCCCTTGACCAGGTTGTCGAAATTGACCGGGTCGATGACGGTGCCCACTTCGGCGGCGACCCAGACCTTGTCGATCCGGATCCCGGCCTCGGTGGAGGTCACCTCCACCACCTCGGCGCAGTGCACACCGAAGGACTGGGTCAGCGCCACGCCGCGGCCGCGACCGCGACCGTCGCCCAGCGCGCCGTCCCAGCCCGACATTTCGCCCACGGCTTCCAGCACCTTGCGCGCATTGTCGTCGTTGCACAGCCTTATCCGCTCGGCGAGCGGATCGGCTCCGGCTTCATAGATCAGTTCATCCAGGCCCGCATTGTAGAAGAAGCCGTTGGTTGACGCACCGACCGAGCGCCATGAGCTGATCGGCGCCAGCTGCAGCGCCCGGTAGCCGGTGACCCGGTGATGGGGGATGGCGAAGGGCTGGTCCCAGGCGCCGGCGACAATCTGGCTGTCGGCACCTGGAACCGACATGCCCTGCCGGCCCATCTGCGACATGACAACCGAGGGCATGGCGATGCCAAGCTCATAGCTCTCGACCTGGCCGTTGCGGACCACGCCGCGCATCCGCGCCATGGCGATCTGGCGGGGGAAGTCGTGGGTCATGTCCTGTTCGCGCGAATAGGTGAGCTTGACCGGCGTGCCCTTCAGCTTCACCGCGATCTCGGCTGCCTGCTTGACCACCTCGTCCTCGAGCCGGTGGCCGAAGCTGCCGCCCATGTAGAGCGCATGCACGGTAACCTGGTCCGGATCGATGCCGGCGATCTTGCCGACATTGGTCTGGACGAAGCGCGGAACCTGCGTGCCGGTCCAGACCTCGGCGGCGTCAGTGTCGATGCGGACGATGGCGCTGAGCGGCTCGAGCGGCGCATGCGCCAGATAGGGCGCGCGGTACTCGGCGCTGACAAGGCCCGGGGCTTCGGCAAACGAGATGTCGACATCGCCGTCGTCGCGCTGGCGGCTGTCCTCGAATTCCCCCGTGAAGCTGCCCGACAGCGTGTCCCAGTGTTGGTCCATGGTTGCCGGAAACGGCGCCGGACCCCAGTCGAACCTGACCGCCTGGCCGGCCTGGAACGCGCGCCAGGTGTTGTCGGCGATGACGGCGACGCCGCCGGTGATCTGCAGCACATCCTTGACGCCGCGCATGGCCAGCGCTTCGCTCGCGTCAAAGCCGTTCATCGGGCCGCCCTGGGCCGGATTGAGGACGATCGCCGCATGCACCATGCCGTCGACCGCGTGGTCGATGCCATAGGACTGGGTGCCGGTGGATTTGGCGACGATATCGATGCGCCGCATCGGCTTGCCGATCAGCCGCCACTCGGACGGGCCCCTCAGCGCAATATCCTGCGGCGGGGTGATGCGTGCGGCAGCCGGGGCGAGCTCCATGTAGCTGAGCGAGGAGCCGTCGGGCAGGATCACCCGGCCGGCTTCTGTCCTGAGTTCTGCCATGGCAATGCCGGTTTCCCGCGCGGCGGCCATCTTCAAGGTCTCGCGGGCCGCGGCGCCGGCCTGGCGCAGCTTGATGAAGCCGTCGGGGACGGTCGTCGATCCGCCGGTGATCTGCATGCCGATGGTCTTCATCACGGCCGAGAGAACGCCGTGGGCGGTCCGCTCCGCCACCCCGCCGCTCGGCACGATGAAGGCGGCGGCCTCGTCGGCAAGCGCGGTGTTCCAGTAGGCGGGCGAGGGCGGGCCGGGATCGATGTTGATCTGGTCGAGCTCGACATCAAGCTCCTCGGCAATCAGCGCCGCCTGCACCGAATAGGCGCCCTGGCCTTTGTCGGCGCGGGGCGTGATCAGCGTGATTCCGCTCGCATTGATCAGCACATAGGGCGTGATCGCGGCCTCGCCGTCGCCGGCTGCCTCGAGCAGCGGATTGGCATGCGGCGTCGCCACCACATAGGCGCCGAAGGCCACGCCGCCGGCGATAGCGACCGAGCCGATCAGGAAGCTGCGGCGTGTGATTGTCTTCAGGCGGCCCATCTCATGCGCTCCGGAGTGTCAGCGCGGCGGCCTTGATGGCCTCGCGAATGCGGGGATAGGTGCCGCAGCGGCAGAGGTTTCCGCTCATGGCATCGTCGATGTCGGCGTCGCTGGGATTGCTGTTTTCGGCCAGAAGCGCGGCGGCCGACATGATCTGGCCGGACTGGCAATAGCCGCACTGGGCGACCTGATGCTCGATCCAGGCGGCCTGCACCGCATGCAGGGAGCCAGGCGTGCCCAGGCCCTCGATGGTGGTCACCGCGCCCTCGAGATCGCCCACCGCAAGCTGGCAGGAGCGCACCGGGATGCCGTCGACATGCACCGTGCAGGCCCCGCACTGGGCAATGCCGCAGCCATATTTGACGCCGGTGATGCCAAGCTCGTCCCTGAGCACCCACAGCAGCGGCATGTCGGGTTCGACATCGACCTCGCGGGATGTTCCGTTGACGGTAAGTCTCATGGCCTTGCCTCCTGCCGATGATCGACACTGCGTCGACCAGATGGATCCGGTATGTGGTATGGCCGTGTCATCTAAGGCAAACCGGACAAGGATCAACAATTGACAAAATGACAAAAAATGTCAAGTTGTTCGTCATGATTGACAGAGAGCACATCATCCTCGATGCCGCCATTGCCGTTTTCTCGCGCTACGGCGTGCGCAAGGCGACGATGGGCGACATCGCCGCCGAGGCCGGACTGTCCCGGCAGACGCTCTATGCTCGATATGCCAACAAGGCTGACATCATCGATGCCGTCATGCGGCTGATCACCGACAGGGTGGTCGGGCAAGTGAGCCAGGCATGGCTCGAGGCGGGGTCGATCAGCGAGAAGCTCGACATTTTCCTCGATTTCGCCATCGTCCGGTTTTTCGAGCAGATCAAGCAGATGCCCGACTCGATCGATCTGATGGCCGGGTCCACTGTCGGCAGCTCCGCGCCGCAGCAACGGGCGGAGCAGGGCAAGATCGATCTGCTCGCCGGACTGTTCGAGGTCCGCCGCGAAGCGCTTGCAGCCCATGGCACGACGCCCGAGCAACTGGCGGAATTCTTCTACCAGGGGTCGGCGAGCTTCAAGTTCACCGCCCATGATCTCGGCCATCTCGGGTCGCTTCTCGCCACCTTGAAGCGGACGACGCTGATGATGCTCGGCGAGAGCTGAGACCCTCCGGGCCGGGCGGCGTTCACCTCCCCCCCGCTTCCGTTGATCCCTGTCAATGCAGCCATGCGGGCGGCCTGTGCAGACTTGATCCCGGACAATCCACCGGAGGACAGGATCATGATTTTGCCGATGAAATTCCTTGTGCTGGCCGTCTCGCTCATGGGAATGGCCGCATTCGGCGGCAGCCCGGCTGTGGCGGGCGACTGCACCGGCTACGTCGTGGGCGTCAAGCCGATCACCCAGTACAATCACGCCCGCGGCAGCGGGTTCCTGGCCGTGCGCACCGGTCCGGGCAGCAGCTACCAGCAGACCGGCGAGGTTTATCGGGGCGACGAGGTCTCGGTCTATGACCGGCGCGGCAACTGGTACGCCATCACCTGCATGTCGGGCCGCTGCACCAATCCGCTGTGGGGACAGCCGACGCCGACGGGCTGGGTGTCGAGCCGATATGTCGATGCCCGCGGCGTCTGCCCGTAATGGCTGGGCTCCCAAAACAGCCGTGAGGCGCCGGACCCGGGCGCGGCGCGGCCGGGTCCGGCTTTCTTAGGTTTCACGCGGTCGGCGCGGGCTGCGGCGTGCGGCTCTGGTCGCGCCGCCTGGCTTCGAGCAGCGAGATCAGGGCCCTGGCTTCGGGCGGCGGGGACTGTTCCCTGCGGCAATAGTCCGATCCGTCGGGTTTGCGCGAGACCATGCCCAGGCTGACCAGGGTGCGGCGAAGGATCGCCGGATCATCGAACAGATGCACCTCGCGCAGGCGCCGGTTCACCTCACGCTCACGCATCAACGTCCGGGCCGGCAGTGCCGCCCAGAGCGGCCAGAGGCACAGGTCCTGGATCTTGCGGCGCGAGGGCCACTGCCGGAGCCGGCCCTGGGCGTCGTATTGGTGGAGCGTGCGCTCGACGAGGAGATGGTCGATGGCTTGCGGCGCGGGCAGGGTCGCCAGCCGCTCGCCCGCCAACCGGGCTGCGCGCAGATGCTGGAAATTCCTGAAACCGGCGGCGCGGGCGACCATGTTCATCAGGGTCAGATGGGACGGCGGCTCGGTGCTGTCGGTCATCTGCCGCGCCAGCGCGCGGGCGAACGGGGAGATATCCTCCACCACAAGCGGAATTGTAAGTTTTGACATGACACATCCATCACGTGTCCGCGGGACCATCGCTGGTCGCTGACTTGACGATGCGGACACTGGACGGAAATGGCCAGAAGGTTCCGATCTGAATGGCAGGTTTAGCTTCCCTCAAGGGGACAGCGACGCCTCGGTGACTGCCGACCGTGCCACTCGAATATCATGGCTTTCCGGAGTCTACAAACAAATCCTCATGATCCCTGGATCCATGCAGAACTTGCACGATTGCCGTCTCGCCCTGCCACGGCAAGAAGAAAATGACATGACTGCCGTGCGGAGCACTCCGTAAGCCTTCATCCAAATCCGGCCGTAGCCGCCCGATGTGCGGATGCCGACCAATATGCCCAAAGACCTCGAAAAGCTCGTGGAGATAGGCGGAGGCCTGTCTCTCGCCCAATTTTCGAGTCCGTAGTCAAAGATGTTCGTTAAATCCTCAGCAGCTTCGCTCGAAAGAAAGTAGCTGCTCACTGGCTCTGCTTTCGCGCCTTTGCCTGCCTGATGATCTGTTCGGGCCCGGCATGACTGACGTCGCCGGCCTTGATGGAAGCCACGCCTTGCGCGATGTCGCGCCGGAGCGCCTCGAGCTTGAGCAGTTGCTCCTGCTGCCTGCGCAGCGCATCGCGGACGACCTCGCTCGCGTTATTGAACATGCCGGAATCGACTTGTTCGGCAACATAGCGCTCCCACGCCTTGCCAAGGGAAAAGTTCATGTTCGCGTCTCCTGTGCTGCCACAATCCTGATCGATATGTAAACAAATAGCAATAGTTTACACAATCCTTGGGGATGGACGGAGGTCCCCCTCCACGCTCCGTTCGGCATTCCTAACTCTTCGTTAATCTTGACGGGATATTAACAGGGATGAACTCGGGGGCGCGATGGGGGATCTTCCCATTGACGCCCATATTGGCCCATGATATCCCAAATGTCCAAGATCAGCAGGCGGGCATCCGCCGTTTCATCCCCATTTGGACCGCGGTTCCGGACCGGAACCGCCAGGGCGGTATCTGCCGCTTTGGTCATCCTGTGCGCGGACAAGCGGCGGCACAGCGGAGGATCGATGGCGTGGGGCCAGCAGGCGGAAACGGCGGTTACGAGTCATGAACCGGTTCCTGTCGAACGCGACAAACAGGATCGACGCGAAGGGACGGGTCTCCGTGCCCTCGATGTTTCGCGCCGTCCTGGCGCGCGCGGCGGTGGACGAGCTCTATGCCTGGCAGGATTTCGTGTTTCCGGCGGTCTCGATGGCCGGGCCGGAGGTGCTCGACCGGTTCGAGCGGATGATCGGGTCGCAGGATCCGTTCTCGGCCGAGGCCAACAAGATGTCGCTGCTCATTCATGGCGGCGGGGTGTTCATGAAGCTCGACGCCGAGGGTCGGCTTCTGGTGACGGATTTCATCCGCGATTTTACGGGCATCACCGACAAGGTGACGTTCGCGGGGCGGGGGGATCATTTTCAGCTCTGGGAACCGGCGGCATTCGAGGACATGCAGTCGCGGGCCCGGAAAGAACGAACGGCCAGTTCCTGACCGTTCGCAACGGATGGAGAGACGGAATGGCGGCGGACATGGGCGACGGCGAGACTGACGCCCAAGGCGGACCTGTCCGCCACATTCCGGTTCTCTTAGCCGAGGTCCTGAACGCGCTTGCGCCCGCTCCCGGCGAGACCATCGTCGACGGCACGTTCGGCGCAGGCGGCTATGCGTCAGCCATTCTGGCGGCCGGCGCCGAGGTCATCGCCTTTGACCGCGATCCCGACGCGATCACTGCTGGCGCAGCACTGGTCGACGCCTCGGGCGGCAGGCTCACGCTCGTTCATGCAAAGTTTTCCCAACTGCTCGACCATGTCGAGGACAACAGCCTCGACGGCGTGGTGCTCGACATCGGCGTCTCCTCGATGCAGATCGATGAAGCGGCCCGCGGCTTCTCCTTCATGCGCGACGGGCCGCTCGACATGCGCATGGCGCAATCGGGTGTCAGCGCCGCCGACGTGGTCAACCGCGCCAAGCCCAATGACCTCACCCGGATCTTCGGCATCCTGGGCGAGGAACGCCATGCCGGCCGGATCGCTCGCGCCATCGAGGTCGAGCGGCAGAAGGCGCCGTTTGCAACCACGCGGCAACTGGCCGGGCTGATCGAGAAGGTCTCGCCCCGGCGGCCGCAGGACAAGATCCATCCGGCCACGCGGGTGTTCCAGGCCTTGAGGACCTATGTCAACGACGAGTTGGGCGAGCTGGCGCAGACGCTGTTTGCCGCCGAGCGCGCGCTCAAGCCCGGCGGCCGGCTGGTGGTGGTGAGCTTCCATTCGCTCGAGGACCGGATCGTCAAGCGCTTCTTCCAGGACCGGGCCGGCAAGGCCTCGGGCTCGCGGCATCTGCCGATGGTGGCCGAGCGCCAGTCCACCTTCACCCTGATCGGCAAGCAGCCCGTGACGGCGGGCGAGGCTGAATGCGACGCCAATCCGCGGGCGCGCTCGGCCAAGCTCAGGGCCGGCCTGCGGACGACAGCGCCCGCCGGCAAGGCCTCCGGCGACATCCTTCCCGTCCCCAATCTCGCCGCGCTTGCGGCGCTAGGAGGCTAAGACATGATGCGCACTCTCGATCTGGTGCTGGTCGTCGCGATGATCGCGGCCGCCACCGTCACCTATCAGATCAAGCATGACGCGGAAGGCAAGCTCGCCCAGGTGCGCGAGCTGCAGGCCGCGATCACGCTGCAGACCGAGACCATCGACCTCCTGGAAGCGGACTGGAGCCTTCTCAACCAGCCCTCGCGGCTGCAACGACTGTCCACGGCCTTCGAGGCGGATCTCGGCCTCAAGCCGATCGAGCCCGCGCAGATGGCCCAACCTCACGAACTCCCCGGCCGGGCCAACGATTTTGCGCCGCTGGTGGCTGAAACCGGCCCGGACGAGGCCCTGACAACGGGATCGGTGGAGCAATGAAGGGCCTGAGAAACCTGCTGCCGGGCTCGAGGCCGGCGATGACCACCGTCAGCGAAACCGGCCGCACTGCGCTTGCCTTCGAGGGCGTGCGCAAGGCGCAAGGCGCCCAGGCCAAGAACCGCGTGATCATCGCCATCGCCTGTTTCGGCCTGTTCTATGCGGCGATCGGCGCGCGCCTGGTCGATTATGGTCTGCGTTCGCCCGAATCGGTGTCGTCGATCCAGCGTCCCGATCAGCTCCTGATCTCGCGCCCCGACCTGCTGGACCGCAACGGCGAGGTGCTGGCGACCGACATCCGCACGGTGTCGCTGTTTGCCGAGCCCCACAAGATCATCGATGCCGACGAGGCGATCGAACTGCTCGCCACCGTCCTTCCGGATCTCGACATGCGCGGCATCCACCGCAAATTGTCGTCGAAATCCAAGTTCCAGTGGCTCCGGCGCCAGTTGACCCCCAAGCAGCAGAGCCAGATCCTGGCGCTCGGCATCCCCGGCATCGGGTTCAGGCCGGAGACGCGCCGGTTCTACCCGGGTGGCCCGACCGCCTCGCATGTGGTTGGTCACGTCAATATCGACAACCGCGGCATCGCCGGAATGGAGAAATTTGTCGACGGGCAGGGGCTCGGCGACCTCGCCGCCGCCGGCATGACCATCAACGAAAGCATGACGCCGGTGCGGCTGTCGCTGGATCTCAGGGTCCAGCACGTGCTGCGCGACGAGCTTGCCGCCGCCATGGACCGCTACAAGGCGATCGCGGCGGCCGGCGTGGTGCTCAACGTCCACACCGGCGAAGTCGTCGGCATGTCCTCGCTGCCCGACTACGATCCCAACAATCCGGTCGAGGCTCTGCAGAAGGACCGGCTCAACCGGATGTCGGCCGGCACCTACGAAATGGGCTCCACCTTCAAGGTCTTCACCACGGCGATGGCGCTCGATTCGGGCCTGGTCAAACTATCGGATTCGTTCGACGCACGCGGGTCGATCCGCATCGGCGGCTTCAACATCCGGGATTTTCACGGCAAGAACCGGATCCTGACCGTGCCGGAAATCTTCATCTACTCGTCCAATATCGGCACCGCGCGCATGGCCGATATCGTCGGCATCGACGGTCACAAGGAGTTCCTGACCCGGATGGGGCTGCTCACCCGGATGAAGACCGAACTCCCGGAGGTGGCCATGCCCAGCCAGCCCGCCGTCTGGAAGAAGATCAATTCGGTCACCATTTCCTTCGGCCACGGCGTGGCGACGACGCCGCTGCAGACCGCGGTCGCCGCCGCGGCGCTGATGAATGGCGGCAAGCTGATCGAGCCGACCTTCATGCCGCGCACCGTCGAGCAGGCGAACGAGGTCGCCGTCCAGGTGATCCAGCCCTCGACCAGCAAGGAAATGCGCGACCTGATGCAGATGAATGTCGCCAACGGGTCGGGCCGCCGCGCCGAGGTGGAGGGATTCCGCGTCGGGGGCAAGACCGGCACCGCAGAAAAGGTGGTCAACGGACGCTACAACTCGTCGGTCCGGTTCAACGCATTCCTGTCGGCCTTTCCGATCGACAATCCGCAATATGTCGTGCTGGTGGTGATTGACGAACCAAAGCCCGAGGAGGGAAAAGCCACCGCCACCGCCGGTCTCAACGCGGCGCCCATGGTCAGCGCCATCGTTCGCCGGTCGGCGGGTTTTCTGGGGGTCGCGCCCAAATTCGGCAACGGTTCACAGGAATTGTCGCTGACCTACTGAAACCAGTCACACTCAAAACACAAGTGGCGGGCAGGGGATCGCCAGCACCAGTCCGCATCGCACCCGCCGGCCAACGAAAGACCCGAGAATTCCATGAAACTGTCCGCGCTGATCGCAGCCCTGCCGCCCCATACCCTTGCCGCACCCGACGGGACCGGTCCTGACCTGGCCGTGACCGGGCTCACGGCAGACAGCCGCACGGTGGAGCCGGGGAACCTGTTCTTTGCGCTGGCGGGCGCCAAGACCGATGGCGGACGGTTTGCCGCGGACGCCGCATCCAAAGGTGCTGCGGCCATCATTGCCGCAGCCGACGCCGCGCTTGACGGCGTGAGGCTGCCGGTGCTGCGCGCCGCCGATCCGCGGCTTGCGCTGGCGCGCATGGCGGCCGCCTTCTATGGGCCGCAGCCGCGGGTGATCGGGGCGGTGACCGGCACCGCCGGCAAGACCTCGGTTGCCTCGTTCCTGCGCCAGATCTGGGCCCAGGCCGGCGAACAGGCCGCCATGATCGGCACCACCGGCGTCATTGCGCCCGGCCGTGTCGACTACGGCACGCTGACGACACCCGATCCGGTGGCCCTGCACCGGCTGCTTGCCGATCTCGCCTCGGGCGGCGTCACCCATGCGGCGATGGAGGCCTCGAGCCACGGGCTTGACCAGCGCCGGCTCGATGGCGTGGCGCTGAGCGTCGCGGGCTTCACCAATCTGGGCCGCGATCATCTCGATTACCATCCGGACATGGACGCCTACATGGCGGCCAAGATGCGGCTGTTTGACACGCTGCTGCCCAGGGGCGCGCCGGCGGTGATCTTTGCCGACGACGCCTGGTCCGGACGCGCCGTGGAGACCGCCGAACGGGCCGGCGCCCGGGTTCTCACTGTCGGCCGCAAGGGCGGGTTCCTGAGCCTCAAGCGGGTCGAGCACCTGCGTCACAAGCAGATCGCCGAGGTCCATCTCGACGGGCGGATCTTCGAGGTACACCTGCCGCTGGCGGGCGACTTCCAGATCTCCAACGCGCTGGTCGCGGCCGGCATGGCGATCGCCACCGGCACCTCCGCCGACCAGGCGATGGAGGCTCTCGAGCACCTTAGCGGCGCTTCGGGACGGCTCGAGCTGATCGGCTCGACGCCCGAGGGCGCGCCCGCCTATGTCGACTATGCGCACAAGCCGGAAGCGCTGCAGAACGTGCTCGAAGCGGTGCGGCCGTTCACCACCGGGCGCGTCGTCGTGGTGTTCGGCTGCGGCGGCGACCGGGACCGCGGCAAGCGACCGATCATGGGCGCAATCGCTTCGGAACTCGCCGACGTGGTGATCGTCACCGACGACAACCCGCGCTCGGAAGAGCCTGCATCCATTCGCGCCGAGATCATGACCGCGGCGCCCGGCGCCACCGAGATCGGCGATCGCGCCGAGGCGATCCGGCAGGCTGTCGGCATGCTCAGGGCCGGCGACACGCTGATTGTCGCGGGCAAGGGGCACGAGGAAGGCCAGACCGTGGGCAGCGTCGTGCTGCCGTTCTCCGATCACGCGGAAATCCGCAAATGCCTGGAGGACCTCAAGGCATGAGCCTGCTGTGGACCTCGAAGGACATGATCGAAGCCATGGACGGGCGTCCGCTCGGGACCATGCCCGTGGGCGTCAGCGGAATCTCCATCGACAGCCGCACGGTGGGCGCGGGCGAGGTGTTCTTCGCCATCAAGGGCGACAAGTTCGACGGCCATGATTTTGCCAGCGTCGCCGTGGCCAACGGTGCCAGCCTGCTGGTGGTGGCCGAATCCAAGCTGCCGGCGCTCGGCCGCGTCACTGCGCCGATGATCGTCGTCAACGACGTGCTGGCAGCGCTCGAGGGCCTGGGCCGCGCCGCGCGCGCCAGGTCGGAAGCCAAGATCATCGCCGTCACCGGCTCGGTGGGTAAGACCTCGAGCAAGGAGATGCTGCGCCGCGCGCTGGAGCCGAGCGGCGAGGTGCACGCCTCCGCGGCCTCGTTCAACAATCACTGGGGCGTCCCGCTGACGCTGGCGCGGATGCCCGTCACGGCTGCCTTCGGCGTGTTCGAGATCGGCATGAACCACACGGGCGAGATCCGGCCGCTGGTCAAGATGGTGCGGCCGCATGTGGCGATCATCACCACGATCGCGGCGGCGCACATGGGCAATTTCAAGAACCTGGGCGAGATTGCCGCGGCCAAGGCCGAGATCATGGAGGGGCTTGGCAAGGATGGCCACGTTCTTCTCAACCGCGACAACGAGAAATATGGCTGGCTGAAAAAACGCGCCGGCGAACTGGGCCTCAAGCATGTCCATTCCTTCGGCGAAAACGCCAAGGCCGACTACCGTCTGCTCAATTGCAAGCTGCTTGCCGATTGCTCGACCATCACGGCCCGCATCGGCGGCGAGGATGTCGTCGTCAAGATCGGCGCGCCCGGCCGCCACCTGGTGCAGAACGCGCTGGCGGTGATCGGCGCGGTGCACCTGGTCGGCGCGGACCTCGCCAGGGCGATCCATGCGCTGGCCGCGATTTCGGCCGAGAAGGGCCGCGGCGCGCGTCATGCCCTCGCAATCGACGGCGGCAGCTTCGTCCTGATCGATGAAAGCTACAATGCCAATCCCGCCTCGATGCGCGCGGCGCTCGACCTGCTGCGCGACACGCCGGTGCGCCTGCGAGGCCGCCGCGTCGCCGTTCTCGGCGACATGCTGGAGATGGGACGGTTCGCCGAGCGCGTGCACCGCGACCTGGCCGGTCCGCTGCGCGAGGCGAGGGCGGATCTGGTCTGCCTGGCCGGGCCCGAAATGAGGGCGCTCAAGGACGAACTCGGAACCGAGATCGAGACGGTCTACCGCGAGGATGCGGACGGGCTGGCGGCCTATCTCAAGACAGGTCTCAGGGACGGTGACGCTGTGATGGTCAAATCATCGCTGGGCATCGGCTTCGGGCGCATCGTCAAGGCGTTGCTTGACAAGTATCCGGCGCTGCCTGACAGCAGCACTCAAGACTAACGGCGCTAGGAGACCGAAACTTATGCTCATCTGGTTGGTGGATCTGGCGGACGATATCCAGTTTTTCAATCTTTTCAGATACATCACCTTCCGGACCGGGGCAGCTATGTTTACCTCGGCGCTGATCGTGTTTCTGTTCGGACCGCGAATCATCGCCTCGCTGAAACTGCGGCAGGGCCGCGGGCAGCCGATCCGGGCGGATGGGCCGCAAACCCATTTCCTCAAGGCCGGCACGCCGACCATGGGAGGGCTGATGATTCTCGCGGGCATCGTCGGCTCGTCGCTCCTGTGGGCGGACCTGTCGAGCGTCTATGTGGTGACCACGCTGCTGGTCACGCTCGGCTTCGGCGCGATCGGTTTTTACGACGACTATCTCAAGGTCACCAAGCAGAGCCACAAGGGGTTTTCCGGCAAGGCCCGGCTGGGGATCGAATTCCTGATCGCGGGCGTGGCCGTGTTCTTCATCATGCAGGCATCGATGGCGGCGTCCACGGTCAATGGCGTGACCTTCGGCTCCTCGCTGGCGTTTCCGTTCTTCAAGGACCTGCTCCTGGACCTGGGGCTGTTCTTCATCGTCTTCGGCGCCTTCGTCATCGTGGCGGCGGGCAACGCGGTCAATCTCACCGACGGGCTCGATGGTCTGGCCATCGTACCGGTGATGATCGCGGCGGCCTCGTTCGGCGCCATCGCCTATCTGGCCGGCAACGCGGTGTTCGCCAATTACCTGCAGATCCATTTCGTGCCGGGCACCGGAGAGCTGGCGGTGATCCTGGGCGCGGTGATCGGCGCGGGGCTCGGGTTCCTGTGGTTCAACGCGCCGCCGGCGGCGAGCTTCATGGGCGACACCGGATCGCTGTCGCTCGGCGGACTGATCGGCACGGTGGCGGTCGCCACCAAGCACGAGATCGTCATGGCGATCATCGGCGGCCTGTTCGTCATGGAGGCGCTGTCGGTGATCATCCAGGTGGCCTGGTTCAAGATGACCGGCAAGCGGGTGTTCCTGATGGCGCCGATCCATCACCATTTCGAAAAACTGGGCTGGACCGAAAGCCAGATCGTGGTGCGGTTCTGGATCATCTCGGTCGGGCTCGCCATGCTCGGCCTCGCGACCCTGAAGCTGAGGTAGGCGATGATCCCGGCATCGACTTTTCGCGGGCGGCGGGTGGCGCTTTTCGGACTGGGGGGCTCCGGCCTCGCCACCGCGAAATCGCTGGATGCGGGCGGCGCCGACGTCGTCTCCTGGGACGACAATCCGGCCCAGGTGGAGGCAGCGCGCGCGGCGGGCCTGAACGTCGGCGACCTGCGCGGCATCGACTGGGCCGAGGTGCATGCGCTGGTGCTGTCGCCCGGGGTGCCGCTCACCCATCCCAAGCCGCACTGGGCGGCGGAACTCGCGGGCAGCCATGGCGTCGAGATCATCGGCGACATCGAGATCTTCGCCCGCGAGCGGCGGGCACTTGCGCCGGGCAGCCCTTTCATCGCCATCACCGGCACCAACGGCAAATCGACCACCACCGCGCTGATCGCCCATGTGATCGCCCATTCGGGCCGCGATGCCCAGCTCGGCGGCAATATCGGCACCGCGGCGCTGACGCTCGCGCCGCCGGCGCCCGGCAGGGTGCATGTCATCGAGTGCTCGTCCTACCAGATCGATCTCGCGCCCTCGCTCGATCCGAGCGCCGGGCTGCTGCTCAACATCACGCCCGATCATCTCGACCGGCACGGCTCGATCCAGCACTATGCCGAGGTCAAGGCGCGGCTGGTTCAGAGCAGCGACGTGGCCATCATCGGCGATGACGACGACTGGTGCCGCGGCATTGCCGGCCGCCTTGAAGCCCAAGGCCGGTCCGTCACGCGCATCTCCAAGGATCATGCGCTGGTCCACGGCGTGTTCGCGGACGGCGCGATAATCCGGGAAGCAATGGACGGTGTCGTCCGCGATCTGGCGGATCTGGGCGCCATCACGACCTTGCGCGGGACGCACAATGCGCAGAATGCCGCCGCGGCGATCGCCGCCTGCCGTTCCGCCGGACTGAGCGATGACGAGATCCGCGCCGGCCTCGCGAGCTTTCCGGGCCTCAAGCACCGGATGCAGCCGGTGGCGCGCCGGGGTCGGGCGATCTTCGTCAATGATTCCAAGGCCACCAATGCCGAGGCCGCCGCGCCCGCGCTCAAGAGCTACGAGCGGATCTACTGGATTGCCGGCGGACTGCCGAAGGAGGGGGGCATCGCCTCGCTCGAGCCGCTGTTTGGGCGCATCGCCAAGGCCTATCTGATCGGCGAGGCTGCGGCGGGCTTTGCTGCAAGCCTTGGCGCGCACGCGCCCTTCGAGATCTCCGGCACGCTTGAGAACGCGGTCCGGGCCGCGGCCAGGGACGCGGCGGAAGATCACTCAGACATGCCGGTCGTGCTGTTGTCGCCGGCCTGCGCGAGCTTCGACCAGTTCCGCAATTTCGAGGTCCGCGGCGACGCCTTCGTAAGCCTGGTGTCGGCTCTGGATGATAGTCACATGCTCATCGATGTTCAAAGCAATGGAGAACAGCATGGTTAGCCGGGTTGAACGCGGGCCGGTCGCCGACTGGTTCTGGACCATCGACCGCCTTTTCCTGGCGACCTTCATCGGCCTGATGGGCATCGGGCTGATGATGTCGTTCGCGGCGAGCCCTGCGGTGGCCGAGCGGCTCGGGCTCGACAGCTTTCACTTCGTCACCCGCCACGGGTTCTTCCTGCTGCCGGCGCTGGCGGTGATGGTCGGGGTCTCGTTCCTCACCCCGCGGCAGGTGCGCCGCGTCGCGCTGGTCGTGCTGGCAGGCTCGATCGCCTTGATGGTGCTGGCGTTGTTTTTCGGCGTCGAGATCAAGGGCTCTCGGCGCTGGATGTCGATCCTGGGGATCTCGGTACAGCCGTCCGAATTCATGAAGCCGGCCTTCGTCATCATCTGCGCCTGGCTGTTTTCCGAGCGCTCGCGACATCCCGAAATCCCCGGCAACCTGTTCGCCATCATCCTGTTCGGCATCGTCACGGCGCTGCTGGTGGCCCAGCCCGACCTTGGCCAGACCATGCTGGTGGCCGCGGTCTGGGGCGGCATGTTCTTCATGGCCGGCATGTCCTGGTTCTGGATCGTGCTCCTGGGCGGGGCCGCGGTGGGCGGCTTCATCGCCGCCTATTTCATGTTCCCGCACGTGGCCGGCCGCATCAACGGCTTCCTGTTCGGCGAGGGCGACAGCTTCCAGGTCGACACCGCCCGCGAGGCGATCATCCGCGGCGACTGGTTCGGCCAGGGCCCGGGCGAGGGCACCATCAAGCGCATCCTGCCCGACAGCCATACCGATTTTGTCTTCTCCGTCGCGGCGGAGGAATTCGGCATCGTCTTCTGCATGGTGCTGGTCATGCTGTTCGGCTTCGTGGTCATTCGCGGGCTGGTTCGCGCCGGCAGAGAGCAGGATGAATTCACCCGGCTCGCGGTGGCGGGGCTGGCATTGCTGGTCGGATTCCAGTCCTTCATCAATATCGGCGTCAATCTCGAGCTGCTGCCCGCCAAGGGCATGACGCTGCCGCTGATTTCCTATGGCGGATCGTCGATGATCGCGGTGGCGATCACCGCGGGCTTCATGCTGGCGCTGACACGGCGAAGACCCGAAAGCCGGGCCAAGCCGCGCACCATGTACCGACAGCCGGCTGGCGTGGCGGCGGAATAGAAATGGCCGGGCGCAAACTCTTCCTGCTCGCAGCCGGCGGCACCGGCGGGCACCTGTTCCCGGCCGAGGCGCTGGCACATGAGCTGATCGCCCGCGGCCACGATGTGCATCTGGTCACCGACAGCCGCGCCGAACGCTTCGCGGGCAAGTTTCCGGCCTCGGAGGTCCACGTCGTCCGCTCCGCCACCATCGGCTCGAAGAACCCGGTCAAGGTTGTCCAGTCGCTCTGGACGCTGTTTCAGGGCACGCGCGCGGCGGGCCGTCTGTTGCGCCGGATCAGGCCCGACGCGGTGATCGGCTTTGGCGGCTATCCGACCATCCCGCCGTTGCTGGCCGCATCGAATGCCGGGCTGCCGACCATGCTGCACGAGCAGAACGCTGTGATGGGCCGCGCCAACAAGGCGCTCGCCTCGCGCGTCAAGGCGATCGCCGGCGGCTTCCTGCCCGAGGGCAAGGGCGCCCACGCCGCCAAGACCGTGATCACCGGCAATCCGGTGCGTCCCGAAGTCATTGCCGCTGCGGCGATCCCCTATGTGCCGTCGATGGAAGGCGAGCCGTTCCGGCTGGTGGTGTTCGGAGGCAGCCAGGGGGCGCAGTTCTTCTCGGACGCGATTCCGTCTGCCATCGGGCTCATGCCGGAGGCGCTCCGGGCGCGGCTGGAACTCACCCAGCAGGCGCGCCCCGAGGACGAACCGCATGTCCGGGCGCGGCTCGAGGAGATGGGCGTCAAGGCCGAGGTCTCGCCCTTCTTCACCGACATGGCGGCGCGCATCGCGGCCGCGCATCTGGTGATCTCGCGCTCGGGCGCCTCGACCGTCTCGGAGATCGCGGTGATCGGCCGCTCGGCCATTCTGGTGCCTTACCCCTATGCGCTCGATCACGACCAGGCGGCCAACGCCCAGGCACTGATGGCCCAGGGCGGGGCCAGCGTCGTCCGGCAGGCGGACCTCACCCCGCAGCTGCTTGCGGAGATGATCGCCGACCGGATGAACGACCCCGCGGGCCTTGCCGCCACGGCGGCCGCCGCCCAGGCCACCGGAAAACCCGACGCCGCGCGCTTGCTTGCCAATCTGGCAGAAGCTATTGCGGAAGGCGTCAGCATCGACCAGTTCAGGAGTAGTTCCGCATGAAAATGCCGCAGACCATCGGCCTCGTCCATTTTATCGGCATCGGCGGCATCGGCATGAGCGGCATCGCCGAGGTCCTGAACAATCTCGGCTACAAGGTGCAGGGATCCGACCAGTCCGACAGCGCCAATGTGCAAAGGCTGCGCAACAAGGGTATCGAGGTGCATATCGGCCACTCGGCCGTCAATCTCGGCGCGGCCGAGGTGGTGGTGGTCTCGACCGCGATCAGGAAGAACAACCCGGAACTTGTCGCGGCGCGTGAACGTCTGATTCCGGTGGTGCGCCGGGCCGAAATGCTGGCGGAACTGATGCGTTTCCGCAATGCGATCGCCATCGGCGGCACCCACGGCAAAACCACCACGACCTCGATGGTGGCGACGCTGCTCGAAGCCGGCGGGCTCGACCCGACGGTGATCAATGGCGGCATCATCAACGCCTATGGCACCAATGCGCGCATGGGCGAGGGCGAGTGGATGGTGGTGGAGGCCGACGAGAGCGACGGCACCTTCCTCAAGCTGCCCGCCGACATCGCCGTCGTCACCAATATCGATCCCGAGCATCTTGATCATTACGGCACTTTCGACGCGGTGCGCGCGGCGTTCCGGCAGTTTGTCGAGAACGTGCCGTTCTACGGCTTCGGCGTGATGTGCCTCGACCATCCAGAAGTCCAGGCGCTGGTGTCCCGCATCGAGGACCGGCGCGTCATCACCTATGGCGAGAACCCGCAGTCGGATGTTCGCTACTCCAACCACCGCATGGATGGGCCGGTGTCGGTGTTCGACGTGGTGATCCACAGCCGCAAGACCGGCGCCGTGGTCGAGCTCAAGGATCTCAGGCTGCCGATGCCGGGCAAGCACAATGTCTCCAACGCCACCGCCGCCATCGCGGTCGCGTATGAGCTGGGGCTGACGCCGGAGCAGATCGCCAAGGGCCTCGGGCAGTTCGGCGGGGTCAAGCGCCGCTTCACGCACACCGGAACCTGGAACGGGGTCGAGATCTTCGACGATTACGGCCACCATCCGGTCGAGATCAAGGCGGTGCTCGCCGCCGCCCGCGACGCCTGCCAGGGCCGGGTGATCGCGGTCGCCCAGCCGCACCGCTACACGCGGCTTGAAAGCCTGTTCGACGATTTCTCCACCTGTTTCAACGACGCCAAAACGGCGATCATCGCGCCGGTCTATTCCGCCGGCGAGGACCCGATCGCCGACATCAATTCGGCGACGCTGGTTTCCAGCATGAAGGCGGGCGGCCACCGCGACGCTCGGCTGATCGACGGACCCGAGGCGCTGGCGCCGCTGATCGCGTCGATTGCGAAGCCCGGCGATTATGTCGTCTGCCTGGGCGCGGGCACCATCACCCAATGGGCCAACCAGTTGCCCAAGGAACTGGGCGCGCTCAAGCCGGCGCCGGGGTCAGGCGGTGCCGCATGAAGCCGCTGCAGGTTGACGGCGAGAGACTGCTCGCCTCGCTCGGGGACAGGCTTGAAGGCGTGCGCGGCCGGCTCACGCCCAATGCCGAGATGTCGAAGATCACCTGGTTCCGCACCGGCGGCCCGGCGGAAGTGCTGTTCCAGCCCGTCGACGAGGACGATCTGGCGGCGTTCCTCGCCGCGCTGCCCGCGGAGATCCCGGTCCTGCCGGTGGGCATCGGCTCCAATCTGCTGGTGCGCGACGGCGGCATCCCCGGCGTGGTGATCCGGCTGTCGGCCAAGGGCTTCGGCCAGGCCGAACGGATCTCCGACACGCAGATCGCGGCGGGCGCCGCCTGTCCCGACAAGCATGTCGCAGCACTTGCGCTCGAGTGCGGGCTCGGCGGCTTCCATTTCTATCACGGCATTCCCGGCGCCATCGGCGGCGCGCTCCGGATGAATGCCGGCGCCAACGGCGTGGAAACGCGCGAGCGCGTTGTCGAGGTTCACGCCCTCGACCGCAAGGGCGTCCGCCATGTGCTGTCGAATGCCGAGATGGGCTATGCCTACCGCCACTCGTCGGCGCCCAAGGACCTCATCTTCACCCGCGCCGTCTTCGAAGGGACGCCCGGGGATGCCGCGGAGATCCGCGCCGCCATGGAGGCCGTGCAGCACCACCGCGAGACGGTGCAGCCGATCCGCGAGAAGACCGGCGGCTCGACCTTCAAGAATCCCGAAGGCCATTCGGCCTGGAAGGTGATCGACGCGGCCGGCTGCCGCGGGCTCACCATCGGTGGCGCGCAGATGTCGCCGATGCACTGCAATTTCATGATCAATACCGGCACCGCCTCGGGCTATGAGCTCGAATATCTCGGCGAAACGGTTCGCGCCCGCGTGCTCGAGCATTCGGGCATCCGTCTCGAATGGGAGATCAAGCGGCTGGGCCTGTTCGAGCCCGGCCATGTGGTGCAGGAGTTTTTGGGACAGCTGGTCTAACCAGCGCGTCGCCGGGGAGGGGCAGATGCAGGCGGGATCAACCGGGTCGAAAGCCAGATTGCTCAGGGGCCAGTGCATGTGCGGCGCGGTTGCCTTCACCGTGCCCGATGCCTTCGACTATGCGATGAACTGCCATTGCGGCAAGTGCCGTCGCACCACCGGCTCGGCGTTCAAGCCGATGGGCGGCATCGCCCGGGCCGAACTCGTGGTCACTTCCGGCGCCGATGCCGTGTTTTACTATGGCGACGCCACCACCCATGACGCCCATTGCCGCCGCTGCGGATCGCTCGTCTATTCCCAGGTGCGCGATGCGGCCTACGCCCATGTGCCGCTCGGCGTGCTGATCGACGCGCCCTCGCTGCGGCCGACGCACCATATCCATGTGGCCTCCAAGGCGCTCTGGTTCGAGATCACCGACGATTTGCCGCAATACCAGGAATTCGACTGAGCGCGGCATCCTCCGGAATCAGTACGCCCCCATCGATTTGCGTGAACGCTCGCGCACAATAATTCAAATGTTTTTGGTTTGTTCCCGTGCTATCGCTGGCGCGGAAGCCGTGGATACAGCCTCGGCTTCGGTAAACGGGAGACCAGCGATGGCCGACACTGCCTGCCATGATTTCGATTTCGTCTTCGGTGACTGGACTGTCCGCCACCGCCGTCTCAAGGTGCGGCTTGCCGGAAGCGACGCGTGGGAGGAGTTCGATGGGACCAGCGCGACCCGCCCGATGCTGGGCGGCAACGGCAACATCGAGGACAATTTCATCGACTTTCCCGGCGGCCCCTACCGCGCCGTGGCGCTGCGCTCCCATGACCCCGAAGCCGGAACATGGGCAATCTGGTGGCTCGATCATCGCAACCCGCACAATCTCGACGTGCCGGTGGTGGGCCGGTTCGACAATGGCGTCGGCACGTTTTACGCCGACGACAGCTTCGAGGGACGCCCGATCAGGGTGCGCTTCACCTGGATCAGCCTTGGACCGGAGTCCTGCCGCTGGGAACAGGCCTTCTCGTCCGATGGCGGCTCAAATTGGGAAACCAACTGGATCATGCAGTTTCAGCGCGTCGCTTAAGCCCTTGGCGGATCCTGTTTACCCGGCCTTAACCATGCGGTGTGTTTCAAGCATCAATTATCTCGAGCCGGGAAGTCCTTGGGCCCCTGCGTGTGCCAGCGCAGGACAATCTTAATGCGCCGGCTCTACCATGCCGCTCACAAAACGGAGTGTGTACATGGTCGGCATGACCCGAAGCTGGATTGTCAAGCAGTTGATGCTCGGGGAGTTCAGCTCCTACCGTGACGTCTGCCGCAAGTCGGTCTGGGTCGCGATCAAGGTCTCGCTTCTGGCCTATGGCCTCAATCTCTGCGCCCACTTCCTCATGTACGGGCTTGACCTGCTGCCCTACAGCCTGGCCGAGGCGCTTGTTGTCGCCACTGTCCTCACGCCGCCCATCACCTTTGTTCTGGCCATAGGCTCCTACATGGTCTTCGGCTTCGCGATCCACGATCTGGGTGTGTCGCGGGCGGAACTGGAACGGATCAGCCGGACCGACATGCTGTCGGGGCTGGCCAACCGGCGCGCCTTCCAGGATGCGTTCGACAAGTGCGATCTGGACAAGACGATGGTGGTCTTTGACGTCGACCGCTTCAAGACCGTCAACGACACCTACGGGCATTCGTCCGGCGACGTTGCGATTGCCAGGGTCGCGGCCGTTCTGGTCGATGTCTTCGGCGAGCCCTGCCTGTGCGCGCGCATCGGCGGCGAGGAGTTCGCCGTGTTCAGTTCCTCGATGCCGTTCGCGGAATTTGCGGGCCTTGCCGAGATCGCCCGGGTCCGGATTGCTGCCTTGCGGATCACGACGGATACGGGCGCCTTTGGCGTGACCGCTTCGGGCGGCATCGCCCGCGCGCAGGCCGGACAGAGCTTCGGCCAGACCTTCTCGCGCGCCGACAAGGCGCTCTATCAAGCCAAGACCAGCGGCCGCGACCGGATCGTGCTGTCCGTCCAGGCCGACGAGGAGGAGGGCGCGGCGCACCCTCCGGCGCACGACGCCAAGACCATCGCCGCCTGAGCTTCCTCCTGGCGATCGTTTCCATGGCTCGGATGGATCATCCGGCACCGCCGGCCAATCCGGTTAGTCGGATGTTCACCAAGGCAAGTGTTCGGGCTCCCATCATCGGTTTTTTGCGGCAAATCGCTGCAAAACCCGGGTTTGACGGGAGCATTCTGTTAATCCGGCCTCTCTAATTTAGCCCCGATGAACTCGAACAGGTACATGGTGGGCAGGACCCGCGACTGGATCATCCGGCAACTGACGCTGGGGGAATTCGATTCCCATCGGCATGTCTGGGGCAAGGCGCTGGTGATGGCGTGCAAGATCGCCGTGATCGCCTATGGCATCAATCTCGTTGCCCATTGGGTGATGTACGTCTTCGACCTGCTTCCCTATACGCTCTGGGCCGGGCTGATCGCCGCCACCGTGCTGACGCCCACCATCGCCTTTTCCGTCGCTTTCGTGGTCTATGCGGTTCTGGGCTTCGCGATCTATGATCTCGGCGTGTCGCGGGCGGAACTGGAACTGCTGAGCCGCACCGACGTGCTGTCGGGACTGCCCAACCGCCGCGCCTTTCTCGAACGCTTCAACGACTGCCACGTCGACAAGTCGCTGATGGTCATCGACATCGACCGGTTCAAGCTGGTCAACGACAGGTACGGCCACGCGGCCGGGGACGAGGTGATCGTCGCCGTCGCCGACATGCTCTCGGCGGTCTTTGGCGACAAGGGATTTTGCGCGCGCATCGGCGGCGAAGAATTCGCGGCGTTCAGTTCGGAGTTGAGCTTCGCCGAGTTCGCCGCTCTCGGCGAGGTCGCCCGCCAGAGGGTCGCGCGGATGCGGACCACCGTCGATGACGAGACGGTTCGCGTCACCATTTCGGGCGGCGTGACACGGGCGCTGGCGGACCAGAAGTTCCGCGAGACCTTTTCGCGTGCCGACAAGGCGCTCTATGACGCCAAGGAAGGCGGCCGGAACCGCATCGTGCTGTCCTACGACACGGCCCCGCCGCTTCGCCAGGCCGCCGGGATCGAACCGGTCGCAAAAGTGTCTCCGACCTGAACCCCGGCCTGCAACGCTGCCGCGCGGTTCAGTCCGCCAGGCCCAGCGCCCGCTTCACCGCCGCATGCGGCAGTGCCGGAACGACATTGCCGTCCCGGCCGGTCATGGCCTCGTTGGCGATCATCGCATTCAAAATGGCCTCTTCGGTCGCCTGCACCACCGCCTCGAAGAACGGATCCATGTCCTCGTCGGGGACAAAGCGGGCGGCGCGGACGGCGCCGGGGGCGAAGTCCGTGTTCGCCGTCGAGAACGCCAGGAACAGGTCGCCCGAGCCGTGATTGGCCATGCCGCCGGTGCGGCCTATGCCGAAGGTGGCGCGCCGGGCGAGCCGCTTGAGCTGATGCGGCAGGAACGGCGCGTCGGTGGCGATGACGACGATGATCGAGCTCAGTTCCCTGTCGGGCTGCGTGCTCTGCATCTGCGGCAGCTCGGGGTCGGCGCCCATGGTCCGGCCGAGCACGGTCAGATGCCGTCGCGTGCCGAAATTGGCCTGCACGAACACGCCTGTGGTGAAGTCCGCGCCATCATAGGGAACCAGTCGCGAGGACGTGCCGGAGCCGGCCTTGAAGCCGAAGCATTTCATGCCGGTGCCGCCGCCGACGCTGCCTTCCTCGACAGCGCCGCCGCGGGCAGTGTCAATGGCGGCCACAACGTGGTCGGCGGTCACATGGAAACCGTTGATGTCGTTCAGGTACCCGTCATAGGTCTCGGCCGCCACCGGCAGCGCGAAATCGTCATGGTAGCGATCGGCGAGCGCATCGACCGCCCAGCGGATCGTCGCATCCCGGGCAATGCCGCAGGAATGGGTGTTGGTGATGGTGATCGGCAGGCCGAACTTGCCGGTCTCCTCGATGTAGTGCGTGCCGCTCAACTCGCCGTTGCCGTTCAGGCTGAAGAAACCCGCAAACAGCGGCTGGTGCAGCGCCGCGACCGGCCGCGGCAGGATCGCCGTCACCCCGGTGCGCACCGGACCCTGGCCAGGAACCAATGGCCCGTGGCCTTCCATCAGCGTCACGTAGCCGAGGCTGACGCCCGCCACATCGGTGATCGCATTGTGCGGCCCGCACTCCCCCTCGAACATCAGCCCCAGCCCCCGCGCGCGCAGCTTGCCCGAGGGGGTGGTGGTCCAGGATCGGGGCATGGGGGTGGGGGACATGAGAGGCATTCCGGGTGAGGGACGGGACGGTGTCTTGGTCCAAGAAATGGCATGGCTTGCGCCCGCCGCGCAAGCCTGGCGCGGGCGACGGAGCCGGAGCCCCGGGCCCATGCTCTGCCTGCGGCAACTACCCGCCGCAAAATCGCCTGCCCGGAATGCGCTGGATGGCTTGGCGCAACCTTCGCCCGGTATTCTGGCCTGTATCTTGCCAGATCCGGTGATGTTTGGCGAAAGCCGGACGGCAGGGCGCGCGGACTGACCGGCGGCAACAGGCGCGCGACCGCGGCGAGACGAGGGGACTTGATGACTTCCGACACACCAAAGAAACACGTGGCCGTGCTGATGGGCGGCTTTTCCTCCGAGCGCCCGGTGAGCCTGGCCTCGGGCAGGCCCTGCGCCGATGCGCTGGAGCGGGCGGGCTACCGGGTCACCCGCGTCGATGTCGGCAAGGACATCGCCGCGGTGCTGGCCGAGCTCAGGCCCGATGTCGCCTTCAACGCGCTGCACGGGCCCTACGGCGAGGACGGCACCATCCAGGGCGTGCTCGAATACCTGGGGATTCCCTACACCCATTCCGGCGTGGCCGCATCGGCGCTCGCCATGGACAAGCGGCTGTCCAAGATCGTCGCCAAGGCGGTGGGCATTCCGGTGGCGGAGTCCAAGGTGATGAACCGGCATGAGATCACCTCGGCGCACCCGATGAAGCCGCCCTATGTGGTCAAGCCGGTCAACGAGGGCTCGAGCTTCGGGGTCGTCATCGTCCAGGAAAACCAGAGCCATCCGCCGCAGGTGCTGACCTCGGGCGAGTGGAAATATGGGGATGAGGTGATGGTCGAGCGCTACATTGCCGGGCGCGAGCTCACCTGCACCATCATGGGAGACGTGGCGCTGGCGGTCACCGAGATCGTGCCGCAAGGACACAGCTTCTATGATTATGATTCAAAATATGTGGCCGGAGGCTCGAAACACGTTTGCCCGGCGGAAATTTCACCAATTGTTTACCAAAAAATACGTAGGTTGGCTTTGAAGGCGCATCAAGCGATCGGCTGTCGCGGCGTGAGCAGGTCCGATTTCCGCTATGATGACCGTTTCTCCGAGAATGGAGAGGTCATCTGGCTCGAAATCAACACCCAGCCCGGCATGACACCGACATCGCTCGCGCCCGAGATGGCCCTTCAGGCAGGGCATTCGTTCGAAGAATTTGTCAGTTGGATGGTGGAGGACGCTTCGTGTCGTCGATGACGGAAAACCAAGGCAGAGCCGCCCCTGCGGCGACGGCGTCCGGACGCGAAGCGTTCCCGGGCGCTTTTGTTCTGCCGCGTTTTCTGCGCCGTCCGGCCCGCCATCTCGCCGCACTCGCCACCGGCAAGCTGGAGATCCGTCCGCATGCGGGCTCTGTCGCGGCCTGCGCCTTCCTGGCCGCCACCGGCTTTTACGGCATGACGCTTGGCGGCCATACCCATGCCGTGACGCAGGCCGTGACCACCGGCGCGGGCTTCGCGCTCGAGGATGTCCAGGTCAGCGGCAACCGCGAGACCTCCGACATCGACATCCTGCAGCAGCTCGGGCTTGACGGCAGCACCTCGGTGGTCGCTATCGACGCCCATGCGGCGCGGGAGAAGCTGCTGCATCTGCCCTGGGTCACCGAGGCGCGGGTGCAGAAGATCTATCCGCGCGGCCTGTCGGTCCAGCTCACCGAGCGCGAGCCCGTGGGCATCTGGCAGCATGGCGACATGCTGTCGCTGATCGATGCGCGCGGTGAGGTGATCGCGCCGCTGACCGGCGCCCGCCATGCCGACCTGCCGCTCTATGTCGGGCTTGGCGCCGACCGCGCCGCCGACGAACTCGAAGCCCGGCTTCTGTTCCATCCCGAACTTCGCGCCCGTGTGAAGGCCGCCATCCGCATCGCCGACCGGCGCTGGGACCTGCGCCTCGACAATGGCGTGACGCTGAGCCTGCCCGAGGACGACATCGGCGCGGCGCTGTCACGCTTTGCCGCCTTCGACGCCGGCCGGGACGTGCTGTCGCGCGACATCACCGTCGTCGACCTCAGGCTCGAAGACCGGGTGACGCTCCGGCTTTCCGAAACCTCGTTCGAACGCCGCAAGGAAGCCCTTGAAGCGCGGGCGAAGGCGATCAAGGCGGAGAAAAGGACGTGAGCCTGTTCCGCCCCTCCTCCATGTTGCCGCGGCTCAAGCCGCTGTCGACCAAGCGCGCCAGCATTGTCACCGTGCTCGACATCGGCTCGTCCAAGGTTGTCTGCATGATCGGCCGGCTGACCCCGGTCGAAGGCAGCGAGATCCTGTCGGGCCGCACCCACAAGATCGAGATCATCGGGCTTGGCCACCAGAAGTCGCGCGGGCTCAAGGCAGGCGTCATTTCCGACATGGACGCGGTGGAGAACTCGGTTCGCCTCGCCGTCGATGCCGCCGAGCGCATGGCCGGCGTGACGGTCGAAAGCCTGATCGTCAATGTCACCGCAGGCCGGCTCTCGAGTGAAATCCATTCCTCCTCGGTCAATCTCGGCGGCCATGAAATCGCCTCGGGGGACCTGGCGAAGGTGGTCAACGCGGCGACGCGGCAGAGCCATCTGCACGAGCGCGCCATCCTGCATTCGCTGCCGTCGAGCTATACGCTGGATGGCGAGCGCGGCATCTCCGATCCCGCCGGCATGTATGGCGATGTCCTGGGCGTCGACATGCATGTGCTGACGGCCGACCGCGCGCCGCTCAAGAATCTCGAACTGTCGATCAACCGCGCCCATCTCACCGTCGAGGCGATGGTGGCGACGCCTTATGCGTCCGGACTTGCGGCGCTGGTCGCCGACGAGGCGGAAATGGGCTGTGCCGCCATCGACATGGGCGGCGGCACCACGACGATCTCCGTGTTCGCCGAAGGCAAGCTGGTGCATGCCGACGCGATCGCGCTCGGCGGCCAGCATGTGACCATGGATTTGGCGCGCGGCCTGTCGACCCGGCTCGACGACGCGGAGCGCATCAAGGTTGTGCACGGCTCGGCGCTGCCGCAGGCGGGCGAGGACCGCGACGTGATCTCCATCCCGCCGATCGGCGAGGACGAGCGCGACCTGCCAACCCATGTGCCGCGCGGGCTGGTCTCGCGCATCGTGCGCGCCCGGGTCGAGGAAACACTGGAAATGCTGCGCGACCGCATCCAGCAGTCGGGCTACTCGTCGATCGTCGGCAAGCGCATCGTGCTGACCGGCGGCGCCAGCCAGCTGACGGGCCTGTCGGAATCGGCCCGGCGGATTCTCGCGCGCAACGTCCGCATCGGCCGGCCGCTGGGGGTCTCCGGACTGCCTGCGGCGGCCAAGGGACCGGCATTCTCCACGGCGGTGGGCCTGATGATTTATCCGCAGGTCGCCCATCTTGAATCACACGGCGCGGGCGAGGGCGGTTTTGCCGCCATGGCCGGCGCCGGCGGACGGCTGTCCCGCATGGGGCAGTGGCTCAAAGAGAGTTTTTGAATTTACAGAATTGGCCCACACGGCGGTGCGGCCATGCGACAAGGAAGGAACGGGTGCCATGACCATCAATTTGCAGAAGCCGGACATCACCGAGCTGAAGCCGCGCATCACGGTGTTCGGCGTGGGCGGAGGCGGCGGCAATGCCGTCAACAACATGATCAATGCAGGGCTCCAGGGCGTCGATTTCGTCGTCGCCAACACGGATGCCCAGGCGCTGACCATGTCGAAGGCCGAACGGATCATCCAGCTTGGCGCCTCCGTCACCGAAGGCCTTGGCGCCGGATCGCAGCCGGAAGTCGGCCGCGCGGCCGCCGAGGAATGCATCGATGAGATCCTCGATCACCTCAACGGCACCCACATGTGCTTCGTCACCGCCGGCATGGGCGGGGGCACCGGAACCGGCGCTGCACCCGTCGTCGCCCAGGCCGCCCGCAACAAGGGCATCCTGACCGTCGGCGTGGTCACCAAGCCGTTCCACTTCGAAGGCCAGCGCCGCATGCGGCTGGCCGAGGCCGGCATCGAGGAACTGCAGAAATGCGTCGATACCCTGATCGTCATCCCCAACCAGAACCTGTTCCGCATCGCCAATGACAAGACCACCTTCGCCGACGCCTTCGCGATGGCCGACCAGGTGCTGTATTCGGGCGTTGCCTGCATCACCGACCTGATGGTCAAGGAAGGCCTGATCAACCTCGACTTCGCCGACGTCCGTTCGGTGATGCGCGAGATGGGCCGGGCGATGATGGGCACCGGCGAAGCCTCGGGCGATGGCCGCGCCATGGCCGCCGCCGAAGCCGCCATCGCCAATCCGCTGCTCGACGAGACCACGATGAAGGGCGCGCAGGGCCTCCTGATCTCGATCACCGGCGGCCGCGACATGACCCTGTTCGAAGTCGACGAGGCGGCAACCCGCATCCGCGAGGAAGTCGACGCCGACGCCAACATCATCCTGGGCGCCACCTTCGACGAAGCGCTTGAAGGCCTGATCCGCGTCTCGGTGGTGGCCACCGGCATCGACCGTGTCGAGGGCGCCGTCGACCACCGTCCGATGATGGCCGCGCCGCGCCCGGCGCCGCGTCCGGCCACAGCCATGCCGGCCCAGGCCGCACAGCCGCAGGCCGCGCGTCCGGCGCCGGCTCCGCAGCCCGCCATGGCGCCTGTCGCCCGGGACCAGGTGGCCGAGGCCATCCTGACCGCCGAAGCCGAACTTGAGCGCGAACTCGACATCGCGACCCGGATGGACATGGCAGCCCGGAGCGAGGCCGCTCCGGCCGCCGCGCAGCCCGGCTTTCAGCCGCAAAGCCGCCTGTTTGCCAGCAATGGCGAAATGGCCGCACCGCAGCAGCCGGCCATGACCGCCCCGCAGCGTCCGGCAGCGCCGGCGATCCAGCAGCCTGTGGCGCCCGCGCCGCAGCTGCGCACCGAGGCAGAGCCGGTCCGCATGCCCCGCGTCGAGGATTTCCCGCCGGTGGTCCAGGCCGAGATGGAGCATCGCGCCCTGCCGCATGGCCATGCCGAGGAACGCGGGCCGATGGGCTTGCTCAAGCGGCTGTCGAATTCGCTCGGTCGCCGCGAAGAGGATGACCCGGTCCAGGCGGCGCAGTCCGGCCCGGCGCCCGCGGCCCGGCGTCCGCTGTCGCCCGAGGCGAGTGTCTACGCGCCCCGCCGCGGCCTTCTCGACGATCAGGGCAGAATGACCCCCCAGGCCCGCGCGAGTCACGAGGACGAACAACTCGAGATTCCCGCTTTCCTGCGCCGCCAGAGCAAGTGATTCTGCGGTAACATCTTGAAATATTCCCGGCATGGCGGCTTAGCAGTCGCCATGCCATTTTTTTATCCCATTGTTAAATATGGAAGATTTGGACCGGCTGAGTGTTACTGGAGCGTAACAGAAGGAAAAAAAGCGTGATTTGGAAACTGACAACCATCGCCGTATCTTGCCTGACGACGACAAGGGGATGGGGCAATCAATCACGTGGGGGATACGTGGAGTTGCTCCTGACGGCTGGGGACAACATGGCCTTTATGGGTCGTGCCAAAACATGCGGGAAACGGCGGACCTTATGAGTAGCGATGTAGTAGGGCTTCAAACCACGATTTCGAGGTCAATCTCGCTGTCAGGCATCGGCGTCCATTCCGGCGAAAGCGTCTCCATTACCTTCCATCCCGCGGATCCCGACACCGGCATCATCTTTAACCGTCATCATCAGTCGGGCGAGATCATCAGCGTGCGCGCTGTTTCCTCCCAGGTCGGCTCCACGGATCTGTGCACGCTGCTGGGCAGGGCTCCGGATCGCTCCGTTGCGACCGTCGAACACCTGATGGCCGCGCTCTATGCGCTGGGCGTCGACAATATCAGCATTGATCTGCATGGCAGCGAAGTTCCGATCATGGACGGCAGCGCCGCCGTGTTCATCGATGCGATCGATACCGCCGGTCTCGTCAATCACGCCGTCAAGCGCCGCTATGTGCGCGTCATCAAGCCGGTCCGCATCGAGATGGGCGGATCCTGGGCTGAATTCACCCAGCACAACGGCACCCGCTTCGAGATCGACATCGATTTCGACTCGGGGCTGATCGGCCGCCAGTCCTGGAAGGGCGAAGTCACCGCCGACACTTTCCGCCGCGAACTCGCCCGCGCCCGCACCTTCGGCTTCATGCGCGATGTTGAGCGGCTCTGGGCCTCGGGCCACGCGCTCGGCTCCTCGCTCGAGAATTCCGTGGTGATCGGTGACGACGACAAGGTCATCAATGTCGAAGGCCTTCGCTTCCGCGACGAGTTCGTCCGTCACAAGACGCTCGACGCCGTGGGCGATCTGGCGCTGGCCGGCGCCCAGTTCATCGGCTGCTACCGCAGCTATCGCGGCGGCCACAAACTCAATGCGATGGCGCTCAGGGCGCTGCTGGCCGATCAGTCGGCCTATGAAGTGGTCGAGGCACCCGCCCGCCGCAACTCGGTTCGCCACGGTGAACTGGTGGCGGTCAATGCCGCGGCCTTCGCACCCTGGGCTGTTTGACGCCCCGAGCCCCGCTTTCCGGACGCAGGTTACCCTTTTGCCGGACGCCGAGGCGGCCTACACTCTTGTTTTTGAAGAGGGCGCTGCCACAAAATTGCGGCAAAGCGTCTTCATGACGTTGCGAAGTTCGGGCATTTGCGGATAGAAACGCGGGTCTGGTTCCTCGGGGCGTTGGCTTCCGCGGCAGTTGAGAGGTTTTGCAGGATGATTTCTTCGGTCAAGGGCGGACGCGGGCGCGCGGTGCGGGTTGCGTTCTTTGTCGCCGGGCTGGCTGCCGTTTCGTCGTTGGTGACCGGGTGCCAGTCCGATCCCGATATCGACATCACGGCCTATGCGCAGTCCATCGAGCCCGCCGACGTGCTCTACAATCAGGGCCTTGCCAATCTGCAGGGCGGGCAGCTGACCGAGGCCAGCCGCAAGTTCGAGGCGATCGACAAGCAGCACCCCTATTCGGAATACGCCCGCAAGGCGATGGTGATGAGTGCGTTCACCAATTACCGCCAGGGACAGTACACCGAGGCGATCAACACCGCCTCGCGCTATCTGAGCCTCTATCCCAATGACGAGGATGCCGCTTACGCGCAATATATCGTCGGGCTTTCCTATTATCGGCAGATCCCCGAAGTGACGCGCGACCAGCGCACCTCGGCGCGCGCCATCGCGGCTTTCACCGAAGTGGTCGAGCGCTATCCCGATTCGGAATATGTCGAGGACAGCCAGGCCAAGCTGCGCTATGCGCGCGACCAGCTGGCGGGCAAGGAAATGCAGGTCGGGCGCTATTACCAGGAGCGCAAGGAATATGTGGCTGCGGCCAACCGCTACCGCCTGGTGGTCGAGCAATATCCCAACACACGGCAGATCGAGGAGGCGCTCGCGCGTCTGGTCGAGACCTATTATGCGATGGGGCTGGAAAGCGAAGCACAGACGGCGGCGGCCGTGCTCGGGCACAATTACCCCGACAGCCAGTGGTATGCGGATTCCTACAAGCTCCTGAAGACCCGCGGCCTCGAGCCCAGGGAAAACAAGGGCTCGTGGATTTCGCGCGCCGGGGCCCGCCTCGTCGGCGCCTGAAGCGGGCGGCGATGCTGGTCCAGCTGTCGATTCGCGATATCGTCCTGATCGAGAAGCTCGATCTCGAATTCGACGCCGGACTTTCGGTCCTCACCGGGGAAACCGGCGCGGGCAAATCCATCCTGCTTGATTCGCTCTCGCTGGCGCTTGGCGGCCGCGGCGATGGCGGCCTCGTGCGCCATGGCGCCGACAAGGGCCAGGTCACCGCGGTGTTCGACGTGGCCTTCGACCATCCGGCGCGGTTGCTCTTGCGCGACAACGGCATCGACGATGATGGCGACCTGGTGTTCCGCCGGGTGCAATCGGCCGATGGCCGCACCCGCGTGTTCCTCAACGACCAGCCGGCGAGCGTGGCGCTGATGCGCGAGGCGGGCCTCAAGCTCGTCGAGATCCATGGCCAGCACGACGACCGGGCGCTGGTCGAGACCGATGCGCACCGGGCGCTGCTCGACGCCTTTGGTGGCCTGACCGGCCGCACCGCCGAGACCGGACGCCTCTACGAGGCCTGGCGCGAGGCGGAGCGGGCGCTGAAGGCCCACCGGGCCAAGGTCGAGGCGGCGCGGCGGGAGGCCGATTTCCTGCGCTCTTCTGTCGATGAACTCGAAAAGCTCCACCCGGTCGAAGGCGAGGAAGAGGAACTGGCCGAGCGCCGCTCGCGGATGATGAAGGCCGAGAAGACTGCCAGCGACATCAACGAGGCCGACGAGATCCTGAACGGGCAGGGCTCGCCGATGCCGGTGATCAGCGGGCTGATGCGGCGGCTCGAACGCAAGGCCCAGGAAGCGCCGGAGCTTCTGAACGACACCGTGGCCGCACTCGATGCCGTGCTCAATGCGCTGGCCGACGCGCAGTCCGCGGTGGAGGCGGCGCTGAGGGCCGCCGATTTCAACCCGCGCGAGCTCGAGGAGACCGAGGAGCGGCTGTTCGCGCTCCGGGGGGCTGCGCGCAAATACAATGTCAGCGTCGAGGCGCTGCCAGAGCTTGCGGCGCAGATGGTGGCGGATCTGAGCGATCTCGATGCCGGCGAGGAGCGGCTGGCGGCGATGGACGCCCAGGTCGGCGAGACCAGAGCGGCATTCATGGAAGCGGCGAAGCAGCTGTCTGTGCGGCGCCAGGAGACGGCCGAGGCGCTCAGATCAGCGGTGATGGCGGAACTGCCGGCGCTCAAGCTCGAACGGGCGGAGTTCATCGTCGAGATGACAAGCGACGCGGGCAATGCCGGGCCGTCGGGCATCGATGCCATCGCCTTTCACGTGCGCACCAATCCGGGCTCGCGGCCGGGCCCGATCATGAAGGTGGCGTCGGGGGGCGAACTGTCCCGGTTCCTGCTCGCCATCAAGGTGGCGCTGGCCGATCGCGGCTCTGCGCCGACGCTGGTGTTCGACGAGATCGACACCGGGGTGGGCGGCGCCGTGGCCGACGCCATCGGCAAGCGGCTGAAGCGGCTCGCCGCGGGCGTTCAGGTGCTCTCGGTCACGCATGCGCCGCAGGTGGCGGCGCGCGCCGCCACGCACATGCTGATTGCCAAGGGTCCGTCGGCGACGGGCTCGCTCACGGTCACGACACGGGTCTCCACCATGGGCGCCGACCAGCGGCGCGAGGAGATCGCCCGGATGCTCGCGGGCGAACACGTCACCGACGAGGCCCGTGCGGCGGCAGCAAGGCTGCTGGACGTCGCGGAATAATCTCTACCAGTAGACCCGGTTGAAGGCCGACGCGCCCTCGAGCCGGACCATGATGTTGACGACGCGGGAGGTGGCGTCGCGGGCGCTGTCGGCGTTCCAGCGTGTGACCGGCTTGTCCCTGGAATCATCGGCCATCAGCTCGACCACGTTGCGCAGGTTATGCGCCGTGATCATGAAGCTCGCGGCCGTCTCCAGATCCTCTCCGCTCAGCCGGTAGCGGCCCGGCGCGTCATCGCCCAGGATGTCAAGATAGGCCGAGGGCAGGGCGGAGGCCCTGGACCGGTCGCCGGTCGCATCCGGGCTTGCGCTCGGCTCTGCGCCCGGAAGCCGTCCGAGGTCAGCGAGCGTCTTGAACGAGGTGGCAAAATCCGAGGCCGCGGATTCCAGCTCCTTGGCCATCCGCGCCGAATGGCCCACCAGGAACCCCGGCGCCAGGTTGAACAGCGCCAGCGTGTTCATCTGCTCCTTGAGGTGCTTGAGCCGGTCCTCGGCGAAGGCCTTGCGGCTCAAGGCCGCCGATTCCATGAAATCATCGAGCATCGTCAGCGGATCGGGCGTCTTGGCTTCCTCGGGAGCGCCGGTCTTGGCGGTGGATGCCGGCGCGCCTGTCGGCGTTGTCCGCTCGGGGGCCACCTTGCTCAAGGAAAGGGTCTGTGCGCTGACAATCATCCGGCCATGGTCCTTCATCGCATACGAGAAACTTGCTGCAACGATCAAGCCTACACGCAAATCCCTAACCGCTGATTGACCACTTGGATTCATCTTTTCATTTGGCTCAAACGGTCTAAAACGGGGCAAAGTGCCGGAGCCCCAGACATGACCCCACAGACAAAGCCCGTCGAAGCCCTGAGCGAAGCGGAAGCCAAGGCGGAACTCGACTGGCTCGCCGTCGAGATCGCCCGCCATGACCAAGCCTATCACCGCCAGGACGCGCCGCTGATCCCCGACGCCGACTATGACGCGCTCAAGCGGCGCAATCTCGCCATCGAGGAGCGGTTTGCCCATCTCAAGCTCGCTCAGTCGCCCACCGAGAAAATCGGCGCGGCAGCCGCCGAAGGTTTTGGCAAGATCACCCACAGGGTGCCGATGCTGTCGCTCGACAACGCGTTCAGCGACGAGGATGTGCGCGATTTCGTCCATTCGGTCTACCGCTTCCTCGGGCAGCTGCCGGACAATTCCATCGCGTTCACCGCCGAGCCAAAGATCGACGGGCTGTCGATGTCGATCCGCTACGAGAATGGCGAACTTGTCTCCGCCGCCACCCGCGGCGACGGTTCGACCGGCGAGAACGTCACCGCCAATGTGAAGACCATCGCCGAGATCCCCAACCGGTTGCCCAAGGGCGCGCCCTCGGTGGTGGAAGTGCGCGGCGAGATCTACATGGCGAAGGAGGATTTCCTGGCCTTGAACGCGCGCATGGAAGCCGAGGGAAAACCCACTTACGTCAACCCGCGCAACACGGCTGCCGGGTCGCTCCGGCAGCTCGACGCTTCGGTGACGGCGAGCCGCAAGCTCCGCTTCTTCGCCTATGCCTGGGGCGAGATGTCGGAGATGCCGGCCGAGACCCAGCACGGCATGATCGAGGCTTTCAAGTCCTGGGAATTCCCGGTCAATCCGCTGACCGCGCGGCTCGAGAGCATCGAGGAGTTGATCGCCCATTACACCGAGATCGGGCTCGCCCGCGCCGATCTGCCCTATGACATCGACGGCGTGGTCTACAAGGTCGACCGGCTTGACCTGCAGGGCAGGCTTGGCTTCCGCTCGCGCAGCCCGCGCTGGGCGATCGCCCACAAGTTCCCGGCCGAGAAGGCCGCGACCCGGCTGACGGCCATCGACATCCAGGTCGGCCGTACCGGCGCGCTCACGCCGGTGGCGCGGCTCGAGCCGATCACCGTGGGCGGCGTGGTGGTCACCAACGCGACACTGCACAATGCCGAGGAGATCGCCCGGCTGGGCGTCAGGATCGGCGACACGGTGCAGATCCAGCGCGCCGGCGACGTCATCCCCCAGGTGCTGGGCGTGGTCCGGTCGCCCGACGACGCGGTCGCCTTCGAGTTTCCCACCGTCTGCCCGTGCGATCTGAGGACGCCGGTGATCCGCGAGGAGACCGCGGGCGGGGTCGAGGGCGTGGTGCGCCGCTGCTCGGGGGAATTCGCCTGTCCGTTCCAGCGCAAGGAGCATTTGAAGCACTTCGTCTCGCGCAAGGCCTTCGACATCGACGGCCTGGGCGAAAAGCAGATCGAATTTTTCTACGACGATGCGAGCCTGCCGATCCGCCAGCCGGCCGACATCTTCACGCTCAGAGCGCGGGATGAAGCCAACGGCCTGCAGCGGCTCAAGAACCGCGACGGCTATGGCGACACTTCGGCACAAAAACTGTTCGAGGCCATCGAGGCGCGCCGAACCATCGCGCTCGACCGGCTGATCTTCGGGCTCGGCATCCGCCATGTCGGAGAGCAGACCGCCAAGACCTTGGCGCGCGCCTATGGCGACTGGGCATCGCTCCACGAGGCGGCACTCGCCATCGCCGCTGGCGACAAGGCGGCGGCCGAGGAAATGGACGCCCTCGACGACATCGGGCCCGCGGTGGTGGAAGCCATCGGCCGCTTCTTCGGCGAGAAGCACAATGTCGACATGGTGGACAGGCTCACCGCCGAGCTCACCATCGAGGACGCCGAAAAACCCGCCCAGGATTCCCCCGTGGCCGGCCTCACCATCGTTTTCACCGGCTCCCTCGAGAAGATGACCCGCGACGAGGCCAAGGCCATGGCCGAGCGGCTCGGCGCCAAGGTCGCAGGCTCGGTGTCGAAGAAGACCGACATCCTCGTCGCCGGACCGGGGGCGGGCTCGAAGCTCACGAAAGCCCAGGAGCTGGGGGTCAGGACGATGGACGAGGACGGCTGGTTCGAGCTGGTGGGGTAGGGCGCGCCTCTCATGGCCAAGAAAGTGTATATTACAATTTCCTGATCCGCTTAACCGGTTTTTGACTCTCGGGGTCCAAGGATCATGGCGCAGTTGATCAAACAGCGCCGGGCGGAGGCACTTCATGGACCATTCCAGAGATCAGACCGTCAAGAATGCGGATACCTGGAAGCAGGCTCTCGAGGTTGCGGGCCTGGGCGTCTGGGATTGGGATCTGCGCACCAACACCACCATCTATTCCGAAACCTGGTGCCAGATGCTGGGCTACCGGCGCAGCGAGCTGCCAGAAGCGCAGGATCTGTTCCTTCTGCTGCTGCATCCGGATGATCGCGAGCGGGCCATCGAAAGCGGCGACCGGCACCTGGCGGGGAAATGCGACAGCATCGAAACCGAGCTGCGGCTGCAGCATAAGGATGGGCACTGGGTCTGGGTCCTGGACCGGGGCGCCATTGTCGAGCGGGACGAGAGCGGCCGTCCGCTCAGGGTGATGGGGGTGCAGACCGACATCACCCAGCAAAAACAGGCTGAGCGCGACGCGAGCCTGATGAATGAGCGTTTCAAACTCGTTCTGACGGCGTCCGAGACCGGCATCTGGCATTTCGATGTCGGGGGCGAAAAGAGCTTCTGGGATGGCAAGACCTGCGAGATCTTCGGGCTGGAGCCTCGCGCCTCCGAGATAGAGAGCGAGACCTGGCACGGTTTTCTGCACCCCGAGGACAGGCTGGATGCCGAGCGCCAGCACCTGACGGCCATCGACAATGACAAGGTGGCAAAGCTTTCCTACCGGATCATCCGCAAGGACGGCGAGATCCGCCATGTCGAGACGCTGGCGAAGTCCGTCCGGAGCCAGGGGGCTGCCGGATACCTGGTCGGCACCATCCGCGACGTCACCGACGAGATCAAGGCTGCCCGCGCCCTTCAGGCCGAGAAGGAGCGCTATGAGATCACCCTGGAGGCGATCAATGATGCGGTCATCAGCACGGATGTCTCAGGCGTGATCACTCTTGCCAATCCGTCGGCCGCTGCCATGCTGTCGCTTGAGCCAAGCGCGCTGACGGGGCGCAACATTTTCTCCCTGTTCCGCAATGACGCCCTGATCCGGAGCGTTGAACTCGAGACCCCGGACAACTTCCAAAACGGAGTCACGCTCGAGATTTATTCCGAGCTCTACCGGTGCAAGAGCAGCCCGATCCTGTCACCCACCGGCGACAGCTGGGGAAATGTCTACACGTTCCAGAACGTGTCGGAGGAGACCCGCAGGCAGCAGCAGCTGGCCTATGCGGCCAATCACGATGCACTGTCGGGCCTTTACAACCGGATCGCTTTCGACGACGCGCTGGAAAGGGCGATCGAGACCGCAGCAACGAGCCCCTTCGCCATCCTCTATCTCGATCTCGACCACTTCAAGGTGATCAATGACTTTGCCGGACACGCCGCCGGCGACGAGGCGCTGAAGGCGATCGCATCGAATGTGACCGCAAACCTGCCCGGGACCGCGATGTTTGCGCGGCTGGGCGGCGACGAGTTCGCCATCCTGGTTTCCGGCGCCGACGCCGAGATGGCCCGGCAGATCGCCGGCGACGCCATCGCGGCGGTGCAGGCGGTCGAGCTCGGCTACATCCTGGGCGGTCCGCGCCTGGGATGCAGCATCGGCATCACGCTGGTCAGCAACCCTTCCATCACCGCGTCCGACGCGCTGGCCCAGGCGGACGACGCCTGCTACGCCGCCAAATCATCAGGGCGAAACCGGTGCTCCGTCTTCACCGGGAGAAGCTCGCGGGCGGCCACGGGACTTTCGGCCGCACGCGAAGTGGCCGACCTGACGGAGGCGCTAGACGAGAACCGGGTGATCCTGTTCGGCCAGGAGATCCAATCGCTCGAGCCCGGGCAGGGACCCTGCGGACGGCTCGAAATCCTGGCAAGGCTGCAAGCGCGCGACGGCCGGATTGTCGGCCCCGATGCCTTCATTCCCGCTGCCGAACGGTTCGGAATGGCCACGCTCCTTGACCGCTGGATCATCAGGAAGGCGTTCGCGCAGTATGGCCCGCTGCTCAAGGAGATGGACCTGAAGATCGGGTTCAACCTGTCGGCACAGACGCTTTGCGATGCGAGCCTGTGGTCCTTTGTGCGCGAGTGCGCCGGCGAGCACGGCGCCGAGTTGTCGCAGATCGCCTTCGAGATCACCGAAACGGCGGCCGTGAGCTGTTTTGAAACCGCCAACCGGTTCGTCTACAGCGCGCGCGACCATGGCTGCATGGTGTCGCTCGACGATTTCGGCTCGGGGTTGAGTTCGTTCGACTATCTGCGCCGCTTCCCGATCAACTGCATCAAGATCGACGGCGCCTTCGTCGAGAAGATCGTCGACAGCAAGGTCGACAGGGCCATCGTCGCCGCCGTCGTCGAACTCGCCCGCAACCTCGGCTTCGACGTGGTGGCCGAGAAGATCGAGACCGCGGAAATCGTTGAGCAGCTGCGCCGGCTGGGCGTGACCCACGGCCAGGGCTACCATCTGCACCGCCCGGAACCGCTCGACCAACTGGTCACACGCCGCCTGAAGCAGGCGCGGCTCCCCGACGGCCTGGTGGCCTGAGAAGCGGCGCGCTTAGCTCAGCACGCCCCGCAGCACCACGAACAGCACGCCCGAAAGCACGGCTGCGGCCGGCACGGTGATCACCCAGGCGGCGATGATCTGCAGGAAATGGGCGCGGCGCACCAGCTTCCGGCGGCGCTGTTCGGCGAGCCGGCCCTTGGAGGCCTTGCCATCCGGGGGGTTGATGCGGTGGCGCGTCACGTAATTGGCCCGCCGGGCCGATTTTTCCGTATACCATTCGCGGAAGAAGCCGACGCCAAACACCGCGCCCACGGCGATGTGGGTGGAACTCACCGGCAGGCCCAGCCAGGAGGCGATGATCACCGTGATCGCCGCAGACAGCGCCACGCAATAGGCCCGCATCGGGTTGAGCTTGGTGATCTGGTTGCCGACCATGCGGATCAGTTTCGGGCCGAACAGAATCAAGCCGAGCGAGATGCCGGCCGCGCCCACGGCCATCACCCAGAGCGGGATCGTCACCCGGGCCGACACATCGCCATATTCGGCTGTGTGGACAATGGCGGCCAGGGGCCCAACCGCATTGGCCACGTCATTGGCGCCATGGGCGAAGGACAGGAGTGCCGCCGAGCAGATCAGCGGAATGCCGAAGAGCTTGCGCAGGGACTGGTTGCGGTTCTCGAGCCCGCGCGACTGCCGTGCGATCAGCGGCCGGGCAATGAGCCAGCTTGCGAGCGCTGTTGCGGCCCCGATCATCAGCGCCTCACTGAACGAGATGTCGACCAGCGCGCGCAGCCCCTTGAGCGACAGGTACGCGGCGAAGGCGCCGGCCATGATGGCGATCAGCACCGGCACCCAGCGACGCGCGGCGGCGATCTTGTCCTGCCGGTAGATGATGGCCATCTTGATGAAGGCCAGGAACAGGGCGGCGATCACCCCGCCCATGAAGGGCGAGATCACCCAGCTCGCGGCAATCGATCCCATGGTCGCCCAGTTGACCGCGTCGACGCCGGCCGCCGCGATGCCCGCGCCCATCACGCCGCCGACGATCGAATGGGTCGTCGACACCGGCGCGCCGATGAAGGTGGCGAGATGGATCCACATCGCCGCGGCCACCAGCGCCGCCATCATCGCGGCGATGAAGACGTCGGGATCGGAGACGGCGGCGGGGTCGATGATGTCCTTGGAGATGGTGGCGATGACATCGCCGCCGGCAATCAGCGCGCCGGCGCTTTCGAAGATCGCGGCGATTGCCAGCGCCACGCCCATGGTCATCGCCTGCGAGCCCACCGCCGGACCCATATTGTTGGCCACGTCATTGGCGCCGATGTTGAGCGCCATGTAGGCGCCGATCGCGGCGGCGGCGATGATGGTGACCGCGCCCGGATGGCCGGTGACAAAGACGGCGGCAATGACGGCGCACAGGAAGATGAAGACCAGCGCGAGGCCGGGCGTGACGAAGCCGCGGTTGAGAAGGCCGGTGGCCTCCTCCATGGTCGCGAACTTGTCGAGATCCTTGTCGAGGGTCGGTTTGCGGTAGGTGTCGGCCATCGGGTGTCCCGTTTTCCGGATTGATCCGGCGGCAGCCGAACATGACAGTTTTGTGACAGGGGTTCGATGAACGTCCGGCGCTGTCGCGTCAACCGGCAGGGGCGGCGTATCAACCGAATTTGTCCATTCCACGACGGATCGCCGCAACAGGGGGCCCGTATCGCCGCCGAAAGGCCCGCGCGGGGCAAGCTGCGGAACCTGGTTCAGGCTTCAAGCGGGACCGCCCACCTTGTGCACACCGGCCAAACCGCCGATAAGACAGCCATGAGCAGATTGTTTGAAGAACTCGATTACCGCCCGACGCCGATCGGCGCGCTCGTGCTCAGGCGCCGCCGCGAGGCGCGGCTGGGCGTCGACATAATCGAGATCAAGCTCGGCGACGAGCACCTGATGTCGGACCTGTTCACCGCGTCCGAAATCGCGCTCGCCCAACTCGGCCTGGCGGCGTGCGACAGCGAGGGGCTCGACGTCGTGGTCGGGGGCCTGGGCCTCGGCTACACGGCGAAGGCCGCGCTCGACGAAACCCGCACCGGCTCGCTGATCGTGGTCGAATTTCTGGACGCCGTCCTCGACTGGCACAGGACCGGCCTGCTGCCGCTAGGGCCCACGCTCATCGCCGACCCGCGCTGCCGGCTCGTCGAAGGCGATTTCTTCGCCATGGCGCGCGGCGACGGGTTTGATTCGGACGCGCCGGGGCGCCTGTTCGACGCGATCCTGCTCGACATCGACCATTCGCCCGACGCGCTGCTCGATCCCCGCAGCGAGAGTTTCTATCAGCCCGAAGGCTTGGCAAGCCTCGCAAGCCACCTCAAGCCCGGCGGCGTCTTCGCGCTCTGGTCCGACGCGCTGCCGGACGCGGCTTTCACCGCGCGGCTTGAAGCGGTGTTCGCGGAGGCCCGGGCCGAACCGGTGACGTTCCACAACCCGCTCCAGGATCGGCCGTTCACGCAGACGGTGTATGTGGCAAGGAAAGGCTAGGGGAGGCGGGCCGCCGGCGCTATTGCTTGAGACGGTAGGCGACGGCCTGGTCCGAGACTTCGGGCTTGAGGATCGAGTTGCCGCCGACGGCGAAGACCACGTAGTCCACGCCTTCGTGGGTGAAGACGGCGGGGATCGACACCGCCGGCGCCTCGACCAGATCCGACCACAGTTCGACGCCGGTCGCGGCGTCGAGCGCCCTGACCCGGGAATCGACCGAGGCGCCCAGAAACACCACGCCGCCGGCCGTCACCACCGGACCGCCGAGCGTCGGCGACCCCCAGGATTTGAGGCCGTAGAAACCTTCAAGCTGCGCGCGTCCGAACGGCGTCTCGTAGAGTTTTTCGCCGGTGTTGAGATTGTAGGCGGAGAAGGTGCCGAAGGGCGGCGCCCAGCACGGCATGCCGGCCCAGTTGCTCCAGTCGGTCAGGTAGATGCCGTAGGGCGCGCCTTCCTGGGGCGAATAGCCTTCCTCGTTGCCGCCTTCCCGATCCTCAATCTGGTCGTACTCGGCACGCGGGATCAGGCGGATCAGCTGCACGATGCGCGAGGCGTTGACATAGAGCGTGGCGTTGCGTGGATCGATGGCGACGCCGCCCCAGTTGGTGGCGCCCGCCGTGCCCGGAAAGAACAGCGTCCCCTGCTCGGATGGCGGCGTGTAGATGCCCTCGTAGAGATAGTTTTCCCGGTCGCGTGAGCACTGGCCGAAGCTCACCAGATCGGAAAGCCACCACACGTCGGGCAGTTCCAGCGGATTGCCCACGGGCTCCGGCGTCATGGCGAAGGGCTGCGTGGGGGCCGTGACTTCGCCTTGCGCCGTGCTTTGCGGCGTGGGGCGCTGCTCGATGTCGAACAGCGGCTCGCCGGTGCGCCGGTCGAGCACGAAGAGGAAGCCCTGCTTGGTGGCCTGCA
>NZ_JAUXOD010000117.1 GCF_030682515.1 Hoeflea sp. | reverse complement strand
CGGGAGCAAGGTCTTTTGCGGGATGCGGTCGGATGCCCTAGACGGGCCGTCGGACCTGCGGGGCTTTTGGATAGGTGAGAGATCTTGGGCGTTGCTGAGACGCCGCGGATCCTCCATGGCAAATCGGCGGCGTTATGACGGAACTGAAATCGATCACCATTCGCGGAGCCCGCGAGCACAATCTCAAGAATGTCGACCTCGACCTGCCCCGCAACAGCCTGATCGTGATGACCGGCCTGTCGGGATCAGGCAAGTCCTCGCTTGCCTTCGACACGATCTATGCCGAGGGCCAGCGCCGCTATGTCGAAAGCCTGTCGGCCTATGCCCGCCAGTTCCTGGAGATGATGCAGAAGCCCGATGTCGACCAGATCGACGGGCTTTCGCCGGCGATCTCCATCGAGCAGAAGACCACAAGCCGCAACCCGCGCTCGACGGTGGGCACGGTCACCGAAATCTACGACTACATGCGACTGCTGTTCGCCCGCGTCGGCGTGCCCTATTCGCCCGCCACCGGCCTGCCGATCGAGAGCCAGACCATCAGCCAGATGGTCGACCGGGTGCTGGCGATCGAGGAAGGCACGCGGCTCTATATTCTTGCGCCGGTGGTGCGCGGCCGAAAGGGCGAGTACCGCAAGGAACTGGCCGATTTCATGAAGAAGGGGTTTCAGCGGGTCAAGATCGACGGCCAGTACTACGAGATCGGCGACGCGCCGACGCTCGACAAGAAGTACAAGCACGACATCGACATCGTCGTCGACCGCATCGTCGTACGCCCCGACATCCAGGCGCGCCTCGCCGACAGCCTGGAGACCTGCCTGAAGCTCGCCGACGGCCTGGCGATCGCCGAATTCGCCGACCGGCCGCTGCCGGAAGACGAAACCTCGGCCGGCGGCTCGGCCAACAAGTCATTGAACGAAACCCACGAGCGCATGCTGTTTTCGGAGAAATTCGCCTGCCCGGTGTCGGGCTTCACCATTTCCGAGATCGAGCCGCGGCTGTTTTCCTTCAACAATCCCCATGGCGCCTGCCCCGCCTGCGACGGGCTCGGCACCCAGAAGACGATCGACGAGGCGCTGATCGTGCCGGAGCCGAACCTTACGCTGCGCGCCGGCGCCGTGGCGCCCTGGGCCAAGTCGAGCTCGCCCTATTACACCCAGACGCTGGAGGCGCTGGGCAAGCATTTCGGCTTCAAGCTGTCGGACCGCTGGGCCGATATTCCGGTTGTGGCGCAGGAGGCAATCCTGCGCGGAACCGAGGAGAAGATCGCCTTCAAATATGATGACGGCTTGAGGTCCTACACCACGTCGAAGACCTTCGAGGGCATCATCACCAATCTCGAGCGGCGCTGGAAGGAAACCGACAGCGCCTGGGCGCGCGAGGAGATCGAGCGCTACATGTCCAACGCCCCCTGCCCGGCCTGCGACGGCTATCGGCTCAAGCCCGAGGCGCGCGCGGTCAAGATCGGCGGCCGCCACATCGGCGAGGTCACCGAACTGTCGATCCGGGTCGCCGGCGACTGGTTCGAGGCACTGCCAGCGAGCCTCAACGACCAGCAGAACCAGATCGCCGTCCGCATCTTGAAGGAAATCCGCGACCGGCTGAAATTTTTGAACGATGTCGGGCTCGACTACCTGACGCTGTCGCGCAATTCCGGCTCGCTGTCGGGTGGCGAGAGCCAGCGCATCCGCCTCGCCTCGCAGATCGGCTCGGGGCTCACCGGCGTGCTCTATGTGCTCGACGAGCCCTCGATCGGCCTGCACCAGCGCGACAATGCGCGTCTCCTGGACACGCTCAAGCATTTGCGCGACATCGGCAACACGGTGATCGTGGTCGAGCATGACGAAGACGCGATCCTGACCGCCGACTATGTGGTCGACATCGGCCCCCATGCCGGCATCCATGGCGGCGAGATCATCGCGCAAGGCTCGCCCGCCGACATCATGGCCAATCCGCGCTCGATCACCGGCAAGTACCTGTCGGGCGAACTCGAGGTGGCGGTGCCTGCCGAACGCCGGAAGCCCAAGAAGAAGAAGGAACTGCGCGTCATCGGCGCGCGCGGCAACAATCTAAAGAACGTCTCCGCCTCGATCCCGCTCGGCCTGTTCACCGCCGTCACCGGCGTGTCGGGCGGCGGCAAGTCCACCTTCCTGATCGAGACGCTCTACAAGGCCGCCGCCCGCCGGGTGATGGGCGCGCGCGAGAACCCTGCCGACCACGACCGCATCGACGGCTTCGAGCACATCGACAAGGTGATCGACATCGACCAGTCGCCGATCGGCCGCACGCCGCGCTCCAACCCCGCCACCTACACCGGCGCCTTCACGCCGATCCGCGACTGGTTCGCGGGCCTGCCCGAGGCCAAGGCGCGCGGCTACCAGCCCGGCCGCTTCTCGTTCAACGTCAAGGGCGGGCGCTGCGAATCCTGCCAGGGCGACGGCATGATCAAGGTGGAAATGCACTTCCTGCCGGACGTGTATGTGCCGTGCGACGTGTGCCACAGCCAGCGCTACAACCGCGAGACGCTGGAGATCCAG
>NZ_JAUXOD010000082.1 GCF_030682515.1 Hoeflea sp. | reverse complement strand
CTTTTCGATATCGGCCACGAACTTGCCGATGTCCTCGCCATACTTGATCGCGGTCTCGCCCGAGGCAATGTCCTTGAGCGCGATCTTGTGGCCGATCGGCACGTCGGCCCTGGACACGAGCTCGAAGCTCGAATTGTCATGCGTGACCACGCAGAGCATAGTCGTACCGGCCGTCAGGCCCTCGACAACAACAACGCCGACATTGTCCGCGTGATCATGAACCAGCAAATGGGGAGTGCTCACAGTGTCCTCCAATCAGGATATACGGAAAAAGCCTACCGTCCGGTGGACAGGTCTTATATAAGATATAAGATCGGCTGCGACGGGAATGTCAACCGGGGTGAAGCATGGAAAAGAAAATGGCAGTGCCCGAAGAAACCGAACCGCGGGCGCCGGAGGCGATCGGATTCAAGCCGCTCTACGCCCAGGTTCGCGAGCGCCTGATGCGCCGCCTGGTCGACGGCGAATGGGTCCCCGGCATGCTGCTGCCGAGCGAGATCGAACTGGCGCGGCAGCTCAATGTCAGCCAGGGCACGGTGCGCAAGGCGCTCGATTCGATGACCGCCGACAATCTGTTGCTGCGCCGCCAGGGCCGCGGCACCTATGTCGCCGAGCCCGAGGAAAGCCGCATCCTGTTCCAGTTCTTCCGGCTGTCGCCCGACATCGGAAGTCCGAGTTTTCCCGATTCCAAGGTGCTGAGCACCGGACACGCCAAGCCCACTAAAACCGAGACGGACTCCCTCAAGCTCGCGGACGGTGACCAGGTCTTCCGCATCGAGCGCATCCGTTCGCTCGCCGGTCAGCCGATCCTGATCGAGACGATCACCCTGCCCGCCAGCCGCTTTCCCGATTTCGACCACCTGACCATCATCCCCAACAATGTCTACCGGCTCTACTCCGAGCGCTGGGGCATCACCATCGCCAGCGCCGAGGAACGCCTCAAGGCCATCGCCGCCAGCGCCCGCGACGCCGCCAAGCTCGGCTGTCACGCCGGCGAACCACTGCTCCTGATCAGCCGGGTGGCGCGCGACCTCGAGGAACGGCCGGTGGAACTCAGATGGTCGCGCTGCATCACCCGCGAGACCCATTACGCGGTCAACCTGCGCTGACGCAGGCCGAAGCAAAACCGCCGCGCGGCAATCCCGACCGATCCCGAAGACTACAGCAGGATCGCCTGGCCGGTCTTGACCGACTGCTCCGCGGCGAGCCCGATCCGGACCGATTTCAGGCCGTCTTCGAGCGTCACTTCGGCCACACCGCCATCGCGGATCATCTCGAAGAACTTCCGGTGCTGAAAATAGGTCGAGCCGTGATGATCGCCGGCCGCCAGCACTGCTGCGTCGACATCGACGATCTCCCGCCGCTCCTGCTTGCTGGCGCGCGGCGAGAAAACAAACTCGGAGTGCCGCTCCCCGCCGTCAGGTGAAAACCGCGACGGCCCGGGCACCAGCGCTTCGACCTTGGCGAGGTCGCCCGTCACCGCGATCGCCTCCTGCCAGTTGGAGCCTTCGGCGAACATGCACAGGTCGAGCATCCCGCGCACGCCGGTGGCGAAATCGATCACCACATAGGCATTGTCGAGAATGTCGGGCTTGCGGCCGTTATACACCTCGTCGCGGAAATTGACGTCGGCGCCGCCCGAGGCATAGACCCGAACCGGCTCTGCCCCGGCGATCAGCCGCATCAGGTCGAAGAAGTGGCAGCACTTCTCCACCAGCGTTCCGCCGGTATTGGCTTCGAACCGGTTCCAGTCGCCGACCTTCTTGAGGAACGGAAACCGGTGCTCGCGGATCGAGATCATCCGCACCGGCCCGGTGTCGCCGGACCTGACGGCCCGAAGGAGCCGCTCGACCGGCGGCATGTAGCGGTATTCCATGGCGACCCAAACCTGGGAGGAGCGCCCCGCCGCAAGCGCCAGGATCTCTTCGCAATCGGACACAGTGATGCAAAGCGGTTTTTCCACCAGGATCGGAAGGTCCGCCGGCAGCACATCCCTGAGGATCGGGTGGTGCAGGTGGTTGGGCGCGGCGATCACCAGCGCGTCGCACAGTCCCGAGTGCAGCAGGGCATCATGATCCGTGAACGCGGCACAGCCTTGGCCCGCCACCGCCGCGGCGCTGGACCGCATGCCCTCATCCGGGTCCGAGACCGCGGTCACGCGCGCGCCGTCGATCAGGCCGATATTGCGGATATGCTCCTGGCCCATCATGCCCGAGCCGATGATGCCGTATCTGATCTCTGTCATGGGGCGCGCCTCAAAGATGGATGACCGGCAGGCCGGCGGCCGCGGCGAAGCTCTTAAACGCCGCGACGTGATCGCCATAGGCCAGCGCCATGTGATGCTCGAGCCCGCTGTCGATGACGCGGGCAAGCATCTCGTCCGCCGGACGCTCGAACCGCACGACGCCGGAGGTGCCGGTAAAGGCCATGTCGCGCCTGAGCATCTCGCCGCGGGCCAGGATCAGGCTCTGATTGCCCCGCGCCTGGCTCAGCCGCACGAGGGTTACGGGGCCGGGCCGGAGCGGAAACTCGAACAGGAGCGGCATCTTCCGGTTGGTGTGGATCGTGGCCCGGGCCGCCGCGCCGGGATCGGCCATCGAGACAGGCGCCTGGCCGCAGTGCCAGACCACGCCGGTGTCGTCGCGTGCGTCGAGATCGACCAGGTCGACCAGGAACACCGGCTGGTCGCTCACGGCCTGCAGCAGAAGCTGCGTCGCCGCGCCATAGACATCGGCCTCGCAGGCGCACGGCGCCCGCGCCTCGCCCATCATCGAGGCCGGACCGCAGACCGCGCCGCCATATTCGGTGAAGGTTTCCGGCCAGCAGCGGATGGCGAACGCGTCGAAGCCGCCCTCGGCCTTCATGCCATCAAGCGCGAGCTTGAGCCGGAGCGATCGGTCAAGCTCGACCTGGTCGACCTCATCGAGGCCCGCGAGGCTTTCGGCCGCTTCGGCGCGCAGCCGAGCCGCCGCCGCATCCGGCGCCGCGCGTGCCCGCGAAAACAGCTCGGAAAGCTCGAACCCGGTCACGCTCATGCCGGTCAGCGCGGCGAGCCTGGCGCTGTCATAGGCGCAGGTGTCGAATCCGTCGGGATGCTGCCCGATCCGGGCGATGGACTTGTCTCGCAATCCCTCGAGCAGCACCCTGCCCGCGTCCGGATCGGCGTCGCTCGGCTGGGCGATCAGCGGCGTCACCATCGGCGCGTCATCAAACAGCGTTTCCAGTCCCGGCGCGCCCGGCGCGGCGTAGCGCCAGGAGAACAGCCGCCCGCGCAGGCCCAGCGCGTGCGAAGCGAGATTGAGGCCGCAGAAAGCGTTGAGCCGCAGCCGGCCGCCGAGCCGCGGCTCGGGAACCGCCCAGATCGCCAGGGGCTGATCGAAGGCCTCTGCGATTCGGCATGTCATCGCCGCGTCGGTGAAGGTGACCTGCAGGATCACGGTCCTGTCGGGCCTTTCGGCTGCAATTTCCGCCAGTGCCGCTTGCGTGGACGCCGCATCCATCAGCAAGGTTTCCGGACCGATGAGACGGTGGCCGAAGGCCTTGAGATCGTCAAGCATGCCCGCGAGCATCTCCTCGGCATAGGGCACATCGAAGGTCGGCCGCCCCAGCGGCAGGACCCCGATTGTCAGAACTTCACCGGACATGCACATGCCCCCTTACATCACCGGGCAAAAACACTAGATTGGAATCATGAACCTGATCTCGAGACGCTGGCCTCTGGCCCTCATCCTCGCAATGGCCATCGTCGCCGTTACCCTGCCTGCAAGAAGCTTCGCGACCGAGGCTGCCTGGGCGCGTCTGGCGCAGGGCGGCTACACGATCCTGCTGGGATATTCCCGCACGCCCGGGGACGGCGAACCGCTGAGACCCGATCTCGGCGATTGCGAGAACCGCAAGAGCCTGACCGACAGGGGCATCCAGGCGGCCCGGCGCCTCGGGATGCGCTTTGCCGCCCGCGCGGTCTCCATCAACGCGGTCTATTCCGGCGAGTTCTGCCGCGCGCGCGAGACTGCCGAACTGGCCTTCGGCAGACGCGCGGTCGAGACCAAGGCCTACCTGAATTCGATTGTCGGCGGCGCCGATCCGGATGATATCCCGGCCGAGCTGATCACCGCGGTTGAAGAGTTTTACGGCGCCGGCAATCAGCTCATGATCACCCATCCGGCGCTGATCAGGGCCATCTCCGGAACCACCCCGCGCATCGGCGAGGCCGTGATCATCGCGCCGGGCGAAAATCCCGGCGACACGCCGCGCGTCGTCAACCGACTGCTGCTCGACTAGACGCCGCATCAGCCGAAGTCCCTGTAGCCGTGACGGAAACTTGCGTCCGCGGGTGAAAACTGGGCCCCGCCGGGTCCATACACCGCGTGGCGGTGCCATGGCGTTGCCGCCAGGTCGGTGAGCGCATTAAGCTCACGCATATAGTCGACCGATCCGGTCATGAGACCGTCGCGCATCGCCGCCCAATCGGGGTAGAGCCCGAACGGTTCAAGCCAGATCGCCCGCCCCGCAAGATAGCCAGACGCACCGGCGCGGTAGGCATGGGCGAGAATGTTGCGGAACTCGGCCTTGCCGGCCCCGGCCGACAGCATCACCCAAGGGCGTCCGGCAAGCCGCCCCATCTCGTCAAAGGCCGCCTGGACCTCGGCGTCGCCGCCCTCGGGCACGTCCCTGGCAGCAACCGGGCTTTCGAGCTTGAAGACATCGATGCCGAACTCGGGACTGGCAAAATCCGCCACCGACTGCAGCACGTGGTCTGTCCGCTTGCCGGGCATCTCGATATAGTCGCTGGTCTGGTGCGCGTCGCTCTTGAGCGGATAGACCAGCAGTTCGAACAGGAACGGAATGTCATGGCGCGCGCAGGCCTCGCCGATGCGCTTGGTGAAATCCTTCTGCTTCTCACGATTGTGGTCGGGCGCATCCGGCCGATACCAGGCCAGGACCTTGACCGCATCGCCGCCCATGCGCTTGATCTTGGCGACCGACCAGTCGTCGATCTCGCGCGACAGGCGGCCGTCGGCCGTCTCTTCAAACAGCGAATCCTCCAGCGTCACGATCAGGCCCTTGGCCGGAGACAGCGTGCCGATGCCGCGCGGAATGGCGAAATGCGGATCGAGCAGCATCGCCGAGGACTGGCCCTGCAGCGTCTCGATCAGCAGTGTCTTGAAGTCCGCCACCGCCTGCCAGGGCGCTTCCGCGGTCCCATGGTGCCTGGCGATCGGACCCTTGATCGGCGGTCGCTGATCGACCGCCGTCATCTTGAACAGCCCACCCTCGTCGGCCATGCGCCGCATGCCCCACAGTTTTCCCGCGCTCAGCTGCATGTTCGGGCCTCGTTCATGAAAGTTTCGGTTTCGGCCCGCGTCGGGTAGCCGGCGCGGCCATCGGTCTTCGTGCACTTGATCGCCGCCACCGCATTGGCGAAGCGGATCGCGTCGCCTGGGGCTGCGCCTTCACCGAGCCGAAGCGCGAAGGCGCCGTGCCAGATGTCGCCCGCGCCCAGCGTATCGAGCGGCGTGATCTCATAGGCCGCTTCGAACCCGGACGCGTCGCCATGGCGCCAGCGCACCCCGTTTGCGCCATCGGTCACGCAGACGAACACGCCGGTCTCGGCGGCGATGTCCACCAGCGCCCGGTCAAGATCGGCGTGGCCTGCCCAGTCGCGAAGACCCTGCGCCGAGAACGCGACATGGCTTGCCAGATTGAGCGCCGCTTCGGCCTCCCGGATCGGCGCCTCGGCGTCGAGAACCCCGGGAAGGCCGCGGTCGCGCGCCGTCCGCATCAGCACTTCCGCGCCGTCGGGCCAGCGCGTGTCGGCCAGCGCCGTGTCAAAGTGGAGAGGCAGCGCGGCCTCGAGCCAGCCCGCTTCCATAGGCAGGGCGTGATCGCGGAAATTGACGATCTGGCGTTCGCCGGCCTGGTCGATGAACACCGAGGAGAAGGAGGATCGCCGCCCCTCGAACCGGCGGACCATGCGGCAGTCGACGCCGTCGGCCTTGAGCCCGGCGACAATCAACCCGGCGACCTGGTCGTCGCCCAGCCGGCTCGCGAGCATGGCCTCGCCGCCGAGTCGGGCAATGGCCGCGGCCGCATTCGCCGCGCCGCCGCCGCCAGTGATCCGGGCGTCGCGCGCCCTGTATTTCTCCGCCAGCCGCGGCATCTCGTCGAGATAGAAGACGAAATCCACTACGGCGACCCCGGCGGTCACGATCCTTACCATTGCAAATCTTCTTCCCAGGCAGGTTTCCAGCCGGCGGAACTTCTTCCCCCGGCCGCGACTGTATCAAGTCTTATATAAGACACAAGACTGAAAACGTGCCAATCGACACCCCGTCGGGCGGCCCTTTCTGCGATTGACTTGCAGCCATACGGATCATATATGAAACGTATATCATTCATCTGTTGGAGACCCCATGGGCATTGTGAAGATCGACGACGACCTGCATGAAGAGGCCCGCAGGGCAAGCACCGTCATGTGCCGCTCCATCAATGCCCAGGCAGAGTTCTGGATGAAGGTCGGCATGCTGGCGGAAGCCAACCCGACGCTCAGCTTCAACGACATCGTCAGGATGCAGTTCGCCGCCGCGCAGGTCCGGAGCGCGAACCTGGCGGCCGCCTGACATGGTCAAGACGCCCGGCGAACTGGCACTTATGCGGGTCTCGGGCGCGTTGCTCGCCTCCGTGTTCGAGATGCTCGACGGGCAGCAGCTCGCCGGCATGTCGACACTTGAGGTCAACGACCTGGTCGAGCGCTTCATCAGCGTCGACCTCGCTGCCCGTCCGGCGAGCAAGGGGCAGTATGGCTTTGAATATGTGCTCAACTGCTCGATCAATGATGTCGTCTGCCATGGCATGCCCGACGGGCAGGAGATCATCCGCGACGGCGACATTATCAACCTCGACATCACGCTCGAAAAGAACGGCTTCATCGCCGATTCGAGCAAGACCTACCTCGTCGGCAATGTCCCGGCCGCCGCGCGGAGGCTCGTGCGGGTGGCCGAGGAGGCTATGTGGAAAGGCATCAGCCAGGTGCGGCCCGGGGCGCATCTGGGCGACATCGGCTTTGCCATCGAACGCCATGCCAGGCGCAACGGCTATGCGGTCGTGCGGGAATATTGCGGCCATGGAATTGGCCGCCAGATGCACGAGGAGCCGCAGGTGCCCAATTTCGGCCGCCCCGGAACCGGCGTGAGGCTGCGCGAGGGCATGGTCTTCACCATCGAGCCGATGCTCAACCAGGGCACGCGCAGGGTTTCGACCCGGGACGACGGATGGACCGTGGTGACCGGCGACCGGAAGCTCTCCGCCCAGTTCGAGCACACGGTCGCGGTGACCGGAAACGGCGTCGATGTCCTGACCCTGCGCCGCGACGAAGCGCCGATGCTTCGCCGAGCAGTCTGATCAGGGCCGCCGCCAGCCTGGATATGGCCGATATTGCCGGCAACGGCTTTTCACAAAAAGCCCGCCCGGACCAGGCCCGGGCGGGCAGCTGTGAAACGAAACAGGCGGTCGTCACTTGATGTCGAGCATCGCGCCGCCGTCGATCGACTCCGACGCCTTGTCCGCTTCCGCGACCAGCAGGTCGTAGAAGGTCGTGCCGCCCTGGACATTGGCCTTGAACCAGTCGAAGACCGGCGCCGCGGCTTCCTTGAACTGCGCCTTCTCCTCCATCGACGGCACGTAGACCGAGCCGCCCCCAGCCACAAAATCCTTGTAGGCGTCGATCGACTTGCGCTTGGGCGAGGCGAAGGTCGCCTGCTGGAGCGCTGCGAACCCGTCGACGATCACCCGGCGCATGGGCTCGTCCATAGCCATGAAGCGGTCATTGTTCATGTACCAGAGCGCGCCCATATAGGAATGGCCGTCAAGCGTGAGATATTTCAGGCCCGCATCGGGAAACTTCATGCCCATGATGTCGGTGATGCCGTTCTGTGTGCCCTCGACCACGCCGGTCTGAAACGAGGTAAAAAGCTCCGGCCACGGAATGGGCGTCGGCGAGGCGCCCATCGCGCGCACCAGTTCCTGCGGCAGGTCGGCCACCACCGTGCGGATCTTCAAGCCCTTCAGGTCCGCAGGCGACCGCACCTCCCGCTTGGAGTTGGCGAAGTTGCGCCAGCCGCCGGTGTTGCCGATGGTCATCAGACGGATCATGCCGCCCGAATCGGCCAGCATCTGCTCCCGCATGGCGCGCACGAAGGTGCCCTCCGTCAACACCGCCTCGGCGATGCGGTCGTCGCGCAAAAGATAGGGCAGGTCCAGCACCTGCACATAGGGGAAGATCCCCGCCGCACCGCCGGAGGTGGAGATGTAGATGTCGATCGAACCGTCGGCGATGCCCTGCAGGCATTCCTCGCCGGTTGAGCACAGCTGGGTTCCGATGAACAGTTCCACGGCAATGGCACCGTTGGAGGCTTTCTCGACATAGTCCTTGAACACGACGAGACCGTCATAGTCCTCGTCGTTCTCGTTCGAATTGGCGGTGGCGCGGAGCGTGATGTCGGCCGCCTGGGCCACCGTCATCGCGCCGCCGGCCAGCACCGCCAGACCGAGTGCGGCCGCACCCAGCGTCTTCATTGCCTGTTTCAAGATCATCGTTGAACCTCCCGTTGATGTCTGTTTCCCAGCTAGTCTTATATAAGACATAAGATTGACGAGCCTCCGGGGCTTGTCAAGCATTGACGCGATTCCTGTAAATTCCGCATGACCCGGGGCGCAGCTCATTTGGCAAAACCGAACAGTTGCGGCATGAACAGGGAGATCTGCGGCACATAGGTGATCAGGAAGATCACCAGGATCTCGACGGCCAGGAACGGCAGGATCGCCTTGGCGATGGTCTCGACCTTTTCGCCCGAAACGCTGGACGTGACGAACAGCACCAGTCCCATCGGCGGGGTCGCCAGGCCAACGGTCAGGTTGACGCTCATGATGATGGCGAAATGCACCGGATGCACGCCAAGCTCGGTGAAGATCGGCGCGAGAATGGGCGCAAGGATGATGATGGCCGGCCCGGCATCCAGGAACATCCCGACCACGAACAGCAGGAGATTGATGAGAAACAGCAGCAGCAGCGGCTCGTCCGTCAGACCCAGGATGAACTCGGCCATGATTTCGGGCGCATGGCTGAGGCTGACCACGGTCTTGAATGCCATCGCCGCGCCGACCAGCAGCAGCACCACCGAGGTCGTC
>NZ_JAUXOD010000108.1 GCF_030682515.1 Hoeflea sp. | reverse complement strand
GCCGGCCGGGAAACCGGCCGGCTTCTTGATGCTCTGGCAAGGGCTCGCGCGTGCTTTTCAGGACTACACCCGCTTCGCACGACGCACTCCAGAAGCATCGCGCATGTGTTCGATTTCACACGACAACAATGAACTGCAATTGATGTCAATCTGTTGAAAATGATCAATAATTGACTTAACCGCAACTCTCAGTAACCTTAAGCCAAGGATTGGGGAGGTGTCGCGACAATGCATTACTACTATGAGGCGATATTTTCCTTTTGTGATGCACCGTGGCGAAGACTTCGCCGAAATCTTTCCCGTACTGCATTGATCGGACTGGCATGGGCCTTCTTGATCGGTGCAGGTGGTGTAGCGCCAGTTCAGGCTCAGCAGCATCTGCCACTGGAAGTGCAAATAGACCTTGCGCTGGTGCAGCTCGAACGCGCGGTCGGCAGGAGCGATCACAGTGCCGTCCTGGAACTGATCGAGCGCATTCGAAGCCTGTCGCCAGCCGCCGGATCGGGGGAACTGCTGTTTTTCGAGGCCGAGGCGGCGGCAGCACTGGAAGATTACGACAGGGCCGAGCAGGCGGTGACGCAGTTCGTCGCGACCGTCGGACAAGGGTCGGAGGTCTATCCCCTGGCGCTGGAACTGATTCTCGATCTGCCGGATCTGCGCGCCAAGCTGGCGGCCCGCATGGAATCCGAGGCCGCCGCAGAGCAGGAACAGCAGCGCGAGGAGGAACTGCAACGCGCAGCGCAAGCGGCAGCTGATCGGCAACAGCGCGAGCGACAGAAAAACGCCGCCGCCCGGGACGAGGAACGGCGCGTGTTGTCGACGCTTGCGAACGTGCGCGATGTCCGGTTTGCGCTGAACGCACTTTATGCTCCGAACCGCCACACAATCCCGGAGACAACATCGCTCTCGGATCCTCTGACCAAACAGGAGCGCGACTGGGTGGCAGAGTTTTCCGGTGATCCGTCCCGGCGCCATCTCGACCAGGCAAGCTACAAGAAGCTGATCGCAAGTTATTCAACCCCGCCGCAGCACAACGCCATTCAGACCCGCTACGTCAATTCGACAGTCGAAACGCATGGCGACTGGATCAGTTATCGATCCCCGGATGGGGATTGCCGGATGACCTCAACAGCGGCAACGACCCAAGGCCTTTACATACGTCCCTACATGCTGGTCATGGTCGATCCGTCGTGGCCAAGCGGGGATTTCGCCGTATCGATGCTTCTGCCCAACACGTTCCGGGCGGAAAATCCCTCATGGCTCAGGATTGATGGCTATGGATACGGGCTCCAAAGCGCCGCAGGGCACCTGCAACCGATGGATTCCGAATGGGACGATGTCTTACGCGCGCTCGGCAAGGCAAGCCTTCTTGAGGTCGAAGGCGTCGACAAATATTCGCAGACCGCCATGAAGATCCGTTTTTCCGCATCGGGATTCACCGGGGCCTTCCGCCGAATGGCCGCGCTGTGCGACCGCTCGGATGCGATGGAGCGCAGGCTCGGCATCGACCCGGCGGGCAACCAGAATCGCATCAGCGCACAGTTGAGCCCGTCGGCAGTGCTGCGCAACGGCCCCCCCGATGTTGCGCCGGACAGATGCCTGCTGGTTGTGGGCGCCCGCCAATCGATCACCGATGTGCACGGCTTTGTAGCCCAGATGCCTGACGAGCGCGAGCGCGACAAGGCGCGGGTCTTCCTGAGCATGAACGACTGGTATGCGATCACGATCGATACCGTCCCGCGCGCGGACTCCGCGCAGATCATTGAGCGCCTGGTGCGAGAGGAGCGGATCCCGGAAGATTCCTATTGCACCACGGGCAGTACGTTGCAGTTCGAGATCCGGGTGGACAAATGATGAGCCTGCTTCACCGTCTGGCCGCAGCGTTCGTGTTTCTGGTCACGACATGTTCGACTGTTTCGGCACAGGTCAATATCGACACCGAAGCCTCAGGAACGCTGTCCGGGGTGAGCGTCGCCAAACCGACATTGGCCTTCGGCGCAAGCGCTGAGCTGACGTTCGACCTGGACTACGTCGTTCGCATCTCGGCGCTCATGGGCGCGCCGATCATCAATTGCGGACTTCGGGTTCACAATCTGCGCGGCCGTGTCGCGCTCTCGCTGATGGGGGAATACCGACAGATCCCGGTCACGGCGGAAAATTCGGAAAATGTGTCCGTGCTTCACCTGGGCTTCGTTCTGCAAAGGGCTGACCCGTTTGCCGCGCGGCATTGGGCCAGAACGCTGACCGTCAAATGCCAGCCGGGCGTCATTGCCCGCGACGGCGGTCAGCCGTTCAATGTGGCATCCAATCCCGGCCTCGGCAGGTTCTTCTGCGCAAACGCCGCGGTGCCCTCGCCGGACCTTGGCAATCGACTGCCCGACATGACCGGGCCGGACTGGTGTACGGAGCACGGCGGAACCTATGTGTCGGCCGAGGAGGCAAGAGAGTTCTTTCGCGATGGTGTCTTGGACAATATCGGAACCATGTTCGGATTTCAGCCTCGCGTCGTTTCCCTTGGCATCGGCCTCGGGGATGTGATCGCCGCAGAGCGGGCGCGACTTGCAGAGATCCGAAACGAGGACGGGCAGCCCGAGGAAGCCTCCTCCAGGGCCGAACCCGATGATCAGATCAGCCGTATGGTCGCACAAAGGGCGCGCAAGGCACGGGCGGAAGTGTCCCGGGATGTTGATCAACTTGCAGGAGAGACAAAGCCCGGCAATCTCGTCTCACGACTAGCTGCGCAGCGCACGAACCGGCAGCAAGAGGACAAGAACGAACCACTTGCTCCAGCCACCGAAGCCGAAGTCAAAATCGAAACCCTGGCTGACACTCAAGGAAATATTCCGGTACGAACCATCGTCCATGAGGGCTGTCCACACCAGGGCACCTCGCAAAAAAGAGGGGACCGTGCCTACTGGTTTGCCGACGAAAGCGGAGAATGCGTGCTGGGGCCATACTACCATGAGTACGAGCGAGCACCCGAGCCCTTCTCTGAAGGATTTGCCGTGGTAAGGGAAAATGATTCCTATGATTACACCTACATCGACACAGAGGGAAAAACGCACTTTGGCTCATTCAGGGAAGCGAGCCCTTTCCGAGCGGGCATCGCGGTGGTGAGAAAGCGCGACGGCCCGCAAGACAAACCCTACAGCGCGATCAACCCGAAAGGCGAGGTTCTGTTCTCCTACTTTCGAATTGGTCGGTTTTCAGAGTCAGGATTTGCAGGCGCCGTTGCTCAGGACAAACGCGATGGCTGGGGGATCATCGACCGCGAGGGCAAGCCTGTGGTCCCGTTTCAGTACAGATCCGCAGGCGTGGGCGAAAAGGATGGCAAGACCACCTTCTTTGCCTCCACTGACAGCAGAAGAGAATCTGTTCGTTCAACAGGTCGAGGGTGCCCGGATACACGGATAATCACGACAATGGTCGAGTTCAACACGCAAGGCCAGCAGATCAGAGGGCCCTATCAGCGTGAGGAACTCGAAAAGCAGATGCTCTGTCTTTACGTCATGCCGACCAAATGACGCCCCGGCGGCATGTCCTCATTGGTGCGGCTGCCTCCCGCCTGACGTGAAGGAAGACGGTGGCAACTCGATCCGCAAAGCCGCGGCTCTTCCTTTCCCGGACACGACCGACGCCCTCGAGACGATGCGCGGTTTGCGCGCTGGCCGCCCTGCCCGGCCCTTTGGACCCGGTTCCTTTCTCGGAGCAAGTGCGCCGAGCCCCGACAACCCGCCGCGGGACAGGCGGTTAGTGTTGGCGAACAAGTGCTTGATCCTGTAGCTTCCGGTTCCGGGCATCCGACATCAGCTCTGCCCGGATAGGTGAGCAGCCACGGAGGATCATCATGCGTAGTCTTGTCATCGGGCTGGCCCTGGGGCTTGCAGCCTGCACGGCAGTGCCCGATCGCGAGCCGGAGCGGCCGGTGGCGGAAACCCATGTCTGCACCCAGTCGCCCGACGGGCTCGCCGAATGCCGCGAGATCGAGCCGCAGCCATGAGCGGCGAACGGACAAGCGCGGGTCGGATCGGCGGGATTGTGCTTAGCGCCATCGCCCTGGGACTGGGCGCGATGATCGTGCTGCCGTTGGGGCTTGCGATCGGCGCGCTGGCGCTCGGCCATCTGGCGGGCGGTTGCGGTCCGGGCAGTTCCGGCGGCTGCGAGATGGGGGCCGCGGGACTGGCGATCTATGCCGCGCTTCCGAGCTTCGCCCTCGGCGCGGCCTGGTCGGTGTTTCGAAGCCTGCGAAAGCGGTGAGCGCGCCGGTCCGTCCCGGACCCGTGGCGCTGCGTCAGCCTTTCGGCCGCCCGAACCAGATCAGCGCCCCGCCCAGCGCCAAGGGCGGCACCATGATCAGAAACGCTTCAAGGTTCAGGCTCGGCAGGGTTGTCGAGCAACCGGCCGTGTTGAACTCGCAGCCGAGGCGATCCAGGGCCCACCAGACCCCGAGCGTGCCGATCACCACCACGCTTCCAGGACTGTCGCCGCGCGTCGCCACATTCGCTTTCTCCTTGAAATGGCCGGGAGAGGTCGCGCCCGGGATCGACGCCGACAGCGATATCGGCGGGGGAAATTATCTAACCCATGCGCCGAGGGCTGGCAATTTCAGGATTTGCCCGACCTCGGGCGTGCGACGCCGCCCGCCCTCCCCACCCTCCCCATCCGCCCTGCCCAGGCCACCCCGCACGCTATTCGCCCAGCCTGCTCTTCATTTCGCCGAAGGATTGGTCTAAAGGGACCCTTGAGAAGGCCGCCAGGCCGGCCGTGCGCCGCCCGGGGTCCTGGTTGCTGACACCGCGGGAGTTTTGATGCTTGATACATTGCGCAGGGGCGCCAAGAGCTGGGTCGCCAAAGTTCTTTTGCTCCTTCTGGTTGCCTCGTTCGGCGTGTGGGGAATTTCGGGCTCGATTCTGAATGCGGGCAGCACCGCCGTGGTGACCGTCGGCGACACGATCGTGACGCCCAACGAGTTCCGCCTCGCCTATGACCGGCAGGTCGCGGTGGTCAGCCGCCAGATCGGCCAACGGCTCACCACCGAACAGGCCCGCGCCTTCGGCATCGAGAACCAGGTCTATGCCCAGCTGGTCGCAGGGGCTGCGCTCGACGAGCAGGCGCGCATGATGAATCTCGGCCTGTCGGACGATCGGCTTGCAGCCCTGATTGCGGAAGACCCGGCGTTTCACGATTTCAATGGCCGCTTCGACCGGAACAATTTCCGGCGCGTGCTGGGTTCGGTCGGCATGAGCGAGGAAGACTATCTGAGGAGCCGCGGCCAGGTGGCTGTGCGGACCCAGATCGTCGAGGCGGTGGCCGACGGATTCGACGCGCCCGAAGCGCTGATTGCGGCGCTGGCGCGCTACCAGGAGGAAACCCGCGATGTCGATTACCTGCTGCTGACCCGCGCCGGCATCGATCCGGTGGTGGCCCCCACCGACAGCGAGCTTGCGGGCTGGTTCGAGGAGAACAAGGCCACCTACACCGCGCCGGAATACCGCAAGATCACCTATGTCAAGCTGCAGACCGAGGACATCGCCGCGCCGGAGGCCATCTCCGAGGAGGCCGCGCGTGCCGATTACGAGGCCCGCAAGGACCGCTACACCACGCCCGAAACCCGCACCGTGGACCAGCTGGTGTTCACCGACCGGGCGGCCGCTGACGCCGCGGCGCAGGCGATTGCCGGAGGCAAGAGCTTCGACGAACTGGTCACGGAATCCGGCCGGAGCCCGGCCGACATCCGGATCGGATCGTTCAGCCAGGCCGGCATGGCCGACCGGACGCTGGCCGACGCCGCCTTCGCGGTGAGCGAGCCCGGCGGCACCACGCCGGTGATCGATGGCCAGTTCGGCCCCGTGATCCTGAGGGTCGCCGAAATCACGCCGGAATCGTCCCGGAGCTTCGAGGACGTCGAGGCCGAGATCCGCCAGGAGCTGGCGCTCAACCAGGCGGCCCAGGTGCTGCTCGACGTGCATGACGCCTATGAGGACGCCCGCGCCGGCGGCATGACTCTGATCGAGGCCGCGACACAGCAGAAGCTGTCGCCCAAGACGGTGGAAGCCGTCGACCGCAGCGGCCGGGCGCCGGACGGCACCGTGCTGTCGGACCTGCCTGAATCCCAGCAGCTGCTGCGCGACGCGTTCGAGGCCGAGCCGGGCATCGAGACCCCGCCAATCAACATGAGCACCGAAGGCTTCCTCTGGTTCGAGGTGATCGAGGTGACGCCGGCGCGCGATCGCACGCTCGATGAGGTGCGCGACCGCGTGGCGGCCGACTGGACCGAGATGAAGACGCTGGAAGCGCTGGGCGCCAAGGCCACGGAATTGAAGGAACGACTGGAAAAGGGCGCGGAACTCGCGACCATCGCAGAAGAGCTGTCGGTGGCGGTCGAGACCAAGTACTCGCTCAGCCGCGGCGGCGCGGACGCGGTGTTCGGCGAGGCCGCCGTGGCCTCGGCCTTCTCCGGGCCTTCGGGCATTGCGGCGGTCGCCAATGACGCCTCGGGAGAGAACACGATCCTGCTCAAGGTCACCAAGGTCAGCAGCGCCGCTTCGGTGACGGCCGATCAGGTGTCGCCCGAGCAGCGCGCCCAGGTGTCGCAGCAGATCGCCGACGACATTCTCGACCAGATGGTGGCGCGGCTCCAGGCCGAATACGGGGTCTCGGTCAACCGGACGCTGGCCGAGCGCGCGCTCGCCTTCTAGACACGGGCTGGACACGGGCTAGACACGGGAGCCGATCACATGGCCGATCTCAAATCCTTCATCGCCAAGGCCGCGGGGGGCGAGGCGCTCACCCGCGACGAGGCGAGCCAGGCCTTCCGCGTGATGATGTCGGGTGACGCCACGCCGTCGCAGATCGGCGGCCTGCTGATGGCGCTCCGGGTCCGCGGCGAAAGCGTCGACGAGATCGCCGGCGCGGTCAGCGTGATGCGCGAGAAGATGCTGCCGGTCTCGGCGCCCACTGATGCCATCGACATCGTCGGCACCGGCGGTGACGCGTCGGGAACCTACAATGTCTCCACCGCCGCCGCCTTCATCACCGCCGGCGCCGGCGTCAAGGTGGCCAAGCACGGCAACCGGGCGCTGTCATCGAAATCGGGGGCTGCGGATTCGCTGGCGGCGCTGGGCGTGTCGCTGGAGCTCGACCCTGCGGGCATCGCCGCCTGCATCGACCAGGCGGGCGTGGGCTTCATGTTCGCCCCGGCGCACCATTCGGCCATGCGCCATGTGGGCCCCAGCCGGGTGGAACTGGGCACGCGGACGATCTTCAACCTGCTCGGGCCGCTGTCCAATCCGGCCGGCGTCAAGCGGCAGCTGCTCGGCGTGTTCGCGCCGCAGTGGCTCACGCCGCTCGCCCATGTGCTGCGCGACCTGGGATCAGAGACGGTCTGGGTGGTGCATGGCGACGGCCTCGACGAGATGACCACGACCGGAGTGACGAAGATCGTGGCGCTCGAGAACGGCGCGATCCGCGACTTCGAGATCACGCCCGAGGATCTGGGACTCTCAAGGGTTTCGCTCGATCTGCTCAAGGGCGGCGACGGCGTGGAGAATGCCGCAGCGCTCAAGCGCGTGCTCGAGGGCGAGACCAACGCCTATCGCGATATCGCCCTGCTGAACGCCGCCGGCGCGCTGGTGATCGCCGGCAAGGCGCAGGACCTGCGCGAGGGTGTCGCGATGGCCGCCCGCTCGATCGACAGCGGCGCGGCACTCGCAGCACTCGAGACCCTGGTCAGGGTCTCCCGCGCGCATGCGCCGGCGCCGAAGGCGGTATGATCATGAACGATATCCTTGCCCGCATCGAAGCCTACAAGCGCGACGAGATCGCCGCCGCCAAGGCGATCCTGCCGATGGACGAGATCCGGGCGCGCGCCCGCGACGCCGCCCCGCCGCGCGGCTTCATCGCCGCCCTTGACGCCAGGCACCGGGACGGCCGCTACGCGCTGATCGCCGAGATCAAGAAGGCGAGCCCGTCCAAGGGCCTGATCCGCGCCGATTTCGATCCGCCCGCGCTGGCGCAGGCTTACGAGGCGGGAGGGGCTGCCTGCCTGTCGGTGCTCACCGACGCGCCGTCGTTCCAGGGCGCGCCGGAATTCCTGACCCGGGCGCGCGAGGCTTGCGCCCTGCCCGCGCTGCGCAAGGATTTCATGTTCGAGCCCTACCAGGTGCAGGAGGCGCGCGCCTGGGGCGCCGACGCGATCCTGATCATCATGGCCTCGCTCGACGATGACGACGCCAGGCGGCTCGAGGACGAGGCGCACGGGCTCGGCATGGCGGCGCTGATCGAGGTGCATGACGAGGCCGAGATGGAGCGCGCGCTCGGGCTCGACAGTCCTCTCATCGGCGTCAACAACCGCAACCTGCGCACCTTCGAGGTGTCGCTCAGCGTGTCCGAGCGGCTCGCGGCGATGGTGCCCGAGGGCCGGATCCTGGTGGGCGAAAGCGGCATCGGCACATTTGAAGATTGCGAACGGCTTTCCCGCAGCGGGATCTCGACATTTCTCGTGGGCGAAAGCCTGATGCGGCAAGCCGACGTCGCCTCCGCCACGCGGGCGCTGCTCACCGGATCCACGGACGGGGCACCCCATGGCCGATGAGCGCGAAGCCCGGCTGACCCATCTCGCCGAAGACGGCTCGGCCACCATGGTCGATGTCGGAGACAAGGACGACACGATGCGCGTCGCCGAGGCCGAGGGCCATGTGCGGATGAAGCCCGAGACGCTTGAACTCATCCTTGCCGGCAACTTGAAGAAGGGCGACGTCATCGGCGCGGCGCGGATCGCGGGCATCATGGCCGCCAAGCAGACCGCCAGTCTCATTCCGCTCTGCCATCCGCTGGCGCTCACCAAGGTCAGCGTCGAGATCGAGCCGGACGCGGCACTGCCGGGCTTGCGCGTGCGCACGCTCGCCAAACTCACCGGCAAGACCGGCGTCGAGATGGAGGCGCTCATGGCGGCCTCGGTCGCGTGCCTGACGATCTATGACATGGCCAAGGCGGTGGACCGCGGCATGGAGATCGGCGGCATCCGCGTGCTCGCCAAGTCCGGCGGCAAATCCGGCGACTGGACGATGACTTCGGAAGGATTGCGCTGATGGCGCTGATGCCCGTCGAGGAGGCGCTCGAGCGAATTCTGTCGGGCGCCGCGCCGCGCGGCGCGCCCGAGATGCTGGCGCTCGCGGACTGTTTCGACCGCGTGCTGGCCCGCGATCTCGCAGCCCTGCGTACCCATCCACCGTTTGCGGCCTCGGCCATGGACGGCTACGCGGTGCGCGCGGCCGAGGCGGTCGAAGGCGCGGTGCTGGCGGTCCAGGGCGAATCGGCGGCTGGCCATGGCTTTGACGGCGCGCTGGAGCCTGGCTCGGCGATCCGCATCTTCACCGGCGCACCGGTGCCCCAGGGCGCCGACACCATCATCATCCAGGAAATGACCGAGCGGCTTGACGACGGGTCTGTGCGGATCAACGAGGCGGCGGTCTTGGGCCGCCACATCCGCAAGGCGGGCGTCGATTTCGAGACCGGCCAGGTCGGGCTTGAGGCCGGACGGCTGCTCGACGCGGGCGCCATCACCTTCGCAGCCGCAATGAACCACTCGGAACTGCCGGTGGCGCGCCGGCCGAGGGTGGCGGTTCTGGCCACCGGCGACGAGTTGCGGCTGCCGGGCCAGAGCCTGGGGCCCGGCCAGATCATCGCCTCCAACACGTTCGGCGTGGCGGCGCTGGCGCGGGGCGCGGGTGGCCGGGTGATAGACCTCGGTATTGCCGCCGACCGCATGGAGGCGCTCGACGCAGCGCTTGATTCGGCCATCGCCCAGGACGCGGATGTGCTGGTGACCATCGGCGGCGCCTCGGTGGGCGACCATGATTTGGTGCAGAAGGCGATGATGGCGCGCGGCATGGCGCTCGACTTCTGGAAGATCGCCATGCGCCCGGGCAAACCGCTGATGTCGGGGCGACTGGGGGCGATGCAGGTGATCGGGCTGCCCGGAAACCCGGCCTCGAGCCTCGTCTGCGCGCATCT
>NZ_JAUXOD010000105.1 GCF_030682515.1 Hoeflea sp. | reverse complement strand
TCGGGATGGATGACCAGCATGTTCTCGCCTTCGTAGAAACAGTCCACGGGGCAGACCTCAACGCAATCCATGTATTTGCAGCGGATGCAATTGTCAGTCACCACATAGGTCATACGTCTCTCCTGAGGCTCCATGCGGTTCCCGCTCGCGTGGTCGTGCGGCGAGCCGGGACTGCATCATTTCAGAGCGCTGCAATGCTACGCGTTCAAGTCTGGGCCGCTTGCACTGCAGCGAACATCGGCGCTGAGGTACCGGCTTTGCGCACGCTTTGCAAGACATCAGATTTCGACAATGCGCCGCAGCAGCGGGCCGGCGGACAAAGCGTGCTGCAGGCTTGGGACATTGGGCATGGCTTTCCCCGCAATGGCCCCGGTCAAGGGAGAATCATGCGCCCTCGTCCGGATTGCGAAATCGATCAATTTTTCTACGGTCCCGCTTGGTGGGACGGCCCGCTCCCGGTTCGCGCTGCGGCGTGAACGCCTTTGGCTCGTCAGCGGCGGCGGATTTTGGGGTTATGTCCTCATAGAGCAGTTGCGCTTCGGGCGCCGGGCCGCGGCGCAGGCCGCATCCCAGAACCTTGAGCACCAGGATGCGCCGTTCCAGCGTGATGGTCAGCGCGTCGCCGGGCTTGATCAGGAAACTCGCCTGGTCGATCTTCTCCCGGTTGACCCGGACATTGCCGCCTGCGGCAAGCTTGCCCGCCAGCGTCCGGGACTTGGCGACGCGCGCGAAGAACAGCCACTTGTCGATGCGCTGTCGCTCCGGCTGCTCCACCAGATCTGGGCCTACTTCTTCAGTTTGTCGCGCAGGGCCGCCAGCGCCGCAAAGGGCGAATCCGGATCGATCGGCTTTTCCTTGCGGACCGGCCGGTCGTTGCGACCGCTGTCATGCACGGTGGCGCCCCGGTCCGGACCGCCCCGGTCAGGACCACCCCTGTCGGGGCCGCCCCTGCCGCCGGGTCCGCCCTTGCCCGAACCGCCCTTGCCAGGTCCGCCCTTGCCGTGGTGATGCGCCGGCTTGCCGCGATTCCCCTTGTTGCCGGGACGCGCCTCGGCTTCTCCGCCAGTTTCGACGGCCGGCTTGTCGCCGGACCGGTTGCCCCGGTCGCGCCGGCCGCGGCCTTCGCCAGGCGCTCCGGGAGCGCCGGCGCCATGGCGCGGTCCGCGCTGCTGGCCATCCTGGCGTCCACCGGGCCGCCACAGCAGCACCGGACGCGGCGCTTCGGCCTCTTCCGCGGCGGCTGTTTCCGGCTTGCCTTCGGCTTCAGGTGTCGCATCGGCTTCCGCCGGCACGGCCACGGGCTCGGAGACGGGCGCCGCATCGCTGGACCCGACCGAATCGGTCTCTGCAACCGGTGTTGTGTCTGCCTGCGCCGGCGCCTCGGCAGCATCGGCTTCTTCGGTGTGGGCAGCGTCAGCCGGGGTCGCGTCAGCCGATGAGGTCCCGGCGGCACTGGGCGCCGCAGCGGGCTTTGGCGGACGTTCGGCCGCCGTGCGGGACACCACGACCTCGACCACCGGACCGGAATCGGCCGGATTTGCCGTCGCCGCCTGGGCGGCATCCAGCGTGGCGATATGGGTCTGGGCTTCCTCGGCCGGGACGGAATCGGCGCGGTAGCCGAGCCCCTTGAGGATCTCCTCGATATCGTCCTGCGTCGCGCCCAGGATCGACAGCATGCCGGTGGTGGTGATGAAGCGGCGGCCGTCATAGGCGGCTTCCGGACGCGCGCCCGGCACGCCGGGCTTCCACTGCAGCGCCGGGCGGATCAGATCGGCCAGCCGCTCCAGGATATCGACGCGCACGGCGCGCTTGCCCAGGAACCGGAACCCGGCCAGGCGGTAGAATTCGCGATCGATCTCGGGATCGGTGGCCACCGACGTGCGGCCGGCGGCCAAGAGCGGCGTCACATCGCCATAGCCGGGCTTGCCGAAGCCGTCATTGGCGAGCGCCCACAGAAGCGTCACCAGTTCGGCCGGCGCGGGCTTGAGCAGCGCTGGCATGAAGATGTGGTAGGCGCCGAAGCGGATGCCGTATTTGCGCAGGCTGGCGCGCGCCGCCTGGTCGAGATCCTTGATCATCTCGGCCACGTCCCGGCGGAACAGGATCCCGAGGTTCTCCGCCAGGCGGAACGCCAGGCCGCGAGCCAGACCGTCAAGGTCCTCCGCACGGGTCAGGTCGTCCAGCGGCTTGAGCACGGTGGCGATGTGATGATTGACGAAGCGGTCGATGCGGGCGACGACGAAATCGCGCGCCGTGCCGGTCAGTTGCTCGTCGGCCAGCAGGATCGACCGCGGCTTGAGCACATGATCGCCCGCCGCCAGCCGCGCCACCGGATCGCCGAGCCAGCGCACGGTGCCGTCGGCGCCAATGGCGAAGTCGGAATTGCCCGAGGCGTGCAGCCGCGCCGCCCGCGCCTCGAACTCGAGCGCCAGCGCCTTCTGCGCAGCGGCGATCACCGCCTTGGCGTCGGGCCCGTCCGCCGAGGAGTCGGCGACAAACCGGAATCCGGCCAATTGTCCAACATGGTGACCTTCAACAAAGACATCACCGTTCACACTGATTTCAGCTTCGAGCATCGCGTTCTCTCTCAGGCGCCTCATGAGCACAGATGTCCTGCGGTCAACAAAGCGTTTCGTCAACCTTTCATGCAGCGCATCGGACAATCGGTCCTCAATTTCGCGCGTCTTTTCCTGCCAGTGTGTCGGATCGGCAAGCCATTCGGCCCGATTCGAAATATATGTCCAGGTCCTAATTTGCGAGATCCGGGCGGACAGGGTGTCGATCTCGCCATCGGTGGAGTCGGTCCGGCGCACCTGTTCGGCCAGGAAATCCTCGTTCACGGCGCCCGTGCGGATCAGGTCCCGGTAGATCGTCGCGATCAGGTCCGCATGCTGCGCCGGCGCGATCCGCCGGTAATCGGGCAGCGAACAGACGTCCCACAGGGTGGCGACATTTTTGGGCGAGCTCGCCAGATCGCGCACTTCGAAATCATTGACCAGGTGCTCAAGCGCCCGCTGGTCGACGGCCGGCAGCGCCCGCGTCAGGCCCTGGACCGCAGGGATCTGCTCGAGACTCGCCTGCAGCGCCTTCAGGGTGGAAAAATCCAGCTGCTTGGAACGCCACTGCAGGATCCTGACCGGCTCGAAGACATGGCTTTCGAGCCGCTGCACCAGATCGTCGGGCAAGGGTTCCACCTGTCCGGTGACCCCGAAGGTGCCATCGCGCACATGCCGTCCGGCGCGGCCGGCGATCTGGCCGAATTCGGAGGCCGTCAGCTGCCGGTAGGAATAACCGTCGAACTTTCGGTCCTGGGCGAAGGCCACGTGGTCGACATCGAGGTTGAGCCCCATGCCGATCGCGTCGGTGGCGACCAGGTAATCGACGTCGCCGTTCTGGTAGAGTTCGACCTGGGCGTTGCGCGTGCGCGGGCTCAAGGCCCCCAGCACCACCGCCGCGCCTCCGCGCTGGCGCCGCACCAACTCGGCGATCGCATAGACCTCTTCGGCCGAGAATGCCACGATCGCCGATCGTCGCGGCAGCCGGGTGATCTTCTTGGATCCCGCGTAATGCAGCTCCGACAGGCGCGGGCGCTCGACGATGGTGATCCCCGGCAGCAGCTGCTCGAGGATCCCGCGCACCGTCGCCGACCCCAGGAGCAGCGTCTCCTCGCGGCCGCGCAACGACAGGATCCGGTCGGTGAACACGTGTCCCCGCTCGAGGTCGCCCGCGATCTGGACCTCGTCGATGGCGACGAAGGCGGCATTGGTTTCCTGCGGCATCGCTTCCACGGTGCAGACCGAATAGCGCGCGCCCGCCGGAGTGATCTTTTCCTCGCCGGTGACCAGCGACACATTCTTGACGCCGACCTTGTCGACCATCCGGCCATAGACCTCGCGCGCCAGCAGCCTGAGCGGCAGTCCGATCACGCCCGACGAATGCGCCGCCATGCGCTCGATGGCATAGTGGGTCTTGCCGGTGTTGGTCGGGCCGAGCACGGCTGTGACGCCGCGTCCGGACAGGATCAGGGGTTTCGGCGAATGGCTGGGAGAAGCGGGCATCAGTGTCCGTAACATGCTCAAGACGGCAAGTACCTAACACATCGGCGCGGCCGGAACAGGGCTAAATTCGAGCCCGCGCCAAGGCCGCGGATTAACCCTTGGAACAGTGACGGAACGAATCGGCGACGAATCAATGACTCGGTCTGATTCCGCTTTTGTTCACCGCAACATCTGGGAAATCACTGTCTCCGGGCCACCAGATGCTGAATCGGCCCTGCGCTGTTTTGGCCCGATCCGGCCGATGCCGTTAACCTTTCGAATTATCCGTTTTCGGCTCCGGCCGAGGACCCGGGACGGATCTGCTGAAATTCATCATTTGTTAGGAATTCCAAACACTTCGTAAACGTAATAGATTGCACTTTAGCGGCTCGAGTTAACCTTTGGAACAGCCGCGGAACGAACCGACGACGAATCACCGACCTGGCTTTGTTGGCCCTTTGTTCTCCACTACATCTGGGTCCGAGATTCCGTCGTGGCCACTAATCCGCCCTGAGAAGGGCAGCGCACTGTCAACTCGAAGAGGGCCGCTGTTAACCTTTGGGGAGCCGGACTTGACCTGGGATCAGGCTTTCGCCTGCTCGATCCCGGCTCCACGCCGGGACTTCTGGATTCACGATTTGTCAGGAATTCCAAACCCTTGGTTAATCGGTTTCGGCGGATTTGAGCGTTTGCGTTAACCTCTGGAACGGCCGCGGAACGAATCGGCGACGAATCAGCCTTGGGGATGGTTTCGTGGTTTGTTCCCTACCAGATCTTGTAGTTCGCCGAGGCGACGCACCTATACAAGCCTCGGAAAAAGCTTCATTTTCCGGCTTGACAGCCCGGTTTGTTAATCTTTGGCCGCACGCGGCGGCGCGAAAGGCAAACCCGGCTCCCGGTCAGCGACGCACGCGAAAAACCGTGCCTCGCGGCGACGGCCGGTAGCTCCGGGCCAGGCTGATCGTCTGTCCCATCGCCTTGAGCTTGCGCACGCGACCTTGAAGCCGTCCCGCTCCAGGCCGAGCCCGGCGGCGAGTTTCCTTGCCGCGACACCGTTCCGCGATCACATCAAGCACAGCGCCCGTCCATGGTTCGCCAGCCGCGACATTTCTGTCTGGCTCTGCAGGGCGATGTGAGGGTCCGGCCCGCCTGGACGAAGACGGATCCGGGTGCAGACCCCCTCCCGCCCCGCCAGCACCGCCCGGAGTTCCATCAGGCTCACGCCTGCCGACCGCGCATCGGCCTCGCCGCGCCTCGCCGGATCGACTTCTTCGACCGCATCGATCGCCAGAAGGCCCATGGACGTGCACGGCGTTCCGCCCGCCTTGAGCGTCGGCCGCTTCCATCGGCGGAAGGCTGCGGTCACCTTGCCGGCGAAGATCGCCTCAAGATCCCTTGAGCGGATCAGCATCGCTCATGACCAGGTTCCGAGTCCTGGCCTTAGCTGAAATACTGCCCGCCATTGGCCGAGATCGTCGATCCGGTGATGAAGCCGGCATCGTCGCCAGCCAGGAACACCACGCAGCGGGCGATTTCCTCCGGCTCGCCCAGGCGACCCACCGGGATCTGCGGGATGATGCGCTCATTGAGCACCTTCTCGTCGATGGCGCGCACCATGTCGGTGCCGATATAGCCCGGGCAGATGGCGTTGACTGTGATGCCGGCGCGCGCGCCCTCCTGCGCCAGCGCCCGCGTGAAGCCGATGTCGCCCGCCTTGGCGGCCGAGTAATTGACCTGGCCCGCCTGGCCCTTCTGGCCGTTGATCGAGGAAATGTTGATGACGCGGCCGAACTTGCGGTCGCGCATTCCGCCCCAGACCGGATTGGTCATGTTGAACAGGCCGGTGAGGTTGGTGTTGATCACCTCGCCCCACATCTGCGGCGTCATCTTGTGGAACATCCCGTCGCGGGTGATGCCGGCATTGTTGACCAGCACCGCCACCGGGCCGAGATCGGCTTCCACCTGGGCAATGCCCGCGACGCAGGCATCGTAGTCGGCCACCGACCATTTGTAGGTCTTGATGCCGGTCTCGGCGGTGAACTTCGCCGCAGCCTCGTCATTGCCGGCATAATTGGCGGCGACCGTGTAGCCGGCCTCTTTCAACGCGATCGAGATCGCCGCCCCTATGCCCCGTGATCCGCCCGTCACGATTGCTACCTTGCTCATGCCAACCCTCCCAGATCGTTGCTTTCAGTGCACTTTGCGGCGCCGGGTATCAGCCTGGACCCCGGCGCTCGTTCCTCTTTTTCGATTTATCGCTCGACGCAGAGCGCCACGCCCATGCCGCCGCCGATGCACAGCGTCGCCAGACCCTTCTTCGCGTCGCGGCGGACCATCTCGAACAGCAATGTGTTCAGGATGCGCGCGCCGGATGCGCCCACCGGGTGGCCGATGGCGATGGCGCCGCCATTGACATTGACGATCGCCGGATCCCAGCCCATGTCCTTGTTGACGGCGCAGGCCTGCGCCGCGAATGCCTCGTTGGCTTCCACGAGGTCGAGATCGCCCACGCTCCAGCCGGCCTTCTGCAAAGCCTTGCGCGAGGCCGGGATCGGGCCGGTTCCCATGATCTGCGGATCGACGCCGGCGGTGGCCCAGGAGACGATCCGGGCCATCGGCGTGATGCCGCGCTTGGACGCTTCGGCTTCGCTCATCAGCACGGTGACGGCGGCGCCGTCATTGATGCCCGAAGCATTGGCGGCGGTGACGGTGCCTTCCTTGTCGAAGGCCGGACGCAGCTTGGAGATGCCCTCGAGGGTCACGCCATGCTTGATGTACTCGTCTTCCTCGACGACCGTGTCGCCCTTGCGCCCCTTGATGGTGACGCCGGCGATCTCGTCCTTGAACTTGCCGGCCTTCTGGGCGGCCTCGGCCTTGTTCTGCGAAGCGACCGCAAACGCGTCCTGCTCGTCGCGCGACAATTGCCACTGCCTGGCGACGTTCTCGGCGGTGTTGCCCATCAGGTAGTTGTAGAAGGCATCGGTCAGCGCATCATACATCATGGTGTCGACCATGCTGGCGGCGCCCATCTTCACGCCATTGCGCAGGTGCATGGCATGCGGCGCCATCGACATCGATTCCTGGCCGCCCGCGACGATGATGTTGGCGTCGCCGCTTGCGATCTGCTGCATGCCGAGCGCGACTGCCCGCAGGCCCGAGCCGCAAAGCTGGTTGAGCCCCCACGCGGTTGCCTCCTGCGGGATGCCCGCGGCCATGGCCGCCTGCCGGGCCGGGTTCTGGCCCTGGCCCGCCGCCAGGATCTGGCCGAGGATGACTTCGTCGACTTCTGAGGGAGCGACGCCGGCACGCTCAAGCGCCGCCTTGATGGCGACCGCGCCCAGATCATGGGCGGCAACCGAGGACAGAGCGCCGTTGAAGGACCCGACCGGGGTCCGGGCGGCGCTGGCGATTACGATGGAGCTCATGGTGGATTTCCCTGTCATGTGATGAAGCGATTTTGACCGGAACCTGCCGGAGGTTGATGTCTCTGTCAAATGCCTGAAAGCCGAATTTCTCATGCAATCGGTTTAATACGGACTATAGTCTGATCGTTTTCCGGCCATTTCGCCGCATTGCACAAAGGAATTGTCATTGCCGGTGGTTTTCGCCTACAGTCGGGCGATCACGGTGAGGTCCAGGTCTGGGGAGACCTTTGAGGAGAACAAACATGGCGAAGAACAGCGGACCGGTTACGATCAAGAAATATGCCAACCGCCGTCTCTACAACACGGGAACCAGCACCTATGTGACGCTCGACGACCTCGCGGTGATGGTCAAGAAGGGCGAAGACTTCACCGTGCTCGACGCCAAGAGCGGCGACGACATCACCCACTCGGTCCTCACCCAGATCATCTTCGAGCAGGAATCGAAAACCGGCAACACGCTGCTGCCGGTGTCTTTCCTCAGGCAGCTGATCTCGATCTATGGCGACCAGATGCAGATGGTGGTGCCGAGCTATCTCGAGCACTCGATGTCGGCGCTGACCGAACAGCAGGAGCAGGTCCGCGCCCAGATCACCAAGGCATTCGGCGACAATCCGGTCGCCCGCAACATCCAGCTGCCGATCCAGCTCGTCGAGGAGCAGGTCCGCCGCAACACCGAAATGTTCCAGAAGGCGATGCAGATGTTCTCGCCCTTTGCACTGGCCCATTCGGGAAATCCCGAGGACGAGAAGAAGAAGTCTGATTCCTCCCGGGACATCGACGAGCTCAAGCAGCAGCTCAAGTCGCTTCAGGACAAGATCAACTCCATCGACAGCTGAGCCCCGCATGCGCCGCCATGGCCTGCCCGAGCCATGCGGCTCGCGGGATCGCGTGCGACCGGGCTGCAGGCAAGAACGGCGCGGCACGCTGCTTTCGGCAAAACAGTTTTCCCGCGGCGGTAAAGGTCAAACCGGTGGCGCCGCACCGGTGCGGCGCTCTATAACTGCATGGACTTTTTTGACATCGATTTGAAAGGCTATCCACCATGACCGACCTCACGCTCGCCAAGGCGCTCAGGATCATCACCGCCGCGCTCGCCAAGGGCAAGGACCTCGGGCTCAAGCCGCTGGCCGTGGTGGTGCTCGACGCCGGCGGCCATGTCAAAGCCTTCCAGCGTCAGGACGGCGCCTCGATGATGCGGTTCGAGATCGCCAGCGGCAAGGCCTATGGCGCACTTGCACTGGGCGTCGGCTCGCGCTGGCTCAATGCCCAGGCCGAAACCAGGCCGCATTTCCTCGAAGGCCTGTCGGCGGTCTCCGGCGGCAAGATCGTGGCAATCCCCGGCGGGGTGCTGATCCGCGACCGCAAGGGCGCGATCATCGGTGCGGTCGGGATCACCGGCGACACCTCCGACAATGACGAGATCGCCGCCATCGCCGGCATCGAGGCCGCAGGCTTCACGCCCGACGGCGGCTGATAGCGTCGGCAAAAATCGCCGGATTACAGACCGATCGAGACGTCGCGGCCCGCCGAGCGGATCGAGACGCTGAATCCGGCGATCACATCGATGAAGGCAATCACCATCAGGATGAAGAACACCTGCGTGGCCGCGTCGCGCACCAGCAGGAATTCGACCAGGAACGCGATGAACACGAACATCGACAGCATGTGATCCATGACCGACATCGGGCCGGTCCGCGTCGCCTTCAGCACCTCGATGAACAGCAGGACGAGCGCCACCACGATCAGCAGGTCGCCCAGGCTCATGGTCCACACCGCGCCCGACATCATCGACAGCGAGATGACGGTGGCTTCGAGCCCGGCAACGCCCCCGCCGAACAGCCCCACCAGGACCAGGTTGTAGGCAATCAGCGGCACGATCATCAACGGTATGGCGGCGAGCATGGCGGATATCCCCGGGAATTGCACAAGCCCCTGACGCGATCAGCGCCCGGTTCGGCCTTCCGGCGACAATGCGAAATCAATCCGCCAAGCGCAAGCCCGTTGATCGATCCGCCGGAGCGGTTCTCCCGGCGTGTCCCGCCTCAGCCATAGACCACGAGCAGATCCTTGGCGTCGATCTGGTCGCCGGTCTTGACCAGGACCTCGGCCAGCGTTCCGTCCCGCTCGGCATGGATCGCGGTTTCCATCTTCATGGCCTCGATCGACACCAGCACGTCGCCCGCCTTGACCTCCTGGCCCTGGGCGACCGCGACCGTCGAGATCACGCCGGGCATGGGGGCTGCGACATGGGCCTCGTTGCCGATTTCGGCCTTGCGCCGCGCGGCCGACCCCGATGCGCCATGCGCCCGGTCCGGCACCTTGACGCGACGCGGCTGGCCGTTGAGCTCGAAGAACACTGTCACCATGCCCTTGTCGTCGGGTTCGCCCTGGGCGAGGTTCTGGACCACCAGCGTCTTGCCCTTCTCGATTTCGATGAACAGCTCCCCGCCGACCGGGATCCCATAGAAATAGGCGGGCGTCGGCAGCATGCTGACGGGACCGTAGGTTTCGATTGCCAGCGCGAAATCAGTGAACACCTTCGGATACATGAGGTACGAGGCGAACTCGTTCTCGCTGATCTTGCGCTCGAGCTTGGCCTCGATCTCGGCGCGCTCGGCCTCAAGGTCCGCATCGGGCAGCAGCGAGCCGGGGCGGGCGGTATAGGCGTCCTCGCCCTTGAGCACCTTGCGCTGCAGCGCCTCGGGCCAGCCCGCCGGCGGCTGGCCGAGGTCGCCGCGCATCATCGAGACCACGGATTCGGGGAAGGAGACGTCCTTCAACGGGTTTTCGACATCGGCGACGCTCAGATCCTGGCTGACCATCATCAGTGCCATGTCGCCCACCACCTTGGAAGACGGCGTCACCTTGACGATATCGCCGAACATCTTGTTGGCGTCGGCATAGGCCTGCGCCACTTCATGCCAGCGGGTCTCTAACCCCAGCGAGCGGGCCTGCTCCTTGAGATTGGTGAACTGCCCGCCAGGCATCTCGTGCAGGTAGACCTCGGACGCCGGCCCCTTGAGATCGCTTTCGAAGGCGGCGTACTGGTTGCGCACCGCTTCCCAATAGAACGAAATCCGTCGGATCCACTCGGTATCGAGGCCGGGATCGCGTTCATGGCCCTTGAGCGCCTCGACGATCGAGCCCAGGCACGGCTGCGAGGTGTTGCCCGACAGCGAATCCATCGCCGCGTCCACCGCATCCACGCCGCTGTCGACGGCAGCAAGCACGGTCGCCGCTGAAATCCCCGAGGTGTCATGGGTATGGAAATGGATTGGCAGATCGGTCGATTCGCGCAACGCCTTGAATAGCTGCCGCGCCGCCGCGGGCTTCAAGAGCCCGGCCATGTCCTTGACCGCGATGATGTGCGCGCCGGCCTTTTCAAGTTCAGTGGCGAGTCCGGTGTAATATTTGAGGTCGTATTTCGGCCGGGCGGAATTCAGGATGTCGCCGGTGTAGCAGATGGTGGCCTCGCAGAGCTTGTTCTCCTCGCGCACCGCATCCATCGACACCCGCATGTTCTCGACCCAGTTGAGACAGTCGAACACCCGGAACAGATCGATCCCGCCCTGGGCCGCCTGGCGGACGAAGTGCCTGACCACATTGTCGGGATAATTCTTGTAGCCCACGCCATTGGCGCCCCGCAGCAGCATCTGCAGCAGCAGGTTGGGCGCGCCCTGGCGCACCAGCTCGAGCCGCTCCCAAGGATCCTCGGTCAAAAACCGCATCGACACGTCGAAGGTCGCCCCGCCCCAGCATTCCAGCGACAGCAGGTCCGGCAGCGCCTTTGCGTAGGTGTCCGCGATCGATGCGATATCGTGGGTGCGCATCCGCGTGGCGAGCAGCGACTGGTGGCCGTCGCGCATCGTCGTGTCGGTGATCAGCACCCGCTTTTGCGCCCGCATCCACTTGGCGAACCCTTCCGGCCCAAGCTCATCGAGCAACTGCCGCGTGCCCGGCTTGATGTCACCCTCGACGAAGGGAACCTTGGGCGCCGCCGCATCTTCCGCGGGCAGCGGCCGACCCTTGGTTTCCGGATGGCCGTTGACCGTGACGTCGGCCAGGTAGGTGAGCAGCTTGGTGGCGCGGTCCTGGCGCTTGACCTGTTCGAACAGCTCCGGCGTGGTGTCGATGAACCGCGTCGTGTAGGTGTTGTTACGAAACTCCGGGTGCCCGATGATGGCTTCGAGGAACGTGAGATTGGTGGCGACGCCGCGGATCCGGAACTCGCGCAAGGCCCGGTCCATCCGGCGGATCGTCTCCTCGGGCGTCGGCGCCCAGGCCGTCACCTTCTCGAGCAGCGGATCGTAGAAGCGTGTGATCACCGCGCCGGAATAGGCGGTGCCGCCGTCCAGCCTGATTCCGAAGCCGGTGGCGCCGCGATAGGCGGTGATGCGGCCATAATCGGGAATGAAATTCTGCTCCGGATCCTCGGTGGTGATGCGGCACTGCAGCGCATGGCCGTTGAGCTTGATATCGGCCTGTGCCGGAATGCCCGATTCCGGGGTTCCGATCACAGCACCTTCGAGGATATGGATCTGCGCCTTGACGATGTCGATGCCGGTCACTTCCTCGGTCACCGTGTGCTCGACCTGGATGCGCGGATTGACCTCGATGAAGTAGAAGGCACCGGTATCGATATCCATCAGATATTCGACCGTGCCGGCGCCGACATAGCTGGTGGCGTTGGCGATCTTGAGCGAATAGGCCGCCAGTTCCTCGCGCTGGGCTTCAGTGAGGTACGGCGCGGGCGCGCGCTCGACGACCTTCTGGTTGCGGCGCTGCACCGAGCAGTCGCGTTCGAACAGATGCACGGCGTTGCCATGGGTGTCGCCGAGAATCTGGCTTTCGACATGGCGCGCCCGTTCCACCAGCTTCTCGAGATAGACCTCGTCCTTACCGAAGGCGGCCATGGCCTCGCGTTTGGCCTCGATCACTTCGCGCGCCAGGTCCTTCGGGTCGCGGATGGCGCGCATGCCGCGTCCGCCGCCGCCCCAGGAGGCCTTGAGCATGACCGGATAGCCGATCTCCTCCGCCATGCGGGCGACTTCCTTCATGTCGTCGGGGAGCGGCTCGGTGGCGGGCACGACCGGCACGCCGATCTCGATGGCGAGGTTGCGCGCGGCGACCTTGTTGCCCAGCCTGCGCATGGTGTCGGGCCGGGGCCCGATGAAGATGATGCCGTGCTCGGCGCAGGCGTCGGCAAACTCCGGGCTTTCCGACAGCAGCCCGTAGCCGGGATGGATCGCGTCGGCGCCCGACAGCTTTGCCACCCGGATCACCTCGTCGATCGACAGATAGCTTTCGATCGGCCCGAGATCGCGCGCCAGGTGAGGCCCGCGGCCGACCTGGTAGGATTCGTCCGCCTTGAACCGGTGCAGCGCGAGTTTGTCTTCCTCGGCCCAGATGGCGACGGTTTTCATGCCAAGTTCATTGGCGGCACGGAACACGCGGATGGCAATTTCTGACCGGTTGGCGACAAGAATCTTGGAAATCGTCACAGACAGGCTCCCGGGTTTGGGCGAAGGGAACGGGGCATGAAAAACCCCGGCCTCAATCATTAGCGTCTGTTTTGCTGCAGTGCAAATAGAGCGGCGCGGGTCCGGTCAAAACCGTGGAGCCGGATCGTCGCGCGCCTTGCCGCCCGCTCCGGTCGCGCAGGCCTCATCAGGAGATCAGGCCCAGCCTGAAGGCGATCGCCACCACATGGTGGCGGTTCTTGGCATGGAGTTTCTCCTGGATGCCGTTCATGTACCAGTCGACCGTGTGCGCCGAGAGCCCGAGCGTCGCGCCCATCTCGTTGGATGTCATCCCATAGCCGAGATATTCCAGCGTCTCCAGCTCGCGGCGGGTCATCTGGACTGCGACCGGTCGGGCGATCCGCTCATGGGCGGCCGGATCCAGCACCCGCAGAATATCCCAGAACGCCTTCTTGGCGAGCGCATCCATCATCGAGATTTCCGACCGCGACAGCTCGACCGCCCGGCCCGCCACGGAGAGAACGCCAACCAGCCCGCGCCGCCCGTGGACCGGAAAGACGTAGCCGTCCTCCAGACCATAGCGCCGCGCATCGACCATCATCCGTTCCATGCGCTTGTGTTGCGGGTCCTGGGCAAAGGCCAGCATCGGCTCCGCCCAGCGATAGCCCCGCTGGCTGTGGCCGAGATAGCGGATGATCGGATCGATGGCGGCATATTTCCGCTTCACATAGAGCTCGGGCCAGCCCTTCGGCCATTGCCCGGCCAGCATCAAGCCGTTCGCGTCGCTTTCCGGACCGGGCTGCCGGACAAGGGTGAAATAGTCAAAGCCGAGGGCGCCGATCACATCCGAAAGCTCCGCGCGGATGGCGTCGGCGCTGTCCTTCGCATCTCTCTCGGCATCCAGGAACTGCAGAACCGCATGCATGTTCATCGTTTCCCCCTTCGCACCCGGTCCGCCTTATCCAAAAGGCGGCAATATTCAACGGAAAGCACAGGCCCGGTTGCGCAGTGTAACGCCTAATCCTTCAGTTGTAAAAAGTAATTCCGCAATCCGAAGACGGATGCCGGAGCCGGGTTGTCGCAGCGCGAGAACGCTGAAAGCCGGTGCACATCCTTTGTGCACCGGCTTTCAGGATCTGCCCGACCGGCCATGATTGCTGACTGCAATCACCCCGGGGATTGGCTTCAGATACAGGCTTCGAAAAGGGCCCGGGTGTTCTCCGGGGTCATCTTGACCGGATTGCCCCCGGCGCTGGGGTCTTCCAGCGCCATGGCGGTCATCTCGTCGATCCGGTCGCGCCCGACGCCCAGCTCCGCCAGCTTGTCGGGGACCCCGAGATCGGCACGCAGCTTGAGGACGAAGTCATAGAACCCGTCGAAGCCGCCGCCGATTCCCATGTAGTCCGCGGCGCGCGCGATACGTTCCTCGATCTCGGGCCTGTTCAATCTGAGCACCGGCGGCATCACCACCGCATTGGTCATGCCGTGATGGGTGTTGTAGACGGCGCCCACCGGATGCGACAGGGCGTGAATGGCGCCCAGTCCCTTCTGGAACGCCACCGCGCCCATTGCGGCCGCGCTCATCATCTCGGCGCGCGCCGCGATGTTGGACCCGTCGGCCACCACCAGCGGCAGGTTGTCCTTCACCAGCCGCATGCCCTCGAGCGCGATGCCCTGGCTCATCGGATGGTAGAACGGCGATGAATAGGCCTCCAGGCAATGGGCAAACGCATCCATGCCGGTGCCGACCGTGATGATCCGCGGCATGCCGACGGTGAGTTCCGGATCGCAGATCGTGATCGCCGGAAGCAGCTTCGGGTGGAAGATGATCTTCTTGACGTGGGTGACCGAGTTGGTGAGCACGCCGGCGCGGCCGACTTCCGAACCGGTGCCCGCCGTGGTCGGCACGGCGATGATCGGCGCGATCGCCTTGGCGTCGGCGCGGGTCCACCAGTCGCCGATATCCTCGAAATCCCACACCGGGCGCGTCTGTCCGGCCTGGAACGCGATCAGCTTGCCGAGGTCGAGGCCGGAACCGCCGCCGAAGGCGATGACGCCGTCGTGACCGCCGGCCTTGAAGGCCGCCACGCCCGCCTCGAGGTTCTTCTCGTTGGGGTTCGGATCGACCTCGGAGAACATGGCGCGCCCAAGACCCGCAGCATCGAGAATGTCGAGCGCCTGCGCGGTGATCGGCAGCGAGGCCAGCCCCCGGTCGGTGACCAGAAGCGGCAGCTTGATGCCCGCGGTCAGGCAGGCTTCGGCAAGCTCCGAGACGCGGCCGGCGCCAAAACGGATTGCGGTGGGATAGGACCAGTTGGCGCGCGGGCTCATGCGGATTTCTTTCTCAGGTGATAGGATTTTGGACGGGTGAGATTGTGGAAGCCGATTTCGGACAGCGAGCCGCCGCGGCCGGTGGCCTTGCAGCCGGTCCAGCACAGCGCCGGATCGAGATAATCGGCCCGGTTCATGAACACCGTTCCGGTTTCGATCTCCGCGCCGATCCGTGCCGCCCGCTCGGCATCCTTGGTCCACAAGGATGCGGTCAGGCCGAACTGGCAGTCATTCATGAGGGCCAGCGCTTCCTCGTCGCTGTCGACCGGCATGATGCCCACGACCGGGCCGAAGCTCTCGTCGCGCATCACCCGCATGTCGTGGGTTACATCGACCAGGATCTGCGGCATCAGATAGGCGCCGCCATCATCGGCAGGAAACAGCTTGGGATCAATGAGGGCGCGCGCGCCGCTGGCCAGCGCTTCGGCCGTCTGCGCCCGGACTTCCGCGGCGAACCGCACATTGGCCATCGGGCCGATCGTGGTGTCGGGATCGAGCGGATTGCCGAGCCGGAGCCCGGAATTGACCCAGGCCGCTGCCTTCTCGACAAAGGCGTCGTAGAGTGGCCGGGCGACATAGAGCCGCTCGATGCCGCAGCAGCACTGGCCGGCATTGTACATGGCGCCGTCCATCAGCACGTCGACCGCCCAGTCGAGGTCGGCGTCGTCCATGACATAGCCCGGATCCTTGCCGCCAAGCTCGAGCCCGAGGCCGGTGAAGGTGCCGGCAGCCGCGCGTTCGATCGCCTTGCCGCCGCCCACCGAGCCGGTGAAATTGACGAAGTTGAAGCTGCCCGCAGAGATGAGCTTCTCGGTGCCCTGATGATCGAGGAACAGGTTGATGAACACGTCTTCCGGCAGTCCGGCCTCCAGGAAGGCCCGCGCCATGCGCTCGCCCACCAAAAGCGTCTGCGTGGCGTGCTTGAGCACCACGGTGTTTCCGGCGATGAGCGCCGGGACCACCGTGTTGATCGCCGTCATGTAGGGGTAGTTCCAGGGCGCGACGACGAAGACGACGCCGTGCGGCACGCGCTCGACGCGGCGCTCGAACTGCGCCGATGTCTCGATCTCGATCGGCGCCAGAGCGCGCGCGGCGATATCGGCCATGTAATTGGTGCGTTCGTTCATGCCTCCGAACTCGCCGCCATAGCGCACCGGACGGCCCATCAGCCAGGCCAGTTCCGGCACGACCTCGTCCTTCATCTCGTTGAGCCGGGCGACGCCGGCGCGGACCAGCGCGATGCGCTCTTCCAGCGGACGCCGGGCCCAGTCCTTCTGGGCCTTGCGCGAACGCGCCACGGCCGCGGCTGCAGTGTCAAGGGCCAGCACCGGCCGCTCGGCATAGACCGAGCCGTCGATGGGAGATATGCATTTCAGTGTGGTGGTCATTTTTTCTTCCAGTCAGCAGGGGAGAGTCTTGACGTGCCCGAGCGCGCCATACGTAAGGATGGCCCGGTCCCGGGTTACGATGGTCAGGTCGCGTTCACGGGCTGTCGGGTAATTACTTCTCATCTTCATACACCTTGCCCCATTCCGGGTCGGGCGGTTGGGTCAAGTCGAGACTTGGATCAATCTTCAGAGTGCCATGCATGGCGTCGAAGTAGGTCGGACGTTTCGCGGCAGATCCAGCCTCCTCCGGGACTTCGCCATATTTTGGGGGCAGCTTAGGGTCTGTAACCATGTTCAAACCCGCTCAAACCCGCGCGCGATTTCCCAGTCGGTGACCGCCTTGTCGAATTCCTCCTGCTCCCATTCCGCGCAGCGCACATAATGGTCGATCACCGCGTCGCCCATCGCCTCGCGCAGCATCTTGGAATTGCGCAGCGTCTCGGTCGAGGCGCGCAGCGTCGAGGGAATGTGCTTGGCCTCGGCATTCTGGTACACGTCGCCCGTGGTCGGCGCCGCCAGTTCCAGCTTCTGCTCGATCCCCTTGATGCCGGCGGCAAGCAGGGCCGCCTGCGCCAGATAGGGGTTCATGTCCGAGCCGCCGATGCGGCATTCGACCCGGACTCCCTTGGTGCCCTCGCCGCACAGGCGGAACCCTGCGGTGCGGTTGTCCACCGACCAGACCGTGCGGGTCGGCGCGAACGTGCCCTTCATGAAGCGCTTGTAGCTGTTGACATAGGGCGCCATGAACCAGGTGTAGTCCGACGCATACTCGATCAGCCCGGCCATGAAATGCCGCATCAGCTCTGACATGCCATACTCGGCGTCCGGATCGCGGAAGGCCGGCGTCTTGCCCTGCCACAGCGACATGTGCACATGCGAGGACGAGCCCACCTTGTTGGGATGCCATTTCGGCAGGAACGTTGCCGAGCGGCCGTTGGCCCAGGCGATTTCCTTGACCGCATGCTTGGCGATGGTGTGGTGGTCAGCGCAGTCGAGCGCCTCGGCGTAACGGATGTTGAGCTCCTCCTGGCCGGTCTCCGCCTCGCCCTTGGAGTTCTCGATCGGAATGCCCGCCGCGAACAGATGATTGCGCACCGGGCGCATGATCACCTCTTCCTTGGTGGTCTGCAGGATATGGTAATCCTCGTTGTAGGCGCTGATCGGCGTCAGCTCGCGGTAGCCCGAGCGGGCGAGATCGCGATAGCTCTGCTCGAACAGGAAGAACTCGAGCTCGGTCGCCATCATCGCCTCGTAGCCCAGTTCCTTCAGCCGGGCGATCTGGGTCTTGAGGATCTGCCGTGGTGATTGCGGCACCGGCTGGTGGGTCTTGTGATCGAGAAGATCGCACAGAACCATCGCCGTCCCCTCGAGCCACGGCACGCGGCGCAGGGTCGAGAGATCGGGCTTCATCACATAGTCGCCATAGCCGGCGCGCCAGCTGGTGGTCGCATAGCCGTCCGGCGTCGCCATCTCGAGGTCGGTCGCCAGCATGTAATTGCAGCAATGGGTTTCTTCATGACTCGAGTCGATGAAGTTCTGCACATGGAACCGCTTGCCCATCAGGCGGCCCTGCATGTCGACGCAGCACACCAGCACGGTGTCGATGGCACCGGATTTACCGGCAGTTTTCAGGTCATCAAAGCTAAGATTTCCGGCCATGTCGATAGGGTCCCGATGGTGTTGTGGTCAGCGATTGAGAGTAGACTTCGGCAAGACGAAGGGTCGTTCGTCCTGGAACTCTGGCAGCGGCGGCGGCCACAGGCGAAAGCCTCCCGCAGCGCTGTAGTGCCAATTCGCCCCCCGACGCAAGGCCGGGAGGCGGAAGAGGTGGTCATGACCGGGCTCAGCTTTCGCCGTAGGGGAAGCCGGCCTTGTTGATGACGCCGTTGTATTCCTTGAAGATCTCGATGACCTTTGCCTTGGTTTCGCTCTCCGCGGCAATTTCATCCCAGAACTTCACTGCTGCATCTTCGACCTGCTTCCATTCCGCCGCGGGAACGGTGCGCAGCTGCAGCTTGTCGCCGGTGGCGCGCAGCTTGGCCTCGCCGCCCCAGTACCACTGGTTGCGGAAGGTGTGGCTGGCTTCCATGCACGACATGTAGAGCGCCTTCAGGTGCTCGGGCACCGCGTTCCACTTTGCCTCGTTGGCGAACCAGGAACCGATCCAGGCGCCGGAGATGTTGTTGGTGAGGAAGTAGTCGGTCACATCGGCCCAGCCGACCGTGTAGTCCTCGGTGATGCCCGACCAGGACATGCCGTCAAGCTCGCCGGTCTGGACCGCGACTTCCGCGTCTTCATAGGGGATGGACACCGGCACCACGCCGAACTGCGTGAGGAAGCGGCCTGCGGTCGGAAAGGTGTAGAGCTTGAGGCCGTTGAGATCGGCCACGCTGGTGATTTCCTTCTTGGTGTTGAAGTTGCACGGGTCCTGGCCCGCCGCCGACAGCCAGACCACGCCGGTTCCGGAATAGGCCTCGCGCCAGATATCGGCGAGTCCGTACTGCTGGAACAGCACCGGCACGTCGAGGATCGAGCGGGTGGCGAAGGGGAAATAGCCGCCGAACAGGCCGACTTCCACCGGCGACGCCATCGAGTCATCGTCCGAATGCACGGCGTCGATGGTTCCGGCCTGCATGGCGCGGAACAACTCGCCGGTCGGCACGATCTGGTCGGCAAAGAACAGCTCGATCACCATTTCGCCATTGGCGGCCTTGTTGAAGGCGTCGACGAAGGGCTGGGTGACGAACTGTCCGAGCGTCGCCCCAGCATAGGTCTGCATGCGCCAGCGGATCGGCTCCTGGGCAAGCACCGGCGGCGCGGCGAGCGCAGTCCCGGCAGCCGCGCCGGCGGCTACACCGGCCTTGGTGAGAAATTGGCGCCTCTTGATATTGGTCATGCTGTTCTCCTTTTTGGTTTCGTCTTCTGTGGACCTGCTCGTTTCAGCCTTGAAGCTTGCCCTGGAAATGCTGCGGCAGCCACAAGGCCAGCTGCGGGAACATCATCACGATCACAAGAGTGAGCAGCATGATCGCGACGAAGGGAATGACGGACAGATAGATGTGACGCAGCTTGATTTCCGGCGGGGCCATGGCGCGCATCAGGAACAGGTTGTAGCCGAAGGGTGGCGTCATGTAAGCGATCTGGCAGGTGATGGTGTAGAGGATCCCGTACCAGACGAGGTCAAAGCCGAGTAGCTTGACCAGCGGCACATAGAGCGGCGCCACGATCACCAGCATGGCCGTGTCGTCGAGAAAAGTTCCCATCAGCAGGAAGCTGAGCTGCATCAGGATGAGCACGTGCCAGGGCTCGAGGCCAAGCTGCCCGATGAAGAAGGTTTCGATCGCGCGTACCGCGCCCAGACCATCGAACACCGCCCCGAAACAAAGCGCTGCGAGGATGATCCACATGAACATGCAGGAAATCCCGAGCGTCTTCCGCATGACGTTTTCCATCACCTCGCGTGACAGCCGGCCCTTGATCAGGGCCGCGGCCATCGAGGAGAGCGCCCCCACCGCCGAACTTTCCACCAGGCTCGTATAGCCCATCAGGAAAAGCCCGTTCATCAGGAAAAAGATCATGAACGGCAGGATGCCTGCCCTGAGCAGGCTGATCCGCTCTTTCCAGGAAATCGCATCGCGCTCCGCCTTTGGAAGCGGCGGCCCGAGATGCGGCTGCAACTGGCAGCGAACGGCGATGTAGACGATGAACAGGGTTGCCATCAACAGCCCGGGGAACACTCCGGCCAGCCAGAGCTGGCTCACCGGTTGGCGGGCGATCATGCCATAGAGCACCAGCACCACCGAGGGCGGGATCAGGATCCCCAGGGACGCACCTCCCTGCACCACTCCGGTGATCATCAGCTTGTCGTAGCCGCGCCGGAGCAGTTCGGGCAAGGCGATCGTCGCCCCGATGGCCATGCCCGCGACCGAAAGGCCGTTCATCGCCGAAATCACCACCATCAGAAAGATCGTGCCGATGGCGAGCCCGCCAGGAACCGGGCCGAACCAGACGTGGAACATGCGGTACAGATCGTCGGCGATCCGGCTTTCCGACAGCATGTAGCCCATGAAGATGAACATCGGCAGCGTCAGCAGCGGATACCATTTCATCAGCTTGATCGATTGCGCAAACGCGATCTCCACACCGCCGGTGCCCCAGAGCGGCAGCGCGAAGATCACCGCAACAGCGCCGATGACGCCGAACACGCGCTGCCCGGTCAGAAGCAGCGCCATCATCGAGGCGAACATGAAGAGCGCGATCATTTCGTAACTCAAATGCCTGCCTCGCTTTGATGGTTGACGCTGATGCCGCGCAGGAAAAGGATGTCGCGGAAGAGTTCGGCCAGAGCCTGAAGCAGCATCAGGAAGATGCCGATGGCCGCGATCAGCTTGACCGGCCACATGTAGGGCCGCCAGACCGAGTGGGCCCGCTCGCTGTATTCGATGGCGTAGGTCGTGCTCGATATCCCGCCATAGAGCAGGACGCAGAGATAGAAGATCAGGAACAGGACCGTGACCGCGTCGATCGCCGCCTTGCGGCGCGGCGACCAGGTGCCATAGACCAGGTCCATCCGCACGTGATCGCCCATCTGCATGGAATAGGGACCCCCGAGCAGATAATAGGCGACCATGATGAACTGGGCGAATTCCAGCGTCCACAGCGCCGGCGAGCCGGCATATTTCGTGATCGACGACCAGAACAGCACGCCCATCAGGGCAAAGATGAGATACATCGCAAACCGGCCGACCCGCCTGTTGAAGGCGTCCACGGTCCGGATGTAGGATTCGAGAAAGGTCATGCCGTCCGGCCTTTCGCGCGGCGGGCTGAGACGCGCCGCGAGACCGGGCCGTCCCTCGGCGCCGGACAGTTCCCGGCCGACGGCATGGCGGGTTCATGCATGACGGCGTCCTCCTTCATGGTTCAGGCGGTCCAGCGACACGCGCAGGAGCCCCGCTATCTGCCCGGCCCAGGCGATCTGCCCGTCTTCGCCGGAAATGAGATCATTGCGGATCTCCAGCATGACGTTGGCGATTTGCCGGGTCAATCCATGCCGCTTGAGCGTGTGCGTCACGCCATCCTGCGGGCCGTAGGGATAGTTCCTGCTGACCCGCTCCATGCGTGCGGCCGCGGCGGCGTCAAGCATCGCATCGGCCAACAGGCTGTCCTCGTCATGCAGGATGCCGAGAAAGCCGTCGCGCGGCCGGCCGAAATAAACCGGCGTGAAGGAATGCACCGTCACCAGCGCCACGTCGCGGCCCTCAGCCAGACGCTCATCGATGATCGTGTCGACGGCCTGATGAAATGGAACATACAGCGCCGCGGCGCGGCGCGAGCGCTCCGCCTGGTCAAGTCCCTTGTTTCCAGGGACGTCGAAGACTTCGCTTCGCTCCGGATAGGCGTCGGCCGATTCCGGCGGGCGGTTGCAGTCATAGACCAGCCGGGAGAACCGTTGCGAGATGAGCGTTGCATCGAGAAGATCCGACAGCCGTTCGGCCACGCCCATGGCGCCGATGTCCCAGGCGATGTGGCTTTCGAGCGCCGCCGGGTCGAGCCCCAGGGTGCCGAGCGCCTTCGGCATGGTCTTCGATGCATGTTCGCACACCAGCACCACCTCGCTCGCCCCGCCGGGTCGGCGAATGGCAAACGCGGGACCTTCTGATGGATCAATCAGCCTGTCGCCTAGCACTTCGATGTCTGCTCCCCGGCAGTTGCGGCGTGGATCCGCCGCTTTCGTAACATTGATTAGGATTGCCCTGTCATTGTCAATACTGTAATTTTTGTTACGCTACCCCGGACAGGAGAGACCCATGGCGATACGCGAACAGATCCAGGCAGCACTCGGCACCCTGCCCGGCGCCGAAAAAAAGGTGGCGCACGCCTTTCTCGCCAACTATCCGAGCATCGGCCTGTCGACGATCGCCGAACTGGCGGCGCTGGCGGGAACCTCGGCGCCGACGGTGCTGCGTTTCGTCGCCCGGCTGGGGTTTGAGTCCTATCCCGATTTCCAGCGCATGCTGCGCGCCGACGTGCAGGCGCAGCTGATGTCGCCGCTCGAGCGCGCCCGCTCGACCGGTCCGCTCACCGACAACCCGGCGCTCAAGGCAAGCTTTGCCGACATCGCCGCCAATCTCGAAGCCACGGCAAAGGCCGTTTCCGAAAGCGAGTTCGAGGCGGCCTGCGAGTTGCTGTCCGACCAGAAAACGGCCTGCTATATCCTGGGCGGCCGGTTCACCGACGCCATCGCCGCCTACATGGCCGCGCATCTGAGGATCATCCGTCCCAATGTCCGGCACTTTGACGGGCAGACCTCGACCTGGCGCGACCAGTTGCTCGATGTCCGTCCCGGCGACGTCGCGGTGCTGTTCGACATCCGCCGCTACCAGTCCGATCTCGTCCGGCTCGGTGAATTGCTGGTCGAGCGCAAGGCCAGGATCCTGCTCATCACCGACCCGTGGCTGTCGCCGATCGCCCGCTCGGCCCGCGTGGTGCTGCCTTGCGTCGTCGACGCCAACCGCACCTGGGATTCGAGCGTCGCCATACTGGCGCTCGCCGAGGCGCTGATCGATCGCGTCTCCCGCGCCCAGTCCGACGCGGCAAGGGCACGCATGCAGACGCTCGAGGACATTCACTGGAACAATCCGCCGGGGCGGTAGTTAGGGCGCGGTCAAGGGGATTGCGCCACGGGCACGCTGCAAGCGCGGACTTGCGCAATTCCGCCTCTTCCAATACCCATTCCCTATGGATGAGCAATCTGCATTGGACGCGTTCTCGGCCTTGAGCCAGGAAACACGGCTCGCCGTGTTCCGGCTTCTGGTGTCCGCGGGCACGGAGGGCCTGGCGTCGGGCGAAATCGGCGAACGCCTCGGCGTAAGGCAGAACACCATGTCGACCAATCTGGGGATCCTGCTCAAGGCAGGGCTGGTGCGTCGCGTCCGCGACGGACGCACCGTGCGCTACCACGCCGATCATTCCGGCATCAGCGCCCTGCTCGGATTCCTGCTCGAGGATTGCTGCGGCGGCAAGCCGGATCTCTGCCAGCCGGTCATCCGGCAGATCTCCTGCGCCTGAGGTCTCATCCCGCCGGCGAAGCCGCCCGCCGGTAGAGATGCCAGGTCGCGTGTCCCAGCACCGGCAGCACCACCAGCAGCCCGGCAAAGGCCGGCAGCAGGGCCACGAGCGTCAACACCCCGACAATGAAGCCAAAGCCGAGCATGGGCACGGGATTCTTCACCACCGCGGCGACGCTGGTGATCATCGCGGTGACGAAATCCACCTCGCGCTCGGCCAGCATCGGCAGCGAGATCACCGTGGTCGAAAACAGCACCAGCGCCAGAATTCCACCGACAAGCGTTCCCACCACCAGGAATCCCCAGCCTTCCGGCGTGTAAAGCACAATGGCGGTAAACCGGTCCCAGCTCGAGAACGACTTGAACCCCAGAAACAGCGCGAGCAGCAGCCGCACCTGGTACACCCACACCCAGAAGATGAACATGACGACGAAGGCCATCCAGCCGAGCTGGCGTTCGCGTTGGTAGAAGACCTGCGCCAGAACGCCCTTGCGGGTGACCGGTTCGCCCTCGTGCCGCCTGCGGCTGATTTCATAGAGCCCGACCGCGACGAAGGGACCGATCAGCGGAAAGCCGATCGCCAGCGGAATGATCATCCAGGGCGCCCCGATGCTGTTGAGAAAGCCCAGGATAGCCAGGCCACCCAACATGTAGATGCCGCCGAAGAACAGGCCGAAACCGGGATGGGCGAGGAAGTCCGCCCAGCCGTCCCTGAGGCTTGCCTTCACATCCTCCAGTGTAATCGTCCGGAGCACCGGCGCCCCAACCCGGCTCCCTCCGGGCAGTCCGGCGGTGGTGCCGGTTGTCGTGTTTGTCATGCTACCCTCCCTCATTGGCTCCCCTTTGCCGCATGCGTCCATGCGACCCATACGGAAATTACCATTGGTCCATCATGATCCGCTTCGCAGCCATCCGCAATCACGGATAAATGGCTAGTTCTGCCCCAGCCAGACCTTGTCAGTCGCGCGCATGGGTAACGGTCACGGTCGCGGATCCCGCTCCTGTGCGCCGCCACTGGCAATTCGTCCGGCGGGCACTACATTGCTTAAAGCCGCTGCGCTGTATAATCCGGTTATGGGTTCGCCGCAGCGCCGGATCTTGTCACACAGCTGAACCGGTTCTGGAGTGCGAAATGTCCGCCATCATCATCGCCATTCTCGTGGTCGCGACAGCCTCGAGCGGCGCCGTCTTCAAACCCGGCGACTGGTACCAGTCCTTGCGCCGCCCCTCCTGGACGCCGCCCAACTGGGCTTTCCCCGTGGTCTGGAGCATCCTGTTCATCTCCATTGGCGTGTCCGGTTGGATGGTCTGGGAGACCGAGGGGATGGGCGTGGCCATGGCGCTCTGGCTTCTGCAGCTGGTCTTCAACGCCGCCTGGTCCTGGCTGTTCTTCGGCATGCGGCGGATGGACCTGGCCTTTGTCGATGTCTGCGCCCTGTTCGTCACCATCATCGCCTATATCGCCGTGGCGAGCCAGGTGTCTGCGACCGCAGCCTTGCTGTTCGTGCCCTACGCCGTCTGGGTCGCAACCGCGGCGACGCTGAACCGGGCGGTCTGGCGGCTCAATCCCGACGCCGTGCCCGGCTGACCGAACGGCATCCGCTCCGGGATGTGTCGCGCCGGACCTGACAGGTCTTTCCGCCGCAAACTCGCGTCTCCGGGCCATCAGCGGGCTTCCATTTCCCGATATCGCGTTCTAGGTAAGTGTCTGCATCAGCCACGGCGGCCCGCGGCTGAACATGATCCGAGGCTTTCATGACCATGTCTCCCTTTGCTCTGCCCGAAGCGCGACGCGCGAGCGTCGCCGTCGATGTCGGCGGCGTCATCGTCGGCGGCGGCGCGCCGGTGGTGGTGCAGTCGATGACCAACACCGACACCGCCGATGTCGATGGAACCGTCGCCCAGGTTGCGGCGCTGCACCGCGCCGGCTCGGAGATCGTTCGCATCACCGTCGATCGCGACGAAAGCGCCGCCGCCGTGCCGAAGATCCGGGAGCGGCTGGAACGGCTGGGCCTCAACGTGCCGCTCGTCGGCGATTTCCATTATATCGGCCACACGCTGCTGGCCAACCATCCTGCCTGCGCCGAGGCGCTCGCCAAGTACCGCATCAACCCCGGCAATGTCGGCTTCAAGGACAAGAAGGACCGCCAGTTCGTCGAGATCGTCGAGATGGCCATCCGCTACGGCAAGCCGGTGCGCATCGGAGTCAACTGGGGCTCGCTCGACCAGGTACTCTTGACCCGGCTGATGGACGAGAATGCCGAGAACGGCTCGCCGCTGTCGGCCCGCGACGTCACCCGCGAAGCCATCATCCAGTCGGCCCTGCACTCGGCGGCGCTCGCCGAGGAGACCGGGCTCGAACGCAACCGCATCATCCTGTCGGCCAAGGTGAGCCAGGTGCAGGACCTGATCGCCGTCTATTCCGAACTCGCCCGCCGCTCCGACCACGCGCTGCATCTGGGCCTGACGGAAGCCGGCATGGGATCGAAGGGCATCGTCGCTTCGTCCGCGGCCATGGGCATCGTGCTTCAGGCGGGCATCGGCGACACCATCCGCGTCTCGCTGACCCCGGAACCCGGCGGCGACCGCACCCGCGAGGTCATCGTCGCCCAGGAACTGTTGCAGGTGATGGGCTTCCGGCAGTTCGTTCCCGTCGTCGCCGCCTGCCCCGGTTGCGGCCGCACCACCTCGACCGTGTTCCAGCAACTGGCGCGCACCATCGAGGATGACCTGAGGCGCAACATGCCGCTCTGGCGCGACAAGTATCCCGGCGTCGAGGGCCTGCAGGTGGCCGTCATGGGCTGCATCGTCAACGGACCCGGCGAATCCAAGCACGCCGACATCGGCATCTCGCTGCCTGGCACCGGCGAAAGCCCGGCGGCGCCGATCTTCATCGACGGCAAGAAGGCCGCCACCCTGCGCGGCCCGAACATCGCCGAGGAATTCCAGGCCATGGTCGCCGACTACATCGAGAAACGCTTCGGCCAGGGCGCCTGAACGCGACTCGCCTCGGCATCCGGGCCGCATGTGCGCCAAGGCTTTATTAGCTCTGCCAGGCGGGCTAGTTCTCCAGATTTATGATTTATTGTCATTAATGAAACGGGCGTAATTAAGAGACCGGACAGGACATCTCCTGCCCTGACACTGGCTGGGGTGTCATTGGTTCGTACGGATAGAGCTCCATGTTTTCATTCTTCAGACGCCTGCCTTTGACCGTCAAGATCCTCGCCGGCGTGGCCCTCGTGCTTGTCGCCGCCGAGACCATCAAGGTGTCCATCGATCTTTCCGACAATTGGCAACGCATCGTCCATGACGGCAAGCTGCGCGGCAATGCGGCGCTCGACATGCTCGAGGCGGTGCATGTGCAGGCAATGGTCAATCGCGGCCAGATGGAAGAGGGCGATCCTGCGGTGGAGACCCTCAACGGCACCATGGAGATGTTTTCCCAGTCCAACACCGACATCGACATCTGGATCGTCATGGCCGACAAGATCCTCGACTACCAGAAGGAGATGGGCGAACCCGAGCTCCCGGCCCGTGACGGGATCGACAGGGCCGCCCTGGACAGCAAGCAGCGCCAGGTCGTCCTTGAAGGCTCAGGCCTGCGGCTGTCCCGGCCCGTGGTTCTGGGAGAGGGAAGTGCCGCCGATGAACGGTGCTCCGGATGTCACACCGGGCTGATGGACGTCGGCGAAGGCGAGATCCTCGGCACCTACAGCGCCGCGATCAACCTTTCGCCCGAAGTCGCCGCGTTCAACGCCGGCATCTGGAATCACGTCATGACCGGCGCCGCTACGATTCTGGTGACGCTGGGCCTGATCATGGCGATGCTGCGCATGACCACGCTTGTGCCGCTCCGGCGTCTCGAAGCAGCGACCAGCCGCCTGGCCGGCGGCGACACCGATGTGCCCACAGGACTGGACGAGCGGCGCGACGAGATCGGCGCCCTGGCCCGCGCGCTCGAAGTGTTCCGCGCAGCCTTTGTCGAGAAGAAGAAGCTCGAGGACAGGGCCGACCAGCAGCGCCTGGAAATCGAGGCGCATCGCATCGCCGCCCAGGAAAGAGCGGAAGCCGCAGCGGCGGAGCGGCTGAAGACCGCCACGTCCGGTCTCGCCGCCGGTCTCCGGCGGCTGGCGGGCGGGGACCTGTCCACGCGCCTTGATCACGCCTTCGCGCCGGAGTTCGAGGCGCTGAGGGCGGACTTCAACGTGTCGGTGGAGCAACTCGGACAGACGCTCGCCGCCATTCACGACACCGCCGGCGCCATCGACACAGGCTCGGGCCACATTTCCAGAAACATCGAGGATCTGGCCGGCCGCACCGAACAGCAATCCGCCTCGCTCGTGGAAACCGCCGTGGCGCTCGGCCAGATCACCGCCAATGTCAACACCAGCTCCGACCGGGTGACCGAGGCACGCGCGGTCGCCGCCGAGGCCAACGACAGCGCCCACAAGTCGGAAACGGTGGTGGCCAATGCCGGTCTGGCCATGGGCCGCATTCACGAGTCCTCGCTCAAGATCGCCAGCATCATCGGCGTGATCGACGAGATCGCCTTTCAGACCAATCTGCTGGCGCTCAATGCCGGGGTTGAAGCCGCGCGCGCCGGAGAAGCGGGCAGAGGCTTTGCGGTTGTTGCGCAGGAAGTGCGCGCGCTCGCCGGCCGCTCGTCCGATGCCGCACGCGAAATCCGCGAACTGATCGCCCATTCGTCCCGCGAAGTGGACGGCGGCGTCGAGCATGTCCGCGAGGTCGGCGACGCCCTGCAGCGGATCAGCAGCCTCATCGTCGACATCAACGGCCACATGGACGCCATCACCTCCGCCTCTCGCGAGCAGGCCGGCGGCGTGAACTCGGTCAATCACGCACTTGAAGGCCTCAAGCAGGTGACCGCGAAGAACGTCTCGATGATCGAGGGCGCAACCCAGTCGACCGCAAACCTCGCCGCACAGGCCTCGAGGCTGCGCGAGATGGTGGGCAGGTTCAGACTGACCGACGAAGCGCCTGCTGCTGGCCGCAGCAGGGCGGCCTGATCATTCGGCTCAGAGATGCCTTGCAGCGACCTTTGCGCATTCAATTGGATGCGCGGTGCTTTCGCGCGGGACCGGTTGCAGGGCGGCGCGCACCGGTGGTACGAAAACGCTCGCTGCCAACCGATCCCGAAGGGACAGCTCCATGCCGCGGATCAGGCCCGACGAGGCCCGCAAGGAACAGCATCTGGAAGGCGCTGACGATCCGTTCGGGCTCGGCTGCCATGACGCGCTGCTGTTCAGCGATTCAGGCGGGCTGACCCAGTTCGGCGCCTTTCTCGAGACCCTCCATCCGGGCTCGAAATCCTCGCGCCAGCACTGGCACGAAAACGAGGATGAGTTCATCTACATGGTATCAGGCGAAGTCATCCTGCTTGAAGACGAGCGGGAGACCATGCTTGTGGAGGGCGATGCGGCGACGTTCAAGGCCGGAACACCGATCGCCCATTGCCTGCACAATCGCAGCCTTGTCCCAGCGACCTATCTTGTCGTGGGAACCCGCAGCCCGCGCGACAGGATCCATTATCGCGACGACGGGTCCCACGTTGACCGGGACGGCCGCAAGCGCACGATCCGCGATGCCAGCGGCACCGTGATCCGCGAATACGAACGCTAGAGCGCCGTGCGTCCATTTGGACGCCCAAATGACGCTCTATCTCTTTGAATCTAGGCCTGCGACAGGCGGCGTCCGCCCCGGTTCAGCGATTCGGGCAGCCAGCGCTCGATCATGGCGCCGAGTTTTTCGGGCGAGATCGGCTTGGACAGGTAATCATCCATTCCGGCGGCGAGGCACCGGTCTTCGTCGCCCTTGAGCGAATGCGCGGTCACGGCGATGATCGGCGTCGGCGACAGTCCGTCGCGGGCTTCGATGGCGCGGATCTCCGCCGTCGCCTCCAGGCCGTTCAGCTCCGGCATCGACACGTCCATCAGCACCAGCGTCGGCCGCAGCTCTGTCCACAGTCGCACGGCTTCGCGGCCATTGACGGCGAGGCTGTGCGCATAGCCCATGCCGTCCAGCGTTTGCTGGAAAACGATCTGGTTGATCTGGTTGTCTTCTGCCACCAGCACCAGAGGCTCGGTCCGCTCCGAGGGAGGCTGTGCTGCCCGCCCAGGGGAGTCGAAAGCGACGGGGGCTGCAATCGGCGAAGCGGATTTCGGCTCAGCCTGAGAAGCGTCGGGCGCTCGCGGATCGGCAGACCGTGGGACGGCGGCCTGCGGCTGGTTCAACGCCTGCTGCACAGTCCGGCGCAGTTGCGCGGTGCGAACCGGCTTGGTCAGCTGCCCAAAGATTTGGAGGTCATCGAGCGCCTGAAGCTGGTCGGCCTGGTCGACCGAGGACAGGATCAGGATCGGCGTATCGGCGATCAGCGGGTCGGAGCGTACCGCCTGGGCCACCTCGGCGCCCGACATTCCGGGCATCTGGAAATCGAGAACCACGAGATCGATGCCGATCCCGAGGTTTGACCGGGCATGGCGCAGCAGATCAAGTCCGATCTCGCCGCCCTCCACCGCAACGCAGTCAAACCCCCAGTCGCGGATCTGTTCGGTCAGGATCATGCGATTGATGGCGTTGTCGTCGATCACCAGCACCCGGCGGCCGGGCAGCGGCAGAGGTACGACCGGCTGAGCCGCCGGTTCGCCATGCACGTCCATCTCGATGGTGAAGCTGAAGGTCGACCCGACGCCGACTTCGCTTTCCACCTCGATCTTGCCGCCCATCAGTTCCACCAGCCTCGTGGCGATGGCGAGACCCAGACCCGTGCCCTCATGCTTCCGGGTCGAGGAGCCATCCACCTGGCTGAACTTGTCGAAGATGCTGTCGAGCTTGTCGGGCGGAATGCCGATGCCCGTGTCGCGCACCGCCACCGAGATCGCCAGCCGCTCCGGCTGATCGCCGGAGCTGACCTTGCGCCAGTTGATGTCGACCATGACATGGCCCTGCTCGGTGAATTTGACCGCATTGCCCACGAGATTGGTCAGGATCTGCCTCAGCCGGCCCGGATCGCCCACCAGCTTGTCGGGCATTCCCGGCGCGATGCGGACCACCAGCTCAATGTCCTTCTCGACGACACGCGACGACATCAGCGTCGCCACATCCTCGGTGGTGTCGATGAGGTTGAACGGCTTCGGGCTCAGCACCAATTGCCCGGCGTCGATCTTGGAGAAGTCGAGAATGTCGTTGATGATTTCGAGCAGCGCGTTGCCCGATTTGAGGATCACGTCGGTGAACGTGCGTTGCCGCGTGTCGAGGTCTGTCCTTGTCAGGAGTTCGGCCATGCCCAGGACGCCGTTCATCGGCGTCCGGATCTCGTGGCTCATGGTGGCGAGGAACTCGGATTTCGCCCGGTCGCCCATCTGCGCCTTGGTCAGCGCCAGATCAATCTCGCGGGTCTTGTCCTGCAGGCGCCTGATCATCTGCCTTATGATGATGTCGATCGGCACGAACACGCCGAGCCCGAGCACCAGCAAAATGCCCATGGTCGCCAGCAGATACCGCTGCAACAGCGCGCCCTGGATCAGGGACAGCTGGGCAAGGCGGTTGCGAAGTTGTTCCTGCACATACAGGTTCGACGGCTGGATCACTTCCTCGTAGAGCTGATTGACCTCGCGGGCGGCCCAATAGAGGTCCTTCTTGGTCCGCGCCGTGTCCAGGCGTTGGGCGGCCAGCATCTGCATGTGATGCAGGAACGGATCCGCATTGGTCATGTAGCGCGATTGCGCCTGGATCGACCGGGTCAGGTCGGCAGGCGCCCGCTCCCATTCTTTCCTCAGATGCGCGATCTTCCACCTTGTCCGCTCAAACCGGAACCGCAGGCTCGACAACACCGAGGTGATGTCCGGGTCCACCGGCATCTCCTCGATGATCTTCCGTTTCTCGAGCAACGTTGCGGTGGCGAGCCTGGGATCGACATCGGCCTGAAATGTGGCGTAGGTCTCGGCCAGCCTGTCGCTGCGCTCGGCGATGGCGCGCATGGCATGGTCGACATCCGCAAAGCGCGCGGAGAGTTCGCCGATCTGCTGGATGGCCCTGTTGCGCTCGTTCTGCTCCCGGAAGAAGAACGCGCAGATGATGGCGATCGCCGCCAGCGAGACGATATAGCCTATGCGCAGCGAGATGATCGATCGGCGTGCGACCGTTGTTTCAGCCTGCTCTTTGCGGATTTCGGTCATGGGTCTGCCAGCACCTGTTTTCAACATAATGCCGTGAGTTGGTTAATAAACACGTATAAAAGGAGCCGCTTGCGTCACTTCAGGCAGTGCGAGACCACCTCGCAGGTGGCAGCGCCACGGGCTGTCGCAGCCTACCGGTCGCGGCTGGCAATGAAACAGGCGGCCTCGATCAGGATGCCGGCGCGCCCGCCGAACGGTTCAAGCAGCAGGGTTGCCTCGCCGACCAGCCCGTCGAGCCGCCGCCGGGCCGCCTCGACGCCATGCAGCGACACCAATGTACCCTTGCCCCGTCCGGCGTCCTTGCCCGCAGCCTTGCCCAGGGTGGCGGCATCCGAGGTCACGTCGAGCAGATCGTCGGCCAGCTGAAAGGCAAGGCCGACAATCTCGCCAAACCGTGTCATCCGCGCCAGGGTTTCGGCATCCGCCCCGGCTGCAAGGGCGCCCGCCGCGCAGGCATAGCGCAGCAATGCGCCGGTCTTCATGGCCTGCAGCCGCACGATTCCCGCCTCGTCGGGCGTCACCCGCTCGGCAAAAAGGTCGAGCGCCTGCCCGCCGACCATCCCGCCGGCGCCCGAAGCTCGCGCAAGCTGGTTGATCAGTGCCAGCCTGGCGGAATCAGGCAAGTCGGTCTCGGGCGCGGACAGAATGTCGAAGGCCAGCGTCAGCAGCGCGTCCCCGGCCAGGATCGCCGTCGCCTCGTCAAAGGCGACATGGACCGTCGGTTGGCCACGCCGGAGATCGTCGTCATCCATTGCCGGAAGATCATCGTGAATGAGCGAATAGCAGTGGATGCACTCGAGCGCCGCGGCGACGCGCAGCGCCGCATCCTCCGGCCCATGGAGCAGCCGCGCGGTTTCCAGGACCAGAAACGGTCGCAGTCGCTTGCCGCCATTGAGAACGCCGTGGCGCATCGCGCTCATCAGATGCCCGGGACGGGCGATCTCGCCGTCGAGCGGCGTGTCCCCGAGCAGCGCCGCAAGCAGCGCCGCCACGTTCTGTGCCGCTGCGTCGAGCCGCGCGGCGAAGCTGTCTGGGTGAGCCCGGTCCATGCCGGTTTCTTGCCATGCCGCGCGGCGCGCGGCAACGCTTTGTTTGCCCCGAAGAAATCCCAGGCGCGAGGGGCGGACCCGCGCCCGTCGGGATGAATGAGCCACGGCGGGTATGGCGCGGGGAGCGCGGCTTTGGACTGGCCATCGGCGCGCAAGCTAGATAAGGACATGAGCCAGGCCTCGACAGGCGGCATCTTTCATTCAGGGAAAGTCAGGTGACCAGACAGGATTCCAGCGACATTGTCGGAGAGAGGCGGAACTCAGGCCAACCGCCCCGCCGCCGGTCGATTTTACGGCGGGTGCTGTCCTGGGCGCTGGGTCTCGTGGTCCTGGCGGTGGGCCTGCCCTACCTGCTCATCCCGCTCTACGCGCTGCCGCAAATCCATCCGGTCTCCACCCTGATGCTGGGGGAGATGCTGTCGGGACGGACCTATGAGCGCCAGTGGGTCGATTTCGACGCCATCGCCCCGGTGCTGGTGCAGTCGGTGATGATGTCGGAGGACGGCCAGTTCTGCGCCCATTCCGGCATCGACTGGAAGGCGCTCAATCAGGTGATCGATGAAGCGCTGGAAGGCGAAGTCACCCGCGGCGCCAGCACCATCCCGATGCAGACCGCCAAGAACCTGTTTCTTCCGTCAACCCGGTCCGTGCTGCGCAAGGCGCTGGAGATCCCGCTGGCGATGTGGATGGATGTCGTGTGGTCGAAGCGCCGCCTGATGGAGATCTATCTCAACATCGCCGAATGGGCGCCGGGGGTCTACGGCGTCGAAGCCGCGGCGCAGACCTATTTCGGCGTCCGCGCCGCCGACCTCTCGGCGCGCCAGTCCGCCCTTCTGGCCGTCACCCTGCCCAATCCGATCAGGCGCAACGCCGCCAACCCCTCGCGCGGCATGACTCGCCTGGCCGGCACCATCGAAAAGAGAGCCGCCCAGTCCGGCGCATACATCAAATGCCTTTATGGCTGAGTTCAAGGGAATTGGCTGGTCCGGTCACCCGGCGCATGCCAGATTGGCCTTCCCATCAGCATGAGGTGCGCCATGGCCGACCCGGTCCTTTACATTGGCAACAAGAACTATTCGTCCTGGTCGTTCCGGCCCTGGCTCGGCCTGCGCGCGACCGGCATTGCCTTCGAGGAGAGACTGGTCCCGTTTGACATGGCCGGGGGCAATGCCGCCTTCAGGGCGTTCTCGCCCACCGGCAAGGTCCCGGTCCTGGTCGATGACGGCGTCACCATCTGGGAATCGCTGGCGATCCTCGATCATGTCGCCCGCAAGCATCCCGGCTCTGGGCTTTGGCCGGAGGATGCGGTCCGGCGCAGCCAGGCGATGGCGATGAGCGCGGAGATGGTCTCCTCCTTCCAGGCGCTGCGCGGCGCCTGCCCGATGAACATCCGCCGCCCCCGCAAGCCGATCGCGCTGACGCCCGCCATTGTCGCTGACGTGGAGCGCATTCAGGCCCTGTGGAGCCAATGCCTTGACCGGAGCGGCGGACCGTTCCTGTTCGGATCGTTCTCGCTGGCGGACGCCATGTTCGCCCCGGTCGTCAACCGTCTCGACGTCTATGCCTTCAAGACCCGGCCGGATGTGAGCGGCTACATGGCCCGGATGCAGGCCCTGCCGGCATGGCGGGAATGGGAAGCGGCAGCCCGCGCCGAACCCTGGATCGTCGAGGAGGACGAGGCCTGAGGCGCGCGGTGCATGGCGCGAAAGCGAAGCAGGGTGCCGGCGCCAAAAAAATGCCGGCCCATGCTGGTCAAACCCTGAAATGCCATGTATAAGCCCGTCAAATTTCCGAAATCGGCATGCGTCAGTTTCGGCCCCCGGGTCGGCCTTTGATCATGTCTGTATGTTGAACTGGAGTTCGTCATGGCTGTTCCGAAGCGTAAAACCTCCCCGTCCAAGCGCGGCATGCGCCGCTCGGCCGACGCCCTCAAGGCCCCGACCTATGTCGAGGACAAGAATTCCGGCGAACTGCGCCGTCCGCACCACATCGACCTGAAGACAGGCATGTATCGCGGCCGCCAGGTTCTGACCCCGAAAGAATCCGCATAAGCCTTTCCAGGCTTGTCGACGCTTGAAGGCCGGTCCATCGCGGACCGGCTTTTTGCGTTTGCGCCCGGCTCTCAGGCAGGCGGCTGCCCCGGCTTCTTGAGTCCGAAGACAACACGAAAACGCCCGGAAGCCGAAGCTTCCGGGCGCGATCAAATCACAGCGACCAGCCTAGCCAGCCGGTCTCAGGTTTGACTTTTCAGTCAGCCTGGATGGTCGAAACGGCAGTCTTGCCGGTGCGACGGTCTTCAGCGGTGTCGAACGACACCTTCTGGCCTTCGGCCAGACCGCGCATGCCAGCGCGCTCAAGTGCAGTGGCGTGCACAAACACGTCCTTGCTGCCGTCGTCAGGTGCGATGAAGCCGAAGCCCTTTTGGTCGTTGTAGAATTTGACAGTACCGGTTTTCATGGGGGGAGTCCTTTATGTCCATGAATGCATTTTCCGGCGCAAGCGCTCTTTAAAGCGCTCGGCGCAGGCGTTCGTCATCGAATTTAAGTGAAGTGTTGAGCCTGTCTCCGCCTCTGGCGGTGAGCAACCAAGTCGTCCGGTCAAAAATCGATGGCTCATCTGTACACTGTTTTTTCCGGCTGCACAAGCAAAAGCGCCAAGGGACGGAATCACCCCCGAACAGACAGGGGCGCCGGACCGGCGCACCCGCCTCTCGACCGCAAGGCAACAGCCCCTGTCAGGCTGCTGCCGCAGCTCCCGCCGTCCGGCCGCGAACCGACCGGAACGGCACCAGCCGCCGGCGGTCTTCATCCCACAGCGCAAGCGGAACGCACTTGAAACTCTCCCACAAGGTCAGCCGGCCGATCTGGCCCAGCTCGGGGAAATCCCTGAGAACCTGCGGCAGCCGGTAGAACGGAATCCGGCTCGAGAGATGGTGCACATGGTGAATGCCGATATTGCCGGTCACCCACATCAGCGGCTTGGGCAGATCGTAGAACGAGCTGCCGTGCAGGGCGGCCTGTTCGCGCTCCCATTCGGGAGCGTGGTCCCAATGGGTCGGGTTGAACTGGTGCTGGACATAGAACATCCACACGCCCACTGACGCGCCGATCAGCATGATCGGCAGGTGAATGATCAGGAAGGCCTTGAAGCCCACGAGCATGCCCAGTCCGATCCACATCGCGGCGATGGCAAGGTTGGTGACCATCACGCTGGTCCAGGACATGACCCCGTCCTTCAGCGCCGCCACCGGCAGCCGGTGCTGCAGCATGAAGATGAAGGCAGGTCCGATGCCGAACATCACCAGCGGGTGGCGGTAGAGCCGGTACTTGAGCCGCCCGATCCGCGACAGGGCGAGATATTCCTCCACCGTCAGCGTGTCGATGTCGCCCACGCCGCGGCGGTCGAGATTTCCCGATCCGGCATGATGGATCGCATGCGAGCGGCGCCAGTAGTCATAGGGGGTGAGCGTGAGCACGCCCAGCGCGCGGCCCACCCGGTCATTCCACTTGGCCGAGGTGAACATCGACTGGTGGCCGCAATCATGCTGGATGATGAACAGCCGCACCATCATCAGCGCCGCCGGGATCGACAGTGCCAGGGTGAGAAGGACGCTGTAGGACAGCGCAAACCACATCAGTACCCACAAGGAGACCAGAAGCCCGAATGTGAGGACTGTCTCAAACGCGCTGCGTCCGTTGCTGGGCAGCCTGTAGGGCTGCAAACGCCGCACCCATTCCCGCGCCGATCCTGTCGTCATGCGTGCTTCTCCCGATCTTTTGTTATTGTCTGGCCGGACCCGAGGCCCCGCCTTTTGCCTGTGATGCGCGGACTTAGCACGTCAAAGGGCAAAACGGCACCTTTTTTCTGGCTGGCCTTGTCGCTTCACGATGTGTCACATCGTCACTGCGAATGTGACCGGTGCGGCGATTTACCCCAACCGGACAGTTCTGGTACGACATCTTTCAATCGATTTAACCCGGAAATCCCATGACAGCGTCGAGTCTTGCAGCACGTCCCTATCTGACGCCGGAACGCCTGGCCGTCTCCCTGTTGTTCCTCGCCAACGGCTTCCTGGTCGGCAGCTGGGCGCCGAAAATCCCGGAATTCGCCATCAGGCTCGACCTGAATGAAAGCGCGCTTGGCCTGATGATCATGTGCTTCGGCATCGGGTCGCTCTGCGCCATGCCGCTGGTCGGTCTGCTGATCTCGAAAAGCGGATCGCGCATGCCGGCGCTGGTTCTGGCGGCGATGACCGTGACCAGCCTGCCGCTTGTCACGCTGGCGCCGTCGATCTGGACAGCGGCGATTGCACTGTTCCTGTTCGGCGCGGTCATCGGCGGCATGGACGTCGCCATGAACGCCAATGCCGTCGAGGTGGAGAAACGCCTCGACCGCGCCATCATGTCCTCCTGCCACGGCTTCTGGAGCCTGGGCGGCGTGGCCGGCGCCACGCTCGGCGGCGTGCTGATCTCGTTCTTCGACGTCCATGTCCACGCGCTCGTGGCGTCTGTCATGATCGCGGTCGCCATCGCCGTGGCCTGGACCCGCGTGCTCGCCGATTCGCCGCCGGTGCACGAGACCCCCCGCGACAGGCCAGACGGCCCCCGGCCCGGGCTGCGCGACGCCGGCGCCACCGTCTGGCTCACCGGCATCATCTGCCTGATCATGATGACGCCGGAAGGCGCGACGCTCGATTGGGGGGCGCTCTATCTGCGCCAGGAACTGGCGGCGAGCCCCGCGCTCTCGGGCCTTGCCTTCGGCGCCTTTTCCGGAGCCATGGCGCTGATGCGGTTCCTGGGCGATCTCGTCCGCGACCGGTTCGGCGCGGTCATGACCTTCCGCGTCTCGGCCGTCCTGGCGATGATCGGCCTTGGCGCCGCAGGCCTCGCGCCTTCGGCGGAGTGGGCCGTGGCGGGCTTTGCCATTGCCGGGCTGGGGCTTGCCAACACGGTTCCGATCGCCTTTTCGGCGGCGGGCAACCTGCCCGGCCTGCCCCAGGGCCTGGCGATCTCGGTCGTCACCTTCATGGGCTATTCCGGCATCCTGTTCGCGCCGTCGGTCATCGGCTTCATCGCCGAGCACACCGGCTTCGCGGTGATCTACATGGCGCTCCCGGTCTTCGTCGCCATTCCGCTCGCCTTCTCCGGACTGATGCGCCATGCCGACCGGGTGCAGGACCCCGGGCTCGACCGGGCGGGGCACTGATCGCCCGTCGCACTGCCGCGCCCATTCAGGCCGGCGCCAGCCTGGCCATCCAGCCCAGCCCCTCGAGTGTCGCACCCTTGGGCCGGTACTCGCAGCCGACAAGGCCGCGGTAGCCCAGATCATCGAGCGCCTTGAGCACGCGAAAATCATCGAGTTCCCCCGATCCCGGCTCGTTCCGGTGCGGCACGGAGGCGATCTGCACATGGCCTATCAGCGGCAGCAGGGCTTCAAGGCCGGCGATCACGTCGCCGCACAGGATCTGCCGGTGGTAGATGTCGAACTGCAGCTTGATGTTGTCGCGACCCAGATCGGCGATGAGGTCGGCCGCGTAGTCGAAATCATGCAGGAAATAGCCAGGCATGTCGCGGGTGTTGATCGGCTCGATCAGCATCGCGACTCCCGCCTCCGCCGCGAGATCCGCCGCATAGGCGAGCGAATCCCGATAGGCTTGCCGATGGCGCGGACTGGCCGGATCGGCAATCCCCGCCATCATGTGCAGGCAGGGCGCACCGATGACTGAAGCATAGTCGAGCCCGGTGCGGACCGAGTGCCGGAACTCGTCCTTGCGCTCGGGCAGCGCCGCCAGCCCGCGCTCGCCCTTGGCCCAGTCGCCCGGCGGCAGGTTGAACAGCGCCGGTTCCACGCCGGCTTCGAGCAGCCGCGCGGCAGTTTCCTTAACCGGATAATCATAGGGAAACTGGAACTCGACGGCCCCAAAGCCGGCCGCGGCCGCAGCCTCGAACCGGTCCAGGAACGCATGCTCGGTGAACATCATGGTGAGGTTTGCGGTAAAACGCGGCATCGGCGATCCCTATGAAACGGTGCTTGGCGCGCTCATTTCGCAACACAATCGGCGAAGTGGCGCACCACGCCATCGGCTCCGGTCTCCTGCACCAGGCCATGGATATCGGTCTCGAAGCCCGGACATTCGCGCGCGAACTCGCGGTTGAACTTGAGGTATTCGACGATCTTCGTGTTGAACACCTCGCCGGGGATCAGGAGCGGAATGCCGGGCGGATAGGGCGTCACCAGGCTCGTGGTGATGCGGCCTTCGAGCTCGTCGATCGGCAGGCGTTGCGTCGTCCGGTGCGCGATGTGGGCAAACGCGTCGCTGGGCTTCATCGCCGGCGTGTGATCGCTCAGATACATGTCGGTCGACAGGATCGCCACGTCATACTTGGCGTAGAGCGAATGCACGTGCTGGCACAGGTCGCGCAGGCCCATCTGCTCGTAGCGCGGCTGCTTGGCGCAGAACTCGGGCATGATCCGCCACATCGGCTGGTTCTGGTCGTAGTCGTCCTTGAACTGCTGCAATTCCGTCAGCAGCGAGTTCCAGCGGCCCTTGGTGATGCCGATGGTGAACATGATGAAGAAACTGTAAAGCCCGGTCTTTTCCACCACCACGCCGTGCTCGGCCAGATATTTGGTGACGATTGAGGCCGGAATGCCGGTCTCCTCGAAGCGACCGTCGAGGTTGAGGCCCGGCGTGATGATCGTCGCCTTGATCGGATCGAGCATGTTGAAGCCCGGCGCCATGTCGCCGAACCCGTGCCAGGAGTCCTCGCCGTCCGATTTCTGCACGCCCTCGGCGTCGGTGCGCTTGAGCACCCAGTCCTTGGTGTGACCGATGCCTTCCTCCTCGAGGTCCACCGGTCCCCAGACCTGGAACCACCAGTCGTCCTCGCCGAACTCGTCGTCCACCTTGCGCATGGCGCGGCGGAAATCGAGCGCCTCGGCAATGCTCTCCTCCACCAGCGCCGTGCCGCCGGGCGGCTCCATCATGGCGGCGGCCACATCGCAGCTGGCAATGATCGAATATTGCGGGCTGGTCGAGGTGTGCATCAGATAGGCCTCGTTGAAGAGGTGCCGGTCGAGCTTGGTGTCCTGGCTGTCCTGCACCAGCACATGGCTCGCCTGGCTGATGCCGGCGAGCAGCTTGTGGATCGACTGCGTGGCATAGGTGACCGAATGCATCGGCCGCGCCCGCTTGCGGCCCATCGAGTGGTAGCTGCCGTAAAACGGGTGGAACGAGGCGTGCGGCAGCCAGGCCTCGTCGAAATGCAGGTTGGCGACGTAGCCGTCGAGCAGTGTCTTGATGGTCTCGGTGTTGTAGAGCACGCCGTCATAGGTGGACTGCGTCAGCGTCATGATGCGCGGCTTGACCGTGTCTGCGTCGACGCCCTCGAGCAGCGGATTGGCGCGGATCTTGGCCTTGATCGACTCCACCTCGAACTCGCTCTGCGGGATCGGGCCGATGATGCCGTAGTGGTTGCGCGTGGGCTTCAGGAACACCGGGATCGACCCGGTCATGATGATCGAGTGCAGGATCGACTTGTGGCAGTTGCGGTCCACGACCACGACGTCGCCGGGCGCCACGGTGTGGTGCCAGACCATCTTGTTGGATGTCGAGGTGCCGTTGGTGACGAAGAAGCAGTGGTCGGCATTGAAGATTCGCGCGGCGTTGCGCTCGGACGCGCCGATGGCGCCGTTGTGGTCGAGCAGCTGGCCCAGTTCTTCCACCGAATTGCACACGTCGGCGCGCAGCATGTTCTCGCCATAGAACTGGTGGTACATCTGGCCGATCGGGCTCTTGAGGAACGCCACCCCGCCCGAATGGCCCGGACAGTGCCAGGAGTAGGATCCGTCCTCGGCATAATTCAAAAGCGCCTTGAAGAACGGCGGCTTGATGCCCTCGAGATAGCTCTTGGCCTCGCGGATGATGTGGCGGGCGACGAATTCCGGCGTGTCCTCGAACATGTGGATGAAGCCGTGCAGCTCGCGCAGGATGTCGTTGGGCAGATGCCGGCTGGTCTTGGTCTCGCCATAGATGTAGATCGGCACATCGGCGTTCTTCCAGCGCACCTCCTCGATGAAATTGCGCAGATTGACCACCGCCGGATCGACGTCGGGACCGGGGCTGAATTCCTCGTCGTCGATCGACAGCACGAAGGCGCTGGCACGGGACTGCTGCTGGGCGAATTGAGACAGGTCGCCATAGCCCGTCACGCCGAGCACTTCGAAGCCCTCGTTCTCGATGGCCTCGGCCATGGCGCGAATGCCCAGGCCCGAGGAATTCTCCGATCGGAAATCCTCGTCGATGATGACGATGGGGAAGCGGAATTTCATGGCGGTATCCTGACGGGAGGGCGTTGGAGAGGTCCTACAGCATAAGTTCGACAATCGGAATCGATTTGAACGAAGCCGCAGCCTCGGGTCATCGGTTCGGGCGCAGTGTGCCTGACATGCTCAAGCTTCCGCCCATCCATCAAACGGCGAAGGAAATCCTGACGGCGTGAATCGGTGTGGAGCTTCTAACTGCCGATCATGTCAGTTTGAAGGAGTCCCGGCCATGGCGTGTTGGTTGGCAGGCCTGTGCGAACCCGGCACTTCGGAAAGGGCATAACGAATCGAAGATCCAGGGCGACCTTCGCGGGTCCCCGGTGGAGGCGACCCGCGCTAGCCGGCTTCCCCGATTCCGCCGACAAACACGCGGATGGCAAGATCGAGCCTGCGGTCATGGGCCTGCTGGCGTTCGCAGGCCGGCCTGGGGGAGACGAGATGCTCCAGCACGTTTTCATGGGCCATGTCCGCCATCAGCCGCGCCGCGCTCTCCGTATCGCTGATTGAGATCTCGCCGCGGGCCACGGAGCGGTCGATCTCGAGGCGAATCATGCCGTAAAGCGCATGCGGCCCTTCCTGCAGGAATTCCCGCGCAAGATCAGGCTGCCTGTCGGCCTCGGCGATCACCGCGCGCAGGATCGCCAGCGGCATCAGGTCCGAGAATTTGTCGTCCGCCGGCGTCAGCAGCAGCCGCAGGCGTTGCGCCAGCGGCAGATCGAGTTCGCTTTCGGTCAGCGGCCGCGTCACCAAGTTTCGGATGCGCCGGACCACGGCGGCGAAGAGGGCTGCGCGGGACTCGAACACCTCATAGAGCGTCCGCTTGGACATCCCGGCCTCCTGCGCGATCGCCGCCATCGACGCGCCTCCCAGGCCCTGCGACAGGATCACCTGTTCGGCTGCGTCGATGATGATGGCCTCGCGCTCCGTGGTGTCGAGCTGGCGCGGCCTGCCGGGGCCGCGGCAGCGGTTGAGGCTTTCTGGCAACAAATTAACCCTCCCTGTTCGCAGGTGCAGCGTTTCGCTTGCGCATTGCAAAAAAGCAATTATAAAACCAACTGGTTTCCATATTAGTCGCAGCGCGTCCGTTCGCCAAGCGGCTAACTCCAGATCCGACGGAGATATTCGATGAGGTTAGCGCCTTACGCCGCCTTTTGTTCCCTGCTTGTCGCCTTGACGGCATCTGCCGCCTCCGCGCAACAGCCCGAACGCCCTCCCACGCCGGTGACCGTTGTCACGTTGAAGGCCGAGACCGTCACCGTCACCTCCACGCTGCCGGGCCGCGTCGTGGCCTCCGGGGTCGCCGAAGTCCGACCCCAGGTGAACGGCATCATCGTCGAGCGCCTGTTCGAGGAAGGCTCGGCCGTCAATGAAGGTGACATCCTCTACCGCATCGATCCGGCCACCTATCGGGCGCAGGTCGTGGCGGCGCAGGCCGCCGTCAACCAGGCCGAAGTCAGCCTCAAGTCGGCCAACCGCGAACTCGTCCGCATGGAGACGCTGCGCAAGAGCAACGTCGCCAGCGAACAGGCGCTCGATGCCGCCCTGACCACCCGCGACATCGCCGATGCCGCGCTGCAGGTTGCCAAGGCGCAACTGCTTGCCGCCAATATCGACCTCGAGCGGACGACGATCCGCGCCCAATTGTCCGGCGTCATCGGACGGTCGCTCACCACTCAGGGCGCGCTCATCATTTCGGGTCAGTCATCTCCGCTCGCGGTGATCCGCAAACTGGACCCGGTCTATGTCGACGTCGCCCAATCGGCCGCCGATCTCGTGCGCTGGAAGCGCCAGGGTCCGCATTCGGCAGGCGCCAACATCGACACCACGGTCGAGCTGATGCTCGCCGACCGGACCATCTTCGACCAGACCGGCGAACTCACCGCAGCCGAACCGAATGTTGATGAACTAACCGGCGTCGTCACCCTGCGCCTGCAATTCCCCAACCCGGACGAGATGCTGCTGCCCGGCATGTATGTCCAGGTCGAGATGCCCCAGGGCGTCATCGAGAACGCTGTTCTCGTCCCCCAGGAAGGCGTCTCGCGCGACCGTCGCGGCGACCCCACGGCGATGGTTGTCGGGCCCGACAACGTGGTGGAGCAGCGCACGCTGACGATTGTCAGCGACCGCGGTTCCGACTGGATCGTCACCGACGGCCTTCAGGCAGGCGACAGGCTGATCGTCGAGGGGCTGCAGAAGATCGCGCCCGGAGCCACGGTTGCCCCCGAAGAACGCGCCGAACAACCGGCACAGAACTGACCCTCGGAGACCGACATGGCACGCTTCTTCATCGACCGGCCGATCTTTGCCTGGGTGATCTCGATCATCATCATGGGCGCCGGGGTTCTTTCCATCCTGACGCTGCCGATCTCGCAATACCCGCAGATCGCGCCGCCGACCATTTCGATCTCGGCCAATTATCCGGGAGCCTCTGCGCAGACCATCGCCAACACGGTGACCCAGGTCATCGAGCAGCGGCTGACCGGCCTCGACGGCCTGCGCTACTTCTCCTCGAGCTCGACCTCCGCCGGCACTGCGTCGATCACGTTGACCTTCGAGACCGGCGTCGATCCGGACATCGCCCAGGTCCAGGTCCAGAACAAGCTGTCGCAGGCCACCACGCTGCTTCCCGAAACGGTGCAGCGCCTGGGCGTCACCGTTCAGAAGTCCTCGGCCAGCTTCTTCATGGTCATTGCGCTGATTTCCGAGGACGGCGCGCTCGACCAGACCGATCTGTCCGACTATCTCAACACCAATCTCGTCGATGAATTCAGCCGTCTCGAAGGCGTCGGCGAAGTTCAGGTGTTCGGCGCCAAATATGCCATGCGCATCTGGCTCGACCCGGTCAAGCTCGCGGCCTATGAACTGGCCCCCGAGGATGTCGTGGCCGCCGTATCTTCCCAGAATGCCCAGATCTCCGCCGGCGCTTTCGGCACCTTGCCCACGGTCGAGGGCCAGCAGCTCAACGCCACCATCACCGCGCAGTCGCTGCTGACGACGCCCGAGGACTTCGAGGCGATCGTCATTCGCGCCGCCACCGATGGCGGCCTCGTGCTGCTCAAGGACGTCGCCCGCGTCGAGATCGGCGCGGAGAATTATTCAACCATCGCCCGCTTCAACGGCAAGCCGTCCACCGGCATGGCGATCCGCCTGGCGGCCGGCGCAAACGCGCTCGAGACGGCCGAAATCGTCAAGGCGAAGATCGAGGAGGCCTCGGCCTTCTTCCCCGAAGGCGTGAGCTATGTCGTGCCCTACGACACGACGCCCTTCGTCGAAATCTCGATCAGCGAAGTGGTCAAGACGCTCATCGAAGCCATCGTGCTCGTCTTCCTCGTCATCCTGCTGTTCCTGCAGAATTTTCGCGCCACGCTCATTCCGACGCTGGCCGTGCCGGTGGTCCTGCTCGGCACCTTCGGCATCCTTGCCGCGTCTGGCTATTCCATCAACACGCTGACCATGCTCGCCATGGTGCTCGCCATCGGGCTTCTGGTCGACGATGCCATCGTCGTGGTGGAGAATGTCGAGCGCATCATGGAGGAGGAAGGGCTCAGTCCGCTCGAGGCCACGCGCAAGTCGATGGGCCAGATCACCGGCGCGCTCATCGGCATCGCCCTGGTGCTGTCGGCGGTGTTCGTGCCGATGGCCTTCTTCGGCGGCTCGACCGGCATCATCTACCAGCAGTTCTCGGTCACCATCGTCTCCGCCATGGGACTTTCCGTCCTCGTGGCGCTGACGCTGACGCCGGCACTCTGCGCCACGCTGCTCACCTCCAAGGCAGCCCAGCATGCCAAGCGCGGTCCCGCCGGCTGGTTCAACCGCAATTTTGACCGGCTCAGCAACGGCTATGGCAGCACCGTCGGCTGGATGATCCGCCGGCCGCTGCGCATCGGAATCATCTATCTGGGGCTTGTCGGGCTCATGGTCTGGAGCTTCGTGCAGACCCCGACTTCCTTCCTGCCCGACGAGGACCAGGGCATTCTCCTGGCCCTGATCCAGGCGCCCACCGGCGCCACCGCCGAGCGGACCCAGAAAGTCCTGGAACAGGTGGAGAAGCACTTCCTCGAAAACGAGGCGGACAATGTCGACAGCCTGTTCGGCGTCGTCGGCTTCTCCTTCTCGGGCCAGGGCCAGAACATGGGCTTGGCCTTCATCCGCCTCAAGGACTGGTCCGAGCGACAATCGCCGAGCCAGAGCGCCCAGGCGATCGCCGGCCGCGCCTACCCGGCGCTGCTCGGCATCAAGGACGCCATGGTCTTCCCGATCGTTCCGCCCTCGGTCCCCGAACTCGGCATCATGAGCGGCTTCGACTTCTATCTCGAAGCCCGCGACGGGCAGAGCCACGACCAGTTGCTCGCCGCCCGCAACCAGTTGCTCGGCCTGGCTACGCAGAGCCCGCTCATCGCTTCGGTCCGTCCCTCCGGCCTCGAGGATGCCGCCCAGTATCATCTCGACATCGACTGGCGCGCCGCCGGCGCGATGGGCGTTACCGCCTCCAATGTGGCGCAGCTGCTGCAGGTCGCCTGGGCCGGAAGCTACGTCAACGACTTCATCGACCGGGATCGCATCAAGCGGGTCTACATCCAGGGTGAAGCGGACGCGCGCGCCGTTCCCTCCGACATCTCGAAATGGAGAGTGCGCAATTCGACCGGCGGGCTGGTTCCCTTTGCCAATTTCGCCGAAGGCAGCTGGACCTTCGGGCCGCAGGGCCTCACCCGCTACAACGCGGTCGGCGCGATGCAGATCCAGGGATCGCCCGCCCCCGGTGTGACCACCGGCGAGGCCATGGCGGAGATCGAGCGTCTGGCGTCGCAACTGCCCGGCTATGCCGTGTCCTGGACCGGTCTGTCGCTGGAAGAGCGCCAGTCCGGCAACCGGGCGCCTCTGCTCTATGCGCTGTCGCTGGCTGCCGTCTTCCTCTGCCTGGCGGCGCTTTACGAGAGCTGGTCGATCCCGTTTGCCGTCATGCTGGCCATGCCGGTGGGTATCCTCGGCGCGGTGTTGTGGACTCTCTACGGCGGCTATCAGAACGGCGTGTTCTTCCAGGTGGGCCTGCTCACCGTTGTGGGGCTGACGGGCAAGAACGCCATCCTCATCGTCGAGTTCGCCCGCGACCGTTACGAGGCCGGGGAACCCCTGTTCGATGCGGTGCGCGAGGCGGCGCGCCAGCGCTTCCGCCCGATCATCATGACCTCGATGGCTTTCTCGCTCGGCGTGTTGCCGCTGGTCATCAGCACGGGCGCCGGCTCGGGCGGCCGCAACGCCATCGGCACCAGCGTGCTCGGCGGCACCCTCACCGGCACCGTCCTGGGCATCCTCTTCGTGCCGCTGTTCTTCGTGCTGGTCACAAGGCGGCGCAAGGCCAAGGAGCCTGCGGTCGAGGCCGCGTCCGAAGCCTGAGCGCAACCGGCATGGCATTGTTAGCCGCCGCGCGTCCGGGCGCGGCGGGCTCCGGACACGCGTCCGTCACAGCGACCGGATCCGGGTGACATAGGTCTCGAAGAAATCGGAGAATTTCTTGACCCTCAGCGGCAGGGTCTCGTAGGGCGGATAGTAGAGCGTCAGCCACAGCGGCGTCGGCTCCCACTCGGGCAGCACCTGGGCGAGCCGTTGGGCCGCCAGCGCCGGCTCGACGATGAACCAGGGCAAGAGCGCCACGCCCTCGCCGTTCTCGGCCAGCCGGGCGATCAGGTCTCCATTGTTGCTGGCAAGCGCCTGCCCGGCCCTGACCCTGTGCGTCCGGCCGGCGTGGGAGAGATCCCAGGTCTCGCTTATTGCCTCGCCGTCATAGGCAAGCCGGGCATGGCTGTGCAGCTCTTGCGGCCGGGTGATGCCGCCGAAGGCCGCCAGATATCCCGGCGAGGCGACAAGCACGCGGCGCACCCGGCAGATCTTGCGCCAGATGGTCGACTTGTCCGTGGGCGCCTGCGAGATCCTTATCGCCAGGTCGACATTTTCGGAGACGATGTCGATGAACCGGTCCGTCAGACTGAGCGACAGGACCGTGTCCGGATGGTCCACCCGGAAGCCCGAGGCGACATCGGGCAGGATCTGCAGCCCGAGCGACATCGGCGCATTGATCCGGAGCAGGCCCGCAGCCTCCCCCTCGTGCTCGCGCACCTCCTCCCCGGCCTTGGTGAACTCGGCCATGAGCGGTCCCACGCGCGCGGCATAGACCGCGCCGGCGGACGTCAGCGAGACCTGGCGGGTGGTGCGCAGCAGCAACTGCACGCCGAGCCGGTCCTCGAGCGCGCCGACCGCGCGGGTGACCGACGGTGCGGTCATAGACAGTTGCCGCGCCGCCGCAACGAAACTGTGAAGCTCGGCGACGGCGAGAAAGGCGCGGATCTGGCTGAGTTCGCTCATCGCCGATTATTACGTTTTCCGCAATTATATTGTCAATATTATTGCTATTCACCTCCGCAATGATCTTCCCCATCTTGGGTCCAGGCCAGACGCATCCCTGGCAAAGGAAAGGAACCATCATGATCACTCAGATCAAGGGCCTGCATCACGTCACGTCGATGGCCGCCCACGCGCAGCAGAACAGCGATTTCTTCACCAAGACGCTCGGCCTGCGCCGCGTCAAGAAAACCGTCAATTTCGACGCCCCGGAGGTCTACCACCTCTATTACGGCGACGAACTGGGAACGCCCGGATCGGTCATGACCTATTTCCCCTTTCCCCACATTGCCCCGGGACGCCCCGGCGCGGGCGAAGTGGGCGACACCTATTTCGCCGTTCCCAAGGGCACGCTCAATTTCTGGAAGCAGCATCTGGCGGCCCAGGATGTCGGCGGCCTCAGCGAAAGCGAGGTCTTCGGCGACAAGCGCCTGCGCTTTGACGGCCCCGACCGCGACAGTTTCTCGCTGATCGAGGTCGACGGCGACGAAAGGACCGGCTGGCAGCGCGGCGGCATCGCCGCATCCGAGGCCATCAAGGGCTTTCGCGGCGCGAGCCTCAGGCTCCGGGATGGCGGCGCCACCGCCGAACTGCTGCGCTTCATGGGCTACGAGAAGGTCGACAGCCAGGGCAGCCACACCCGCTTTGCCCTGAGCGGCGGCAATGGCGCCGATGTCATCGACATCGAAGCGCTGACCGACGCCGGCCCGGCGCTCCAGGGCGCCGGCTCCGTGCACCATATCGCCTTCGCGGTGGAAAACCGGGCGGCGCAGCTCGAGGTCCGCAAGGCGCTCATGGACACGGGCTACCAGGTCACGCCGGTGATCGACCGCGATTATTTCTGGGCCATCTATTTCCGCACCCCCGGCGGCGTGCTGTTCGAGATCGCCACCAACGAGCCCGGCTTCGACCGCGACGAGGACGCGGCCCATCTGGGCGAAGGCCTCAAGCTGCCGACCCGCTATGAGGCGCATCGCGCTCAGATCGAGCAACTGCTCGAACCGATCACCGACTGACACTTTTCCGGCGGGATCCCGCCATCCCGCCACCAGAGGCTTAAATCATGACGACATCCCAGTATCACGCGCTCACAAGACCCGGCGCAGCCGATGCGCCGCTGGTCTTCGCCTTCCACGGCACCGGCGGCGACGAGCAGCAGTTTTCAGGCCTGGTGAGCCAGATATTGCCCGAGGCCGGCCTCGTTTCGCCGCGCGGCGACGTGTCCGAGCACGGTGCGCTGCGCTTCTTCCGCCGCACCGGAGAGGGCGTCTACGACATGGCCGACCTGGCCCTGCGGACGGAAAACATGGCGGACTTCATCGCCGGCCACAAGGCGGCCAATCCGGGCGTTCCGGTCTACGGGCTCGGCTATTCGAACGGCGCCAACATCCTGGCCTCCGTCGCCTTCAGGCATGCCGGCCTGTTCGACCGCATCGCGCTGCTGCATCCGCTCATTCCCTTTGCACCGGAAGCCAACCCGGAGCTTGCCGGAAAGCGGGTGCTGATCACCGCCGGCCGCCGCGACCCGATCTGCCCGCTGCCACTGACCGAACGCCTCGCCGCCTATTTCACCGCGCAGGGCAGCCGTGTGGAGACCAGCTTCCACGACGGCGGCCACGAGATCCAGACCCCGGAACTGACGGCGCTGACGACCTTCCTGACGGCACCCGACTAGGCGCGAGCGCCTCCGACGCCGCCGGCTTCACTCCGACAGAGCAAGGCCGGCCACTGGCCGGCCGGCAGCCACCCGCACAGTCGAGCCCACCGCCGCCTTGGGAGACGGAACGCGACTCGAAATCGTTGCAAGCGGGAAAACGGCGCTAGGTAAAGGAAGAAGTTGGAACCCGGAGCCCTGCGCGCGGGGTCGCCGTAGCGACAATGCCCAAACAGGAATGGCGGAGAGGGTGGGACTCTTGCCTACCACCTCAAAAAGCCCGAAAAACAAGGGAGTTGAAGGTGCTGTAGTGGCGTTGTGTGTACCAGTGTTGTGCGCCGCGTTTCTACCAGCCGATTGACCAATAGGTCAACGAGTTTTCTGGCTGGTATTCGGCCTTGCCAGGAAACATTCGGGTCGGGAGGCTGGGCTCTTCGTGGTGAGTTTTCTCAGTTCAGAAACACATGAATTGAACCGTCACGAAATTTCTGGCGCTCTACGGAGGAGACGGCGACGTGATGGAAAAGGTCGTATCGGAACTCCACGAGCTTCGATTCAATATCTCGCTCAGAAATCAATTCCGTAGTCCGAATGACGCTTGAGCCATCCGCGGCTTTCCATTCCAATATGTAGTGGAAGCTCTCGGCAGGATCGAGCAACCGAAACTGTGCGAGACCCACGCGATCCAGCATGCGGCCGCCCATGTCCACCGCAACAATCCGCGCACGGTCTTCCTCTGGAATCCGTGAATCTATGGCCGATTTGAATTTCTCAGATTGAGGGACCAGGTGTAAAGACGCTGTAATGTCAGCATCGATGTCGTTCATGGCCATATTCAATAAATCGCCGGCGCGCTTCACATCGGTGATCCGTCCCAGAGCTTCGAATATGTCCCCGTTGGAAAACACGCTTAACAGATCGACGATTGCGTCGCGATACATCCGTGGGTACTCGTCGGGTGTCAGATATGTTCTTCCCTTGCTCATTCTTCGCCCTCGGATTTCCTGACTTCGATCATGCCTGCATTGATGTCTACGACCTGATCGTCCGTAACGCGCTGCGCCAGCGCTTCCATTATGTCTCTCGGAAGATCGACAGTTAGACTTGGTATATGGCTTTGCCCCTCGCCTTGCGAGACATTCGCTGTATTAGTTCGCATTTTTGGTAGTCCTCGGACCGTAAGGAGGTGCCTTATTGCATTCTCACATTCAATGGTCGGAGCAACCTTAATAGTAGTCAAGGTATATATCGTCGTATCGCGATTTCATTTCTAACCGCTTTCCAGCGGGCCATTGTCTGTTGAAAACAACCGCACCCGTTGCACGCTACCCAACCAACGGTGACACTACCGATCACTTCACGCGGGCCCAGGTGGTCCACCAAATCCACCATTGTCCCCGTTCGATTGATCGAGCCAAGCCAGAGTAGATTTCAACAGCTTAACATCAGTGTCTTGGTCAAACCCGCTTGGCGACTGACAACGGAGCAGGTCCGACCAAAAGCCCCACCTCTCGACATGATCGAACCATTCCAACGATGCGGCAGGAGCTCGCTTGCGCAGCTCTACTAGCGCGTCCCGCCTAAGGACTCCGCCTTTCCCAATGTGTTCGAAGAGTAACGAGTAGGGAACTTGGCCTTGAGACGCGATGAGCCCGAGATATCTGTGAGGAACGCCGAGACGGCGCGCCAGCTCGCCGCGCTGCAACGAAAGCGGAGAATACGATGGGGCTGAATAAGGAACGGGGGTCTGGGGCAAGAGCGGCGCGCGCCCGAAGATCATGTTGAAAATCGCTAACAGCTGAAGTGAAGCTGATGCTGCCGGATCGTTCCGCCGTGCCCGTCTGGCGGCGAGGTTACGCTTCCGAAACCGATGGTAGCAGGTGCGGCTCTTTTTTGTCGTGCGGTGTCTCATAGCTTCATCCTCCCTTGATAAGTATATGCTGTGATGGGATGTGTTTCCGCGTTCGCCGGCACGATTGCCTTACCTATCTGCTTGCGGTCCTGAATTTGCCGTGTCAGACGGTCCACCTGGGGTTCGAAGATTGTTCGAATCCAGGCCGCCAGTTGCTCGGCGCGGCGAAGAAGGTCATCGAGATCAAACTTTCCGAGGTAACCGATAAACAGCCGCTCACTTTGCAATCGGCTCCCTATCGACGCGCAATACGGTCGACCTTTTCGATAAGGGTCTTCAAACCCAGAGCTTGCTTGTGCTGCGCGTCCAAGATCGCCGTGAGCAGCTCCATAAGCTGGGTTAGCCGGTCTGGCCCTTCTGGGGCCTCCAGCAAGGACAGGAGCGGCAGTAGCTTTTTGGTGTTGCACTCCACTGCAGTCAGCGTCTGGGACGCGGAAATCGTTTCCGTCATGTGAAAGACCTTTCATGAAATTTATGAATTCGTTGCGCCTCACGCCTGCAACTCTGTTTGCGGCAGCGACAAAAGTGCCTTCGGAGTCGACAAGGATTGGCCCCTTGTCGCCCTTGGCTATATGAAGTCCCTGACGGGCAAGTTCGCGGTCGAAGGATTGATGTCCAGCACCGAGTGCCTTCTTCAGTTTCGTGCGGTCAAATGCCGCCACTGTTCGTTCGGCGCGCTTACGGGCAATGGCGGACAAGCCCTCGACCTTTCGCTGGCGGCGCTCCGCACGGTCGGATTGAACGGTTTCATTATGGTGCTGCTCATAATGTCGGGCGAGGTTTTCCAGGCGCGTGTAATCATTGCGGCAATCAAGGACGCGAAGCGTTACTGGGTCGACCTCGGCTACAGCGATATGAAAATGCGATTTGCCTTTTTTGACATGGCGCACCACGAGCCGCGGACGGTCTGCACCGATGCTGAATTCGGAATCGATCGAGCGAAAAAACTCGGTCAGCTGCTGAGGCGTCATTTCAAGTTGTGGGGATATGGAAAAATGACGAACGCTGTATTTGCAGCGTTTCACTCTCGCGAGCGCATCGGCATCGAACAACGAATATCTGTCGCCTGACAGAATCTCGATCAGGTCATTCTCGGAGGACTTGTCTAGCAAATGACAGGCGAGGTAACGGACCCCACCCTTTCGGCAAATGCGGCTCGTTTGGATGATCATGATATGACCGCCCTGAGACGGTCCCGCAACAAATTGACCTCTGCTAGGGTACGGGCCAGTTCCGCATCGTGCCCAGTCAATTTGCCAGCGTTGGCGCGCCGCGACAGTTGATTCAGGTTGCCACCAATTCTAGCCAAGTGACCGAGTGCTTGAGTAAGTAGCAGGACATCGGTCCGATCAAGGGCTCTGGGTGGCATGCGAACGCCGAGCACTGCACGACGGGTTAAGTCAGACAATGAAAGACCCCGCCCTATCGCGAGGTTTCTCATTGCGCTTATTTCGGCGCTGGATACGCGGCAACGTACGATATGATCGCGCATGCTCACTCCTCATCATCATGCCCCGTCAAAAGGGGCTAGAGGGGGTTCACGGGGGAGATTTCCTCCCCCTGACCAGGCCTTGTGGACACAAGGCATTGCTGGCTATCCTCTTTGTCAATTCAGAATGAGCTCAGAGATCGGCCGGCGCAAATGCTCGTCAGGAACACGAGAACCGCGGGACTGATGCAGTCATGACGCCTCCTACGAAGAAACTTTTTTAAAAGTTGGATCAACAAGATGAACCATCGCGGTCAAACTGCCGTTGCACGCAGGAAGCGTGTTAAAATGCCTACACTGAATTATTGGGTGTGTGGCGATTCGGCAAAGTGAGAACCGCAAATACGGGATTCGGAAAATGAAATTTAATGAAAAGACAGAAAATCCGCTCGGACAATTGGTCGAAATGTCCACTAGAACAGTGGAGAGCAATATTGAAATGGCAGCTGATATTTTCGTAACTCTATGTTTTGGAGTAGAAGATATCGAATTGGAAGAATATACTGTATCAATTAAGTTCCGTAGAGCCTACCTGACTACGGAACCAAATGGCGGTCGAATCGATCCGAATTTGAAGCATGGCATTCGCAAGCACCCCGAGCGGATCGCGCGCGAAACAGAAATCGAGAAATCCACAAAAACCACCGTCAGTAACAACTCGGCGAGAGAAGCAATCGTCAGCGGCAAATTTTCACCAATAGACCAAAGCATAGAGGCTTCCAGAAAGGGAAAAAAAGAAACAAGTGAAGTCGCCGAGGTACAATTATCAGAAAGAAACACTGATTTTTTTGAGCATATACCTGTAGAAGCCCAAGGTAATGATAGATGGATTATTTGTAACGAGAAGGATATCAGTCTATCAGGATACTATCTCAATAATGATAGATTATGCCGTATAATTATGGATAACGGGAGACCAAATAGATTCGGGATTTCCATTGCAGTTGAAATCAAAAGGCAAGACATAGCCATTGAGATTACAAAAAACACGAGATGGTTCCCACTGGTTCCGAACAAGGAGAAGCTTTTGAACGCGTTAATTGGTCAGCGCCTTGCCTCGATTGCACACGGAAGGAATGACAGAGCTATTACGTTTGCCAAGTCAGATACGTTTGTAAACTCCGAGGTTGACCATGAAGGATAGTTTTTTCCTCGAATCCAATTTCTCTCACAGCGATTTAGACCGAATGCGGGGACTCATCGAATCGAGTAGTTCCAATTTTGTGGAGCTGGTCAATCTCGCCGGCCTGAATCCGCATACCGATCTGAGATATCTGGATTTAGCCGGTGTTAGTTTTGACGATTGCGATATTCGTGGGTTCGATTTCACGGGGACAAATCTCATCGGGGCGAAGGGAAACATCAGGACACTTTGGGACAATTCAACAATTCTCCATGAAGCCCAGATTGACGATTCCATATTCCAGCGAGGCGATCAGGAAGAAGGCGTCTCAAGTGTGCTGCCCGAGGGATTTTTTCGCCAGCACTGGGTGGACTTGGCGCTTTGGTTAAATAGTAATAGTGTTGAAAAATTTACTGACGAATATGCATCACAATTGGTAGAAATAACTCTTAAAAGCGACGATCAATACGTTCGAAAATCTGCAATGGAAACCTTGTCACGCAATGTTTCTATTGAGACTCTGTTTTCAATTATTGAAAATAGGTTTATTACAACAGATGATAAGTTTTTGGCGAAAGCGGCCTTCCAACTATTAGGTTCGCTATATGCAGATAACATACAGGAAACGTTGGCCGTCGCAACCCGTCAACTTCGAGGGCCATGGGCTGCCTTCGCAGCCGAACTACTCGTGCAGAAACTGCCTTACGGTAATCAGCTCAAGTACCTAATAGAACTGATGTCTCGACACGAAGATATATTAGTTCGCAGAAGCTTTATTGCTAAACTAGCTGAGAGGCAGGGAGAAGCGACTGAACTAATCGTTAGAAATCCACTATCTGGTGATGTATTTGATTTTCATTCCTTCATTCGCAAGACCGATCTCGAAAACCTCACACGCGTAGTAATACGGAGGCGGCAATTTGAGAAGGAATTCCTCGAGAATAATAAGTTTGGAAGGAACTTCTATGACCAAGTCTACACGGGAGCTGTAAGCAAGGAATTTTATGCAAAAAATACTAAGCATCTAGAAATGCAAATATTTAATCGACTTGATGCATTCAATAAATTTGGCTTGGGCTACAAGTTGCCAATTTTTGCAACGGCGCATCTCGAACTCTGACTTCGTCGTAAGCTGGTCGCAGTCCGATCGGAATTCTAATCGAGCAATCACACCACAATAAGCTTACAGGCCCGCTTTTCCCATCACGTACATATACGTGACAGCGACGTTCGCAGCATTATTTATCACTTTAATGGTTGCCCGGGTTTTTAAAACATTGTTTCGTCGTTGAACCAAGCGCCGAACCACCTGCTCCCCTCCCGACGATGAACGCTATGGATTACAAATTGGGATAACCTTCGAGTATGGACCGCCTTACGACAAAACACCGTAGCTGGTTAATGTCCCGGGTACGGGGCAAAAATACTCGTCCCGAGCTGGTCGTCCGACGTTTGCTGCACCGGCTGGGCTATCGCTTTCGCCTTCATAGGAAGGATTTGCCTGGAAAACCCGATTTGGTTTTTCCTTCGCGCTGTAAGGTTTTGTTTGTTCACGGCTGCTTCTGGCATGGGCACACGTGCAAATACGGAAAGCTGCCGAGCTCGAACATTGAATTCTGGCGCGAGAAAATTGAGCGAAACAAGGCACGTGATGCCGAAACGCTCGATGCGCTCCGTTCATTGGGTTGGGAAACTTTTGTGATATGGCAATGCGAAATTAAAGACATCGACCGCACCGAAAGGGCTTTGGTGGAATTTCTCGAAGGCGATCGACATCTCCGTCCGCTTTCGCTAAGCTCCAACGAATCGGAGACTTGATGAGCATGATGGACGACAGACCTATCGGAATCGATTTGTTCGCCGGTGCGGGCGGTATGAGCCTTGGCTTCGAGCAAGCGGGCTTTGATATCGCTGCCGCTGTCGAGGTAGACCCCATTCATTGTGCTATTCATAAGTTCAACTTTCCTCAAACGGCTGTCATACCGAAGTCGGTGGTCGGACTTTCGGCTCTGGAAATTCGGTTGGCTGGAGGAATCGGCAGAAAGCAAATAGATTGCGTCTTCGGTGGACCACCATGCCAAGGATTTTCCATGATAGGCCAACGAGTCATGGACGATCCCAGAAATTCTCTGGTTCTGGAGTTTGTTCGTCTGGTTAAGGAACTGGATGCCCGCACGTTCGTATTCGAAAATGTTAAGGGCTTGACCCTTGGCCAACACAAGAAGTTTCTTGGGGAGCTCGTCGACGCGTTTGATGCAGCCGGTTACCAGGTCCGCTTGCCTTGGAACGTTCTGGATGCCGCTAATTTCGGTGTTCCCCAACACCGACAACGTCTGATTCTTTTTGGTGGTAGAAAAGGTGAGGTGCTCCCAGACTATCCTCTGGCGCTTACAAATCCTGCGGACGGTAAGAAAAAGATGCCTAACCTTGTTGTCGGTCCGACTGTTCGCGATGCCATCGGCGATCTCCCCGACGCAGAGATGTTTTCTTCGCTGATCGACGACGATGCCGTTCGTACCGCTCGTTTCGGAGAACCATCTCGATTTGCCGCCGAAATGCGAGTTACAAGCAATGATGCTTGGCACTTTGGTCATGTTAGGAAATGGAATTCTCAGGTTCTCACGTCCAGCGCCCGAACTGAGCATACGGAAATTTCGCGCCGACGCTTCTCGGAAACACAGGTTGGGAAAGTGGAACCGATTAGTCGCTTGTTCAAGTTGCCACCCAACGGGCTCTCGAACACATTGAGGGCCGGCACCGATGGAGCGCGCGGAGCCTTTACCAGCCCTCGCCCAATCCACTATGAGCATGACCGCTGCATCACCGTCCGCGAGATGGCGCGTCTGCACGGATTCCCCGATTGGTTTAGGTTTCACGCGACAAAATGGCATGGGGCCAGGCAAATCGGAAATGCCGTACCGCCACCGTTGGCACGAGCAATTGCGGGTTCCGTGCTAAAGGCGCTAGGAGTTTCACCGGTGCGACCGGAAGGTTCGCTGTCACTTGGTGAGATATCGCTTTTGACGACGACATTGGCGTCAGCCGCCGCATTGTTCGGTGTCGACGCGCCATCCGCGAAGCGAAACACAAAAAGCGGAACTAAGAAGCGCAAACAGATCGATATCGAACGCGAACGTTTGGAACGAAGTGTTGCGAATGGCTAAGAAATCGAACCGCTACCAAGCACTGATCGAACGGATATTCTTTGCACACTACGTCCCAGGTGCAACCGAGTTCCAATTCGAAAGGAAGGAATTGGAGGACGGTGCCGCAGCTCTCGGTTTTGCAAGGGTGAAGAATATCGGCGATGTCCCCTATTCGTTTCGATACCGAAATGTCCTTCCGGATAGCATACTGGCGACCCAGCCAGAAAAGCTCGAATGGATCATAGAAGGTGCTGGACGTGCCATCTATCGGTTCCGATTGGTCAAAGAGACGAGAATTGTTCCTAGCGAGACCCTGATCCAAATCGCCATACCCGACGCGACACCCGAACTCATACGGGCATATGCACTGGACGACGAGCAGGCGCTCTTGGCGATAGTTCGCTACAATAGATTGATCGACACGTTTCTGGGGCTGACCACATACAGCCTTCAGAACCATCTTCGGACGACCGTCCCAGATATCGGGCAAATCGAGATAGATGAATTGTATATCGGCCTAGACAAGCGAGGATGTCACTACGTGATCCCCGTTCAGGCAAAGGGCGGAAAGGATCAGATCGGTATCGTCCAGACAACACAGGACATTAGGTTCGTGGAAGATAAGTTCCCAGGACTTCGTTGCCGTGCGATCGCTGCTCAGTTTATGGATCACCAAGTGGTTGCCCTTTTCGAACTGACGCTTCAAAACGACGAGATCAGAGTTGTGGACGAAAAGCACTATCTTCTCGTACCTGCTGCAAAGCTCGATCAGGCCGCAATACGCGATTATCGGTAACCTTGCTGCCAGCAGACCCTGAATTTCCCAATGCAGGACTGGCAAACTGGCTTCAGCATAGGATATCAATGGCGAAAGCGCGTCACGTATCAGTCGTTAGCCAGTGGCTGGGATAGTCGGGCGCACCGCTCTGGAAAGTGGACGAGTCCATGCCGGCCATCGCTGTTTTCAGATCGAACTTGCCAAGCAATCGGCTGCGTGAAGGGCTATGGACACAATTCACGGGGCCCGCGGCCTTTCGACCCCTTCCCCGAGTGTCCAAAAATTCGCGGTAATGATGAAGAGCCTGTCTGTGATCCGATTTTCTTCCAGTCTTCATTCGCCCGAAATCCGGCGAGCCCTCAAGCGCTTCAATTTCCAAGCTCGCATTTGAGAAGGTCCTGCCTTCCAAGAGATAACGGGCGCGGCGAAGATCAGACTTTATGTTTCTGGCAGTGGTCGACTTGCGGATATTGCCACGCACGAGCCACTGGCCGAACTGGCCTTCCATTTTGGGTGACGTCCGTCCAGCCTGTCTGGCGAGGATTACGCGTCCGATAATCTCCGCGGCAGGCGGAGGAACTGCATTGGCAATCATAACCATGGCATGTTGTTTGTTGTTCGTATGCCATTTCCACTCGTATGGAAATCCTTGGATTTTCGAGAACAGGTCGAGGTCTAGTATGGAAGCACATTCCAAGGGCGCAGAATCCCTACGATGAACCTTATAATTCTCTCTGAAGTGCTTTGAAGGAGCTTCTCCAGAAGTACGGATAACAGTCGCGTAAGGCTCGTCTACGGTTCGGACCGCACTGCCAGCATATTGTGGCCGTGTGTATACGTGTGCCTTTGAAATCAGTTGCGCATACGCCGGTCTCCACCGGTTGTCGGCACTCGGAAAATGTCCGGTCTTTTGCGAGAGGGCTTTGCGAACCGATAATGGAATTTGGCTCGCCGCCTCTGCAATAGAACTTTCGAGAAAGCCATCTCGCTCACCGAGTCTCCCGATTATGATTAAACGCCGTCTTGCTTGCGGCACCCCATAGTGGGCGAAGTTGACCTTCGATTGTGAAATGCCATAGCCAGCTTTCTTTAGTACCGCCTCGGCTTCCGCCCACGCCTTCGAACTAGCTGCTCGAATCACGTTTTCCATAAGAAACCACTCTGGTCGAGCCGCAGCTATCATAATTGCGAACGCAAGAGTAAGGCGCGCGTTCTTTCCCTCCTCACGCTTGCCTACGCCCGAGTAGTCTTGGCATGGTGGGCCGCCGGCAATCATATCAGGGGAGTGTTTGATGATTTCTGGAATGACGTCGAGGACGTTGGAAAGGTCGCGCTGGTGAACGTGATCCCCCAAATTTTGGTGATAGGTATTCACAGCGTCTTGCATGTTATCGAGGTCACGTCCGTCAACGTGGTGTAATT
>NZ_JAUXOD010000098.1 GCF_030682515.1 Hoeflea sp. | reverse complement strand
GGAGAAGGTCCAGAGCGACACCCGCGCCCGCATGATCCACATGACCGATCCCTACCTGCGCGAGCGGCTGCATGATTTCGACGATCTCGCCAATCGGCTTCTCAGGCAGCTGACCGGCTTCGTGCCCGGAGGCACTGGTCTGCCGCAGGACGCGATCATCGTGGCGCGCGCCATGGGTGCCGCGGAACTGCTCGACTATCCGCGTGAGGCGATCCGCGGCCTTGTGCTTGAAGATGGCGCGGTCACCAGCCATGTCGTCATCGTCGCGCGGGCCATGGGCATTCCGGTGGTGGGCCAGGTGACCGGCATCGCGTCGCTTGCCGAAAACCGCGATCCGATCATCGTCGATGGCGAGGATGGCATTGTCCATCTGCGTCCGATCTCGGAAGTTCAAAGCGCCTATGCGGACAAGGTCCGCTTTCGCGCCAAGCGGCAGGAGCAGTTTCGCGCCCTGCGCAAGGTCAAGCCATGCACCCGCGATGGCCAGGACATCACGCTTCAGATGAATGCGGGATTGCTCGTGGACCTGCCGCAACTCAAGGAATCGGGCGCCAGCGGCATAGGCCTGTTCCGGACCGAGCTGCAATTCATGATCGCCTCGACCATGCCCAAGGTCGACGAGCAGGAGAGCCTTTATCGCAATGTGATCCGGCAGGCCGCCGGCCGCCCGGTGACGTTCAGGACACTGGATATCGGCGGTGACAAGGTCGTGCCGTATTTCCGGTCGGCTGAAGAGGAAAATCCGGCTCTCGGATGGCGCGCCATCCGGCTCTCGCTGGATCGTCCGGGTCTGCTGCGCACCCAGCTCCGGGCGCTTCTAAAAGCGGCTGCAGGCACCGAGCTCAAGCTGATGCTGCCGATGGTCACCGAGGTCAATGAAATCCGCCTCGCGCGCGAACTTCTCAACAAGGAGGTTCGGCATCTGTCGCGCTTCGGGCACCAGCTGCCGCGCAGCCTGCAATTCGGCGCGATGCTGGAGGTGCCGAGCCTGTTGTGGCAGCTCGACGAGCTGATGGAGGAAGTCGATTTCGTTTCGGTCGGCTCCAACGATCTTTTCCAGTTCGTCATGGCTGTCGACCGGGGCAACTCCCGGGTGGCCGACCGTTTCGATACCCTGGGCCGGCCATTCCTGCGGGTGTTGCGGCAGATCGTCGTCGCCGCCGAGAAGGCGGGGACGCCGCTGACGCTGTGCGGAGAAATCGCAGGCAAGCCGCTCTCGGCGATGGCGCTGCTGGGCATCGGGTTTCGCAGTATCTCGATGTCGCCGGCAGCCATCGGACCGGTCAAGTCGATGCTCCTGTCGCTCGACCTGGGCAGGCTTGAAGAAGAACTGCTGGCGGCCCTCACGGACAACAAGAGCGAAAAGACCGTACGCGAGTTCCTGAGGGATTTTGCAGACGCCAACGGCGTGAGCCTTTAGGATCAGACAATGGCACGATTGCCGACCCAGAAAATCCGCGAACTCGAGCGCCGTTTCGGCGAGGTCGAGGCCCGCATGTCGGCAGGGCCGGACGCCGAAACCTATGTGAAGCTGGCGTCCGAATATTCCGAGCTGCAGCCGCTGGTGGGCGGGATCCGCGACCTGCACAAGGCGCAGGCCGAACGGGAAGATCTCGAGTCCATGCTCGCCGACCGGTCGACCGACCGGGAGATGCGCGATCTTGCCGAGGCTGACCTGAGGACGGTCAAGGACCGGATCGAGGAGCTTGAGCAGCAGATCGAGATCATGCTTCTGCCCAAGGACGCGGCCGACGAGCGCAGCGCCATTGTCGAAATCCGGGCGGGGACCGGCGGTTCGGAGGCGGCCTTGTTCGCGGGCGATCTGTTTCGGATGTACGAGCGCTATGCCGCGTCGCGGGGCTGGAAGGTGGAGGTCCTGTCCTCAAGCGAGGGTGAAGCCGGCGGCTACAAGGAAATCATCGCCACCGTGACGGGCAAGGGGGTGTTTGCACGCCTGAAGTTCGAGTCCGGCGTGCACCGGGTGCAGCGGGTTCCCGAGACCGAATCTGGCGGGCGGATCCACACCTCGGCCGCTACCGTCGCGGTGCTGCCGGAAGCCGAGGAGATCGACATCGAAATCAGACCCGACGACATCCGGATCGACACGATGCGGGCCTCGGGCGCCGGCGGGCAGCATGTCAACACGACCGACTCGGCGGTGCGCATTACCCACCTGCCGACCGGAGTTGTCGTGACCTCCTCGGAAAAATCACAGCACCAGAACCGCGCCAAGGCCATGCAGGTGCTGCGGTCGCGCCTGTTCGACATGGAGCGGCAGAAGCTCGACAGCGAGCGCTCGGCCGACCGCAAGAGCCAGGTCGGCTCCGGCGACCGCTCGGAGCGGATTCGCACCTACAATTTTCCGCAAGGACGGGTCACGGATCATCGCATCAACCTGACGCTCTACAAGCTGGACCGGATGATGATCGGCGAGATCGATGAAATCGTCGACGCGCTCATCTCCGACCATCAGGCGGGACAGCTGGCCACGCTTGGCGGTCATGACCAAGCCTGACCTGGCTTCGGCCGGCACCGCTGGCCAGGCCTGGCTCGCAATGCGTGCGGCATTTCGCGAGGCCGGCCTTGAGTCCGCTGACCTGGATGCGCGGCTTTTGGCGTCCAGAGTGATGGAGATGGAGCCGCACCAGCTGATGACCGGCGCAGATACGCCGTTGACCACGATCCAGCGCCAGCGATTGATGCAGGTAGCCTCGCAGCGTCTGGGCGGCATGCCGGTGCACCGCATTCTTGGCGCCCGGGAGTTCTATGGGCTGGTGCTGGGGCTATCCCCGGCAACGCTCGAGCCGCGCCCCGACACCGAGACCCTGATCGACGCGGTGCTTCCGTTCGTGCGCGCGACGATCGCCGCGAAGGGCTCCTGCAGCATCGCGGATCTCGGAATCGGAACCGGCGCCATCGGTCTGGCCCTGCTGGCCGAATGCCGCGAGGCGCGGTGCCTGGGCGTGGATGTCTCGGAGGACGCGGTCGCCACGGCAACGGAGAATGCCCGCTCGCTCGGCCTGTCTCCGCGGTACACCGCCCGGACCGGCGACTGGTTCGCGGGCATCGATATGCGGTTCGATCTGATTGTCTCCAATCCGCCCTATATTCCGACGGCGGATCTCGCCACGCTGGCGCGGGAGGTGGTCGACCACGATCCGGTGCTGGCGCTTGACGGCGGACCCGACGGACTGGCGGCCTACAGGGAGATCGCGGCCCAGGCGCCCGGCCGGCTTGAGCAGGGCGGATTGCTGGCGCTGGAAATCGGCACCGGCCAGACCGCTTCGGTCACGGCGCTCTTCGCCGCGTGCGGCTTTGAGCCGGCGGGGGTTGTTGCGGATCTGGCCGGTGTGGACAGGGTGCTTTTGTTCACCTGCCGAGGCGTCCGCTGAACAGGGACTGCTACTTTTCGCGAGGCGGGCAAGAAAAGGCTTGGAATCACAGACAAACATGGCTAGTTTCCCGATCAGCGCCGGATAGCAAGTCTTGAAACAGATTCGATCCGACGTGGCTCGGTTCCGCGAACCCGCCATTTTGGCGGCTGGTTCACAGGACAGCCTCTGGCGCGGGTATCTGAATTTGGACCCATAACGGTGACGGGATCGGTGGACGATCCTTTGTCGCGGCGCAACCTGCGAGCCGTTTTCGGCCGAAGCGCCCAACAGTTTTTTCAGGAACATAACCAGGTGACTATCGAATGAGGCCAGGACAGCAAAACAAGCGCGGTCGCGGACGCGGCGGAAACAATCCGAGTAACGGTGGCAACCGCAGCAAAGGCCAGAACCCGTTGTCGCGTACCTATGACAGCTCCGGTCCCGATGTGAAAATCCGCGGAACTGCCCAGCATGTGGCGGAAAAATACATGAACCTCGCGCGAGATGCGCAGAGTTCGGGTGACCGGGTCATGGCTGAGAACTATCTGCAGCACGCAGAACATTACAACCGGATCATTCTGACGGCGCAAGCCCAGATGCAGGAGCGGTTTCAGCGGGACGACAATGCACCGCAGGGCCGGGACTCGCAGGATCAGGACGATGATGATCGCGACTCCGATGATGACAATGACGGCATGTCCTATGATCAGCGCGGCGACCGTTCCGATCAGCAGCCCCGCTCCGATCAGCAGGCCCGCCCCGAGCGGCAGCCGCAGCAGCAGGACCGGCAGGATCGCCAGGACCGCCCCGAGCGTCAGGATCGCGCCGAACGAAATGACCGCCCGGACCGCAGCGAGCGCAGCGAACGGCGGGAGCGCCCTCCACGTCCGGAGCATCAACCCAAGCCGGCCTTCGACGCCGACGCGCCGCAACCGGTTATCGACGGACTGCCGGCGGAAGTAGCCGCCACTCAGGATACCCCGGACGGCGATGGGGCGCCGCGGATAGCTCCCCGGCGCCGCGGGCGCCCGAAGCGGGTGCGCAGCGAAGACGGCGCCGATGCCGGTTCCGGCAAGGATTCGATCGCTTCGGCGGAACCGGTTATCGCCGACTGATCCCAGTCTGCCTCGTCAAAGATCCAGGCCCCGGTTGTTCGCAGCCGGGGCTTTTTTATTCAGTTGGCAGGGCTTTTTCACGCGTTTGTGAATACCCATATCTGTTTCATCAATCAGGCTTGCCGGTTTCGGGAGCCTGTCCGGACCCACTGTCTCGCGCCAACACGGGCGAGGCATGAAAAGGAGCAGACCATGAATATGGAAAAATACTCGGAACGCGTTCGCGGCTTCATTCAATCCGCGCAATCCTACGCCCTGGCCCAGGGCCATCAGCAATTCATGCCGGAGCACCTGCTCAAGGTGCTGATGGATGATGATCAGGGCATGGCCTCGTCGCTGATCGAACGCGCAGGCGGTCGTCCCGCCGATGTGCGGCTGGCCAACGAGGCGGCGCTGGCGAAACTGCCGAAAGTCAGCGGCGGCAATGGACAGCTCTATCTGTCTCAGCCGGTGGCGAAAGTGTTCCAGACAGCCGAGGATGCCGCAAAGAAGGCCGGTGACAGTTTTGTCACGGTGGAAAGGCTGCTGCTTGCGCTGGTTGTCGAATCTTCGGCGGCGACGTCCAAGATCCTGTCAAATGCCGGCCTGACCGCCCAGGGCCTCAACCAGACCATCAATGACATTCGCAAGGGCCGCACCGCCGACAGTGCCGGGGCCGAGCAGGGCTTTGACGCCCTGAAGAAATATGCCCGCGATCTGACGGCCGCTGCCCGCGAGGGCAAGCTCGACCCGGTGATCGGCCGCGACGACGAGATCCGGCGCACCATCCAGGTGCTTTCGCGCCGGACCAAGAACAATCCGGTGCTGATCGGCGAGCCGGGCGTCGGCAAGACCGCGATCGCGGAAGGCCTGGCGCTCCGAATCGTCAATGGCGACGTGCCGGAATCGCTCAAGGACAAGCAGTTGATGGCGCTCGACATGGGCGCGCTGATTGCCGGCGCGAAATACCGCGGCGAGTTCGAGGAGCGTCTCAAGGCGGTGTTGTCGGAGATCCAGGCCAACACCGGCGGCATCATCCTGTTCATCGACGAGATGCACACGCTTGTGGGCGCCGGCAAGGCTGACGGGGCGATGGACGCCTCCAATCTGCTCAAGCCTGCGCTCGCACGCGGGGAACTGCACTGTGTTGGCGCAACGACGCTTGATGAATACCGCAAGCATGTGGAAAAGGACGCGGCGCTCGCGCGCCGGTTCCAGCCGGTGATGGTGGAAGAACCCACCGTCGAGGACACGGTCTCGATCCTGCGCGGGCTCAAGGAAAAATACGAGCAGCACCACAAGGTGCGGATCAGCGATTCGGCGCTCGTGTCGGCGGCGGTGCTGTCCAACCGCTACATCACCGACCGGTTCCTGCCCGACAAGGCGATCGACCTGGTCGATGAATCGGCGGCGCGGCTGCGTATGCAGGTCGATTCCAAGCCCGAGGAGCTCGACGAGCTCGACCGCCGCATCATGCAGCTCAAGATCGAGCGGGAAGCGTTGAAGAAGGAAACGGACCAGGCGTCCAAGGACCGGCTTGAGCGGCTCGAGCGGGAGCTCTCCGACATCGAGGAAAAGTCCGGCGCGCTGACAGCCCGGTGGCAGTCCGAGAAGCAGAAGCTGGGCCTGGCCGCCGATATCAAGCTGAAGCTTGAATCGGCCCGCAACGATCTGGCGATTGCCCAGCGCAATGGCGAGTACCAGCGGGCCGGCGAACTCGCCTATGCCGAAATCCCCGCCCTCGAGCGTCAACTCGCGGAAGCGGAAGCCCATGGCGACTCTGACGCCGCCGGAATGGTCGAGGAAACCGTGACGCCCGACCATATTGCCCACATCGTCTCGCGCTGGACCGGGATTCCGGTCGACCGCATGCTGGAAGGGGAACGCGACAAGCTTCTCCGGATGGAAGACGAGATCGGCAAGCGGGTCGTGGGTCAGGGGGAAGCGGTGCAGGCTGTCTCCAAGGCGGTCCGCCGGGCGCGTGCGGGTCTGCAGGATCCGAACCGGCCGATGGGCTCGTTTATCTTCCTGGGCCCCACCGGCGTTGGCAAGACCGAGCTCACCAAGGCGCTGGCCGAATTCCTGTTCGACGACGAGACCGCGCTGATCCGGATGGACATGTCCGAATACATGGAGAAGCACTCGGTCTCCCGGCTGATCGGGGCGCCTCCGGGCTATGTCGGCTATGACGAGGGCGGCGCATTGACCGAAGCGGTCCGGCGCCGGCCCTATCAGGTGATCCTGTTCGACGAGATCGAGAAGGCCCACCCCGATGTCTTCAATGTGCTGTTGCAGGTGCTTGACGACGGACGCCTGACCGACGGGCAGGGGCGCACGGTCGATTTCCGCAACACGCTGATCGTCATGACCTCCAATCTCGGCTCGGAGTATCTGGCGGCGCTGGGCGATGACCAGGACGCCGATGCCGCTCGCGACGAGGTGATGGGCGTCGTCAGGTCCGCCTTCCGGCCGGAATTCCTGAACCGGATCGACGAGATCATCCTGTTCCACCGGTTGCGCCGGT
>NZ_JAUXOD010000093.1 GCF_030682515.1 Hoeflea sp. | reverse complement strand
CGGGCATTCTTGTGGATGTTCATTCGGAGCGATCCTGGAAAACTGTTGTGTGGTAACTCCAGTCTCCTAAATCTGCTCCGAATGGACAACCTATTGAGAGCTCACATCTAGAGCAATTCCAGCGAAAGCGGGAACCGGTTTCGCGTCCGGAATTGCGTGAAAACAACAAGCCAGGGCATTTCCGGCGAGTCTGGTTTCGCCGGAAATGCTCTAGGCCTGCGTCCATCCGGAGCGCATTTCGGGACCGTTGAGAAACCGCTCCGAATCTGCTCTGATCTCCGCAAACCTCTCCGGGGCCATCTTGCCGAGCGACCCCATGATCAGGCCCATGCGATGGTTCTGACGAAGTGTGCTCTCGTTGACGGAGAGGAAATTCCAGTAGAGATAGTTGAACGGACAGGCACTTTTGCCGGATTTCTGCTTCACGTCGAAGCGGCAGCCCGCGCAGTAATCGCTCATCTTGTTGATGTAGGCGCCCGACGCCGCATAGGGCTTGGAGGCGAGGAAGCCGCCATCCGCATAGAGCGCCATGCCCACCACATTGGGCATCTCCACCCATTCATAGGCGTCCCAATAGACAATCAGGAACCATTCCTGCACCTCTTGCGGATCGATCCCGGCGAGCAGGCAGAAATTCCCCAGAATCATCAGCCGCTGGATATGATGGGCGTACGCATGTGCCTTCGTTTCCGAAATCGCCTGGTGCAGGCAGTTCATCTCCGTCACGCCGGTCCAGAAGAAGCCGGGCAGCTTCCGCGTGGCGGAGAGCGCGTTGGCCTGCGCATAATCGGGCATCTTCAACCAGTAGACGCCGCGGATGAACTCGCGCCAGCCGATGATCTGGCGGACGAACCCCTCGACCGCATTGAGCGGCGCATTCCCTTCGCGCCAGGCCGTCACCGCCCTGTCGCAACACTCGCGCGGGCCCAGGAGGCCGCAATTGATGAGCGCCGAGAGATGGCTGTGAAACAGGAGGGCCTCGCCCTGCTTCATGGCATCCTGCCAGTCGCCGAAGCCGGGCAGCGCTTCCGCGATGAACCAGTCGAGATAGGCAAGCGCGTCGGCGCGCGTCACCGGATGGTCGAAGGGTTCGAGATCGCCGAAATGGCCGGCGAAGCGCTGCGCCACGAGGTCCATCACCTCTCGTGTGATCCCGTCCGGTGGAAAAATCGGACGGACCGGTATCCTGGTCCCGTCCGGCAGCGCCTTGCGGTTGTCGGAATCGTAATTCCACTGCCCGCCCTCGGGCTCTCCGTCGACCATCAGATATCCGGTGCGCCGCCGCATTTCGCGGTAGAAATACTCCATCCGCAGCGATTTGGGCTGCTGCCCCTTCGCGTTCACCGCCCAGCTCACGAAATCCTCGTGGCTTGCCAGGAACCGCGTGTCGGAACGGATTTCGAGATCGACACTGAGCTCTTCCCGCCAGATCTGGGAGTCGTCGAGCACGCGGACCTCGGACGGCTCCGTCATCACAACCCGGTAGGCGCCGCTGCGCCCGACGGCTTGGGCCAGCGCCGCGCCGAATGTGCCGGGATTGCCGTGAGCGTCGAGTGCCAGATAATCGACCTCGAAACCCTCTGCGCGCAGGTCTTGCGCGAAGTGGCGCATGGCCGAGAACAGGAAGGCGATCTTCTTCTTGTGATGCCGGACCGACGTGGCCTCCCCCATCACTTCGGCGAGCAAGATCACGTCGCGGCCAGGCACGGCATCCGACAGGCTGGAGAGGTCCCGCGAAAGCTGATCGCCGAGAACGAAACGCAACACCTTGTTCTCGGACATGGTCTCTCCCGGCCTGGGCGTGATTGCGGCCCGAACAACGGGACCCTTGATGGATGTCTACGGAAACGGGCAGGCCATGGATCGCCCGGGCCAAACCACTGCGGCATCGAGCCATAACGCAAAAACGCCGGAGCAAGGCCCCGGCGTCTTGAATATATTGAGGATCGGACCGGTCTTATTCAGACGCAGCTTCGTCCTTCTTCGCGGCCTTCTTCTTGGCCGGCGCCTTCTTCTTGGCGGCCGGCTTTTCCTCGGTCTCCGCCTCGTCGTCGGCCATCAGCTCTTCCTTGGTCACGGACTTGTCCGTCACGTCGATGACGGTCAGCATGTGATCGATGGTCTTCTCCTCGAAGATCGGCGCGCGCAGCGAGGCAACCGCGCCGGGGGTCTTCTGGAAATACTCATAGATCTCCTGTTCCTGGCCCGGGAACTTGCGGACCTGCTCGAACAGCGAGCGCTGCAGTTCCTCGTCGGAAACCTGGATGCCGGCCTGTTCGCCGATCTTGGACAGGACCAGCCCGAGACGCACGCGGCGCTCGGCCAGCTTGCGGTATTCCTCGCGCGCTGCCTCTTCGGTGGTGTCCTCGTCCTCGAAGCTCTTGCCGTTGTCGGTGAGCTCCTGGTTGATCTGGCGCCAGATGCTCTCGAATTCGGCGTCGACCAGCTTGGAGGGCGACTCGAACTTGTGGGCTTCGTCGAGCTGATCGAGGATCTGCCGCTTCAGCTTCTGGCGGGTGACCTGGCCATACTGGCTTTCGATCTGCGAGCGAACGATCTCGCGCAGCTTGTCGGCCGAATCGAGACCCAGCGTCTTGGCGAGTTCGTCATTGACCTCAAGCGCGCCCGGGGCTGCGACAGCCTTGACGGTGATGTCGAACTTGGCTTCCTTGCCGGCCAGATGCGCAGCCTGGTATTCGGCCGGGAACGTGACCGTGATTTCCTTCTGGTCCCCGGCCTTGAGGCCGACCAGCTGCTCTTCGAAGCCCGGAATGAACCGGTTCGAGCCGATCACCAGTTCGGCGTCCTGGTCGGCGCCGCCTTCGAACGGCACGCCGTCCAGCTTGCCCAGATAATCGATCGTCACCTTGTCGCCGTCGGCGGCCTTGCCGTCCTTGGGCTCATAGGTGCGGCTGTTCTCGGCCACGCGCAGCACCTGCTCCTCGACTTCTGCGGCAGGAACGTCGACGACTTCGCGCACGACCTTCAAGCCCGACAGTTCCGACACGTCGAAAGCCGGGATGACTTCATAGGCCATGGTGAATTCGAAATCGGCCGCGCCGCTGAGGATCAGGTCGGCTTCCTTCTCGTCCTCGGTCATGGAGATTTCGGGCTGGGTTGCGGCCCGCTCGCCACGTTCGGAAAGGATCGCGGTCGGCTTTTCCTGAATCATCTCGTTGACCAGCTGCGCCATGATCGACTTGCCATAGACCTTCTTCAGGTGCGAGATCGGCACCTTGCCGGGGCGGAAACCGTTGATCCGCATCTTGCCCTTGGCTTCGGCAAGCTTCTCGTTCATCTGCGATGCCATGTCCGCGGCGGGAACGACAATTTTCAATTCGCGCTTCAGCCCTTCGGCAAGCGTTTCGGTAACCTGCATGTTCAAACCTTCATTTCCTCGCGACTGCGACCGTTCGGGTTGGCCCCGCGACTGGGCCGGTGTTCCGGCGTCGCTTGTGGCATTTCTCTGTTCAGACTCCGAACCGGATCAACGGGCAGGACGCCCCTTCGTGCTTGCCCGGTCATGAGCGCCACATGGGCCGCCGGACTGGACACTAATCTGGTGCGGGTAGAGAGACTTGAACTCCCACGCCTTACGGCACCAGAACCTAAATCTGGCGTGTCTACCAATTTCACCATACCCGCTCTTGGGGTCGCAAAACACCGCTCGCGCGAGGCGACCCTGAACGCGGTCGCTCTATATCACCCGTTTGACGGCGATCAAAGGAAAAATGACCGCCGTCGCAAGGGTTTTTGCCACGATCACGGCCTCGACACAGATTGAAGCCGGCTTTTCAGTAGAGCGGCTCTTCGTAAAGCGTCTCGCCATCGATCATCAGCCGGGCGATTTGCGGATCGCCATCCGCCGAAACCCGGACCGCCACCGTCGTCCGGCCTTCGTTCTGGGCTTTCTCGATCTCGAGCCCCTCGCCTTCGGGAACATAATAGCGCTCGATCCCGAAGCTGAGCGGGCCGACCAGATTGGTCCCGCCTGGCCGCGTGGCGATCATGATGCGGGCCGGCAGCGATTTGAGAAGCACTTCGTCCGCGGCAAGAGTGTCGGGTCTGGAAAAGCCTGCCGACTTGGCGACATAGGCGCCATCTTCGCCAGGCGCCAGGATCAGCCACACCGGCGCGGTCGTGTCCTCGGCGGGCCATGCGCCGGACACCAGGCCCGTGTCGATGGTGGAGATATCGGTATAGCCGAGCCAGACGTAATCGCCGCGCATCAGGTCGCGCGGATCGACCGGCTCGGTCTTGAGCACGATCTCGCGGCCGTCCCGGAGGATCGATGCCCTGTTCTCGATCGCCAGCGCCAGGGTTCCGATCAGAACCGCGGCCGACACAAGGCCGGCCAACAGCGGATGAAGCCGCCGGCGCAAGGTGTGCCCCAGATCCGTCATGACCGCGCCTCCGTTTTCTTGAAGCGTTTCTCTATTTTCATCACCGCGAAGGCGATGACGGCCAGAACCAGCCCGCCGAGGAACAGGAAGCTCGAGCTCCCCAGCAGCGACCCCAGCGTCTCGCTCACCACATAGATCGTCTCGCAGGCGAAGGCGAAATAGGCAAACCGCCGCACCAGGCGGTTCTCGCCGCCGGCAATCGCAAGCACCGCCACGCTGACCACCAGGATGAAGGACGCGAGCGCGATCTCGAGCGCCAGCCCCGAATCGTAGAGCGTCACCTGGATCAGCCCCAGTCCCGACAGCAGCATGACCGCGCCATAGGCCGACAGCGGGCCATGGCGCAAGGCGGTGTTGCCAACCAGGGCGGGCGCAAACGATCCGATGCCGAACGCCACCGCACCGATGGCGGCCAGCACGTAGCCGGGTTCGAGATCCGTCATGTCATGAACCATCCACATCGCCCCGCAGATGATCAGCAGGGCTGAGAGATGGCCGGCAACCGTCGAGCGCGATCGCCAGGCCGACAGCCCGACGGCAAGGGCCAGTGCCAGAACGATCAGGTAGCCAATCGGATGCACATCCGGCCGGGAGTCGAAAAACGAAGCTTCCGCAAACAGGTATCCAAATCCCAAGAGCCCGGCCCCGACCGCGGCCATGGCCGAGGAGAAGGACAACGACACCACCAGCGCGCCGACCGCCCAGGTCAGGAAGAATGCCGCCTCGTCGCCGCTCAGATGATACATCTGCCCGACAAGCGCGATGCCTGACCCGTAACTCAGCAGCGTGAACACCAGCGCCGCCTCGGAAAGCCCGCCGGCGCCCCGCTTGACCGCCAGCGAAGCCACCGCAAGACCGCCGGTGATACAGACGACGATGATGACCACCCGCATCAGCCGCGGGATGAAGTCCCAGTTTGCCGCGATCAGCGCGATCACCGCCGCGCCGAACAGGACCGCGGCCAGCACCGCCAGCACGGCAGACAGGCTGAAACCGGTGTGGCGCCGGTCATGGTCGGCCAGCAGGACGGCGCCCTGCTCGGGCTGCAACAGCCCGCTTCGGATCCACTGATCGATTTCGCGGGACAGATACCTTCGAAACATGGGCCGAATCTCTCGTTGAGGTGCCGGCGGTTCCCTCGTCCGGAAAACCGTGGCGGAAGACTATACCAATCTGCGGGTGCCGGACAATGACAGGATAAAAGGCACTCTGCCCTCAGATACGCAGGCCTTGCACAGCCTTGAGGCACTTATGCCCGGATCACCCCGTAGCCATGCGTTTACGGAATAGCTTCCATGATGATATTGCACTGCACAAATCGATTGAATGCCCCTATATTCAAAACATCGGAACGCCACGGTGGCGATCCGGACAACAGCGGGACAGAAGGAGATAGACCATGAAACTGATCCGCTCCTACGCCAGCTGGCGGAAGTACCGCGAAACCTGCGTCGAGCTCAACAGGCTCTCGGAACGCGAGTTGAGCGACATCGGCATGTCACGGGGCGATATTCCATTCGCCGCACGGCGCGCCTTGTAAGAGTTTTACGAATTCGGAGCGGCCTCCTCCTCCTCCCATAAAGCCGCTTCGATGTGACTGACGTTCATCCTCCTCCCGAGCGTCAGTCTCCCAAAATGACGCCCACCGGATCCTCCTCCCCCGGTGGGCGTTATTTGTTTTGGCAGCCTTTCCTGCCCGCGCGCCTGGCCGCGCAGCGTGATTCACCCGTTCGATCCGAAACTATGCATCCGTTCTCCAGATCGCGGCAAAGGCGTGGCGAAACTGTATCTTAATCTTTGTTAACAAGGTTTTGTTAAGGCGGATTGCAGAAACCGCATGGCACCTTTGCATTATTTTGCACTGCACAAATCAGCCCGTCGCTCCTATATCAAGCTCAACAAACACGGAGCTGATTTGCAGCCCAAATCGAAAGGACCAAGACCATGAACTTCCGCAAGGCCTACAAAGACTGGCGCGACTATCGCAACACCGTCAACGAACTGTCCCGCATGTCCGAACGCGAACTCAATGACCTCGGCATCTCCCGCGGCGACATCCCCTTCGTTGCCCGCCGCCCCGGCCACTGAACCTGAACTGACTGACCGGTGTTAACCGGTCACCCCAAACGGCGCCCTGGAAACAGGGCGCTGTTTCTGTTTGTTGGCCCGGCACTGTCCGGGAAACCCTGGACAATCCGGACCTGCCTTTCTCAGGCAAGCGCTGCCCAATAAAAAGGCAACCTCCGGAACTGACCCGCCCATTAACCAGCCATTCCGGCCACGCATGCCTGACTTGCGAATATTGCGCTGCACAAATGGTCGGCAATCGCCTATATGAAGGGCATCAGATTGATCACACCGAATTCAGCGCCCGGACCGAAGGGCGCTCACCCGAGGAGACCGCCATGAACATTCTCAGCAAAGCACGCAGCTGGATGAAGAGCCGCCAGACCGCCCAGGAACTCGCCAACCTGTCCAACGAAACGCTCGCCGACATCGGCCTGACCCGTTTCGACATCGACAACGTGGCACGCGGCCTTCGCACCCGCTAATCGCGACTGCAATGACCTTTCGTGACGGCGCCCCATCGGGGCGCCGTTTTCGTTTGGTGCGGACCCTGCAAAACATCTTTGAGACGCGGCCCGGCCCGTGATAAACCGACGCCATGACAAAGACCTCCTCTTCCCCTTCTCCCATCCATGTCGTCGGCGGAGGCCTCGCCGGCTCGGAAGCCGCCTGGCAGATCGCCCGGCGCGGTCTTCCGGTGATCCTCCATGAGATGCGCCCGGTGCGCGGCACCGATGCCCACAAGACCGACAGTCTCGCCGAACTCGTCTGCTCCAATTCGTTCCGCTCCGATGACGCGGAAAACAACGCCGTCGGTGTCATCCATGCCGAAATGCGGCTGGCGGGCTCGCTGATCATGGCCTGCGCCGACAGCAACCAGGTGCCCGCCGGCGGCGCGCTCGCCGTCGACCGCGAAGGCTTTGCTGAGGCCGTCACCGACGCGATTGCGGCCGAACCGCTGATTTCGGTCGCGCGCGAGGAAATCACCGGCCTGCCGCCCGCGGACTGGAACCAGACCATCATCGCCACCGGACCGCTGACGGCGCCCGGGCTTGCCGAGGCGATCCGCGCCGAGACCGGCCAGGACGCGCTCGCCTTCTTCGACGCCATCGCGCCGATCATCCACACCGATTCGATCGACATGTCGGTCTGCTGGTTCCAGTCTCGCTACGACAAGGTCGGCCCCGGCGGCACCGGCAAGGACTACATCAACTGCCCGATGGACAAGGACCAGTACGACGCCTTCGTCGACGCGCTGATCAAAGGCGACACCACCGGCTTCAAGGAGTGGGAAGGCACGCCCTATTTCGACGGCTGCCTGCCGATCGAGATCATGGCCGAACGCGGCCGCGAAACCCTGCGCCATGGCCCGATGAAGCCGATGGGCCTGACCAATGCCCACAGGCCCGACGTCAAGGCCTATGCCGTCGTCCAGCTGCGCCAGGACAATGCGCTGGGCACGCTCTACAACATGGTCGGATTCCAGACCAAGCTCAAATATGGTGCCCAGGCCGAGATCTTCCGGCTGATTCCGGGGCTCGAGAATGCCGAATTCGCCCGCCTGGGCGGCCTACACCGCAACACCTACTTGGATTCGCCGCGGCTCCTCGATACCACGCTGCAGCTCAGGTCGCGCCCGGGCCTGCGCTTTGCCGGCCAGATCACCGGCTGCGAGGGCTATGTCGAAAGTGCGGCGATGGGGCTGCTCGCCGGACGCTTCGCCGCGGCGACACGGCTGGGCGAGGATCTCGTCCCGCCCCCGCCGACCACCGCCTTCGGTGCACTGCTCAATCACATCACCGGCGGCCATATCGTCAGTCACGACGAGCCCGGCAAGCGTTCGTTCCAGCCGATGAATGTCAATTTCGGCCTGTTTCCGCCGCTCGACCCCGGCGCGATCCTGCGCCCCGAAGGCGGCGGCCGGTTCCGCGGCAAGGACAAGGCCAAGGCCAAGAAACAGGCCATGGCCAGGCGCGCGCTCAGCGATTTCGGCGCATGGCTCGCAAGCTCCGGCCTACGGCAGGCCGCCGAATAGGCTGCGAGAGTTCCCTGGAAAGCTTTGACCGCCGCTATTCCGCGGCGGCCACCGGGGTTCGGCCCTGCATGGGACCGCCTGCGCCCGGCAGGCCGGGCATGCCGGCAGCCTCCGGGTGCTGCGCCACATAGTCGGCCTTGAGTTCCTCCGAGCCCTTGCGCGAGCCGTCATGGCTCCAGCCCGGCGGCGCGAACAGATAGGCGAGCCTCTCGGTCACGGTCAGCCCGGGCTGGAACGCATCGCGGAACATGTCGATCCATTCGTGAAACGCGACCTTGAGCGGATTGAAGGTGCCGACATTCTTGACGATGCCGTACCGGGGCATGTCCTCGTCGAGCTCGGGCACGAAGCTGCCGAACATCCGGTCCCAGATGATCAGCGTGCCGGCATAGTTCGAATCGAGATAGCGCGG
>NZ_JAUXOD010000086.1 GCF_030682515.1 Hoeflea sp. | reverse complement strand
GACCTTCTCCACAGCGGCCTCGCAGGTCAGGCCGTTGCGGATGGCTTCCTCGAGCTTCCGAACCCAGCCGCGGTCATGGGCGAACATTCGGTACGCCTCAAGCACAGCCCTGTGTTCGCCCTCCATAGAGACGTCCCTGCGCGACAGCATGTCGTCGATCGAGACCCTGAGCGATCCCAGCGACTCCTCCAGCCGCTTGAGCTCGGACTCGCTGTCCTCGTTGAGAAGCTCGGTCACCACGATCCGCGGCTCGTGCAGGATCACATGACCCAGACCGATGCCGTCGCCATAGGCATCGCCCTCGATCGTCACCGGCCGGCTCAGGTCCAGTTCGAGTCCCGGGCGGGTGATCTGCTTGAGTTCGCCCGTGGCGATCATCTCGGCCAAAACCATCGACGTGGTCTCGAGCGCCTCGACTTCGTCCTCGCGGTATTTGCGGTGCGCCTTGTTCTGCACCACCAGCACCCCGAGCGACCGCCCGGCCCTGAGGATCGGAACGCCCAGGAAGGAGCTGTAGATCTCCTCTCCGGTTTCCGGCAGATAGGTGAAGGCGGGGTGTGACTGAGCGTCGGACAGATTGAGCGAGCGGGCGCTCGCCGCAATGGTGCCGACCAGGCCCTGACCCATCTTCAGCTGCGCCAGGTGGACGGCGTCCTTGTTCAGGCCCTCGGTGGCAAACAGCTCCAGCGCGCCGTCGGCACGCAGCACGTAAAACGAGCACACTTCGGCGACCATATTGGCCGCGATCTGGCGGACAATGCGGTCAAGGCGCTCCTGCGGCTCAAGGGGCTCCGCCATCAATTCGCGCAACCGCCTGAGAAGGACGCGCGGACCTGCTGAAAGGTCTCTCATCGCGCTTCATTCTCCCAATTCGTGTGGCCGGTCCGGAATTGCTCCCGGCCGGTTACCCGGAACAACTCCCGGAAGCTTCAATGTTCGGCGTTTGGCCGGCCTGATTTTATCCCGTTGGACTAAGTCTTATCGAGACCGTAGACGGAATGCAAAGTCCGAACCGCAAGTTCGGCATATGCGCCGTCGATCAGGATTGAAATCTTGATCTCGGACGTCGTTATCGCTTTGATGTTGATGGATTTTTCCGCAAGCGCCTTGAACGCGGTGGCGGCCACGCCGGCATGGCTGCGCATGCCGATGCCGATCACCGAGACCTTGGCCAGACCTGATTCGCTCTGAACCACGTCATAACCGATCGTCTGTTTTTCGCGATCCAGGACCGCGAGCGCCTTTTCCGCATCGCTCGAGGGCACAGTAAACGTCATGTCGGTGCGCGATCCGTCCTCGGAGATGTTCTGGACGATCATGTCGACATTGATGTGCGAGTCGGCGAGCGGTCCGAAGATCGCCGCCGAGACACCCGGCCGGTCGGCCAGGCGCCTGAGTGAGATCTGCGCTTCGTCCTTGGCATAGGCAATGCCGGTCACGACTTCCTGTTCCACGATTTCTTCCTCGTCGCAAATAAGAGTTCCGGGCGGATTGATCAGATCGCTCATCTCGGGCGCATCCGGATCGTCAAAGCTCGATCGCACGAAGGTTCTCACCTTGTGCACCATGGCCAGTTCGACCGAACGGACCTGCAGCACCTTGGCGCCGAGCGACGCCATTTCCAGCATTTCCTCGAACGCGATCTTCTTCATCCGCCGCGCCTTCGGCACCATGCGCGGATCGGTCGTGTAGACCCCGTCGACATCGGTATAGATGTCGCAGCGGTCCGCCTTCACGGCAGCCGCGATCGCCACCGCGCTGGTGTCCGAGCCGCCGCGGCCGAGTGTCGCCAGCCGGTGATCCGGTCCGATCCCCTGGAAACCGGCCACGACGGCGACCTGTCCCATCTCGAACCGCCGGATCAGTTCGCTTCCGTCAATGTCGAGAATGCGCGCCGCGCCATGAGCATTGTCGGTCTTGACGGGGATCTGCCAGCCCTGCCACGAGCGGGCGTCGATGCCCATGGACTGCAGCGCAATGGCAAGCAGGCCGCTGGTCACCTGTTCTCCGGATGCGACAATCGCGTCATACTCGCGGGCATCGTAGAAGGACGCGCTGGCGCCGGCGACCTTGGGCATGGCCTGCACCCAGCCGACCAGTTCATTGGTCTTGCCGGCCATGGCGGAGACCACGACAGCCACCTGGTGACCTGCGTCAACCTCGCGCTTGACGTGCCGGGCGACGTTATGGATCCGGTCAAGGTCGGCAACCGAGGTGCCGCCAAACTTCATCACGATGCGGGCCATTTTGAATTATCCGCTGGCTAACCCGCTTCCGGGCAAGAAAAACCGCCCCGGAATGCGGAGCGGAAGGTGGCGGTCTCTTAGCCAAAATTCCCGCGCGCTGCAACAGGAGGGATGATGCGACGTTGGCGACCCTTGACAAGACTGGCGCAACGCCCGAGTTGAAGGCTCACAGTTTCAACGCGGGGATTGACCGATGGACCAGACCGCACGGACGACTATTGACCAGATCGAAGTCGAGCGTTTCTCGGCGATGGCGGCTGAATGGTGGAATCCGCAGGGCAAGTTCCGGCCGCTGCACAAATTCAATCCGGTTCGGCTGACCTACATTCGCGACCATGTGGCAGCCCATTTCGACCGCGATCCCAAAGGCGACAAACCGCTTGCCGGCCTGCGGTTTCTCGACATCGGTTGCGGCGGGGGCCTGCTTTGCGAGCCGATGGTGCGCATGGGCGCTGACGTGCTGGGCGCTGATGCATCGCGGACCAACATCGAGGTGGCGTCGATCCACGCCAGGCAAAGCGGCGTCAATGTCAGCTACGAGGCGATCACCTCCGAGGAGCTGGCCGCCCGCGGCGAAAAGTTCGATGTGATCCTGAACATGGAAGTCGTCGAGCACGTCTCCGATGTCGATCTGTTCCTGTCCTCCTGCGCCGAGATGGTCAAGCCAGGCGGCCTGATGTTCGTCGCCACCATCAACCGGACCCTGAAGGCGCGGGCGCTGGCCATCATCGGCGCGGAATATGTGCTGCGCTGGCTGCCGCGCGGCACCCACCAGTATGAAAAGCTGGTGCGGCCCGAGGAAATCGAGCGTCCTCTCGCGGCATCCGACATGACAATCATCGACCGGACCGGCGTGTTCTACAATCCTCTTCAGGACAGGTGGAACCTGTCGCGGGACATGGATGTCAACTACATGATGCTGGCCGCGCGCCCGAAGGGCCAGTAAGGCCCCGCCATCCAGGGTTCCGGATATCCGTTGGACTGTCGCAGGGTGAAAATCATCCTGCGTTCAGACGGGCATGTGCTCGAGTTGCTCGAGCAGATCCCGTTGGCCGGCGAGGTTCGCCTCGGTCAGAGCTTTCACGCGCGCCCGGTCAATCTCCAGGGGTTCCCCATCCGCCCCGAACGGCTGCTTGAAGGTGAAAGCCGCCGGAGCCGGGCCATGGTCGGTGAGCCATTCCAGCTTTTTGGCGCCCTGGTCCCAGTCCGGGCGCCGGCCCGCCTCCACCCACCACAGCACAAGCGGCGGCCAGGGGTTCCTGGTGTTCCAGGCCCGCGCGTTCTTCAGCGCCTCGGCATGCACTCCCGCATAGGAAAACGCCATCAGGCTCTCGATATCCTGCCACAGCGACAAGGATGACGGCCCGGAGTCGCGCCCGCTGCCTTCAATGAACCGCGGAAACACCTGGATACCCCAGCTCTCCGGTCCCGGCCCCTCTGCATAGCCTGAGCGGCCGATATAGCCTTCAGCTCTCTCGGCAGCAGCGAAGTTCAACGGTTCGCGGCGCAGGAAGCCCTGGACTTCGGGCGCGTCGTAGCCCGCCACATGCAGTCCGAAATTGTACATCGCCAGATGAAAACCGGGCGGCTTCATGTCAGCTCAGATCCTCGGGGAATTCCGGCAGCGGCGCGATCTCGATGCCTTCCTCGATCAGCGACCTGGCATCATCGCTTGAGGCCTGCCCGATGATGCCGCGGGCTTCGGCTTCGCCATGGTGGATCTTGCGCGCCTCGTCGGCGAAGCGGTCGCCGACATCCTCGGAATTCTGCTTGACCGCCTTCACCATGTCGCGGAGCTTGCGCATCATCTCGCGCTTCTGCGGATCCATCGCCAGCGGCCGCACCGGGCTTTCCCGCGAGACAACCACCGCCGGCGCCATCAGCGCCTTGCCGACCTTGCGCGATCCGCAGACCGGGCATTCGATCAGGCCGCGTTCGCCTTGCCCGTCAAAATCCGCGCTTGAGGCAAACCATCCCTCGAACGCGTGATCCTTGTCGCACTGCAAGGAGAACCGGATCACGCCACGTGCGCTCCCCTGGCTGTCTCCATGTCGCTGTCCAGCCGGTAGCTGCGGGCGTTCTTGAGATTCGGAATCTTGGCGCGCGCGGCCTTCACCTCGTCAAGCGCCAGGCTGGCGACGATGACGCCGGGCTCGCCATCCATGGCTTCGGCGATCACCCGGCCCCAGGGGTCGACGATCAGCGAATGGCCGTAGGTCTCCCGACCGTCCTCATGCACGCCGCTCTGGGCCGCCGAAATCACGAAGGCGCCGTTCTCGATGGCCCGGGCACGTTGCAGCACATGCCAGTGTGCCTCACCGGTCTGTCGGGTAAAGGCTGCCGGCGCGGTCAGGATCTCCGCCCCCGCCAGCGCCAGATCGCGGAACAGGTGCGGGAAGCGGATATCGTAGCAGATGCCGAGACCAAGCCGTGCGCCGTTGAGGTCGATGGTCCGGGCAGTCTCTCCCGGCCTGTAGACCGCGCTCTCGCGCCAGCTCTCGCCATTGTCGAGATCCACGTCGAACATGTGGATCTTGTCATAGCGGCCGATCACCGCGGCGTCGGGTCCGAAAACAACGGCGCGGTTTGCGGTCATCCCGCCGCCTGCGTCAATCGCCGTCGAACCGATGTGGAGATAAATGCCAAGTTCGCCCGCCAGCTCTGAGGCCGCGCGCAACACCGGATCATCGGCCTCGGTCCTGAGGATCTGTCGCAGACCGGCCCGGTCCCTCTGGAGGGCGCCCGTCATCTCCGGCGTCTGGACATAGCGCGCGCCGCGCGAGGCGGCCTGGCGCACCAGGTCCTTCATGACTGCAATATTGTGCTCTGGCGTAACGCCCGAGCGCATCTGAACGGCTCCAACAACAAGTTCGGTCATGGTTCAGACTCCTGCCAGCATGGGGTCGAGCTTTCCGGCACGATCGAGCGCGTGCAACTCATCGCAGCCTCCGACATGGACGCCACCAATGAAGATCTGCGGAAAGGTTGTCCGGCCATTGGCCTTGGCAATCATCTCCTGCCTCAGGTCCGGCGAAAAGGTCGCGTCGTGTTCAGTGTAGCCCACTCCCTTTCCGTCCAGCAACCGCTTGGCTGCCGTGCAGAATCCGCAAAACTGTCGGGTGTAGAGAGTTACGTCGGCCATGCGGGTCTCCAGCTGTTGCGCCGTCAAATCGGTTCGTCAGGCATATAGGGTTTCCTCGCCCGGACTTGCAACCCTGGCAAAGGTCAGCACATTGATCTGCCGCGCGCCAACGCGCAGCAGCGCACGTGTCGCCGCCTCCACGGTCGAACCTGTCGTGAACACATCATCGACCAGCAGGACCTTGAGCCCGAGCAGACGCTGTGCCTGTCCGGCCTGCACCAGGAATGCGCCGCGGACATTGTCCTGCCTGGCGCGCAGGCCCAGGCCCACCTGCTGGCGCGTGGCGCGAACCCGGCGCATCGCGCCGGCCAGAAACGGCTTGCCCGATATCCCTGCAAGCTGTCGCGCGAGTTCGGCTGACTGATTGTAGCGCCGGGCGAACAGCCTGCCGCGATGCAGCGGCACGGCGACGATCACATCGCTGTCATCGATGACGTCGCGCCCGGCCCGGGCCATCCACACGGACATCATCGCGGCGAGATCCGCCCGATCGGAATATTTCAGCCCATGGACCATCTTGCGCGCTACGCCATCATGAAACACCGCGGCGCGGGCCCTGTGATAGGGCGGCGGATTGGCGATCGCGTCGGGCGACACCATCCCCTCGCCACGGTCATGATCGAACGGCAGGCCGGTAATCTCGCAATAGGGCCTCTCGATGAAGCGCACCGTGCCCCAGCACTCGGGACACAGGGCCGCAGGCTGGCCGGTCATTTTCCCGCATCCGGCACATACCGGCGGGTAGACGATCTGCATCAGCCACATCGCCCCTCGCGCGAGCAGCCCAGTCAACCCATGCAGGATCGCTCCAGGTCTGGCACCCTGACGACGGCTGCGCGCGTGACTCGCTTCGAATGGCTCCATTGGTTGACTTTACCGCCGTTCCATCCAACAAGCGAGCCGCAACTCATCCGGCGGATTGGATCATGGACGCTCTCTTTGACCACACCCTCATGCGCCAGCGCAGGCTGCGCGCACTTGCCGCGTTGAAGCCGGGCGCGGATTTCCTCGTTCGAAGGGTCGCCGAAGACATGGCCGATCGCCTGTCGGTGGTCGAGCGACAATTCGAGAGCCCTGTGCAGGTCCAGGGCGGCCTGGCGCTCGCCGCCGAGATGATGACGGCGACGGGGAAGACAGGCCGGTTCAACTATGTCGACCTGTTCGCCCTGCCGGGGCTCAGCGCCGACGCTGTCACCCTCGCGGGGCCGGATGATGTGCCGCTGGCACCGGGGAGCGTCGATCTGATTGTCTCGCCGCTTGCGCTGCATGTCACCAACGACACGCCCGGAGTTCTGGTGCAAATGCGCCGTGCGCTCAAACCCGACGGATTGCTGCTGGCGTCCACGCCCGGCGCGGGCACCCTGGGCGAGTTGCGGGAAAGCCTGCTGGCCGCGGAAAGCGAACTGACCGGCGGCGCCAATGCGCGAATCCATCCCTTTGCCGATATTCGCGATTACGGCGCCCTGTTGCAGCGCGCCGGCTTCGCGCTGCCTGTGACCGACATCGATGATATCGTCGTCAGATACGACGACATGTTCGGACTTCTCAGGGATCTTCGCGCCATGGGCATGACATCGGTTCTGTCCGACCGAAGCCGCAGACCGGTGGGGCGAGCGCTATTTCTGCGCGCCGCACAGATCTATGCCGAGCGGTTTTCAGACCCGGACGGGCGCATCCGCGCCAGTTTTCCCGTCATTCACCTGTCCGGCTGGGCGCCGCATGAAAGCCAGCAAAAGCCGCTCAAACCGGGATCGGCGAAGTCGCGGCTCGCGGACGCCCTGCGGACCCCTGAGCAAAGGTTGCCGCGCTAGAGATGGCGCGGAGTTCTACTGGGTGTTCTTGAGATGCTGGGACACGTCATTCATTGAGGTATTGATGGCATTGCCCATCGTCGAGGCGCCACCGATCAGGGCGATCGATATCAGCGAGGCAATCAGCGCATATTCGAGGGCCGTGGCGCCGGTCCGGTCACCCAGGAACCGGAAAATCCTAAATTTGTTCATTGTTCAATTCCGATTGTGGTTGAATCTGCAGGGGCAGCACCGGGTCAACAGTCGCCAGTCCTCCGGCCATCGCTTCCAATGATACAGAGAGCGCCGGGGCTGTCCTGCAGGATCGACTTGCGAACGGTGTAGACCGTGGTCCGGGATCGTTGCGGGATCGACCCGGTGATGATGTTGTCATACTGGTCCGCCGTCCAGGCCACCCGGGACGGCGTTGAACGATCCGCCACGATCGGCGTCAGAATAGTCGCCAGGGCAACCGCGGCGGTGCCGAAAAGCAGGGCTACGCGAACGGCGCCGTATCGGCGGGGCTGCGTTTCCGCACCGTCCCTGTCCATTGCCGTCGTCCAGAAATCGCCGTCTTTCATGATGCCTCCACTGACGATCCATCCGGATCCTGCGCTCGCCGCGATCTTGCGTGAAGGGAATTGAAGTTTCATTAACGCTAACGCCAGGCTTTGACGTTTGCTGGTCGATGGTGTCGGATCACCTACAGGAGATCGATGAGATAGGGGATCAGCGGCTCGTCAGCGGGTGGCATCGGGTAATCCCGCATGTCGCGCGGCCGCACCCATTTGAGGGCCTGCCCCTCAAGCCCGCGGGCAGTCCCCTCGAACCGGCGACAGACAAAAAGCGGCATCAGCAGGTGAAAATCATCATAGCTGTAGCTGGCGAAGGTCAGCGGTGCGAGGCAGGCCTCCTTGGTCGTGACGCCGATCTCCTCGATCAGTTCGCGAATCAGGGCCGCTTCGGGCGTTTCGCCGGGCTCAACCTTGCCGCCCGGGAATTCCCAGAGTCCGGCGAGTTTCTTGCCCTCCGGTCGTTGCGTGAGCAACACCCGTCCATCGGCATCGACCAGGGCGCAGGCGGCAACCAATATGATCTTTTTCGCGCTCATCGGATCAGTAGCCCGGCCTCTGGCGATAGGCGTAGCGGTAGACTTCGCCAAATCCCAGCCCCTCATAGAGCCTGACGGCAGCAATGTTTGCGCTCTCGACCTGCAGCCAGGCGGTTTCAGCGCCGCGATGCCGGGCCCAGCGAAGCGCGGCCCTGACCACCTCGCGGCCATGCCCTGCGCGCCGCATGTCCTGCCGCGTGGCGAGTTCGAACAGGCCGGCCAGATCATTGTCATGCACGCACAACGCCGTCGAAAGCGGTCCCGTCTTCTCTTCCTCGAGGACAAACAGACCGCTCGGCGGCCTGATTGCGCTCAGCACCTCCGTCAGGCCGGGCTTGAGCGACTGATCGCGATCATGCACCGCGATGGAGGCATCGACGTAGCGGCCGACATCCTTGAGCGGCAGGTGGTCCATGCCGCCATCGATGTCGAGACTGTCGATCTTGCCGGTCATGACAATCGTCTCCTCGAACCGGCGCCAGCCGAGAGCATCCAGATGCGATTCCAGCGGCGGCGGCGCCAGCGGCGTCTGCCGGAAGACCAGCGGCCGGTCATAGGAATCGAACCGCCGGGCGGCCCGTTCCACACGGATCTCGATATCGTCATGATCGGAGGGATCGAGCGGATTGACCGAGTTGAGCCTTTTGGAGGGATGCCCCGCGGTCAGGCGGATCTGCCAGCTGCCGTCATACTGGATCGAGGCGGCCGGCCAGGCACGGAACCCGACGGCTTCAAGCCTTCTGACTATGGCAAGGTTTGGCAAGGCACGCCCCGTGTTGGAACCGCTCAACTGCGGTAGTCACCATTGATCTCGACATAGGCCTTGGTCAGGTCGCAGGTGAAGACCCGGGCCTTCCCGCGGCCAATCCCGAGATCGACCCTGATGGATATTTCGTCCTGTTTCATCACATCCG
>NZ_JAUXOD010000084.1 GCF_030682515.1 Hoeflea sp. | reverse complement strand
CGCATGACCGACTGGAAGCAGACCCTGGCGTTCCTGCTCAGCCGCTGATCGCGCAATGTCTGACCGCTCCATTTCGGGAATCCCTTCAATTTAATGAAATGTTGACCGCGCCAGTGAACCGGATGTTTGGGAAATACGGCTAGAACCGGTCCAATCCTCATTCGGAGCGGGACATGAAATACATCGTCTTCATACTGTTCACCGTGCTTACCAATGCTGCGGCGCAGCTGATGCTCAAGCAGGGCATGCTGTCGCTCGGTCCGCTGAGCTTCACCGCCGACACGATGATCGCGCGGATCTTCCAGATCCTGTTCAACCCCTGGGTCTTTGCCGGATTGACGACCTTCGTCATCTCCATGGCCTCGCATCTCTATGTGCTGTCCAAGGTCGAACTCTCCTTCGCCTATCCGTTCCTCAGCCTCGCCTATGTGGCGGTGGCTGTGTTCGCCTTCTTCCTGTTCAAGGAAGATCTGAACAGCTGGCGCATCGCCGGCATCGCCTTCATCTGCATCGGCACGGTCCTGATCGCCCAGTCCGGCAGCGACAGCCATGAAGAAGCCCCGCAGACCGCCGAGCTTTCCAAGATCAACACAGCAGCAAGTGAGATTACGCGATGAAACACATCATTTTCGGAGGCGACGGCTTCGTCGGCCGCCATCTCGCCCAGAAGCTTCTTTCGGATGGCGAAGAGGTGGTCGTCGCCGACATCGTCAACGCCAACAAGGCGTTCTACCGGGACGCGGGCATCGTCAAGTGCGACGTGACCCGTCCGGACGATGTCGCCAATGTGCCGATGGCGCCGGGCGACATGGTCTACAATCTCTCGGCCAAGATGCTCTCGCCGCTGCAGGTGCGCGCCAGGCGCCATGATTTCTTCTATCCGGTCAACTACGACGGCACCAAGAACATCATCGAGGCGATGGACAGGGCAGGGCTCGACAAGCTCGTCCACTTCACCACCGACATGATCTACGGCCACACGGTCACCTTTCCGATGACCGAGGAGCATCCGGTCGCGCCGCTCGGCGAATACGGACAGTCGAAACTCGACACCGAGGTGCTTTCCGCCGAATGGCGCAAGCGTGGCATGGCGATCTCGCTGTTCCGTCCGCGCCTGATCATCGGACCGGGCCGGCTCGGAATCCTCGAAAAGCTGTTCAAGCTGGTCGACATGAACCTGCCGGTCCCAATGATCGGATCTGGCAGGAACCCCTACCAGTTCATCTCGGTGTTTGACTGCGCCGAGGCCGCCCGCCTCGCCTGGAAGGCGGGCGTGCCCAACGAGGCCTACAATCTGGGTTCGCTCAACCCGCCGCCCGTGCGCAGGCTGCTGGGCGACCTGATCAAGCATGCCGGCTCGAAATCGTTCCTGATCCCGACGCCGGGCTGGGCGGTCAAGCGCACGCTCGACCTGTTCGACCTGATCAACCTGCCGATCATGGATCCGGAACAATATCTGATTGCCGACGAGAACTGCGTGCTCGATGTCTCCAAGGGCGAGCGCCAGCTCGGCTGGGTGCCGCAGTACCGCGACGAGGACATGCTGATCGCCGCCTATGACGAATATCACGCCACAAAGGCGCGCGGCGGTTCGTCCGCTTCCGCCCAGGTCGCACCGGCCGAATAATCGCTTTGAGGGAGCCAGAACCATGCTTGATACACCCAGCCGCGTCACCGTCGAAGCGCCGCCCCTGTCCGAAGGTGACAGCGGAGCCGGCACGATGACCGCACCCAAGGCGCCGCGCCGCCCCGACCTGCTCAGCGTCGCCGACGCCAAGGCGATGTCGCTCACTGACATGACGGAGATGTTCAAGGATCACATCAATCCGGGACAGCTGCATTTCATGAAGCTTCTGGGCTTCCACAAGGTCAAGATCGAGACCGCGTCCGGGATGTACTACACCGACCAGAACGGCCGGAAGATCCTCGATTTCTTCGGCGGCTTCGGCTCGCTCGCCTTCGGCCACAACCATCCGCGCATCATCAAGGCGCGCAAGGATTTCCAGGACGAGGACCGGCACGAGATCGCCATCGCCTTCATGAGCCAGTACGCCTCGGCGCTGGCCAAGAATCTGGCGGCGATCGCGCCGGGTGATCTCGACATGGTGTTCCTGGGCTCGTCCGGATCGGAAGCCATGGAAGCCGCGATCAAGGTGGCCGAACGCGCCGCCGGTCCCAAGCGTCCGAAGATCGTCTATGCGGCGAACTCGTTCCACGGCAAGACCAAGGGCGTGCTGTCGCTTACCGACTCCGAGCTCTATCGCGGTGAGTTCCAGCTCACCGGCAACACCGTCAAGGTGCCGTTCGGCGACATCGAGGCGATCCGCAAGGCTTTCGAGAGCGACCCCGAGATCGGCGTCATCGTGCTCGAGACCATCCAGGGCGGCGGCGGCATCATCGAGGCGCCGGTTGAATTCTGGCAGCAGTTGCGCGCGCTCTGCGACAAGCATGGCGTCTTGTGGATTGCCGACGAGGTCCAGTGCGGGATGGGCCGCTCGGGCCATTTCTTCGCCTTCGAGAAGGCCGGCGTCGTGCCCGACGTCACGGCGCTCGCCAAGTCTCTGGGCGGCGGCAAGACCGCGATGGCGGCGATGATCGCCTCGCGCAAGGTCTACATGAAGGCCTATGGCACGCCCAAGACCGCGATGATCCACGCCCAGGCCACCTTCGGCGGCATCGGCGAGGCCTGCGTCACCGCGATCGAAGGCCTCAACATCATGTATGACGAGGACCTGATCGGCAATGCCGAGCGGGTCGGCGCCTATCTGATCGAGCGGCTCAACGGGCTCAAGGACAAGTACCCGCAGATCATCAAGGATGTGCGCGGCCGCGGCTTCATGGTCGGGCTCGAGTTCCAGGATTTCAGCCAGACCCTGCCGGCGCTCTTGAGGCCTATGGTGGCGCTGCTTGACGACAAGCTCAAGGGCTCGCTGTCGGGCTTTGTCGGGGCAGAGCTCCTGCGCGACCACAATGTGCTGGTGGCCTTCACCGAATACAATCGCAACGTCATCCGGCTCGAGCCGCCGCTGATCTGCGGCCGCGAGCATGTCGACGAGTTCATCACCGCGCTCGACACCGTGCTCGGCCGCGGCATCGTCCGCATCGTGCGCGACTTCATCGGCAGCCAGACGAAGAAATAAGCAATCTCACCTCCAGTGAGCTTCAAAAGACGGGGTGGATCCATGATCCGCCCCGTCTCGTTTGGTGTCGCGGTTCCCCCTGGAACGCGTGCCGAGGCCACCAGCGCGCGGCTCCTGGTCTGCTTGCGTGACTGGTTATTTAACGGTACCCCTTTCCGGTCAGATTTTGGCACTTATCTGACAGACGCTGGCAGGTCCTCTTCTGCCATGCGCCTCGACCAGGTTGCTTGCGCGGCACTGGTCTAAGGCATGCGCAGCTTCGAAAGGCACGGAATTGGCCAGTCAGTGGGGCAGGGACAGCAGTTTTCAGTCTGGCGGCAGACGGGGAAGCGCCGGGCTGATCCTTGTCGTCATGATCCTGTCGCTGGCGCTGGGGCTTGGAGGCGGCTATGCCGCGTTCCGCTTTACCCAGCCAGGACTGTTGACCCAGCCGGACATCGGCACGCCGCCAGATACGCCAACCCCGGAACTCGCCCGGCTGAACGAGGCCCTGGGCGTCGCCCTGCAGGATCTCGAGGACGCCCGCGCCGAACAGGCTGAAAGGGCTGCCGAGGTCGAGGACTTCAAGGCGCAGGTTGCCCGCCAGGCAGCTGATCTCGACGCCATGGCGGAGAAGCTGGCGGCAGTCTCCAGCGAGGCTCAGCCGTCCGATGACGTCGCCGCAGCCCTCGAAGCGCTCAACCGGGAACGCGATTCGCTGACGGCCGAAAACGAAGCCCTCAGATCCACTCTGGCCACGCTCGAAGCCGAACGTGACGCGCTGCGACAGGATGCGGGCGTGGAACAGACGCGCCTATCGGCTGAACTTGCACGGCTGCAAAATGAGGTCCTGCCGCAACTGACCGCGGATCGGGATCGCCTGCAGCGGAAATCGATGTTCATGCTTGCCGACCAGGCAAAGCTCAATGCTCAAGCCAGAGCGGCCCAAGAGGCAAAAGCTGCCGATACAGTCCGGATTTACGAGCTTGAAACCCGGCTTGCGGAGGTTGAACGCGAGTTGACCGCCGCGCTGGCAGCGCGCGAGGCTGTGCAGCCTCCAGCCGGTGCCGAGCCGGAAGTCACCGCGCAACCGCCTGAACCCGAGACGCCTGTGACCGCAGCCGCTCCGGACAGCGCTGTACTTGCCCCGCGGGATCCTGACGCCGTTGCCGCCGCCTTGCGGTCGGCGCCGGGCATAGGCTCGCTGACCGGAGCCGAACGCCAGATGCTGACGGAGCGGCTGATACAGGGCGAGTGCGTGACCACGGCGCTGGAAGCTGTGTTCAACCGGGTGCCGATCCTGACTTTGCGCAACCTGATCCGAGACCTGAACAGCGACTGCTGACACGAGGAGACTGCCCTTGAAAACCGTTGCCACCCTGTTCCGAAACCTGGTTCTGGCTGCCAGTGCCGTGATGGTCGTGGCCGGCGCCAGCCAGTCGGCCGAGTTCGAACGCAACATCATGACCGGTGGGCCGACCGGCACCTATATCCGCATCGGCAAGGACATCGCCGGGCTCGGGGCTCAATGCGGCCTGACGCTGAATGTGGTCGAGAGCGCCGGCTCGCTCGAGAATTTCGTCGGCGTGCGCAACCGGCGCAACACCCAGTTCGGCATCGTCCAGAGCGACCTGCTCGAGTACCTGAAGACCTTCGAGGCCAATGATGCCGAGATCCAGGAGGCGGTGCGCGGGGTCAAGATCATGTTCCCACTCTACAATGAGGAGGTGCATGTGCTGGCCAGCACCGACATCGCCACACTCAAGGATCTTGGCGGCCGTAAGGTCGCCGTCGGCGTCAAGGACAGCGGCACGTTCCTCACCGCGTCGCTGATCCTCGACATATTGCAGGTCGAGGCTGAGGAACGGGTGCTGCTCAATCCGGACCAGGCGCTGCCGAAGCTGAAGGCCGGCGAGATCGACGCCTTCTTCTACGTGGCCGGCGCGCCGGCGTCGCTGTTTGCCGATGCCGGCATCGATCCGTCAAAGTTCCATCTCCTGCCGATCACCGAGGCGCCGTTGCTCGCCACCTACACGAAGGCCAGCCTTGCCGCGAACACCTATGATTTCCAGGCCGACCCGGTCGATCTGGTCGCCGTCAAGGCAGTGCTGATGACCTATGACTACGATCCCAGGCGCAACGCCTATCACCGGGAAAGCTGCAGGACCGTTTCCGATTTCTCGGCGCTGGTTCTGGGCGGCATGGACCAGCTGCGCGAGACCGGGCATCCGAAATGGAAACAGGTGGACCTGACGGCGCTGCCGCCGGGCTGGCAGGTCGGTTCCTGCGTCAAGGCCGGCATGGCGCTCGAGTATGCGCCCGCCTGCACCAAGCCGGCCGCGGCCGCCGCGCCCGCCGACGCCAATGAAGAATACCTCAACCTGCTCAAGCAGCGCCTGAAGAACTGACGCCATATATTAGGTGTTGCTCATAAAAACACCGGCGAAGCCTGTTGGTTTCGCCGGTGTTTTCGTGGGTCTTGATGGGTCGTTCCGGTCCGGGCCGCCTGAGCGGCCCGGGGCTCGGGCGATTACGACGAGTAGTACATGTCGAACTCGATCGGGTGCGGGGTCATCTCATAGCGCATGACCTCGATCATCTTCAGCTCGATGAAGGCATCGATCTGGTCGTCGTCGAAGACGCCGCCGGCGGTGAGGAACTTGCGATCCTTGTCGAGGTTCTCGAGCGCTTCGCGCAGCGAACCGCAGACGGTCGGGATCTTCTTGAGTTCCTTCGGCGGCAGGTCGTAGAGATCCTTGTCCATGGCCTTGCCGGGATGGATCTTGTTCTTGATGCCGTCGATGCCGGCCATCAGCATGGCGGCGAAGGCGAGGTACGGGTTTGCAGTCGGATCCGGGAAGCGCACTTCGACGCGCTTGGACTTGGGCGATGAGCCGAACGGAATGCGGCAGGAGGCCGAACGGTTGCGCGCCGAATAGGCGAGCAGCACCGGTGCTTCATAGCCCGGGACCAGACGCTTGTAGGAGTTGGTCGAGGGGTTGGTGAAGGCGTTGATGGCCTTGGCGTGCTTGATGATGCCGCCGATGTAGAACAGGCAGGTTTCCGACAGGCCCGCATATTCGTCGCCGG
>NZ_JAUXOD010000067.1 GCF_030682515.1 Hoeflea sp. | reverse complement strand
TGATGGATGCTCGGCTTCATGGTCCAACACCATGCGAATGGCACGGTTGCGGACTTCAGGTGAAAACTTGTTCGTTGTCTTGCTCATAATGGCTCCACTCTCTCAGAAGTTGGAGCCTCCGGCAAACCCGGGGCGGTTCACTACGATATCGGCTTCTTTGATGATAAACAGGACAGGGTCGAACCTGCAACAAACCCATTCGCCCCGGAAAGAGTGTAAACCATCTCTCCGGTATCAAATGTAATTCATGTCTTCGGAATGGACCGAAGAAAGTTTGGTGGGCCCGGCAGGATTCGAACCTGCAACCAAGCGGTTATGAGCCGCCGGCTCTACCATTGAGCTACAGGCCCGGGAGTCTGTGCGGGCGCCCGGGACCGCGCGAGCGGCAGGAAGGCGCGGGCGGTGCAGGCCCCGGCCGGACTGGCAGTCCGGACGTGAGCCGTTTAGCCCAATTCAGGCGCGATCACAAGCGGCCCAAGGCCCGCGCCGCGCCGCCGCAATGCGTCCACAATCGCGCGCCAAACATCTGCCCACAGGGACGTCACGCATCAGATCGGAGCCTATCATGACCTTGAGTTTCTCCACCCGCCGCCGTGCGCTTGTCGCGGGCGTGCTCGCCGCGAGCCTGTTTGCAGCGCCGCTTGCGGCTTTCGCCGAGGATTCGGCCACGCCCCGGCCCGGGCTGATCTCGGTGTCGGGCGAAGGCGTGGCGGCGGCGGCACCCGACATGGCGCTGGTCTCGCTCACCGTGCTGCGCGAGGCCGAGACCGCGCGCGAGGCCCTCGACGCCAACAACGAGGCGATGAAAGCGGTGCTGGCGGCGATGAAACAGGAGGGCATCGCCGAGCGCGACCTGCAGACCGGGGCGTTTTCGATCCAGCCGCGCTGGGTCTATCCGCAGAACCAGACCGGCACCGAACAGCCCAGGATCACCGGCTACACGGTCGCCAACACGCTCAGCGTCCGCATCCGCGATCTGAGCCGGCTCGGCGCCATCCTCGACAGCTCGGTCAGCCTCGGCGTCAACCAGGGCGGCGACGTGATCTTCACCAATGACGACCAGGACACGGTCCGCGAGACCGCCCGGCTCGACGCCATCGCCAAGGCGAAAGCCAAGGCCGAGGCGATGGTCGAGGCGCTCGGCGTGTCGCTCGGCCGCATCTCACAGGTCTCGGAGAATTCCTATGCGCCGCCGCCGATGCCGATGATGCGCGCCGAGATGGCGATGGCCGCGCCCAAGGCCGATTCCTCGGTGCCGATGGCAGCCGGCGAGAACGAATACCGCGTCACCGTCAGCGTCACCTGGGAAATCGTCCAGTAGGCGTCTGGCTCGCATTGCTTGCATGGCAAAACCCCGGGACTTGCCGTCCCGGGGTTTTGCTGTTTCGGGATCGGGCCGGTTCAGCGGCGGAAGCCGATCACCGGGCAATGACGCTCATTGGCGAAGGCGACGCGAACCGGGCGGTGATGGCGGTAGCCCTCGACGACGATCCGGTGCGGACCGCCGCGGACGATTTCGGCGCGACGCACGCCCATGTCGCGGGCCTTCGCGACGGCATGGTAGGGGTCGCAGAAGCTGCGCCCGCGGTCCCAGCCGTGATCCCGGCCCCGGCCGCGGTCCCAGCCGTGGTCGCGGCCCCGGCCACGATCCCAGCCGCCGTGCCGGTCATCGCGGACGACGAAGGACCCGCCGGGGCCGCCGATCGACAGTTCGAAGCCGACGCCGCCGGCGGTGGCGGCCGGCGCGGAGGCGGCGAGGCCGGCGGTTGCGACAACGAGGGCGGCAAGGGCGTTGCGGAAAATCTTGGTCATGGCGTTTCTCCTGGTTTGGCGGCAGCGGCGCCGTGGGATGGGTGCGGTCTCAACCGGCTGTCCCGATCGATTGACTTGACCCTAGTCCGCCCTGCCTGAACCGAATCGGAACCGGCCGTTCATCCTGCGTTCAGCCGGCAGCAGCGGGCCGACGCCCCTTCTCCTTCATCGCGCGCCCCTGCTCCACGGCCGGCCCTGCGCGTGCGGGTCGATGCTGCGGCGGCGCCGCGGCGTCCCCGCTCACCTTGTCTTGCGTCGGAGGGGAACTTTCCGCGCCGGGCGGCCAGGAAGCGGGATCAGAAGGGGGCCGGGACCAGCAGCAGGATCTCGAGATCGCGATCGGGATAGAAATCGGTCTTCGTCATCTCGAACGTCGTCGGCCCGGTCTTGGTCACGCCTTCGCCGCAGAAGCTGACCACGTTTTTCGGATCGCCCTTGTCGACGGTCAGCGTGAACGAGCCGATCGGCCCGGCCCAGTTGTTGCCGGTCATCAGGATGTAGGAAATCCAGTTCTCGACATAGAGCGGGGTTCCGGTCTCCATCGAGGCCTTGCGGCTCTTCTTTGCGATCCGCACCATGGCGTCGTCGAGACAGTACCGCTTCTCGTACTCAGCGAAGCGCTCGCCGCGCGGCTCGCCATTCTCGTCGAGATAGGTCACGTCGACCGTGCCACCGACGCTGGTTGTGTAGCGGTGGCTGACGCTCACCTCGCTGTCGGCCGGATAGACGGTCTTCCACCAATAGACCGATTTCAGGGTCCAGAGCGGCACGATATGATCCTTCATGCCGCTGCCGTCGTCCCATTGCTCGACGCGAACGAGGCCAAGCCCGACAAACCGCTCGACCGCCTCAGGCCCGAGCCTCGACAGTGCTGCGCCGGTCGCCTCCGCGCCCGGCATCAGCGGGATGTTTTCCGCCACCAGTTCCGCGGTCAGGTCGACATTGCTGACGGTGGCCTGCTGCTGCAGTTCCGCCTTGATCGGCCGGCCGTCCTGGCTGGTCTCGAAGCCCAGGAAATTGTCCCCTGCGTCGGGATCGACCGCGACGATCTCGTACCCGCTGACGATGTCGGGAACCGGGAACGCCACCAGCGCCTCGACGTCGGTGTCGGTCAGGTTGCGGAACCTGTAGTCCACCCGCACCTCGCGGGGCGAGATATAGAGCCTTTCCTCCACCATGGAGATCGCCTCGGTCTGCACGAAGACCAGGCCGCCGGTTCTCAGTTCCGCGGTGGAATCATTGGCCCTTGCCGCTACCGCCAGCGAAAGCAGCATCAAGGTTGCGATTGCGGTGCACTTGATCGACGCCATGACAGATCCTCTCCGGTTGCGGTGCCAAAGGGTAATCGGCCACCGCGGCGTTCCGCAACAAAAATTCGCGAGCCTCGGCGTGCAGCGCGTGTCTCACAGCGCCTTGCCCCAGACCTGCAGCGGTTTCACGCTTTCGCCCGCCTCGCCGATATCGCGCCAGGAGAACGCCGCCTTGAGGCCCTCGAACGGACGGTAGCCGAGCCTCAGCCAGAAGGCGTCGAGAGGCAGGTAGTGGGCGGGCCGGGCGGGATGGTCGGCGGGCCGCTCGACCGCGGCGAAGACCGCGCGCGAAAACCCTTGCGCGCGGGCCGCCGCCTCGCGCATTTCGAAGAACCGCCGTCCCGCCCCCTGCCCCCGGAATTCGGGCAGCAGCACCGATTCGGCCAGGTAGAAGAACTCCTTGGGATCGAGACCGGCGCGGGCGAAGGGCGCGGCGAAGTCCTGGGCGTGATCGGCAAGCGGCGCGGCTGTCGCCGCCCCCAACATGCGGCCCTCAGCGTCGCGTGCGGCGACGATCACCGCGCCGGGCGAGGCGGCGAAGCGGGCGAGGTAGCCCCGTTCATAGGACGCATCGCCCTCGTAGAGATAGGGCCAGGCGGCAAACACCGCGATCCTGAGCCGCGCCAGGTCTTCGAGCGCGGCGCCGGTCTCGCCCGCCGTCAGCACCGAGAATTCGAGGGCTTGGGAGGCAGCCGTCATCGCCTCAGCCGGCTTTGACCTTGGCGATCCAGTCGGGCAGATTGTAGCTCATCGTCACCCGGCTGATGAGCCCGTCGTCGATCTCGAAGAAGATGCCCGCGGGCAGCGAATAGCGCTGGCCATTGGCCTCGGGCAGGCCTTCGTCGGTGGAAAGATAGGTGCCGCGCACGGTGAATTCGGCCGCGGCGCGGCCGCCATGCTCGTCCACCATGATGGCGATGTCGCCCAGTTCCTCGTCGTAGTGCCGGCTCATCTTGGCGTTGAACCAGCGGAATTTCTCCTTGCCGATCTCCCGGCCGCCCTGGTTGATGTCGTGGATCACGTCGTCGGTCAGGCAGTCGAGCATGCCGTCCGAATCCTTGGCATTGAACGCGGCGAGATAGCGGCGGATCAGGGCGGTGGCGTGGTCTCGGCTCATCATGGTCTCCTGTTTGATCGTGTGGCCCGAGAGGTGCCACAGGCAAAGGGTGCGATGCAAGGGCGAATGCGGCAGGTGGTGGCGCCCGGGGGCAAGGGGCAGCGCCTGGGGCCCGCTCAAGCCCGACCCGCCACCCAGCCCTCGCCGTCGGTCCTCGCTCCCACCGTCGTCTTCCTCGGCTCGGGGACCGAGGAGGACGAAACGAGGGATAGGACCGGGGGTCAGTGGAAGGTCAGGAAGGTCGGAAGGTCGGGGACAGTTTACTTTTTCGGGCGACGCCCGAAAAAGTAAACTGTCCCCGACATCGCCCGGCATCGTCACCAGCTCAGCCGTCCGCAGCGCCGCGCGGCAAACGCCGCCGGGATGTGACAATCGAAATCCGGAGGGCCGCGCGGGGCAGTGCCTCTGGTATGAGTAAAGTATGGGTGGCGCTGACAGCGCGCGGCCCGGAACTCGCCGGACGGTGTCCCCATCCGACAGGCGGCGGCCTCGCAAGACACGGAGGTTGGCTCATCCACCTGCCCCTCTTCAGTGGCCTCCGCCCG
>NZ_JAUXOD010000061.1 GCF_030682515.1 Hoeflea sp. | reverse complement strand
CACGACGCTGCAATATATCTCGGCCGACACGTTCTACCTTGGCGTGGCCTTCACCATGATCGCCTCGACCGTGCTCGGCGGCTCCTTCTTCTGGTTCGGCCCGATCGTCGGCGCCTTCGTGTTCACGGCGCTGCCGACCATCACCCAGGCCGTGCTGCCCGAGATCCAGGACATCGCCAAGGGCATCGTTCTGCTGGTGATCATGATCTATCTGCCGCGCGGGCTGATCGATCCGCGCGCTCGCGGGCTTCGCAAGGCCGCGCGCCAGCGCCAGCAGGCGGCGCAGGCGGAGTTCGACGCCGCGCACAAGCATGCGCGCACCACGACAGGACAGGCCCATGACTAGTCCAGAAGGCACCGTGCTTCACGAACTCCGCAACGTGGTCAAGCAGTTCGGCGGCGTCACCGCGGTCAACAACCTGTCGATGACGGTTACCAAGGGCACCGTGCATGGCCTGATCGGCCCCAATGGCGCAGGCAAGACCACGGTCATCAACCTGATCACCGGCCTGTTCGATGTGTCGAGCGGCGAGATCCTGTTCGAGGGCAAGCGCACCGACACGCTCGAGCCGCACCAGATCGCTGCCCTGGGCATCAGCCGGACCTACCAGAATGTGCGGCTGTTCAGCGGCATGTCTGTGCTCGAGCAGGTGCTGACCGGCTGCTATCTCGGTCGGGGCACCAGCCTGTTCGCCTCCTTCCTGGGAACCGCCGATGCGCGGCGGAAATGGAAGGCCTCGCGCGCCACTGCGATGCATCTCCTCGAGCGCGTCGGCATGGCCGACCGCGCCAATGAGCTCGCGGAAACGCTCTCCTATGGCGAGCAGCGGCGCATCGAGATCGCCCGCGCGCTCGGCTCCGATCCGAAGCTGCTGCTGCTCGACGAGCCGACGGCGGGCATGAACCACGCCGAGGCGAGCGACATCGGCAAGCTGGTGCACGAGCTGCGCGACAGCGGCCTGACCATCCTGATGGTCGAGCACAATATCAGCCTGGTGACCGAGTTCTGCGAGACCTGCACCGTCATCAATTTCGGGCAACTGCTGGCCGAGGGCACGCCCCGGAGCTGCATCGACAATCCCGATGTCCAGACTGCCTATTTCGGAAAGAAGCGCGATGCTCTCGGTCACTGATCTCACCGCCAGCTACGGCGCCATTCGCGCGGTCCAGGGTATCAACCTGACGGTCGCATCTGGCTCGCTCAGCGTCATCCTGGGGTCGAACGGCGCAGGCAAGTCCACCACGCTGCGCTCCATCGCGGGCCTGCATCGCCCGATCGGCGGCAGCGTGATGCTCGACGGCAGGAACATCTCCAAGCTCGCGCTGCACAATGTGGTGAGGGCCGGCCTGGCGCTGGTGCCGGAAGGCCGCATGGTGGTGGCGCCGCTGACGGTGGAGGAAAACCTGATGCTGAGCCGGTTTTCCGGCCGCAAGGGAACCGGCGACACGCTCGCCCGCGTCTTCGACCTGTTCCCGCGGCTCAAGGAACGGCGCACCCAGCCATCGGGCCTTCTCAGCGGCGGCGAACAGCAGATGCTGGCGATCGGCCGGGCGCTGATGACCGAGCCGCGGGTGCTGCTGCTCGACGAGCCGTCGATGGGGCTCGCACCCTCCCTTGTCGACGTGGTGTTCGAGGCCATCGTGGCGCTGAACAAGCAGGGCCAGACCATCCTCGTGGTCGAGCAGAACGCGGCAATCGCGCTGTCGGTCTGCGACTATGGCTACGTCATCAAGCGCGGCGAGATCGTCGTCGAGGGCAACCCGCAGGCCCTGCGCGAAAACCCGGAAGTGCTCGCAGCCTATCTCGGCTGACCGCCGTCCGGGCCGGGTACCGTGCGCAGCTACCGGCTCAAGGTCTTCGTGACCAGCATGGCCGACAACACGACGGGAACGACCAGCCAGTAGGATGTTCGAACCCCGAAATGTTCCGCCGCAAACCCCAGAAGTGGCGGTCCCAGGAAGAAGACGACGAATGTGGTCTGGCTCAGCGCTGCGACATTGATCGCGCCGGGTCTGTCAGTCCGCTGGGCGGCGGCTGAAATGGCCAGCGGGTAGACCGACGAGCATCCGATCCCGATCAGCCCGAACCCGGCGAGCGCGACATATTCATGTGCCGCCGTGGCGACGATCACCAGGCCCGCAGCCGTCACGGCCAACAGCGTGACCGCGACATTCTGCGAATTGTAGCGATCCACCACCGGGTCCATGAGGAGCCGGCCGGCAGCAATGGAAAACGAGAAAATGGCCGGCGCCAGACCGCCGGTGAAGGGTGCTACGGCGAACACGTCGCGCATGTAGATCGCCGACCAATCCACGCTCGCGCCTTCGGCAAACAGCGGTGCCGCGCCGATCAGGCAAAGCGGCAGCATGGCCAGAGTCGGCAGCGCAATGAGCGGCTGGATGCCGACCTGACTGTACGCCCGCAACGGCGCGTTCTCGATCCTGGAGAAGATAACCGCCGCAACAGACAGAATGGAGAGGACGACGATGGCCATGTGGAGTTCGACGCTGACCGCAAAGTGCCGGAACCCGGCGGCCGCCAGTGCGGACAGGAAGAACCCGACACTCCAGAGTCCGTGGGCTCTGCTCATGATCCGGTAACCCAGCACCGCCTCGTGCCGGTCCGTCTCAATGTTGGAGTTGACTTCGAACATGCCGAGAAAGAGGCCCGAGCCGAACAGCAGGACGGCGGCGAGCGAGGCGGAGGGCATGGAGGGGACGAAAGCCAGCAGTATCGACGTTCCGAAAACGGACAGATACGCTGAGGTTCGGGCCCCGAGCCTCTCTATGACCGGCACTGAAAAGGTGAGGCCCGAAAGCACGCCCGCGGACAGGCAAAGCAGCAGCAGTCCGAGTTGCCCTTCGCTCAATCCGAAGTCGATTTGAATGTCCGGCAGGCGCGCCAAAAGTGCTGCCAGGCAGACGGCCACCGCGAACTGAGTAAAGAAAATCCTCTGGTGCGGCTTCATTCTTGTGACCTGATGGAGATAGCAGACCGCGCGTCACTACCATACCGCGAGCTCCGGGCAAGTCTTATTCGTCCCATGGCCCCGTGCCAGCGAGGCTACCCTGCAGGGCGGTTGCGGCCGGAAGCGGGAGACGAGCGTTGCCGTCCTCACGTCACCGGCGCCGGTCCGTCTGGCCTGGCGCCGACCGGACCGCTCCGAACGCCGGCAAGATCACGCCTGCTCGAGGAACCTGAGCTGCAGCTGCTCGATCTCGGGGAAGCCGATCAGGTCGATGAACTGGTGATGATCCATGCGCTCGAGCGGGAGGTTCCTTGATGTCTTGTCGCGCGCCAGCTGTGCGAGGTTCTTCTCGAGCGCCGCGGCCGCCGTCATCAGCGGCACCAGGGCGAAGGTCGCCATGCCGGCCACGCTTGCGATCTGCTCGGGCGTCAGGTCGCGTTCGAGCCAGCCCAGAATCTGCAGCGACAGCGGCACGCCGGTTTCCTTGCGCAGCGTCTTCAGCCCGTCGAGATCCTTGAACGTGTTGCTGATCGGCTGGATCACGTCGGCGCCGGCGGCGACATAGGCCTTGGCGCGACGAATGGCTTCGGGGACAGTATCCACATCGGTGCGGGCGATGATCAGCATGTTGGGGTTGCGCCGCGCTTCCACCGCCGCCTCGATCTTCTTGACCGCTTCCTCCATGCCGATGGTCTCCACGCCGCTCACGCAGATCGGGCAGCGCTTGGGCGCCATCTGGTCTTCCATGATGATGGCCGAGGTGCCGGCACTCTCGAATTCCCGGACCGAACGCATGACGTTGATGGCATTGCCGTAGCCCGTGTCCATGTCGGCGATCACCGGGATCTTGACCGCATTGGCGACATTGCGGACGACACCCGCATTCTCGGTCATGGTGTAGAGTTCGGCATCGGGCATGCCGAGCAGCGACGCCGACACGCCAAAGCCGCTGGTCATGACCGCGTCAAACCCTGCGCGCTCGATCATCTTGGCTGAGAATGCGTCATAGGCGCCGGCGGCCCACACGGTCTGCTGCGCCAGAACGCGGTCGCGATAGTCGTTGCTTGGTCCGTGGGACATGGAGAAATCCTGTTCTTGAGGGGATTCAGGCCGCGGGTTGCCGCTTGCCCTGGAGATAGCCAATCAGGCCGCCGGCATCGAGCATGGCGCGGTCCGCGTTCGACAGCGGATCGATCGGCAGGCTGCCGCCCTTGGTGAGGTTGCGCACTTCGTTGGCGGCCCAGTCGATCTCGATCTCGTCCCAGCGCTCGACCAGGCCCAGGATCCCGGGGCAGGTGGCCTGCGGGAATCCCATCGAGATTTCGCCGCGCCAGTATCCCGGTGAAAATGATTCCGCCAGCACGCCGGCGATGCCGATGTGGCGCATGGCGCGCATCGGCGGGTAATGCGGGTGGCCGTAGCCGAAATTGTCGGCGCCCACGAGCAGGTCCCCCGGCCGCACGACACTGCGGAAATCCGGATCGTAGGACTGCATGGCGGCGGCGGCGAGTTCGTCGATGTCGGTGATCTTGATGTTCTTCACACCGACGATCTGATCCACGTCGAAATTGATTTCCTCGAAGATGAAGGCCACGCGCCCGCGCAGGTTTTCCAACGCCATGTCCAAATCCTCACAGATACTTGCGTGGATCGGCGATCTTGCCTTCCAACGCGGATGCAGCGACCGTGGCCGCGCTGCACAGATAGATTTCGGAGTCCGGGCTGCCCATGCGGCCGCGCACATTGAGCGTGCCGGTCGACACCGCGCGCTGGTTGGCCGACATGGCGCCCATGCGGCCGAAGCAATAGTCGCAGCTCGGCGCCGAGACAAAGGCCCCGGCTTCGGTCAGGGTGGCGAGATAGCCGGCGCGGCTGGCCGCCACCATGATCTCGTTGCTGGTGGGCACCACGTTGAGCTGGAAGCCCGGCGCCACCTGCTTGCCCTGCAGGATCCGCGCGGCGATCTCGAGATCCTCGAGCCGCCCCGAGGCGCAGGAGCCGAGATAGCCGTTGGTGAGCTCGAGCCCCAGATATTCGCTGAGATTGCGCGAGTTGGCGGGCGTCGGCGGGATCACGATCAGAGGCTCGAGCGCGTCGAGGTCGATCTCGTAGACCTTGGCGTAGTCGGCATCCGCGTCGCTGTAGACCGGCTCGAGCTTCTTGCGGGCGCGGGGCAGGGCGTAGTCGAGCCGCGCCTGGTCCGGATTGACTATCGCGGTGACGGCGCCGGTGAACATGGCAAGCCCGGTGATGGTCTGCAGTCCCTCGGTCGTCAGCTGGGCCATGCCGGGGCCGCCCAGTTCCAGCACCTGGAACCGGCATGAGGCCGGACCCATCTCGCGGACGAGATGGTGGAATACGTCGCGCGCCAGCACGCCCTTGGACAGCGTGCCGGTCAGGTTGACGCGCACCGTATGAGGCACCTTGATCGAGATCTTCTCGTTGACCAGCGCCTCGAGCAGGTTGCGGCGGATGCCCATCGCGAGCGTCCCGAAGGTGCCCAACTGGCTGATGTGGCCATCAAAATGAACCACGAAGGCGCCGGGCACAGCATAGCCCACTTCGGACGCCACCTGGTGGCCGATGCCCTTGCGCTCGAACAGCGGCACGTTGTTTTCCGCGCACCACTTGCGGGTGACGATATGCAGCTCTTCTTCCTTGGGCGTGGCGGCGGGCACCATGTGATCGATGAACATGGCGATACGCTCGGGCTCGGCCACGCGCTCGATGCCGAAATCCTCCTTCATCTGCTTGAAATAGACGTCGGTGTAGCCGGGGAAATCATAGGCCGTGATGAAGTCGGGCTTGGCCATGACCTCGTCGCCTGCCTTGACATGGTCAAGACCCGATACCCGTGCGAGGATCTTCTCGGTGATCGTATAGCCCATGGTCTCTTGCTTCCTTATCTTGGCAGTCTTGCGTCCCGGTCCGGCACGGTGCTTTGGGCACGTGGCGCGGTCAGGATCGCATCATTTTCAGGCTGGCAGGTGCTTCGTCTGCCGCTTCCGGCACAAATTCATATCCGGTCGAAGTGCGCGCCACGCGGCCCGCATGCGGCGCGCCGAAATGCATCGGCAGCAGCAGCGCATCGCGGTCGGCGCAATAGGCGAGCAGGTCGCGCCGTGTCTTTTCGGCCAGGTCCGGATACTCGCAGAACCGGCTGGTGATGAACGGCTCGTAGACCTGGACGGGATGGTGCAGGACATCGGCCGAGATGACGAAGCTGCCGTCGTCGGAGTCATATTTGACGATCAGCTGGTCCATCGTGTGCCCCGGCGCGGCTTCGACGCGAAGCCCCGGCACGATCTCCTCGCCGGCATTGATCAGCTCCATCATGCCGGCATCGGCGATCGGAGCCACGCTGTCATCGATGACGGCGGCGTTGTCGGGAAACACCACGGGCCCCTTGCCGTCGCCGGTCCAGTGCTCGTATTCGCCGCGGCCGAAGATATAGCGCGCATTGGGGAAGGTCGGCACCCAGTTGTCGCCGTCGCGGCGCGTGTTCCAGCCGACATGGTCAATGTGCAGATGCGTGCAGAAGACGATGTCGATGTCTTCCGGCGAGACGCCCGCGTCGGCGAGATTGTCGAGATAGGGCAGGTCGAGCATGTGAAAGCGCTGGAAGATCGGCAGCGCCCGCGCCTTGCCGTTGCCCGAGCAGGTGTCGATCAGGATTTTCTTGCCGTCGATCTCGAGGAGCCAGGAATGAATGCTGCTCCAGGAGCGGCCGCTGGCCTTGTCGTAGAACCGGCTGTCGGCGGCGACGGGGTGGCGGGCCAGCATCGCGGGATCGAAGCCGACAAGCATGAATTCGGGCGGATACCCGAGTTCCAGCACTTCCTCGATCCGGCGGATGGTGACATTGCCAACTTTGAAAGTTGTCATGATTTTCTCCTCCCCGTATCCTCTCTCAAGAGATATCCAAGCCGCCAAAGAGTGTCAATACGCAAAAATGGTTTCATTAGATAACATTACCCGAGGCCTTTATGATGCGCCGATCCTGCGCGAAGAGGCGGCCGGATCCCGCATATCGTATTGCACAGTACAATCCATTTTGCCTGTTGACACGAGAAGGATTGACATTCTATCGTGATGACGAGACACAACGGGAGGGGTGTCGTGTGGCGTTGGCCGGGCCGCTGATGGAAAAGATCGCGCCGCTGGTCCCGGGCCTCAGGCGGGTCGTGGTGCTGACCGATGCCGCCCACATGCCCGAGACCGCGCTGCCCGGCGCGGTCGCCTATGAGGACTGGATCGCCGAGGCGCCTGCGGGCCAGGACTGGTTCTCAGCCGACGAGACAGACGCCGTGGCGCTCTGCTACACCTCGGGAACCACGGGCAATCCCAAGGGCGTGCTCTATTCCCACCGCTCCAATGTCCTGCATGCGATGATGGTGACCCGGCCCGACGCGATGGAGATCTCGTCGCGCGACACGGTCATGCCGGTGGTGCCGATGTTCCACGCCAACGCCTGGGGCATTGCGCACGCGGCGCCGATGGCGGGCGCGAAGCTGGTGAAGCCCGAGACCGCGGGCTCAAGGACGAGGCGCTCTACGATCTCAAGCAGAAGCAGGGCTTTGCGCCCTTCGGCGTCGAGATGAAGCTGGTCGACGACAATGAGCAGGACCTCGCCTGGAACGGCAAGACCTTCGGCCGGCTCAAGGTCCGCGGCATGGCGGTGGCGTCGTCCTATTTTGGCGGCGCGGGCGCGGACAATTTCGACGAGCAGGGCTGGTTCGAGACCGGCGACGTCGCCCATATCGACCCGCTCGGCTACATGCAGATCACCGACCGCGCCAAGGACGTCATCAAGTCGGGCGGCGAATGGATCTCCACCATCGATCTCGAAAACCTGGCAGTCGCCCATCCCGATGTCGCCGAAGCCGCCGTCATCGGCGTCGCCGACCCCAAATGGGACGAGCGCCCCCTGCTGATCGTCGTGCCGCGCGAGGGCGCGACGCCAGACGCCGCGACGATCATCAGCTTCATGGAGGGCAAGATCGCCAAATGGTGGATCCCGGAAAAGGTCGCGTTCGTTGGCGACATTCCCCACACGGCCACCGGCAAGATCAACAAGATCGCGCTGAGAAAGATGTTCGGCGACCCGTCGGTCTGACGGGGCCATTGGGCTTCGGTCACGGCAAACCCCGAAGTTCATTCTTTGTCGGATGGTCCTTCTGATTTCTCAAACTGGTCCTGTTCACTCCGCCCAGGGCGGGGTACGGAAACGGCATGGGCGCCGGGCGGCCTGACTTTTCGACCCCGCCATGCAGGCGGTTGCGATGTCGTCGCCCAGGAGTGGCTTGCCGGGCAGTCGGGCCTCACGTCGAGCGCGCGGTCCGGCTCCAGAGCAGCACGGCTCCGCCTTCCAGCGCGGGCGCCATCATCAAGGAAGACCCCATGATCGACCTCAAGAGCTTCGGCGACCTTTCCACCCTGGACCTGGGCGCCTTCGCCCCCAAGCCCACAAGCTTCTCGGAAGGCCAGGTCGAGGCGTCGAGCGAACTCTGGGCCTCGGTCGACGGGCTCATGAAGATCGGCGTGTGGGAATGCACGCCCGGACGCTTTTCCGCCGACCGGACCAAATCCTCCGAGATCTGCCATGTGCTCAGCGGCTCGGCCACGGTTGTGGGCAAACAGGGCACGGACGCGCGCAGGATCGGTGCGGGGGACCTGCTGGTGCTGCCGCTCGGCTGGGAAGGCGAGTGGACCATCCATGAGCAGCTGCGCAAGACCTATGTGATCACCCGCAAGGCCTGATATCGGCCTTCGGGCCGCGGACAAACACCGGATCCGCCGGACGGGATCGGCATGAAAGGGCGAAAATTGAGACGAACATTGCTTCTGGTTGCAGCCGCGGCCATTCCGGGCGGTGCATTGATCTGGAACATGAGTGCGGATCACGGCCAACCGCTGAATCCATCCGGCGCGCCGATGGTGTCGGTCGCAGTTCCGGCATTGAGCGCAACCGCCGCGGCGGGCAAGGCCATGTTCGAGACCAGCTGCGCCATCTGCCATGGAGCCGATGCAGCCGGAAAGGACGGTGTCGCGCCGCCGCTCGTCCATAAGATCTATGAATCCGGCCATCATGCCGACGCCGCGTTTTACCTGGCGGTCAGGAATGGCGTGCGCGCCCATCACTGGCCGTTTGGCGACATGCCTGCAGTTGAAGGGGTCGATGATGACGGGATCGCGATGATCGTGACCTATGTTCGCGAACTCCAGCGCGCCAACGGGATTTTCTGAACGGTTCCGGCATGGCGACCCCCGCGCGCATCTTGACGCAGGGCCATGCGAAGGCCCTTGCAGCCGTCGCAGCGGATGTATAACGCTTCATGCATGAGGTACCGGGCTGAGGCCATGAGCAAATCACGACGCATCAAGGGCGGATATGGATGGCTGCGCATGCTGTGCGCGCTGTCGCTGCTGCTTGTCGCCTTTGCCCATCGTCCGCTCGCCGTCGAGTCGGCGCCTGCCATTTCGACCGCAGACCTGGCGGCCTACGTGCTGCCCGATGGCACGCTGCCCGACCTCTGCCTGACCGGCGGAGACGACGGCGCCGACCACTCCGCCGCCACCCATTGTGAAGCCTGCCGCATTGTCTCCGCGGTCGATCTGCCGTCCCCCTTTGACGGCTTCGAGATCGCACGCTGGATTGCCGCAGACGGGCTTGCGGTCCCCCAGGACGCAAGGCTCGCCTATCCGGTCCTGCTGCCCGGCGCGTCACCGCGCGCGCCTCCCTTCCTCACGGCCTGATTATCCCGCCAGGGGCGGGCAGCCGCGCCTTGCGCGGCTCTGATCCTGTGTCCGGAGACCGCCATCGGCGGAATTCCCCGGTTTCCCGAATTCCCGGCTGCCACGGACGTCCAGTCACGTTCCATGAATTCAATCCATCCGCGCCCGATCACCCGGGCCCATCAGAAGGCAAACACCATGAACCGCATCACTCTTCTTCTCTCCGCAGCCCTCCTCGGCCTCTCCGCGGCAGCGGCCGGCGCCCATGACTACAAGCTCGGTTCGCTCGAGATCGAACACCCCTATGCGCGCGCCACGCCGCCCAACGCCCCAGTCTCCGGCGGCTACATGACCATCCGCAACACCGGCGCGGAAGCCGACCGTCTGGTCGCGGGCGAGGCGCCCTTCGCCGAACGGATGGAAATCCACGAAATGGCGATGGACGGAGACGTCATGAAAATGCGCCAGCTCGCCGACGGGCTGGAAATTCCTGCCGGCGGCGAGGTCGTGCTCAAGCCCGGCGGCTACCATGTCATGTTCATCGGCATCGACAGCCAGCTCAAGGACGGCGAAATCCGCAAGGCAACGATCACCTTCGAGAAGGCGGGCACGATCGAGCTTGAGTTCCAGGTGGAGGACATCAAGGCCATGCAGGGCCAGATGGACCATGGCAAGATGGACCATGGCAAAATGAAGCACGGCGGCTGAGCCGTGCCGCGCCTCGGCATCAAAACCGGGATAGGGGCGGCGATTGCCGCCCTGTTCCTGCTCTCGGCCGGGTTCCTGGCCTGGCAATACGCGGTCCAGGGCACCGACCGGTCCCTGACCGCCGGCATGACGCTCGGCACCGATTTCACGCTGCTCGACCATGATGGCGCGCCGATCACCGAGGCCGCGTTCGAGGGCCGGCCGACGCTTCTCTATTTCGGCTTCACCCGCTGCCCGGAGGTCTGCCCGACAACGCTCTACGAGTTGGCGGGCTGGCTCGACGCACTGGGGGAAGAGGGTCGCGCGCTGCAGGCGTTCTTCATCTCGGTCGATCCGGAACGCGACACGCCCGAGATCATGAAGGGCTATGCCCAGGCCTTCACCGACCGGGTCGTCGGCATCACCGGCGACCCCGATGAGATCGCGCGGGTAGTCGCCGCCTGGCATGTCTATGCGGCCAAGGTGCCGACCGAGGACGGCGACTACACCATGGACCACACAGCGTCAGTGTTCCTCGTCGACAAGGACGGCGTCTTCAAGGGTACCATCGCCTATGGCGAGAGCGCCGAGACCGCGATCGCCAAGCTCAGGCGACTGACCGGTGCTTCCAGCTAGAGCACCCCGCGATCAGGCGGAAACGCATCGTCGCGGACAAGATGCTCTACATCCACAAAGACAGAGCGCAGTGCGTCCAATGGGGCGGACTGCGCTCTGGGTTCACTGTGCCGCAGCCCTGTCGCCGATCAGGCTTCCATCCGCAAGCGCATCTCCGGGATAGAGAACCACCCGGTCGCCATCCGTGAGCCCGGAGAGGATCTCGGCATGGCGGTCGGTCATGTGACCGATCTCGATCCGCGCGACGCGCGCCCGCCCGTCCTCGATCCGGAATACGGCCCAGTCCCCGCCGTCCCGGTAGAGCGCGCTGACCGGGACCTGCAGGACCGCGTCCGCCGACCACGTGATCAGGTTGACGATCACCCTGAAGCCGTGGCCGAGATCCTCGGGCGGCGGCGCGGTCAGCGCGATGATGGCATTGACCCGCTGCTCGGAGATCCCCAGCGCCGAGACCTTGGTGAAGGCGGAGGGCTCGATGCGCTCGACCCGCGCCTGCAACTCTTCCGTCCCGCCCCAGTCGCTGATCACCGCCGGGCTGCCCGTGCGCACCTTCACCGCGTCCGCCGAGAGCAGGTCGGCGGTGATCTCGAGATCGGAGGGGTCGCCGATCTCGGCGATCATCTGGCCGACGCTGACCGCCTGTTCGCTCTTGGCGTTGAGCGCAAGGATGGTGCCCGTGATCGGCGAGACGATCTCGACGCAGCATTCGCCATTGGTGGCGGTGATGCGTGTCTGCCCGGGTTGGGCGAGCCTCGCCTCGGCGCTGGCGAGCTCGGCGCGCCGGAGCGCGATCATAGCCTCGGCCGAGGTCACCTGCGCCTCGGCGAGGTCCACTTCGCCCATCAGCCGCTCCAGTTCGCTCTCGGAGATGAAATTGGTCGCGGCGAGTTTCAACGCCCTGGTGTGGGTGGCGCGGACCAGGTTTCGCGCCGTGCGGGCGCGGACCAGCTCCACTTCCGCCACGGCCACGCTCGACCGCGCCGCATCGATCCCCGCCATCAGTTCTGTCCGCGTCCTCACATCCAGGAACGGCGGATCAAGCGGGTGGATCTGGGCAATCCTCTCGCGGGCGCCGATCGGGTCGCCGACGGAGAACGAGATCCGGTCCAGGTTCCCGGCGATGGGCGAGGAGACCGCATAGACATTGCGGATGCGGGTGACCCCGTCTTCCTTGACCGTCACCTGCATGGGAGCCGTCGTCACTGTGGCCAGGTCGACGAGGATCGGGGTTTCGCCGAAGGCGACATAGAATGCCCCGCCGATCGCGGCTGCGACCGCCAATCCTGCGAGGCTTCGGACAAGCACAGAGGCCATGGTTTCAGTCCCTTGTTTTCAAGACACGGATCAGGTCGAGCCGGTCGACGCGCCGGCGCACGATCAGCGCCGACACCAGTGCTGCGCCCAGCACCACCAGGCTGGAGACGGCATAGGTGGGCGGGTTGATGATAAGCGGAATCCGGAACAAATCGCTTTCGAACCCCTTGGCGACGAGTTCGGCAAAGCCGCGCCCGATCAGCCATCCGAGCGGCTGCGCCAGCACCACCATGACGCCGAGCTCGGTCAGCAGCACCCGTGACACCTCGGCGTTGGTGAAGCCGAACACCCGCAGGCTTGCCAGTTCGCGGGCGCGCTCGGAGAGCTGGATCCGCGCCGAATTGTAGATCACGCCGAAGGTGATGATCACCGCCAGCGACACGTAGATGGTGATGGAGATGCCGATGTTTTCCTCGATGACCGCCTGGAACCGCTCGCGCGAGACGCCCTGCAGCGCCACCGAGGCGATCGCGGGCGTTCGCTTGACTTCGTCATAGAGCTCGCGGAGACGGCTGTCGTCGACGAGCACCCGCGCGCCGGAAATCCGCACGCCCTGGCCAGACAGCCGGTCGAGCGCCTCGCGGCTCATATGCGCCGTCAGCCCGACATAGCTGTTGGTCAGGCCCACCAGCGGCACCAGCACTCGGCGGCCCTGGCCATCGCTCAGTTCCACCTCGACCTGGTCCCCCGGCTTGAGGCCGAGGTGCTCGGCCAGCCGGTCGGAGAGCAGCAACCCCGCCGGCGGCAGGCGGATGGCGCCGAACTTCCGGTCAAGCACCCGGCTGATGTCGGTGTCGGGATCCGAGGCGAGGATCTGGATGGTGCGCGACCTGTGCCCGTGCCGGAGCGTGGCGGCTTCCGCCCGGAAGGGTTCCGCCGCCATCACGCCGGGCAGGCGGGACACGTCCCTTATGGCGTCTTCCGATGCCTGGGCGGCGAAGGTCAGCGTCGCATCCTGGCGGTCGGCCCGGAACCAGACGGTGTCGATCATGTGGTCGACGGAATCGAAGGCGAACAGCGACGTGATCAGCAGCGCCACCGGCAGGGCGGTGCCGAGCGTGGTGAGCGCGGTGCGCAGCGGCCAGCGCACCAGGTGACGCAGCGCCATGATCGTGAGCTGCGAGAACGGCAGGCGGAAGCCCTGCGAGGAGCCGCTGAACAGGCTGTGATAGCCGGTCGGCGCGGGCGGGCGCATCGCCACCGCCGGCGGCAGGCGGACCGCGCCGCTGATCGCATTGGCGGCGCCCGCAAGTGCTGCGGCGAAGGTCACCAGCATCGAGATCGCATAGAGATCTGGCTTCTGCGAGAACACCAGGAACGGGAAGGAGTAGAACTCGCCGTAGAGCGCCGCCATGCCCTGTCCGAGCCATGTGCCGGCGACTGCGCCGATCGCCACGCCGACGATCGATATCATGAGCGTGAGCTTGGCGTAATGCCAGGCAATCGTGAGGTTCGAATATCCCACGGCCTTCAAGAGGCCGATCTGTTCGCGTTCGAGCGCGATCAGCCGGGACAGGATCATGTTGACGAGGAAGGCGGAGATGAACAGGAAGATCGGCGGGATCACCTGCGCCATGCCCCGAAGCTGGGTCAGCTCGGTGTCGAGGAAGGCGTCCGACATGTGGTCCTTGCGGTCATAGGCCCCGGTGCCGCCATGCGGCTTGAGGAGGCTGTCGAGCCGCGCCATCACCTCGTCCTTGTCGGCGTTGCGCGACAGTGTGAGCGAGACGTTGTTGAACGCCCCCTTCATGTCATAGGCGCCTTCGAGCACGGCGCGATGCATGTGGATGACGCCGAACCGCTTCTGGTCGGGCACCATGTCGCCGGGTCCGATGGCGTAGACATATTCCGGCGACAGCGTGATCCCGGTGACCGTCAGCTGGCGCTTGCGGCCGTTGATCAGCACGCCGAAACTGTCGCCCGGCTGGAACCCGTGCGCCTCCGCGAAAGCTTCGATGATGGCGGCCTCGTCCGGGCGTCCGGGTTCGGGCAGGCGGCCGGACCTGAGATAGAGCCGGTTGACCGCGGGCTCGCCGTGGTCCGGGATCGAGATCAGCATGCCGGTGGCGGGCTCGGCCATGCCGGTGATCTCGAGGATGACCGGGTTGACGATCCGAGTCTCCACGGCCGAAACCCCGTCGATGGCCGCAATCTCGGCCTTGAGGCTTTCGGGCGCCCGCGTCGCCGTGGCGAACACGTCGCCGAACCGCGTCCGGTCATAGAACGCCGCGCGGGTGTCCTCGAGCGCCCGCGTCGCCCCCATCGCCAGGATCAGCGTCATCACCCCGCAGGCCATGACCAGCGCGATGGCAAGCGACTGCGCCCACAGCCGCGCCAGGTCGCGGACAAGCTTGCGGTCGAGCATGCTGAGACTGATCACCAGCTCACCTCCGACGGCTTGACCCGGGTCTCGTTGACCTCGCAGGACGCAATCCGGCCATCGAGAAACGAGAACACCCGGTGGGCGATCTTCCTGATTCCGGCATTGTGGGTGATGATGGCGGTGGTGGCGCCGGTCTCCTCGTTCACCCGAGCCAGCGCCTCGAGCACGATGATGCCGGTGGCCGAATCGAGCGCGCCGGTCGGCTCGTCGCAGAGGAGAACGTCGGGCCGCTTGGCGATCGCCCGGGCAATCGCCACCCGCTGCTGCTCGCCGCCCGACAGCTGTGCCGGAAAGTGGCTCATGCGGCTTTCGAGCCCCACCAGCGCCAGCGCGTCGCCGGGCGCCATCGGATTGGCGGCGACCTCGGTGATCAGCGCCACGTTCTCCCAGGCCGTAAGGCTCGGGATCAGATTGTAGAACTGGAACACGAAGCCGACATGGTCGCGGCGAAAGGCGGTGAGCTGGCGGTCGCTGGCGCCCGACAGCTCCATGCCCCTGAACTTGACAGATCCCTCGGTCGGCCGGTCGAGGCCTCCGACGATGTTGAGAAGGGTGGATTTTCCGCTGCCCGACGGTCCGAGCATCACCGTCATCTCGCCGGCCTCCAGCGTCAGGTCGACGCCGTTGAGCGCGCGCACCTCGACATCCCCGGTGCGATAGACCTTGGTCAGGCCAGAGACGGCGAAGATCGGGGGGGCGGGAGCTATGGGTTCGGATCTCATGGCGGGGACCTTAGCGCCTTCCATTTCGATGTCTTTGATTCCCGTCAATCCGATCGACTGGAAGGCGGGGACTGCAAATTCCTGGGCCTCGTGAAAAGGTTATCCGGTATTTTTTCTGAAAACTGCGACATCATGCAACTATGGCAACCTTCCTGCTTGATTTAGTATAGAGTGACTCCAAGGAGCACCATGGATATTCATCGCAAAGACGTTCACAATTCGGAGTTGCCGGTGCTGTGCCAGGCATGCGAAAGCCGTCATCGCGGCGTATGCGGAGCACTCACCCCCGACCAGCTGCTGCAATTGAGCAAATATTCAACCCGGCGCACGCTTGAGCCGGGGGCCGAACTGGCAGGCGAAAGCATCCAGACGAAGACCTATTCCAACATCATTTCGGGCGTGGTCAAACTGTCGAAGATGATGGCCGATGGCCGTCAGCAGATCGTCGGGCTGCAGTTCGCGCCGGATTTCCTGGGCCGGCCGTTCCGTGAGGAAAACGGGGTGAGCGCGGAGGCGGCGACCGGCGTCAAGGTCTGCTCGTTCCCCAAGAATGTCATCGAACGGATGATCGGCGAAATGCCGGAGCTCGAGCACAAGCTGCTCGAGCAGACGCTCAACGAGCTCGATGAAGCCCGCGACTGGATGCTGACGCTCGGGCGCAAGACCGCCGGCGAGAAAGTGGCGAGCTTTCTGCTGCTGATCTCCACCCATGCCTTTCCTGAGAACGAGGCTGAGTCGGTGGAGTTCGATCTGCCGATGAGCCGGATGGACATAGCCGATTTCCTCGGCCTGACCATGGAAACCGTCAGCCGCCAACTGACCAAGCTGCGGGTGGACGGCGTCATCCGGATCGTCAACAACCGCCATGTCGAGGTTCCGGACATCGCCCGCCTCTCGGATCGCGCCGGCATGTGATGCCTGTCGCGCTGCAAGCGCCCGGTCCGCCTGTATCGCGGGGCTGTTCTTACGCAGCTCTCTTGCACGTCAATCCTGTTTTCAACCCGCCGCTTCTGGTCTAGGTTCCTCCTCGGGAAGGCCTTTGGGATGAGCCAAGGGGAGGGGCTGGGATGGAGTTTGATTATGTCATCGTCGGCGGCGGGTCCGCCGGGTCCGTGCTGGCCGCGCGGCTGAGCGAAGACCCCTCGGTCGCGGTCTGCCTGCTGGAAGCGGGCGGTGACGGCAGGGGCATTCTCGTGCGCGCACCGCTCGGCATCATCGCCATGCTGCCCGGCAGGCCGAAAATCAACAACTGGGCTTTCGAAACGGTCCCGCAGCCGGGCTTGAACGGGCGGCGCGGCTACCAGCCGCGCGGCCGGGCGCTCGGCGGCTCCAGCGCGCTCAACGCCATGCTCTATGTCCGCGGCCATCCCTCCGACTACGACGATTGGGCCCGCGCCGGCTGCGACGGCTGGGGCTGGTCCGACGTGCTGCCGGTGTTCCGCCGCTCCGAGCGCAATGTCCGCGGTGCGGATGACTGGCACGGCGCCTCCGGTCCGCTCGAAGTGGCCGAGCAGCGCACCCCCCGAAAGATCAGCCGCGCCTTCATCGACGCCGCCGCCGAAGTCCAGATCCGCCGCAATGACGATTTCAACGGCCCGGACCAGGAGGGCGCAGGCCTCTACCAGGTCACCCAGTTCTGGCGCGACGGCAAGCAGGGCGAGCGCTGCTCGGTGGCGGCCGCCTATCTGCATCCGGTGATGGGCCGGCCCAACCTTCGCGTGATCACCGGCGCCCATGCCACCAAGGTGCTGATGGACGGATTTCGCGCCACCGGCGTGCGGTATCGGCAGGGCGGGAGCGATCACGAGGTCCGCGCCCGCGCGGAGGTGATCCTCTCGGGCGGCGCCTTCAACTCGCCGCAACTCTTGATGCTGTCGGGGATCGGCCCGGGCGAGCACCTGCGCGCCCGCGGCGTCGACGTGCTCAAGGACCTTCCCGGCGTCGGCCAGAACCTGCAGGACCATCTCGACTACATCTACGCAGCCAGGACCCGCGACACCGACGTCCTGGGCCTGGGCCTGGTCGGCGCCTACAAGCTCATCCGCCACATCCTCGACTGGCGCCGCGACGGCTCGGGTCTCGTGGCCTCGCCGGGGGCGGAGGGCGGCGCGTTCCTGAAGTCCGAGCCGGGCCTCGACCGGCCCGACCTGCAACTGCATTTCGTCGCGGCGCTGGTCGACGACCATTCCAGGAAACTGCATTGGGGCTACGGCTACTCCTGCCATGTCTGCGTCCTGAGGCCCCATTCGCGCGGCGAGGTCGGGCTCGACAGCCCCGACCCGCTGCGCGCGCCGCGGATCGACCCGAAATACCTCTCCGACGCGCGCGACGCGGCGCTGATGCTCAAGGGCGCCCGGATCACGCGGGCGATCATGAACGCGCCGTCGCTGCGCAAGTACCGCCTGAGCGAGGTGTATACCCGCGAGGGCATGGACGACGCGGAGCTGATGGGCCACATCCGCGCCCGCGCCGACACGATCTACCATCCCGTCGGCACCTGCCGCATGGGCCGCGATCCGATGGCGGTGACCGACCCCGAGCTCCGGGTGCAAGGGATCGGTGGCCTGCGCGTCGTCGACGCCTCGGTCATGCCGACCCTGATCGGCGGCAACACCAATGCCCCGACCGTCATGATCGCCGAGAAGGCGGCCGACATGATCCTCGCCGCCGGCAGAGCCTGAGAGGGACATGAGACCGGCGATGACGCGTCCTGTTGCTGGCCATCCCGCTGCTTGCTAGGACAGGTCGCAGTCTTTCATGACCTTCCGGAGCTTCCCATGACCGTTCGCATCGCCGTCCTCACCGTGTCCGACCGCGCCAGCCGCGGCGAGTACGAGGATCTGGGCGGGCCGGCGGCCAAGGCCTGGCTCGAACGGGTGATCTCGAGCCCCGCAGAGATCGCCATCCACGTCATCCCCGACGGGATCGAAAGCGTGCGCGACACACTGGTCCGGCTTTGCGACGAGGACGGCGTCGATCTGGTGCTGACCACCGGCGGCACCGGCCCCAGCCCGCGCGATCTGACCCCCGAGGCGATGAAAGAGGTTCTTGAGAAGGAACTGCCGGGCTTCGGCGAGTTGATGCGCAAGGTGAGCCTCGAGCAGGTGCCGACCGCCATCCTGTCGCGCCAGACCGCCGGCACGCGGGGCAAGACCCTGATCGTCAACCTGCCGGGCAAGCCCGGCTCGATCGACATCTGCCTGACGGCCGTGTTCCCGGCCATCCCCTTCTGCCTCGATTTGATCGGCGCAGGGCGGATCGACACCCGGGACGAGATCCTGAAAGCGTTCCGCCCGTCGAAGTGACGGGCGAAAGCAAGGTTCAGACGGAAGCCGTGAAGCTCAGGTTCAGGTCCGGAGCACCCGGTAGATCGCCGGGATCACCAGCACCGTGAGCGCCGTCGAGGAGGCGAGCCCGAACAGGAGCGAGATCGCCAGTCCCTGGAAGATCGGATCGGTCAGGATCACTGCCGCGCCGATCATCGCCGCGAGCGCCGTCAGGATGATCGGCTTGAAGCGGATAGCGCCCGCCTCGATCAGCACCGGCGTTAGCGGCGTGCCCGGCACATGCGCATGGCGGATGAAGTCCACGAGCAGGATCGAGTTGCGCACGATGATGCCGGCGAGCGCGATGAAGCCGATCATCGAGGTGGCCGAGAACGGCGCGCCGAACAGCCAGTGGCCGGTCAGGATCCCGATGAAGGTGAGCGGCACCGGCGTCAGGATCACCAGCGGCGCCTTGAACGAGCCGAACTGCGCCACCACCAGGATGTAGATCCCGAGCAGCGCCACGCCGAAGGCGGCGCCCATGTCGCGGAAGGTGACCCAGGTCACTTCCCACTCGCCGTCCCACAGGAGCGTCGAGACCTGCTCGTCCGCCGGCTGCCCGTTGAGCGCGATCACCGGCTTTTCAAGCCCGGTCCAGTCCATTGCGTCGAGCGCCTCCTGCACCGCCAGCATGCCGTAGAGCGGCGCCTCGTAGTCGCCGGCCAGTTCCGCCATCACCATTTCGGCGGCGCGGCCATTGTGGCGGAACACCGGGAAGGAGGATGTCTCCCTCTCGACGGTCACCACGTCGCCCAGTTCCACCACGCTGCGGTCGCCCGGCAGCACGTTGGCCGGGATCGGCGTGGTCAGGAAGCTCTCGTCGACCAGCCGGTCGGATCTCGGCCGTTCGAGCCGGATCGCGATCGGCGTCCGCCCCCCGCCGCGATGGGAATAGCCCACCGTCTGGCCCGAGTTCAGGATCGAGATCGTGTCGAACACGTCCTGTTCCTCGACCTTGAAGAACTCGAGGTCGTCGGTGGAGATCCTGACCCGGACGCGCTCCGCCGGCTGCCCCCAGGAATTGTCGATGTCGACGATGAAGGCGGCCGAGCGGAACGCCTCTTCCACGCGGGCGGCGACAGCGCGGCGCGTCTCGGCGTCCGGACCGTAGATTTCGGCGAGCAGAGTCGCCATCACCGGCGGTCCCGGCGGCGGCTCGACCACTTTGAGGCTCGCGCCCTCGGGCAGCGGAATGGCCGAAATCCGGGTGCGGATGTCGAGCGCGATCTCGTGGCTCGACCGGTCGCGCTCGCCCTTGGGAGTCAGATTGAGCGCGACGTCGCCCATCTGGGTTTCCGAGCGCAGGAAGGAGTGCCGCACCAGGCCGTTGAAGTTGAAGGGCGCCGCGGTGCCGGCATGGGTCTGGGTGGATTTCACCTCCTCGAGCTTGAGCACCTCGCGGGCGATCGCCTGGGCGACGGCATCGGTGGCTTCCACCGACGTGCCCTCGGGCATGTCGATCACCACCGACAGTTCGCTCTTGTTGTCGAACGGCAGGAGCTTGACGGTCACGTGTTTGGTGTAGAACAGCGACAGCGAGCCGAGCGTCAGGGCGCCGACCACCAGCAGGAAGATCCAGGAGCTTGTCTTGCTCGCAAGGATCGGCCGCGCCACCGCGCGGTAGAGCTTGCCGAGCGCGCCGCCCGACGCCACCCCGTCTGCGTGACCATGATGCATCGGAGCGCGGCCGGCGATCTTGAGCATCAGCCAGGGCGTGACCATGACGGCGACGAAGAACGAGAACACCATCGCCGCCGAGGCATTGGCCGGGATCGGGCTCATGTAGGGGCCCATCATGCCCGAAACGAACAGCATCGGCAGCAGCGCCGCGACCACGGTCAATGTGGCGACGATCGTCGGGTTGCCGACTTCGGCGACGGCCTCGATCGCCGCCTGCTTGCGGTCGCGCCCGTCGCCCATGCCCCAGTGCCGGGCGATGTTCTCGATCACCACGATGGCGTCGTCGACCAGGATGCCGATGGAAAAAATGAGCGCGAACAGCGACACGCGGTTGAGCGTGTAACCCATCACGCGGGAGGCAAACAGCGTGAGCAGGATCGTTACCGGGATGACGATCGCCACCACCAGCGCCTCGCGCCAGCCGATCGCGAGCCACACCAGCAGGATGATCGAGACCGTGGCGAGACCAAGGTGATAGAGCAGCTCGTTGGCCTTCTCGTTGGCGGTCTCGCCATAGTCGCGCGTCACCTCGATCGCCATCGAATGCGGGATGAGCGAGCCTTCGAGCGCCTCGGTGCGCTCGAGGATCTGTTCGGCCACCAGCACCGCATTGGCGCCGGCGCGCTTGGCCAGCGCCAGGGTGACGGCGGGCTTGCGCTCGACGCCGCCATTGTCGCCGCGCGTGACCGTTGCGACGATCCGCGCGGTCGAGTCGGAGGCCAGCGAGATATCGGCGAGGTCGCGGACATAGACCGGCCGCCCGTCGCGCGTCGTGACCAGCAGGTTTCCGATCTCGGCGGGAGCGTAGAGCGTCTCGCCGACCATCAGGTCCGCCGACTGGCCGTCGACGGTCACCTGGCCTGCGGGGAAGGCGCGGTTGGCGCCCGACACCTTGCCCGCCAGCTGCTGCAGCGTCACTCCGTTGAGCGCCAGGCGCTTGGGATCGGGCGCGATGCGGATGATCTCGTCGGTGTCGCCCACCAGATAGGTGAGCCCCACATCGTCGATCTTGGAGAGCTCGGTCCTGAGTTCGCGGGCGACGCGCGTCAGGTCATTGGCGCTGACGCTGTCCCCGGCCTCCGCCGAAGGGGTCAGCGTCAGCGAGACGATGGCGACATCGTCGATGCCGCGGCCGACGATCATCGGTTCGGGAATGCCCACGGGGATCCGGTCGAGATTGGCGCGGACCTTGTCATGCACCCTCAGGATCGCCGAATCGGTCTCGGTGCCGACAATGAAGCGGGCGGTGACCAGCACCTTGTTGTCCGAGGTCTGCGAGTAGACGTGCTCGACGCCGTCGATGCTCTTGACGATGGTCTCGAGCGGCTCGGAGACGAGCTTGACCGCGTCCTCGGCCTTGAGGCCCGGCGCGCTCAGCATGATGTCGACCATCGGCACGGAGATCTGCGGCTCTTCCTCGCGCGGCAGCGTCAACAACGCCACCACCCCGAAGGCGAAGGCCGCGAGCAGGAACAGCGGCGTGAGCGGAGAGACGATGAAGCTGCGGGTCAGCTTGCCCGCAATCCCCAATCCGGGTGTCGCGCTCATGGCAGCACCACCTTGTCGCCGGCCTTGAGCCCGCTGATGATCTCGATCATCCCTTCATTGCCGCCATCCTGCGGCGCCCCCAGAATGACGGTTCGCTCCACGACTTCTCCGTTGGCGCCTTCGACCGAGATGAAATCGATGCCGTGCCGGGTGCTGACCGCGCCCGCCGGCGCCAGCAGGGCCGAGCGCTTGCCGATCGGCACCTCGACCAGGATGCGGGCGTTGACGAAGGCGGTGTCGAGCGTGTCGACCTCGACATCGGCGATCACCCTGCCATTGTCGATCTGCGGATAGAGTTTGGCGAGCCGCCCCGCGGCTTCGCCGCCTTCGGTGGCGATGCGGATCTCCGCGCCGGCCTGCAGGTCGCCGGCGAAGCGCTCGGGCACCGCAAGCCTCAGGAAAAAGCCGCCCGAGCCGATGGTCGCCACCGGTTCGCCCGGCATGATCACCGAGCCGCGGGTGGCGGGCACGGTGAGCACGCGGCCGTCGGCCGGCGCAATGACCGCGCCTTCGGTTTCCTGCTGGGTCAGCACGGCGCGGCTCGCCTGCGTGGCGGCGATCTGGTTGCGGATCACCTCGACATCGGTGGACAGTTGCGCCAGCCGCTGCCGCGTCACCACGCCCTGGGTCACCAGCGTCTCGCCGCGCTGGAGTTCGGCCTCCGCGGTTGCGAGCTGGGCCGCATAGGCGGCGAGCTGCGCGTCCTGCGCCGCGATCTGGAAGGCGATCTTGTCGTCCTTGACGAGGCCGAGCTGCTGCCCCGCCGTCACCAGGTCGCCCTCGCTGATCGTCAGCTCCTCGATCACCCCGCCGATGCGCGCGCGCGCGGGCACGACATCGCGGGATTCGACGCGCGCCTGCACTGCCTTCCATTCGGTGATTTCCGTGAGCGAAAGCGTCAAGGTCTCTGCCTGCGCGAAGCTGGTGGAGGCCAGGACAAGAAGGGCAAAGCTCGAAATTTTCATGGGTTGCCTCGCAACAAGGGTTTGAGTGGACGCCAGACCGAGTTTGATCTTGTTGCCGCGCGGTGTCTTTGCGCGAGATCAGTCACGGGGAATCCGGTTGCAGCCTATATAGGCGCTTATATATAAGATCGCAAATATAAAATAATTGGACGCGACAGGGCGTCCGCAGGCCGCGCGCTCAGGCGAGCTTGTCGTCGAGCAGCTGCACCGGAAACAGCAGGGCGTCGATCAGCCGGTAGAAATCCGCTTCCGTCTGGGTGTCGTCCATCGCCATGTCGAAATGCAGATGATGGTCCCGGACGCCCTGGAACCTGGGGATGCCGGGCTTGCGCTTGAACTCGGGCTTGAAGGCCGCGAGCCCGCGCTTGCCCCGCCAGGCCAGGATCGCCTGGGAATAGGCTGTCTTCCGGGCGTGAAACCGCTCGCCCGAATCTGCTGTCTCGCAGTCGCGCACGCAGGCCTGGATGAAATTGTCTTCCCAGCCGTCAAGCTCGATGCCGTAGCGCCGCTTGAACGCCTCGACGGCGAGCGCCGCGGCAGCCGCGGCTCCGGTGGAGGCCGAAAACGGAAAGTCCGCGAAAGGCGGATCCGTGTCCCCGGCGTCCGGCCCGGACGATGCGGTCGCGGCGCCCTGCACCGACAGCGGCCGCTCCCAGAAGACCGGGCGGCGGGCGAGCATGATGGTCTTGCAGGCGCTGTCGATGGCAGGCGCCGGCCCCTCGACATCGACGCCGGAAAACCCCGCGCGGATCCGCTCCACGAGGTCGCGCCGCACCGCGCCGTGCCAGAGACCCGGATGGCAGTCGCCAAGCCCCGTTGCATGGTCCCAGTAGAACCGGCCCCGCATCAGGTCCTTCTGCTCGGGCAGGATCATGCGGCTGCCGGTCGCGATCCGCGCGATCTCCTGGCCCTGCCGGAGCGCCGGCGGGACATAGCGGGCACGGCCCCAGGCAAGCGCGTCGGCGTCGGGCACGCGTTTGACCACAGCCTCGATGACCGCCGCGAGCTCCGGATCGAGATGGTCCTGGGCGCCGATGACGCTGATCCAGGCGCCGCGCGCCAGCGGGATCATCGCGTTCCAGCAGGCGCTCATCTCCTGGGAAGGCTCGGCAGGGACGTCGGGCGCGATCACCCGCAAGCGCGCGTCATGCAGCTCTCCCGCGAGCCGGGATAGGTCTGCGAGCCTGCCGCCGGTAAAATCGCCGACCACCAGCTCGAAATCGCTGCGCGCGCTTGCGAGCATCTCCCGGACGGTGCCCGTGAGCGCAGTCTCGGGAGTTGAGACGGGGATGCAGATCGACAGCAGCGTCATGGCGCGAACACCCTGGCGCCGCTCAACAGCGCGTCCACCGGCAGGATCGCGTGTTCGCCAAAGCGGTAGAACTCCGCCGGCGTGGCGGGCTTGATGCCGGCCTCGCGGATATGCAGCGTGTCGTTGCTGAGCCCCGACAGCTGGTTGATGGTCTTGGGCGGGGTGAACGGCGCGGGGCGGAAATGCCCGGCCCAGTAGCCGTCCTCCCAGAGCGCGAAGCCGCGCGCGAAACAGCGAACCTTGGCGTCATATTCCTCGCGTGTCGCGCAATAGCGGCATTCGTCCATCGCCGCCTGGGCGAAATTCGCGCCGAAGCCGGACTGGTTGACGCCATGGGTCTGGCAGAACCAGGTGATCGTCGTGGCGATGCTCAGGCACAGCGACACGCCCGGATCAGACAGCGAGAACGGGAACGACGGCCGGTCGAGATGGATGCCGCCTTCATTCTCGCGCTCGAAGGTGTCGAGCCGGGCCTTCATCGTTTCCCGCGACAGGGTGGAGGCCGAGTTCGACGCCGCACAGGCGCCCAGCACCGAGAACGGCCGCTCGCAATGGACGATCTTGCCGGCTTGGGCCACCACCTTGCAGGTGTTTTCCCAATCGACGACGGGATGCTCGAAATAGCGCCCGCCATAGGCCTGCCGGATGCGCTCCATCAGCGATTTGCGCACCGCGCCGTGATAGAGCCCGACACCCACCGCCGGCCGGCGCTTGCCCTCGCTCCAGCGGTACAGCCGATCGGCGAGCACGGTCTTCTGCCGGACCATGATGCCGCTCGTCATCGGTATGCTGGCGAGCGTCGGAACCGGCCGGTTGTCCGGCCAGTGGAAACTCATCGGATCCCAGCTGATCGCGTCCACGTCGCGGTGCAGCACCTCGCAGCGCCGGATCAGCCCGGTGACCCGCGGATCGATGTGGTCGTCATCGCCGATGACCGAGATCCAGCGTCCCTGGGCCAGGTCAACGAGACGCTCCCAGTTGCCGATCATCGGCAGCACGGCCGGGCCGGGCGGCACCAGCCGGAACCTTCTATCGGTGAATATGGTGAAAAAGTCGGCCAGCGGCGCCGGATCGTCGGAATTGTCGCCGACCAGCACCTCGAAATCCGAGCCGCCGGCTTCCGCCAGCGCCGCGATGGTCTTGATGCAATAGGCCTGACGATTGCGCGTCGGCAGGCAGATTGTCAGGTGAACCATGTTGGGCTTTCATGCGCGACGTCCTGGCCCGACCCTGTCAGACCAAACTTGCGCCATGCTTGCACTCAGGGGCAGGGGCAGGGGGCAGGACCGGGGCAGCGCCTGCCCGCACAAGGGATTTAGTCTATGTCGCCCAGTTCCTCGTGAATGCTGGCGACAATTTCGGCGCGCTGCTGGGCGGGCTTGCCGGCCTGCGCGGCATAGGTGACGGCGAGCAGCCGGATGGCGCTGCTGACCGCCGTGTGGGACGGGCCGAGCGCGAAGCTCGAGACGTGGCAGGGCAGCACGATGCGGGAATAGCGCTGCGCCTCGAGCATAGAGGTGCGGTCGGTGATGGTGATGACGTTGAGCCGGCTGGTGGTGGCGTAATTGATGATCGGCTTCAGCAGGGTCTGGTGCGGCGGCAGCGTGATCAGCAGCAGCACGTCCTTGGGACCGGTCATGGCAAGGTCCTCGGCCCAGGAGCCCTGGTTGATGCCGAGAATCATCACGCTGTGCCTGAGCCGCGAGAACAGCAGCCGCGCGTAGCGGGCGAACCCTTCCTCCGGGCCGAAGCCCAGCACCCACACGCGCGGCGCGGCGGCAATCAGCTCCGCCGCGTCACGAACCTTGTCCGAGCGCAGTTCCTCGAATGTCTTGATCAGGTTCTTGAGTTCGAGTTCGAGATGGGCGCCGATGGTCCGGCCCATGGCGATCTGTTCGGAATTGGTCACCGAATATTCATAGGGCTCGGTCCTGTTGCGCTCCTCGCGCGCCTGCAGCTTGACCTCGTTGAAATCCGAATAGCCCAGATGCTGGAAGAAGCGTGCGGCCGTCGCCTTGGACACGCCCGCCATGTCGGCGATCTCGGTCGCCGAATGGGTCAGGATATCGTCCTGGCGGTCAAGGATCAGCTGGGCAAGCTTCTGCTCGCCCGACGTGAGCTTCTCGTACCGCTCCTGAATGCGCAAAACCAGTCGTGACGCCATGTGTCCTTCGATTCCCGTCCGTCCCCATAAAAAAGACTAGCATGCCTCTTGCAATAGTGAAACATATGTTTCATCGTTATGAAACTGTGAAACTCGGGCTGCCGCATGTCCACTTCTCGCCTCACACGCCAACGCATCTGGGACCGGTTGAAAAATGTCGCGCGGCCCGACACGCGCTTTCACATGCAGTTTGCCGACTTTATTCCGGATTTCGAGGGCGTGGAGGCTGCGACAGACCGCATCTGCGCGCTGCCTGCCTATCAGGCCTGCCAGCTCGCCTTCGTCACGCCCGACAATTCGATGACGGAGCTGCGCCGTCGGCTGATCGTCCAGCGGGTGCCGCTGGTGACGGCCACCTACAACATCCAGCGCGGCTTTCTCTATATCGCGCCGGATGCGGTGCCCGAGGGGGCAGAGCATTATGCAGCCTGGCTTGACGGGATCGAGCATTTCGCCCGGCCGGTCACGCTTGAAGAGATCGCCGGTCTCGGACGTTTCGACCTGATGGCGACCGGGGCCTCGGCGGTGTCGGCAGATGGGGTCCGCTTCGGCAAGGGTCACGGGTTCTTCGATCTGGAATGGGGCATGTTCACCGATCTGGGCCTTGCCATGGACACGACCCCGGTCGCCGCGATCGTTCATGATGTGCAGGTCGTCGAGGATCATCTGCAGATGAACGCCACCGACATTCCCGTCGATTTCATCGCCACGCCAAGCCGCCTGATCCGGGTCGAGCGCCAGGAGCGCCGCCCGCGCGGCATGAAGTGGGATCTCCTGACGGCCCAGGAAATTCAGGAAATGCCGCCCTTGCGGGAGCTTGCCCGCATGCGCGGAGTCGCATGAACCATTGCCACCACCATAAACAGGGAACGAACCAATGAACCTCACCATCGACAGACGCCGCTTCCTCGGGCTCCTGGGGGCGACAGCCGCCTTTCCGGCGATGGGCCGCCATGCCCATGCCGCAACGCCTTTCAATTTCCAGGCAGCCTGGATCAACGACGCCGAATTCATGGGGTATTTTCTCGCCATCGACAAAGGCTACTACAAGGACGAAGGGCTGGACGTCACCTACTTCTCCGGCGGCCCGGATGTGATCCCCGAAAGCACCATCATCACCGGCAAGGCGGACCTGACGCTGACAACCCCCGACACCACGATCAAGGCGATTGTCGAGCAGGGCGCACCGTTCAAGATCATCGGCGCGCAGTACCAGAAGAACCCGATCGGCATCGTGTCGCTGGCCAAGAATCCGATCATGGAACCCAAAGACCTGATCGGCAAGACGCTGGCCGTGCCGCCGGTCAACGTCATTTCGGTCGAGGCGATGCTCAAGATCTCGGGCGTTGACCGCGCCCAGGTCAACATCGTGCCCTACGCCTATGACCCGACGCCGCTGATCAAGGGGGAGATCGACGCCTCCCTGGACTTCACCACCAACGTACCCTTCACCATCCAGCAGTCCGGCGCCGAGGCCGTGTCCTTCCTGCTCTATGATTTCGGCTTCACCATCTTCAACGACACCGTGGTCGTCACCGAAGAGGCGCTGAAGACCAAGCGCAAGGAAATCGCAGGCTTTCTCAAGGCCAGCCGCAAGGGCTGGATCGAGAATTTCAAGGACCCGACCGGCTATCCGGCAACGCTCGCCGACACCTGGTTCAAGGGCACCGGCCGCTCCATCGAGAATGAAGTCTATTTCAACACGGCGCAGCAGCCGCTGATGGAAACCGATGGCGGGTTCTTCTCGATGAGCGAGGAGGCCATCGCAGCCAATATCAAGGCGCTGGCGGCGGTCGGCATTGCTGCCAAGCGCGAGCATTTCGACACCACCGTCCTCGAAGAAATCGGATGACCGGTCCATCCGGGATCAGGCTTGACACCGTGTCGCGCTCCTTCAAGGGGCGCGGCACGACCGTGCAGGCGCTCGACAATGTCTCGCTGGATTGCCCGGCGGGTTCGTTCACCGCGCTGATCGGTCCCTCCGGCTGCGGCAAATCCACCCTGCTGCGGCTGGCGCTGGGGCTCGACCAGGCCGATTCCGGGGAGGTCTCGATTGCCGGGCTGGCGCCGATGGACGCGGCAAGGGCCGGCATGACCGGGGTTGCCTTTCAGGATGCGGCGCTCATGCCCTGGCGCAGCGTCGAGGACAATATAGCTCTCCCGCTCGATGTGCTGGGTCAGCCGCGCCGGGACAATGCCGCCAAGATCGCGAGCCTCATCGACCTTGTCGGCCTCGCGGGCTTCGAGAAGGCCTTGCCGGGCGAGCTGTCCGGCGGCATGCGCCAGCGTGTCGCCATCGCCCGTTCGCTGGTGACCAATCCGCAAGTGCTGTTTCTTGACGAGCCATTCGGCGCGCTCGATCAGATCCTGCGCCGCCAGATGAATGTCGAGTTGCAGCGCATCTGGATAGCCAGCCGCGCCACCACGCTGCTCGTCACCCATGGCATCGATGAAGCGGTGTTTCTGGCCGACCGTGTCGCCGTCATGCAGAGCAAACCGGGGCGGATCACCCGGATCATCGACATTCCCCTGATGCGTCCTCGCGGACCGGACGTCTTCACCAGTGCAGAATTTCACCGGCTCGAGGACGAAATCGCCGGGGCGCTCAATGGCCACTGAGACGATCGCGGCCCGCGGTTCGAGCCTGCGCACCTGGCTCGTTCTGCTGATCATCTGGGAAATCTGCGGCCGGCTGCAGTTGATCGCCAGCGGCGCGTTGCCCGCGCCGTCGAGCATCCTGATGCGTCTGTGGATCGACCGCGCCGATTATCCGCCGCACATTCTGGCGACGCTGGAAGGGGCGGGGGTCGGCTTCCTGATCGGCAATGGCATCGCGGTCGCCGCCGGCGTGCTGTTTGCCCTGTTTCCGATGGCGGCAAGGCTCGGGCGGGGCGTCAACATCGCACTGTTCGCACTGCCCGCCATCGCCATCTCGCCGCTTCTCGTCCTGACATTCTCCGACATGACGCCGCGCATCATCCTGGCGGCCATCGGCTGCTATTTTGTCACCATGTCGTCGACGGTGACCGGCATATCGCAGACCGATCAGCGCATGATCGAAGTCATCCGCGCCTATGGCGGCGGCCGCTGGAAGATCCTCGTTCTGGCGCAGATGCGCTCGGCGCTGCCGGCGATCCTTTCAGGCCTCAGGATTGCCGCGCCCAACGCGGTACTCGGCTCGATCCTTGCGGAATTCGGCGGCGGCGGGCGGTATGGCCTGGGCGTCTATCTGATCGGCTCGCTCGGACGCGCCGAGCCGGACAGGCTCTGGGGCATCGGTCTGGCCGCAACCCTGATCGCCGGCCTCGCCTATGCCGTCTTTTCACTGATCGCCCTGCGCTTTACCGGAGCAACCAAGGCCGTGACCGTTCCGGCCACCGCCCCGGGCGGCGCAACCATGTCCTGGCCGCTCTGGCTGCGTCTTCTTCTGTCCACGGGCTCGGTCGTCATCCCCATCGCCCTGTGGTGGCTGCTTCTCATCGCCATGGGCACGCCGGCGATGATCGCCAAGACGCCGCTTGGCCTGTTTGAATACCTGTTTCTTCAGCCCAATTCGCAAGCCTCCCAGATGAAGCTGCTCGCGGCGCTGGGCCAGACACTGCCGCTGACCATCGCCGGCATGGCGCTCGGGATCGCCTTTGCCTTCGGCCTTGCGCTGATGTCGGTGCTCAGGCCCGGCATCATCCGCGGCTTCATGCCGGTGGCGCTGGTCACCCAGACCATGCCGCTGGTGGCGCTCACCCCGCTACTGGTCCTTATCCTCGGTCGAGGGCCCTCGCTCATCCTCTGGATCACCATTTCGGTCACCTTCTTTCCCGCATTCGTGACCATGGCGCAGGGGCTGTCGATGGTCCCCAGGGCCGCGCTCGACGTGCCGCGCGCCTATGGCGCCAGCCTGTTCACCCAACTGCGGCTGGTCTCGGTTCCCGCTTCGCTGCCCTATCTGTTCGCCGCCACCCGGCTCGCCGTGCCGCGCGCGCTGCTGGGCGTCATGATCGCCGAATGGCTGGCGACCGGGACAGGCCTGGGCAATCTGCTCAATCAGTCCCGCGGCTATCTCGACTACGGAATGATCTGGGCCGTCGCCGTCGTGTCCGTGCTTCTGTCCGTCGTCTTCTATCAATGCGTCGTTCTGATCGAACGGCCGGTGCTTGCCCGCCGTGGCATGCGCGCTGCTCAATAAGGGAGTTCAATCATGGATATCGTCGATCACAAGGCGTCGGTGCGCGAGCGCGTCTGGAGCGAATTGCGCAAGGTGGCCGTTCCTGACAGTCGTTTCCATTTCGATTTCGGCGAGTTCATCGCCGATTTCGAGGGCGGCGAGGCAGCGGTCGCACGGCTGACCGAGCACAGCTTCTACCGGAATTCGAAATTCATCTTCATTACCCCGGACAATTGTCTCGACCGCCTGCGCCTGCAGGCGCTGATCGACGGCAAGACCATCCTGATGACCACCTATTCGATCAAGCGCGGCTTCTGGGTCCTCGATCCGAAAACCATCGCGCCGGAACTCTATCTTTACGCCTCGACGCTGGACGGCATGGAGAGGATCGCAAGGCCGGTCAGCCTGAGGGAGATCAGCCAGATGCCGCCCATCGACTACATGGTCACGGGCACCGGCGCGATCAATCACGAGGGCGTCCGCTTCGGCAAGGGGCACGGCTTCTTCGATGCCGAATGGGGCATGCTCTACCAGATCGGACGCATCACGGCCGCCACGCCGTCGGCTGCCGTCGTCCATGATTGCCAGGTTCTGGACGAGACGTTGACGCCCGATGTCTACGACACCGTCGCCGACGTCATCTTCACGCCCACGCGCACGATCAGTGTTGCCGATCCGCACAAGCCGACATGCGGGATCATTTGGGATCGCCTCGATCCGCATATGTTCGAGACCATCCCGCCGCTGCAGGAACTGAAAGCCATGGGATTGTAAGCCGAGGTCCCGGGTTCTGGCGCACGGACCGGGTGGCGATCTCATCGTGATGCAGGGCCTCAATAGGCCTTGCCGCGCGCCGAAACTGGCCACAGGCACTCGACCTTGCCGCCGCGCACGCCGACATACCAGTCATGCAGGTTGCAGGTCGGGTCGCAATGGCCCGGCACCAGTCGCAGCCTGTCGCCGACCCTGAGCACGCCATCGGGATCGGCGAGCGTTCCGTGCTCGTCGGAACATTGCGTGTAGGTGACGTCGTCGCGGCCGAAGACCACCGGCAGGCCGCTGTCGACCGACATCACCTTGAGGCCCGCGTCGCAGATCGCCCGATCGGCTTTGACATGGCTCATCACCGAGGTCAGGAGGAACAGCGCGTTTTCGAACCCGGCCTCGTCGAGACGCCGGCCGTCCTCGCCCAGCACCCGCCCGTAATCGGCGTCCATGAAGGCGTAGGAGCCGCACTGCAGCTCGGTGTAGACGCCAGAGGCCCCTTCGAGGCGGTAGGAGCCGGTACCGCCGCCGGTGACCGTGGCGCAGGCGATGCCGGCTTCGCCGAGCGCGGCGACGGTTTCCCGCGCCAGCGCCACCGCAACCTCGAACTTGGCCTTGCGCGCGTCATGGCGTTCGAGGTGCTGCATCGCGCCCTGGTAGGCCTGGATGCCATCAAATTCGAGGCCCGGGGCGGCGATGATCGCCCGGGCGAGATCGACCGCCTCCCGCGCCGTCGACACGCCGCAGCGCCCCGCGCCGCAGTCGAGTTCGACCAGGCAGAAGATCGTCGCGCCTTGCCGGACGGCCGCCGCCGACAGCTCGGGGATGTTGTCGGGATCATCGACGCAGCAGCCGATCCGCGCGCCGAACCGCGTGAGCCGCGCCAGCCGCTCGACCTTGGCAGCGCCGCGTACCTGATTGGAGACGAGGATGTCGCGGATCCCGCCGCGGGCGAAGGCTTCCGCCTCCGAGACCTTCTGGCAGCAGACGCCGTCGGCCCCGCCAAGCCGTGCCTGCAGCTTGGCCACGTCGACCGATTTGTGCATCTTGCCATGGACCCTGAGCCGCACGCCCATGGCCCGCGCCTCCTGGCCCATCCGGATGATGTTGCGCTCGAGCGCGTCGAGATCGAGAACGAGGCACGGCGTCTCGATGCTGCTCTCGTCCATGCCGGGAAGGGCAGGTATACCGAAGCCCACTTCCAGCCCCTCAAGATCGGTGATCGCGGTCATGATCGTCTCCCTGTTGTGCCCCATACCTGAACCAGGTTGGGATGAAATACCAGATCCCCGCTTGACCCGCCCGGACCGGTCGGGTCAGGTGGGCGCGAAACAGTCTTTGCCGAGGAGAAACAACCCATGAGATGGGCCTTGATCGATTTTAGCCATCCGTTCTTCCGTCCGATGATTCGCCGGATCGCGATCGTTGGCCTGCTCGCGGTCTGGACGGTGGTCGAGTTCCTGGCCGGTTCCACCGGCTGGAGCACCTTCTTCCTGCTGCTCACCGTCTATGTCGGCTGGGGGCTGTTCATCTCCGGCCAGGCCGATGGGCCGCTGCCCGGAACCGGCGACGCCGACCAGCCCGCGTCCTCCGGGGACAACAAGCCCGATGATGGCAAATAGGCCAGGCCGCGGGAAATCTTCGCGGCGGGCAGGGGCGTCACCATCGGATTTCCGCCCCCGATTTCAGCTCTTGGGGGCTTGTGGCGGCGAGGGAGCCGGTCTATAAGCCAGCCGCTGGTCACGGAGTGTAGCGCAGCCTGGTAGCGCACGTCGTTCGGGACGACGGGGTCGGAGGTTCGAATCCTCTCACTCCGACCAGTTTTTTCAAAAAATTCCCAACTTCCCAATTGTTGCCGGGCGCGGATTTCCGCTGCCGGCGCTCGCTGTGCGGTTCAGTGAATTCTTGGTGGAAATCGGCTGGCCTGGCCTTGATCGTGGCGGACATTACGATCAGAACTGATGCGACATCCGTTTATGCCCCGACAATCCGCCCCCCGCGACCCGACCCTCAGGAGATCGAGATGACTGCTCCGATACTCGCCGCTGCAACTGCCCTTCTCCTTGGCGTGACCGCATCCGTTGCGGCCGCCGAGACCGTGACCTGGCGTTTCAACAACAATTACGCCCCGACCCGTCCCGAATCCGCCCATATCCGCAATTTCGCGGAGAACGTGGCTGCCAATTCCGGCGGCGCTTTCACGATCAATGTGATCGAGGGCGGCGGCATGAACCTCAAGGATGCGGACGCCCTGCGCTGGATGCAGACCGGCACGCCCGAGATTTCCTTCATCTGGCCCACCTTCATCGGCCGCGATGCGCCCGATCTGGCGAGCCTCTATGTCTATGGCTCGGTCTCGACCGCGGAGGAGCACCTGCGCGCCCTGCCGGCCGTGGAAGAGGCTTTGACCGCGGGCTTTGCCGAACGCAACATCCCTGTGGTGGGGTTCATGGCGCTGCCGATGATCGACGCCTCGCTGTTCTGCCGCGAACCGGTGCAGACGCTCGACGAATTGAAGACCAAGAAGCTGCGCGTCGGCTCGCGCGAGCAGGTGGAAACCTTTACCGCGCTCGGCGTGGCGGCGCAGATCGTGCCGCAGAACGAGCTCTATTCCGCGCTGCAGACCGGGGTTGTGGATTGCGCGCTCTATGCCGCGCGCTTCGCCAAGTCGATCTCGCTGCAGGAAGTCGCCAAGCACGCGGTCTTCACCGGCTTCCCGTTCCCGCCCGCGCCCTATGCCATCGTCGCCCACAAGGCCACGCTGGAAGGCCTGAGCGCCGGGAACCGTGCTGCCCTGGACAAGGCGCTTGTCACGCTGAAGGAGGAGTCCTTCCAGTTCGACGGTGACGCCGAAGCCGAGACCGCCGCCCGCGCCGCCCTGACCGAGGAAGGCGTGACATGGTCTGCCGACTTCAGCGAGGCGGACGTTGCCGCCATCCGCGAGGCTGCCGCGGCGACCTGGCTCAAGCTGTCGGAGGAAGGCGGCGAGGCCGCAGTCGGCTACCGCGCCAAGATCATCGGGCTGATCGGCGAGTAAAGGCGGGCCGTTGGCCACGCTCCCAGAGAGCACGCTGCCAGAGAGACTGGACCGGGTGATCCTCTGGGTCACCCGCGTCCTCGCCGCACTCGGCGCGGCCTGCGTCGCCGCCATGGCGGTGCTCACGGTGCTGGCCGTGGTGATGCGCTATGCGGTGGGCGCCCCTTTCGCCTTTACCGAGGACCTGGCCGGGCTGCTGCTGGTCAGCGCCGTGTTTCTGGGGATGCCCTATGCGCTTGCGACCCATGCCCACATACGGGTGAACCTGCTCTATGACCGCACGCAGGGCTGGGCGCGGCGGGGCCTGTTCGTGCTGGGACAAGTCATCTTTCTGGCCTTTGCGGCGGTGTTCTTCCGCAGTGCGCTCGCGGATCTGAAC
>NZ_JAUXOD010000056.1 GCF_030682515.1 Hoeflea sp. | reverse complement strand
CTGATCCAGTCGATCGTCACCGGGGCGCGCGAACAGGCAACCGCGCTCGCCGAGATCAACTCCGCGGTCAACCAGATGGATCAGGTCACCCAGCAGAACGCGGCCATGGTCGAGGAGACTAATGCGGCCACGCAGGGCCTGTCGGGCGAAGCGGTCCGGCTCGAAAGCCTGGTCGGGCGCTTCACCACCGGTGGCGGCAGCGGCCATGCCCCGGTTGCCGCCAACGCCTCCTCCCGCCCTGCCCGCTCGCCGGCCCGGGCGCTGGGCGCCAAGCTGGCCTCCGCCTTCGGGCTGGGCGGCGCGGCCCGCAAGGAAGAGACCTGGAGCGAGTTCTGAGACCATAGCCGATCATGGCACAAGCCAAGCCGCCGGGGACGACCCCGGCGGCTTTTTTGTGGGTCGGCTTCAGCGGTGGCTTGCCAGAGGACCGCGAGGATGGCGGGGACAGTTACCGCTTGGCGACCGCGTCGAATGCCATCAGGGTCTCCAGCAGCCGCGGCAGGTCCCTGAGCGGGATCATGTTGGGGCCGTCGGACGAGGTGGAGTTGTCGGGGTCCTCGTGCGTTTCGATGAAGACACCGGCGACGGCGGCGCGGGCGCTTGAAAGCGAGGTGTGGTTGGCCTTGTTGTAGCTCGACTTGTTGACGAGCCCGAGCCCGAGGCCGGCGCAGAGTTCCTTGAGCGCGTCCGCCATGTCGAAGGCGTGGCCGCGGGATTCGAACTGGCAGGGGCCGGCGATCAGCGTCAGCGGCCTGGAATTGCCGAAGACCGCGTTGCCGACGGTGACGGTGGAATTGGCCATTGGCGACTTGGCTGAACTCATCGGATTTCCTCAAAACAGTAATAGGCGCCCTGGCTTGGCGCCGGATCGACCATCAGCTTGCCCGCGACCTGGCGGGCAGTCTCGTGATTGTTCAACAGCAGCGCCGACAGCGCCTGCAGGTCGGCCACCTTGTAAACGGCGGCCCGGCCCAGAAGGCCGCGTTCGCGCGACTCTCCGGTGTCCACGCCCAGATGGGTCTCCATGCCGGCCTTGTTGTAGACGGTGATCACGGCGCCATCCAGCTTGACCGACATGCCGAAGGAATTGGCCTCGACCTCGCGGTTCGAGGCCAGCTCCTGGATGAAGTATTGGAAATCGGTCGGGTTAGCCTTGCGCTGTCGCCGCTCGGGCGTTGCGCCGTCTTACCGCACTGTCATGAAAAATCAATCACAGCGGCCCGCGGGCATCGCTAACTCAGGCGCCGCAGGCCTTTGGCTCTCCGGACGGTGAGGCACCCCGAATCGGAGGCAGGTGATCCGCCTTACCGGCTGCGCAGACCTGCAGGGCCAGTGCACCGGGCAATTGCTACACAATCAACTTCACCTATTTTTTCGGGCGTTGTATCCGCCCGTTAACCAATTCGTGCCGGCCTGGCGAGGCGCTTTTCTGAGCAAGAGACCAAGTATCCCGAATTCGACAACGAGAAAACGGAGGAATTACCCCATTTTTTAGGGGTGATTTGCCAGGAGGACATGTTTTTGCGCAGCAAAACCCGAAATCTTAAATGTGAGATTTAAAACCAATTCGTAAACCACCTGTTCATACATCAGTAACTCCTCATCTATACGTTTTCTCCAACACGGGATAGGCGGGTTCAACAGCGCAGATGGCTGGTGAAATGAAACCTGGTTCCGATGGAACAGACAATCGGAAAATGATCAACACACGTGGAACAGCACTAATGGCGCTCAATATCGGTCGCAGTCTCATCGTCTTCGCCTTCGTCGTCACTCTCGGACTTGGCGGCTCAATCGGGCTTTCAAAGTACGTCTTCGAGAACCTTAAGGTGAATGGTCCCCTTTATTCGGAAATCATCTACGGCAAGGATCTGATTGCCGATATCCTGCCGCCGCCGCTCTATGTGGTTGAGTCCTACATGCTGGCCAATGAAATGATGGCGCATCCGACTGTTTCCGAAGCCAACACGTCCAGGATTGCTGTCCTCAAGGGGCTCTACGAGGAGCGCAGGCAGTTCTGGCTGATCTCCGATCTGGAGCCAAGCCTGAACGCCAAATTGCAGGACGATGTGCTGGTCAAGGGCGACGCATACTGGGCCGCGATGATGGACCGGTTCCTTCCGGCCACATTCGCTGGCGATGGCGACGCCGCGCTGATTGCGCTTGGCGAGCTCTACACGACCTTTCATGAGCATGATGTCGCTGTCAATGAGCTGGTAGCCATGGCTTCGGCGTTCCTCGAAACCGCGGAATCCAATGCCCGGTCCGAGGATGCGCTGTTTTCGGCTCTGACCCTGGCCGCAAGCTTCATCTCGGTCTTGCTGTTCCTGGCAGGCCTCTACATGTTCCGCCAGCGCGCCGTCGTGCCGCTCACGGCGATGAAGGACTACATGGGCGTGCTGTCGACCGGCGACTATTCCAGGGACGTGCCCTATGCCGACCGCACCGACGAGATTGGCGAGATGGCGCAATCGGTCGCCTATTTCCGACAGGCCGCGATCGACAGGAAAACCGCACGCCAGCAGTCGGAAGCGGAGCAGGCGGAGATCAGGCGCCTGGAGGCCGAGGCCGCCGAACGGCAGGCCGCGGAGGATGCCGAGCGAGTCCGCGTCATCGACGCGCTGACCACCGGGCTTGAACAGCTGTCGTCAGGCAATCTCGGCTACCGCATCGATGCCGCCTTCGCGCCGGCCTATGAAAAGCTGCGCACCGAGTTCAATATCGCCGTCGGATCGCTCAGCGAAACCATCGACGACATCTCGACGGCCACCAATTCGGTGCGCCTGGCGTCGTCGGAGATCGGTTCTTCTGCGGACGATCTGTCCAAGCGCACCGAACAGCAGGCGGCCTCGCTCGAGGAAACCGCAGCCGCACTCGACGAGATCACCTCGACAGTCAAGAGCTCCTCGCAGCGCGCCGAGGAAGCGAGCACCATGGTGGGCGCCGCCAAGGCGGGCGCCGAGAAATCCGGAGAAGTGGTCAAGGCCGCCATCTCCGCCATGGAGAAGATCGAGCAATCCTCCAAGCAGATCGGCCAGATCATCTCGGTGATCGACGATATCGCCTTCCAGACCAACCTCCTGGCGCTCAACGCCGGGGTGGAAGCGGCGCGCGCCGGCGAGGCCGGACGGGGCTTTGCGGTGGTGGCCCAGGAAGTGCGCGAACTGGCCGGACGCTCGGCCAATGCCGCCAAGGAGATCAAGACCCTGATCGAGACCTCGTCGACCCAGGTCAGCGCCGGCGTCTCGCTGGTCAACGACACCGGGGCCGCACTGGGCGAGATCGAGGGCCAGGTGGCCAAAATCAACACGCTGATCCAGTCGATCGTCACCGGGGCGCGCGAACAGGCAACCGCGCTCGCCGAGATCAACTCCGCGGTCAACCAGATGGATCAGGTCACCCAGCAGAACGCGGCCATGGTCGAGGAGACCAATGCGGCCACGCAGGGCCTGTCGGGCGAAGCGGTCCGGCTCGAAAGCCTGGTCGGGCGCTTCACCACCGGCGGCGGCTCGGCCCAGCGGACGCCGGCCGCGGCCGGCCCCTCCTCCCGACCTGCCAGCTCGCCGGCCCGGGCTCTGGGCGCCAAGCTGGCCTCCGCCTTCGGCCTGGGCGGCGCGGCCCGCAAGGAAGAGACCTGGAGCGAGTTCTAAAACCATCGCTCATGATGACACGACACTGGCCGCCGGGGATGACCCCGGCGGCTTTTTTTGTGTCGGCGGTCGGGTTCAGGGTGCGCTTGACGCCTGATGAACAACGCGGGGAACCGGTCTCCTGTTGCCTCCGGTTGGCCGCGTCATCGCCGCCTCCCCATTCGCCATCCCGAACTCCGCCCCCACTCTCGTCCTCCTCGGCCCCCGAGCCGAGGATCCATTCCGTGATCCCTCCACCTGCCGCATTGTGCGGAGGGATAACGGAATGGATCCCAGCGGCAACGACGTCGCTGCGCTTGTCTTGGTCGGGGCCCTGGGATGACGACGGCGGGGGCGGCGTGTGCCGCCGCCAAGCGGCCAGCCACTGTAGATGTCACCTGGACTGGTCCATGGATTGCCCCAAATTGAGTCGTTGTCCGTGCCGCGATAGGAAATCACCGTTTCGCCGTTCCACTGATAGGCGACCGCGTAGAAGCCGGCGGCTTGCCAATCAGCAATTTCGATTTCGTTGGGACGCGCGAGAATGTTTGCATTACCAATGGAACCACTCTCGCCAAGCCCATCTGGACCATCGCCAATACCGGAATCATAACCACGGTTATACGAATCCATGGCAAGTATGGCCAAGAATAGATCAGGGGACAGGCTCATAGCTCAGCTTCCTCTTACAAAATCGATTGAATAAAGTGTTTCTTCGACATCCAACTCATCGGCATATTTTTTGTCAGTCGGCTTGATGCGACCCTTGATGTCGCCCAACCACCCCAACACCGCCTCCACCCTGCCCTTGGTCACGGTCTCGTCGGTGATCGCCAGCGTGATCGAGGAGAGCGCGTAGCCCTCGCCGAAGTGGGCTGCGAGATCGTCGGGATCGACGCGGGCGACGCTCGCCGGATCATCGATGTCGGCGAAGGTGACCAGCAGCGGGGTGAGTTCGCGCGGCAGTTCCTTCGTTGCCCGCAGGGCTTCGAGCTGGTCGTAGACCGCGGCGTCCTCTTCCTTGTTGAGCGGCTTTTGCGGCAGCGGGAAAAACGCCAGACGTCCGGTGAATTCGTTGTAGCCCTTCAAAAGTGCGAAAAGGTAGCGCCCATCGCCGAGATCGACCACCACCGCTTCGCCCGAAAGCGAGCTGTTGCTGGCCCCCGCGCTGTCGCCGACGCCTGACCATTTCGGCGTCATCTGGAACCTTGCGGCGCTGACCGCGCTGCCGCTGCGCGGCCCCTCCGGCGTCTCGACCGTCACCGTCAACTTCTGGTGCCAGGACCAGGTGCGGAAGCCGAACATGTCACAACCCGCCAATGTCAGCATCAGGCCGGCAAGCAGGGCCACCCGAAAGACCGTGAGACTGGGTGAAGATTTCGGCAAAATCAGCGACCTTCAAAATGATAAGCCTTTGTAGTAACCGGGCCTAATTCAGCGCCTGCGGCGGGGTCTCGCCTTCGGCCCTGCCCGCCTCTGTCAGCTCTTTCAGACCCTCACGGCCCAGCTGCAGCGCGCCGATCGGCTGTAGGATGGGCATCGACAGGCCTCGGTTCTATCAGGTCCGAGTCCAAGCATACAACGGGAAGTGCCGGCGGGGGTTAACCGCCGGTTGTTTTTTCGACTTTCCGCCCTGGTCTGCCGAGGAACCGCGGGAATGAACCTCGCGTGTTTTTGTCGCCGCCGACATTGTCTCTCAATGACGACGGCGGGGGTCGCGCGGGGCATGACGGGGACAGTTTACTTTTCCGTGCGGGCCCGTGGGTGAAGCAGGGATCGGGATGAAAAGTAAACTGTCCCCAGCGCCTTGCTTACCGCTTGGCGACCGCGTCGAACTCCATCAGGGTTTCCAGCAGCCGCGGCAGGTCCCTGAGCGGAATCATGTTGGGGCCGTCGGACGAGGTGGAGTTGTCGGGGTCCTCGTGCGTCTCGATGAAGACGCCGGCCACGCCCACGGCGACGGCGGCGCGGGCCAGCGTTTCCACAAAGCGGCGCTCGCCGCCCGAAGTGGTCCCCTGCCCGCCCGGCTGCTGCACCGAATGGGTGGCGTCGAAGATCACCGGCGCGCCGGTCTCGGCCATGATCGGCAGCGCGCGCATGTCGGAGACCAGCGTGTTGTAGCCGAACGAGGCGCCGCGTTCGGTCAAGAGCACATTGGGGTTGCCCGAGCCGGTGATCTTGCCGAGCACGTTCTTCATGTCCCACGGCGCCAGGAACTGGCCCTTCTTGACGTTGATGACCTTGCCGGTCCTGGCGGCGGCGACCAGCAGGTCGGTCTGCCGGCACAGGAACGCCGGGATCTGCAGGACGTCGACATGGGGGGCGACGAGGACGCAGTGCTCTTCGGAGTGGATGTCGGTGAGCACCGGAAGCCCGAGTTTTTCGCGCAATTCGTCAAACACCGGCATGGCGGCATCAAGGCCAGCGCCGCGGGTGCTTGACAGCGAGGTGCGGTTGGCTTTGTCGAAGCTCGACTTGTAGACGAGACCCAGCCCGAGGCCCGCGCAGAGCTCCTTGAGCGCGCCCGCCATGTCGAAGGCGTGGCCGCGGGATTCGAACTGGCAGGGGCCGGCAATCAGCGTCAGCGGCATGGAATTGCCGAACACCGCGTTGCCGACGGTGACTGTCTGATTGGCCATGGGGGACTTGGCTGAACTCATCGGATTTCCTCGAAACAGTAATAGGCGCCCTGGCCCGGCGCCGGATCGACGACCAGCTTGCCGGCGACCTGGCGGACGGGCACCTGGTTTTTCAAAAGCAGCGCCGACAGCGCCTGCAGGTCGGCCACCTTGTAAACCACGGCCCGGCCCAGAAGGCCGCGTTCGCGCCACTCTCCAGTGTCCACGCCCAGATGGGTCTCCATGCCGGCCTTGTTGTAGACGGTGATCACGGCGCCATCCAGCTTGACCGACATGCCGAAGGAATTGGCCTCGACCTCGCGGTTCGAGGCCAATTCCTGGATGAAGTATTGGAAATCGGTCGGGTTGGGCTCGGACAGCACGATCTCGGCAATGCCCGTGACGCCGTTCGCGTGCGTCGTCAGCGCGGTGCGGTCGCTCATCGGCACGTTCAAACGCTCGACGGCGAAGCCGAAGAAATCCGGGCTGCGCAGGTCGGACGCAAAGGCAAGCCTGAAGCTTGCGGTCTGCTCGGAGCCGTCGGGCAAGGTCATCGGCCGGGAGAATTCGAGCATGGCGCCGCCCGACATGCCGAGCCGGACGAAGCGGGCATGGTCGGCGGTCGCGTCCCTGGAGCCCACGACGACCGCCGAGAAGCCGGTGTCACTCCTGCGGAAGCGGTAGGCCTGGTCGCGGGCGACGAAGACATTGCCCTGGCGCGCCGCTTCCTCGCAGTCCTCGCGCTGGGCAATCGCCAGCGGCTCGAGATAGGTTCCATCGGCGAAGAACACGCAGGCGTTCTCGGTGCCGAAGGGGTGGAGGGCTTCCGCGGCGATGGTGAAGCCCAACGACATATGGCGGGCGCGCGCGGTCTCGAGATCCTCGACCGGCAGCACGAGATGATCGAGGGGGCGTGGGGTGCGCGGTGAGGCCATCGCTGAGATACTCCGTTTAGCCTTCCCCTTACCAGCAAGCCCGGAAGCGGCGCAACCGCGATCAGCAGGGCCCGGGATGACGCGCCGTGGACCGGCGCACGGGCAAGGCTGCCATGGTCATGGCGACGCAGGCCCCGGCGCGCCCTTGCAGGAATCGCGGCTGCGCGGTAATGGGTGAACCGGGTGTAAACGGGAGCTTGCCTTGACCGGACTGATTGCCGGCGCGTTGCGACGCTGCCGCCTGTTCTTGACATTGATCCTCGTGGCGGGTGCGGTCTCGGGCTGCGCCACGTCCGGCAGCGGCTCCATCGAGGAAGTCGTTGCACCCGTGGCGCCGACGACCGAGAAATATGCCGCCATCGTGGTCGACGCCAAGAGCGGCCAGATGCTCTACGGCGCCAATGCGACCGAGCTGCGCTACCCCGCCTCGCTCACCAAGATGATGACGGTCTACATGCTGTTCGAGGCCATGGACCAGGGCCGCATCAGCCGCACCGACCTGATCCCGATCTCGCCCGCAGCCGCCGCCCGCCCGCCCTCGAAATTGGGGCTCAAGCCCGGGCAGTCGATCCCGGTCGACACGGCGATCCGGGTTCTGGTGGTCAAGTCCGCCAATGACGTGGCCACCGCCGTGGCCGAGTTCCTGGGGGGCGGTTCGGAAGCCCGCTTCGCCGAGATGATGACCATGAAGGCGCGCGCGCTCGGCATGAGCCGGACAACCTTCAAGAACGCCTCGGGCCTGCCCGATCCGGGCCAGGTGACGACGGCCGCCGACATGGCGCGGCTGTCGATCCTGCTCAGGCGGAATTTCCCGCATTACTACGGCTATTTCGGCCAGACCGAAGTGACCATCGGCGGGACCACCATCAAGGGCCACAACAAGGCGATGGAGATGATCCCGGGCGCCGACGGGCTCAAGACCGGCTACACCCGCGCCTCGGGCTTCAACCTCGCCACCTCGGTCACGCAGGGCGGCAAATCGGTCGTGGGCGTGGTGATGGGCGAGGACACGGCGGCGATCCGCAACGCCCGCATGGCGCAGCTGATGTCGATGTATGTGAAGCGGGCGCAATAGACTTTCCGACAGACCGGCACCGCGGGCGCGACTCGTCGTCCACCAACCACCAACGAAATCAGGGGCCGAGGCAGGTCACGCCCACGGGCGGCTCGCCATCGACCTCGACGAAGCCGAGCTGCATCTCGGCGTCAGCGCTGCGCACCAGCCGGATGATCGCCACCCGCCGCGTCACCTGGTCATCCATCAGGTCGATGCGGACGATCTCGCCATCATCATAGGCCTGGGCCAGCGCCATCTTCTCCCCCGGCATGGTCGGCTCCGTCGTCAGCAGCCGCCCGCCCAACGCGATCGAGACGGCGAGCACATTGGGCACGGGGCCTGCGCCCAAGAGAATGTCGACGCCGGAATCGCCCTTCATGTCGGAGCAGGAGATCGACTGGGTGGCATGCGCCGCGCCGGTGAGCGCGAGCGGCAGCAAGTGCATCAGAACAGCGGAAATCAGTTTCACGGACGGTTCCTTTCGGGCTTGTCGGCAAGGACGGCGTTAAGGGGGCGTCACCCGCAAGGGCCGCCCTGCCCGTACGCTTCGCAAAGTGTCTCAGCTTTCGGGTTTCCCGGCAAGCGCGCCTCCGGCCCTGCGGGCCACCTTCTTCCCGAGGGGAGAAGGAAGGGCACACGGGGTCCCTGCCCGGTCGGCTCTGGACGAATGGCCGCCCATCTGCCACAAGCCGACGCGGGACGCGACTGCCGTTATTCATAGAACGGGGTCGGGCTGTAGATTGACGTCACGCAGCTGCCGCGAGGCCACGCCGGCCGTCCTTAATTCTTTCTCCTCCTGCCCGTGCCTCAGACCAGCGGCCTAGCGCAGAGTTCGTGCTCGCCGAAGTCGAAGCACAAAGACCGCGGCAGGACCTTGAGCTGAAGGATCTCAGTTACCGCTCCCCGCGATCCCTATGAGTGAAATTTGCACTAAACGGCGCGCCGGGTGAAAACCTCGGGGGATGTGCAGGCGATCGCGCCAAAGCGACCGTCGAGTTCGGCCAGCTGCCCGAGATCAAGCGCACGCGAGACTTCGGGCGAGAGGTCCCGCGCGCCATGGAGCAGCACATCCGCCTCAGCCCCATCCACCAGCCGGCATTGCTCAACCGCCACCTCTCGGGTGTCGATCAATAGCCGCCTGCCATCGTCAAGCTCGAACAGCGAGAGCAGCGGCGCGGGGTCCCCGCTCCAGCTCTTGTCCCATCGATCAACCGAGGCGCTCAGCAGACTGTAAAGCTCGGGACTGCGGCGCAGCGCAGACGGATAATCGCCGCCGAAATGATAGGCGACACGCGCGAGATCAGCCTGCGGGAAAACCGTTTTGTAGGCTTCAAGCGGTGTCACATTGGAGATGCCGAAGCCTTCCGGGTCCATGTGGTAGGGGCTGAACCGGTCAATGCTCAAGCCGCCCACGCCATCAGGCGGCTGCAGGTGGTGAAGCAGCGGGATCAACGCGGCCATGCCGGCATAATCCTCCTCGGCGTCTCCGGGAAAGTCGCTCAACAGGTTCCAGACGATGCTGACGCCGGCGGAACGGGCGAACCGCAGACAATCGAGATTGGTCTGCGCGTTCGAGCCCTTGCGCATGCGCTTGAGAAGCGCGGTCGACAGCGATTCGATGCCGGGCTGGATCGAATCGATGCCCGCAGCCTTTAGCGCCATCATCCGCCCAGCTGAAAGATTGGCCTTCTGCTCGTAAAACAGTGACAGCTTGCGTTCCGCCGCAGTCAGCCGTGGCAGCAATGTCGAGAAATAGCTGTGCGGCATGATGTTATCGACCATCAGGATGCGGTCGATGCCGTGGGTTTGCGAGAGCGCCATGATTTCGCGCGCCACCTTGTCCGCGCTCTTGATGCGGTGCTGCATGCCGTTGGCATTGAGTCCGCAAAAAGTGCAATGGTGTTTTTCGCCCCACCAGCAGCCGCGGCTGCTCTCATAGGGCAGCCGTATCTGGCTCATATCAATGCCATCCTCACAGACATCGGGATGAACCGTTGCGTGGAATTGGGCGAAGAAGGCGCTGAAATCAGGCGGCGGCAAGCCGTCAAGATCGGAGGCGACCTCTCCGGCTATGATCCGCGGAATACCCGGCGCGCCTTCGGCAAATTCTCGCAAAAACCACAGAAGGCTGGCATCGGCTTCGCCGGTGAAAACATGATCGATCTCGGCAAAGCATTGCGCAAGCCCCTCGCCCATCTCGCCATCGGCATTTGCGCCGCCAAGCAGTGTGCGGATCGCCGGGTTGCGTTGCTTGAGGGCACGGATCAGCGACAAGGCGGGCAAGGTCTGCTCAAAGACGCTCGACAGGCCAATACAGTTCACCGGCAGGCTGGCAAGAGCCGCGCCCATGGCGTCTGACCAGAGCGCAGCCACGGCTTGCACATCGGTGAATTCAGGCGGTTCACCGTCACACAGAAGCGGCCAGCATTGGGGTGTCGTATCGCCGCCGGTGGCATCCATACCGTAGCAGGCGGCGAAGAACGACCGCTCGCCAACCAAATGCTCGGTCGCCGTGTGGCACAGAGCCCTGTAAAAGGCCGGGCCGATCACGCTTGCGAAGCTCAGATTTGCGTAGACGATCTCCACACGAATTCCGGCTGCCTGTGCCTGCGCTGCCAGCACATGCAGACCCAGTGACGGCCGGTCAGGGCTCGCGAATGGCGGGTTGACGAGAACCAGATCAGCCTGGCAATCACCTGCCGCAGCCATCAGCCGTCGGACGCTGGCGGTGACAGCGGCTTCAGCTTGGGCGCGCCAGATGCCGCGCCGCGAGGTATGTTTGTCCATGCCGGTCAGAATTTGACTTTGACCGAAACTTCCACTTCCGTCGCGGCAAGCGAGCCGGGTCCGCCAGCCAAGCCGGCGACCTTGGTCGCGAGTTTTCCGGCGGTCAGATCATCGACGACGATGCCCTTGGTGGCGAGGGCTGCGGCGGGATTTTCTTTGAACAGCTTGCCGAACTCCGCATTTGTGGTCTCTAGCGAGCCAATACGGCTGAGGCTTGCGACCTCGCCTGCCTTCATGTTGCCGAGTTTGGAAAGAAGCTGGCCCTTGGGCGTTGTACGTTTAACCATGTCCGTTCCTCCTGAAGCGCCTGAGCGCTGTTCAACAGTCATCAAATTGGTAACGTTCGCATTTACAACCCTATGGTAGCGCTTTCCTAAGGGAAGCACAATCCACCCGTGTTCTTATGATTGCGGGCATGACTGCCGACGCCCGCAATTCATGCGGGCGTAAACGACATGCGGAGGCAAATGCCTGATACAATTCATGGAAGCGGGGTCGCGCGGGGTCCCGCCTGTGGGCGCCCCTAGACCAGCCGCGACTGCTCCAGCGCCGCCTCGATGAAGCTTGCGAACAGCGGGTGCGGTTCGAGCGGTCGGGACTTGAGTTCGGGGTGGTACTGCACGCCGATGAACCAGGGATGGACGTCCTGGGGGTATTCGATAGTTTCGGGTAGAAGCCCGTCGGGCGACACGCCGGAGAAGACGAGCCCGGCGGCTTCGAGCTGGTCCTTGAAGGCGATGTTGACCTCGTAGCGGTGCCGGTGGCGCTCGGAGACCTCGGTCTTGCCGTAGATCCTGGAAATCAGCGAGCCCGGCTTCAGGGGATGCGGATAGGCGCCCAGCCGCATGGTGCCGCCGAGGTCGCCATTGGCGGCGCGGGTCTCGAGCTGGTTGCCCTTGAGCCATTCGGTCATGATGCCCACGACATGGGTGCCGTTCTTGCGGTCGAACTCGGACGACATGGCGTCCTCGATACCGGCCAGATTGCGCGCCGCATCCAGCACCGCCATCTGCATGCCGTAGCAGATGCCGAAATAGGGCACCTTGCGCTCGCGGGCGAATTTCGCGGCGGCGATCTTGCCTTCCGCGCCGCGCTCGCCGAAGCCGCCCGGCACCAGAATGCCGTGCACCTTCTCGAGCCAGGGCGACGGGTCTTCCTTCTCGAAGATCTCGCTCTCGATCCATTCGAGACGGACACGCACCCGGTTGGCGATGCCGCCGTGATAGAGCGCCTCGATCAGCGACTTGTAGGCGTCCTTCAGGCCGGTGTACTTGCCGACGATGGCGATAGTGACCTCGCCCTCGGGATTGTGGATGCGCTCGGAGACGGTTTCCCACGCGGCCATGCGCGGCGCGGGCGCCGGATCGATGCCGAAGGCCGCCAGAACCTCGGTGTCCAAGCCTTCCTTGTGGTAGGCGATCGGCACGTCGTAGATCGAGGGCACGTCAAGCGCCTGGATGACGGCAGAGGGCCGCACATTGCAGAACTGCGACAGCTTCCGGCGTTCCTCGGCCGGGATCTCGCGGTCGGCGCGGACAAGCAGGATGTCGGGCGCAATGCCCATGGCCTGCAGTTCCTTGACCGAATGCTGGGTCGGCTTGGTCTTGAGCTCGCCCGCCGCCGCGATCCACGGCATCAGCGTCAGGTGCACATAGACGGCGGCGCCGCGCGGCAGGTCGTTGCCAAGCTGGCGGATGGCCTCGATGAAGGGCATCGCCTCGATGTCGCCCACCGTGCCGCCGATCTCGCAGAGCACGAAATCATAATTCTCGTTGCCCTCGAGCACGAAGTTCTTGATCTCGTTGGTAACGTGCGGAATGACCTGCACGGTGGCGCCCAGATAGTCGCCGCGGCGCTCCTTGTCGATGATGTCCTTGTAGATGCGGCCGGTGGTGATGTTGTCGGTCCGGGTCGCGGACCGCCCGGTGAAGCGCTCGTAGTGGCCGAGATCCAGATCGGTCTCGGCGCCGTCATCGGTGACGAAGACCTCGCCGTGCTGGGTCGGGCTCATGGTGCCCGGATCGACATTGAGATAGGGGTCGAGCTTGCGCAGCCGCACGCGGTAGCCGCGGGCCTGCAGCAAAGCACCGAGTGCTGCCGAGGCAATGCCTTTTCCAAGCGAGGAGACCACGCCGCCGGTTATGAAAACATATCGCGCCATGGGATTGAACCGATACCTTCAGATCTGTGATTCCACCACCCAAAAAAATCCGGGCGGCGATTTTTCGGTGCATAACGGCAGGACCGTCCTGAAACCGGCGGGAAACCGGCATGAAAAAACCGGCGGAGGCGAGGCGCGCCATCCGCCGGTTGGTGACTTATGCCGCCTTATAGGCCGGACGGGACATCCGAGGCAGGCGCGCCGGGGGCTGCGGGAATGTCCGCGCCGGTTGCCGGTGTCTGGGCCGGTGTCTGGGCCGGTGTCTCAGACGGCGCCGGAACCTGTCCGCCGCCCAGCTGGTCGAGCACGCCCGAGCCCGCGCCGTCGGACTGGATCGGAATGCGGTCGAGAATGTCGGTCGGGCTGTCGCCATAGCGGGCGAGGATGCCGAGCGCCAGGGAGGTCACGAAGAAGGCGGCCGCCAGAATGGCGGTGGTGCGGGTGAGCGCGTTGGCTGCACCCCGGGCAGACATGAAGCCGGAGCCACCGCCGATGCCCAGCCCTCCGCCCTCGGAGCGCTGGATCAGCACGATGCCGACAAGCGCCAGCACGATCATGAGATGAATGACAATCAGAACGGTTTGCATCGGGGTTCTTTCCTGCCCTTGAAGGGCGCAATCAAAAGTCCGGTTTGGCGGCTCTTTACACGAGGGCCGCCCGCTTTCCAAGTGCCGACTGGGCCAAAGCCAGCCGCACCGCGGTCAATTCACGGGCGATATCAGCCCAGGAGGCCGCGGCAGGCCTTACAGATGGCGAGGAAGTCGGCCGCTTTCAAGCTCGCCCCGCCGATCAGCGCGCCATCGACATGGGCAACGCCCAGAAGCTCGGCCGCGTTGTCAGGCTTGACGGAACCGCCATAGAGAAGCCGCATGGAGGCCCCCTCGCCCGCAAAGCGCTTGACCATCTCGGCGCGGATGAAGGCGTGGGCTTCGGTGACGTCGGCGACAGTGGGGGTCAACCCGGTGCCGATGGCCCAGACCGGCTCATAGGCAATGATCGTGTCTTGCGCTGTTGCGCCTTCGGGGACAGAGCCCGCGAGCTGGTGGCCGAGAACATCGAGCGTGGCGCCGGCCTTGCGCTCGGCATCGGTCTCGCCGATGCAGATGATTCGGATAAGGCCGGCGGCCTTTGCCGCTTCCGCCTTGGCGCACACGGTGGCGCTGGTCTCGCCATGCAGGGTGCGGCGCTCGGAATGGCCGACGAGAACATGGGAGGCCATGCAGTCGGCGATCATCCCAGCCGAGACATCGCCGGTAAAGGCGCCCGACGGATGCGTGTGGCAATCCTGCGCGCCGATGGCAAGCGGGCTGTCCTCGGCCAGTGCGGTGGCCACATAGAGCAGCGTCGCCGGCGGGCAGATCAGCGCGTCGATCTTGTCGGCCAGATCCGGGCCCAGGCCCTGGGCGATCGCCTTGATCTGATCGAGGCTCTCGCGCGTGCCGTTCATCTTCCAGTTGCCGGCCACGAGCGGGCGAATGTCAGGTGTCATCGGATGTCTCCGGGTTTGGAAAGAATGGACGGGGCTTAGCAGACCGGGGCGGATTTGCAAATGACGGAGGGGGCGGCGGTTCTGCGAGGACCGCGACCTGACGGTCCCTGCCCCTGCCCCTGCCCGTGCCCGGCGCCCGCTCCGCCCCAGCAACGTCATGCCTATTTCAGTATAATTACATGGGTTTAAATCTAAACTCCAAATAATACTGGAATCTGAGCGTATTTCTGGCAGTCTCCAAATGCTGATATCCAATGGATTGGAGCCTTCATTTGAACAGCATCAAGATTGCGACATGGAACATTGAGAACAGTCACCGCCTCGTTTCCGGCGATGCCGCCACACGCCCCGCGGACGTGGCGAGACTTGATGCGATCACGGAGGAGATCGCGGGTATTGACGCGGACATCCTCATGGTGTGCGAGGGACCCAGTGGCGAAGCGCGCGCTGCGACCTTCTTTGATAGGGTTGCGCCCGGTTACAGGCTTATCATCCGCGGGTCGGACACCTGGCGCAGCTACGGCCTGCAGGGGACCCAATGGATATGGTTTCTGATCCGCAAGGGAGCCCCGATTTCAGGGACACTGCTCCATCTCGACCGCTGGAACGCGCTCACGGCCCCGGCTTGGGGCGACCAGCGCAGCGGCGACCGATGGCAGGTCTCCTACCCGATTTTCGATTCGGACGGCTCGCATCTCCGGTTCTACGTCCCCGGCACGCACGGTCACTACCGGCACCCGCAGGTGCTGCAGGCGGACATCGATCTGGGATCCGGCAAGGTCCAGCATCTCGAAATCATCGGCTGCCACCTCAAGAGCAAGATCAACAGGATATCGCCCAAGGGCGACCCCTATTCTTCCGACTTTTTCGACAACCAGCCGGAGCTGGTGGCAAGCATCATGACGTCCCGCATCAAGCTCACCACCGAGTCGACCGATATCCGCCACTACATCGAAGGCCGGTTCCTGTCCGAACCGGACGCCGCCATCGTGGTGGTGGGCGATCTGAACGACGGACCGGGAAAGGAGCGCATCGAGCGGCGGTTCCTCTACCACGACCTTGTGTCCAACCTGCAGGGCGACGTGTTTCTGGCGCGCCAGTTCCTCAACCATGCCCTTTTTGATTTCGACGGCACCGCGCGCTGGTCCTATGACCTGAAGAAGGACCGGCTTGACCCCGCGCGGGACCCGCGGATCCTCCTGGATCACGTCATGTTCACCCAGAGCCTCACGGGCCCCAACACGCCCCTGACCGCGGCCTTCCGGGCCCGCAGCGGCGGCGGCAAGGTCGAGCACCAGGTCCACCACCGGGTCGGTGCGGGACGGCCCCTGTCGGCCCGGACAAGCGATCACCTGCCGGTCTCGATGGTCTTCGACCGCCGGACACCCGCGACAATCTGAGCCCATGCGGGGAGACGGCAGCGGGCGCGACAGCCAGGACGGGCCGTTCCGGCGGCGCCGTCACCGGGCGCTTTCGGGTTCGAGCCGCAATCGTCGTCCGGCAAGCAGGGTTGACTGGTCCAGATCATAGGCGAGTTCGAATTTCACCAGGGCCTCAAGCACCATCGCTGTCGTGTAGGCCTCGGACCGCCAGTGGGCCAGATCCCCATAGGATCCGGTGAAGAAAAGGCCGGGATCCCATTTGTAGGCGGGGCGGTCGACCGGGGTCGCCTCCGGGGAACCAGCCTTGCCCGAAAACGCCAGCCGATGCTGCTGCCGGCTTGCGACCAGATACCGGACCGCCTTGGCGATGGCTGCCTGATAGGCGTCGAACAGGTCCCGGTCACGGGCGATCGCGCCGCCGATATTGAGCAGCGCCGAGGTCGCCAATGCCGTCGACAGATGCCTGGTCTTGTCCTTTCCACCCGGGAAGGACCCGTCGCTCCGCTGCATCTCCAGAAGGTCCTGCAGCAGGATCCCCATCGCCTCGCGCAGGCTCGGATCAGAAAACAGGCTTCCCTCGCGATAGGCTCGGCTCAGGGCGTAAGGCAGCATCATCAATTGCGGATAGTAGAGCGCGCATCCATTGGTCCATGCCCGTGTCCTGGCAACGCCTGCGAGCATCTTGCCGGACTCGTCGAATCCCGGCCAGTCGCGGGCGTCATTCAAGGCAAGTGAAAACAGCGCGTTGGCATTCACGACGCAATCGACATTGTTGACGCCCAGCGGGATGATGCCCTCCTCCGGCGCAGCGAAGGTCTCCAGGTTTTCGTCCTTCAACCAGGTCAGGAACGCCCCCGTGCCGGCGCTCCCCATCCAGGCGTTGCGCTTGTCGCCCTTGACGCGCCCGACATCCCTGTGGCGCGTGAGGCTCTGCAGCGCTGCACGGTCGGGCGCGACGCGGTCGCCGGGCTGAAACACGCTGTGGAGCTTCTGGATGGCAACCACCTTCGCCGTGTCGTCGGCGTCGTTGGGGATGTTGAAGACCGAATCGAAGCCATGGGGATTCCTAACCGGGTTCAGCACCGTCCGGATCCAGGTCACGACGCCTGCATCCAATCCGGCCGAGGCGAGTTTCCAAACGGGGTAAAGCGGGTAACTGATCAGGACTGCGCCAAACTGCACCTGACGGATCGGAAGATTCATGGGACCTGTCTTGAAAGCGGTGCTGGTCTCGCCATTCAGTTCGACCCAGAAATTGTAGGCCTCGCCCCTCTTGTATTCGGCAAGACTGGCGGCAGCCAGGGATCGCATCCTTGTCGCCAGCCTCTCGTTCTCGGGCAACCGGTGGTCGTCGATGAAATAGAGCGGAAACAGGATGCTGGCCGTCACAAACGCATTCGAATCCTGGTAGGAGAGCCGGGTCACGCCGTCGCCAAGCCGGTCCGGCAGGAAGTAGATGATGCTGGACCATTCCCCCAAGACGTTGGCCCTGAAGCGCGCGCAGGATCTCAGTTGCGGGTCGCAGTAGTCATGCAGGCTCGAATGCAGTCCGGGCCGGTCCCGGATCTGCGTGTCGTCGAGATAGCGCAGGGCTCCGCGGATGCTTCGCTCCACGTCCGGGGACAGACGCGCCCTGCCTGCCTCCCGGGCGTCTTGCGTCCCGGACAAGGTCAGGGCACCCGAAGGAAGCCGATCAGCCGCTGTCAAGGCCACCGGAAGGCCGTCGGCCGCTGGACCAACGGCTCCCGTCAGGTTTGCACAGGACATCAGAGCCAAGCAGAGCAGCGGCACGATCAACCAGATCAGGCGACCGCGGGACGCTGCCGGTTCCACGATCCCGGCCATCGCTTGCCAGGCGGGATTTCTGAAACTGGTAGGGGGACCGAATTGCATCTCTGGTTACGCCAAACATTCCAAGATGCGAATACTAACCGCGTTTCCTGCCGATGGAAGTGCGGCGTTCGCTATCGGGGGAAAAATGGCGCCAGGGCGCTGCACAGCCCGGCGAAGGACAGGCACACACATCCTTGTCCGGCTGGAAACAGGCGCCTATCTGTGCCCGAGCGGCAGGATGCGGTTGTACTTGCGGGCGTCCCTGGGCTTGAAATGGAGCACCGAATTGGGCTCGAGCCTTGCGATGTATTTGGCCAGGTCCTCGGTGATCGGCCGGGCGAACTGGACGCCGATGATATAGGCGCCAACGCGCCGGACCTTGCCGCGGCGGTGGATATTGGCCCAGGGGATGTAGATGTGGCAGTCCTCGTCGATCAGGTCGAAGGCCGACTCGCCGGCCTTGCCGAGATCGATGGTGCTCCAGGGCGTCGTCTGGTTGGAGAACAGGCAGCCGGTGACCGAGATGTTGACGATATGTCCGGTGAGCGCGATGTAGAGCTTCCTGTTGACGAAAGTCAGTTCGACGACGCCGGGGCAGTTGGCGCTGTAGCGAACCCCGGAGTTGCGATTGTAGGCGCGGCTGGCCGCTTTCGCCGTCGCTGCCCTCTCTGCTTCCATGTCCTGCCGTCCCATACACATGATCAGATCTCTTCTCATCGCAGATTTCTGTTAAAATTTGCCTGAAATGCCGGGGAATTCAGCTTTCCTGGCCGGTTTTCTTCGAGCATATGGGGGGTGGGGCGGAGGGCGGCGCCGCAAGGCCGGCGGCTGGCCCGGAGACCGGGGATGGTTCAGCGCCGGCTTCTCCGCCAGACCCTGAGGTCCACCAGTGCCTTGAACGTCGCCGCCACGACCAGCGCGCAGAGGGCTGCCTTCGACAGGGTCTCCATGGTGCCGGTGATGAGCCAGGCATGGACGACAGTGCCGGTGACGATCACCACCGCAAGCGCGGTGTGGGCGCGGCGCCAGGCGATGGGGCTCACGCGGCGGCGGAAGATGGCCAGCAGCGCCGACAGGAACAGCGCCCACATGGCGACGACGCCCCAGACCGAGAATGGCGTGGGCGAGGCGAAGGTGAGCGCGTCGATGACATCGGGCGGGCTGGTGACAAAGAGCGCCGCGACATGGATGATGGCGAACATCACCAGCAAGGCGCCGGTGACGCGGTGGATGCGGCGGCCGCGCGGGGCCTCAAGGCCCGGCAGGACCCCGCTCGCCAACAACGGCTGGAAGAGCAGCAGCGCCAGGGCGAGGATGCCTGCGAAGCCCGCGCCGATGTAGACCGGATCGCGCCACTGAAGCAGCGGGCTCAGGGCCGCCGCCGCAATCGGGATGGCGACGGCGGCCGCGACGGCGCCCCAGATCAGGACGGCGCGGCCGCGTCCGGGCGGTTTGACCTGCACTCCGGTCAGACGGGCTGGAGCACGAAATCGGCGTGAAGCCTGGTGTCGCCGGCGCTCGGCATCACCGGCCTGAGGAACACCGTCTCGAACCCACCGTCTGCATGGGGGGCATCATGGGCCGCGTCATAGGCGAGATGGCCATGGGGCTGGCCGAAGGTCGGCACGATCTGCGGCATTTCGAGGCGGAATTCGCCATTCGCGTCGGTGAGCGTTGCGCCGTGGCTGCGTTCGTCACGCTCGTTGCCTTCGGTTGTGTGGGCCCAGATCTGGATGCGCCTTCCGGCGAGCGGCGCGCCGTCGCCGGCGCGGCGGACTGTGCCGGTCATCCAGAAGCCGCCGCCGCCGATGCGCTCGACGATCGGCGCGCCGGGGCGGTAGTTGTTGGCGCCACCGCGCATGGTGGGGGTGGGTGCGAGGCCCTGGGCGCGCGCCGGCGTGAAGAGGCCCGCAAATCCGGCTGTCATCCCGATCGCCGCCATTGCGCCTGCTCCAACGATCAGCGTGCGGCGGGTGAAGATGAGATCGGTCATGGATGTCTCCTGTCGCGTGAGGGGAAATCTGCCGGTGGACGGGCAGAACAATGTCCTGCGGAGAATGATAGTGCGTTTGACAGCGATTCTAAGGCGGGAGGGATCGAAGCCAGGGCAAACCGCGGTCACAGATTCGTGAACCCGGCAGGGTACGGGGCCCACGGCTTGCTCGGTCGATTGCGTCGACATGCCCGCACCGGGATCAGCTGCGGCCTTCGGCCTTGCTTCTCCGACCTCCCCTCAACGGGGAGGTGGACGCTGCCGCTCGCGACCATGAAATCCCGACTGCCCGGCCCACGACCCTCAACCGACGAGGACCTGGTGACTGACCAGTGTGCCCGCGTGCAGATGATGCAGCTCATAGCCCGGCGCGGTGGGGAGCGGCGTGTGGCGGGCGCCGGTGAAGGAGAGGCTCAGACCATGGCCGATGGCGATCGCCGTGCTGGCGGGGACGCCGGCCCAGAGCGTCTGCATGCCGCGGTGGCTGTGGCCGGCGATGATCCGGCAGACTGGGCTGTCCTTGACGAGGGCTTCGAGATCCCCTGCCCCTTCAAACCCGCCCTTGTCGAGATGCGGCGCATGGGTGGAAAACGGCGGGTGATGCAGCGCCAGGATGACCGGGCTTTGGGCGCCCGCGAGCACTGCCTCGAGCCAATCGAGCCGCGCCCGGTCGACGCCGCCGCTTGCGCCCGCCAGGTTGCTGTCGAGCCCGACCAGCAACATCTCGCCCACCGGCCGGGCGAAGCTCAGGTGGCCGTCGGCAAAGTCCGCCCAACCTGAAAAGGTCGAACGGAACTCGCCCGCGCGGTCATGGTTGCCGGACAGGGGCAGAAGCGGCACAGGCGCTTGTGCGAGCAGGTGCATGACATGATCGTAGGATCTCGCCGTGCGGTCGATGATGTCGCCGGTGAGCACGATGGCGTCGGGCTGGCGCTCCATCGCCGCGATCATTGCGAAGGCGCGGCGCATCGCCTCGGCCGGGTCATGGCACGGGTCGGCGCCGTCGTCGCGCAGATGCGGGTCGGTGATCTGGGCGATCAGTGTCACAGGAGGTTTCCTCTTCGGCCCATCAGGCTCAGCACGATCAGCGGCAACGCCGTGGTGATCAGGATGGTCAAGAAGGCCATGGCCATGCCGAGGCCGACCGAGCCCTGCTCGAACTGCCGCCAGATATAGGTGGAGATGGTCGACACGCCAACCGGGGCGACGACTACCGAGGCCACGAGTTCGCGCGTGGCGACCGCAAACACCAGCAGCATGGCGGCAAGCAGGCTGGGCGCGATCAGCGGCAGCAGGATGCGGCGGAAGGCCACGAGCGGCGTGGCGCCGAACACCCTTGCCGCGGCCTCGAGATTGTCACCGATCTGGTGGAAGGCGGCGGTGGCGTAGCGCACCGGCTGCGGCAGCAGGATGCAGCAATAGGCAAGCAGCAGAATGAGAGAGGTGTTGTAGGGCGTGACCGGCAGCCAGGGCTGGTTCCAGGCGAGAATGAGCCCGACGGCCACGACGATGCCCGGCAGGGCATTGGGCAGGATGGTCAGAACGTCGAGCACGCCGCGGCCCCTCACCTTCGACTTGACCACCGCATAGGCCGACAGAGCGCCCAGGATCCCGGTGACGAGCGCCGCGGCCACGCCCAGCGACAGGCTTGTGCCGAGCGCCTTGAGCGCGCCGGTGCTGTCACCGAGAATGGCCTCGAAATTGCTGAGCCCCAGGTTCGACCAGGCGAGCCCGCCCGAGATCGTCCGCGACATCGCGGTGGCGAGAATGGCCAGAAGCGGCAGTCCTGTTGCAGCCACTGCGACAGCCGCAAACAGCGCCAGGACCGGAATCTTCCAGACGCCAAGCTCGCGCTTGGCGCTGTCCTGCGGCTTGCCGGTGGTGGCCTCGTAGGAGCGCCGCGTGAGGATCCAGCGCTGCATGAGGAAAGCGGCGAAGGACAGGATCACCAGCACCAGCGACAGGATCGCAGCCCCCGGCAGGTCGATCGGCCAGTCGGAGACGCGCAGATCGATGGCGGTGACCAGCACATCGAAGCCGGCACGGCCGCCAAGGGCTGCGGGCGTGCCGTATTCCTCGATCGCCATGGCGAAGACCAGCAGCAGGCTTGCCGCCAGTCCCGGGGTGGAAAGCGGCAGGGTGATGCGCCAGAAGGCCCGGGCCGGAGACGCGCCAAAGACGCGGCCGACATCGGCATAGCGCGAGCCCACGGTCTCGACCGTGCGGGAAACGGCGAAATAGACCACCGGAAAGGTGTTGAGCGTCATCACGAAGACGATGCCTGATATGGAGAACAGGAATGGCGCGAGGTTGAAACCCGCAACCTGCTCGAGATAGCCCCGCGGCTGCAACGTCATGATCCAGCCGAGAACCGCGATATAGGGCGGGATCATGAAGGGGATGAGGAACAGCACGTCCCAGATCACCGCGCCCGGCACCCGGAACAGGGCGCGGGCCACCGCCAAGGGCACCGCGATCAGCGCCGACAGCGCCACCACCAGCACGCCCAGCAGCAGCGTGTTGCCGGTCATGCCGATCAGCTTCGGATCGCCGAGCGCGCCGGCAAGCGCGTAAAAGGGCGCGGCGAGCGAGCCGCGCCCCAGATGCGGAAACACCGCCTGAAGCAGGATGAACAGGAGTGGCACGGCCACGACCACGACGAGTCCCGCCGCCGCGATGACGACGGACGGGCTGACGGCTTCGTGCGCGCGCGCCATTCTCTCGGTCCTTACTTGGCGAAGACCTTGGAGAAGGCTTCGAGCGTTTCGGCGCGCTTGCCGTAGACGGCCGCTGTATCGACCGGCAGGATCTTCAGGTCGGCGATCAGCGGACGATCCGCGGTCACATCGGTGCGGGCGGGCATCAGATTCTCGCCGGCGACGATGGCCTGGCCGGCATCGGACAGGATGTAGTCGACGAACTGCTTCGCCTCATCCTGGTTTTTCGACCAGTTGAGGATCATCACCGGGCGCGGCGCGATGACGGTGCCGCTTTCGGGGAAGATGACCTCGATGGATTCGCCCTTGGCCTTGCCGTTGAGCGAGATGTAGTCGACCGCGCCGAAGACGGCGGCCTTGGCGCCCTGCAGCACCGGGTTGAGCGCCTCGGCATTGGCGCCGGCGACGATGGCGTCATTGACGGCGAGGCTCTCGAACAGGCCCATGCCGTCAGCCGACAGTGCCGAGACCAGTTCGAAGGCCGAGCCGGACTGCGCGGGATCGGGCAGATTGACCAGGTCCTTGTAGTCGGGCTTGGCGAGATCGGCCCATTCGGCGGGCCTGGGCGTGCCTGAAGCAGGGTTCCAGGCAATGGCCAGCGCTGCCACGCCCTGGGCCACGGCGGTGTCGGTCTTGAGGAAGTCCGGCACGGTCGCGGCATTGGCGCTTGCGTAAGGCACGAGCCAGCCGCGTTCGGCGAAATCGGTGGCAGTGTCCCAGGAAGCCGAGATCAGCACGTCGACCACCGGGTTGGAGGCCTCGGCCTCGATGCGGGCCATGACCTTGCCGGTGGTGGCCTGGAAAAACTCGACCTTGACGCCGGTTTCTGCGGTGAAGCCGGCGGCGAGCTTTTCGATCAGCGAGGCAGGACCGGCGGTGTAGACGGTGACATCGGCAAGGGCGGAACCTGCGGTCAGCAGGGCTGCGGCGGCAACGCCGGCGCGAAACATGGTTTTCAGCATGGGTTGATCCTCATTGGACAGGGGCTTGCGTGCGGGCCGGAAACCAGCGCAGACGCTCGGAGACAATCTCCAACCCGATGCGCTCCCCGAGGCGCATGCGGGTATCACTTGAAATCTGGACGGTCTGGGCGGGGGCGGCGGCATCGAGCCTCACGGTGACGGCATAGGCCATGTCGCGGTAGTTCACCGCCATCACTTCGCCCGACAGCGCGGCTGAACCGGCTTCCGCGATCCGGAGCGCGCGCGGCGTGATCAGCAGGTCGGCGGTTCCCGTCTCCGGCCCGCCGGTGACCCCGAGCGCCCGGTCGCCATAGGACCAGCCGACGCCATTGCGGGTGAGCGAAAGGACCGCGCCCAGGCGCAGGAACTCGGCCACCTTGGCGCTGGCGGGATGCTCGACAAGAGCCTCGGGCGCCGCCAGTTGGACGACCCGGCCTGCCTCCATCACCGCGACCTGGTCGGCGAGCGTCAGCGCCTCCGACTGGTCGTGCGTCACGTAGATCGCCGTCAGTCCGAGGCCGCGGATCAGTGCGCCGAGTTCGGCCACCATGATCTCGCGCAACTCGCGGTCGAGATTGGACAAAGGCTCGTCAAACAGCACGATGCGGGGTTCGGCGACGATGGCGCGGGCGATGGCGACGCGCTGCTGCTGGCCGCCCGACAGCGCCGAGGGGCTTCGCAAGGCCATGGCGCCGAGGCCGACGCGGTCAAGCGCAGCCTTGACGCGGGTCTCGCGGTCGGCCGCGCCGACGCCTGCCATTTCCAGCGGGAACGAGACATTGCCGGCAACGCTCAGATGCGGCCAAAGCGCATAATCCTGGAACACCATGCCGAGGCCGCGCCGCTCAGGCGGCACGAACAGGCCCGGACCGGCCACCATCTGTCCGTCGATGGCGATGTCGCCGGAGGTCGGCGACAGGAGCCCCGCCACCAGCCGTAGAAGCGTGGTCTTGCCGCAGCCCGACGGGCCCAGAAGCGCCAGCGTCTGGCCCCGCGGCATGGACAGATCGATGCCGCGCAGCACCGCTGTCTTGCCGTAGGCCATATGGATCTGCCTTGCGGAGATGGCGGTGCCGTCGCGACGGCCGGTCGTCTTTGCATTCGCCAAAAGTCTCGAGCCCCCCCACTGGAGAATTGGCCATAGTCGCCCTGAATGAAGCTTTGATGACAGATCCGTGTCGTCCCCGCGGGTGCGGCTTCTGCCGCCACCGCGCATCGGGCGGTGGCGGCGCGGGTGTGATCGGCGCGTCACAAAAGCTTGATACCGCAGGGCGATTGCAAACCCAGGAGACCACCCATGACCAAGACCGTGATGCTGACCGGCGCCGCCTGTCTCGCCCTGCTGACGAGCATGGCTCACGCTGAACCGCTCGGCGGACTGGCCTTCTCCGAGACGACGCCGCATTCGGCCGCCATGACGCCCAAGGACAATTTCACCATCGTCGGCACCGATGACCTGATGGAGCTCACGGCGATCAACGAGGACGGCACCGTCAAGGCGATCGTGGAAATCCCGACCGGCACCTCGGCCAAGTGGGAAGTCAGCAAGGACGATCCGAAGGCCGTGTACTGGGAGTACAAGAACGACAAGCCGCGGGTGGTGAACTATCTCGGATATCCGGGCAATTACGGCGCCATCCCCGCCACCGCCCTGCCCAAGGAACTGGGCGGCGACGGCGATCCGCTCGACGTGATCGTGCTCGGCCAGGCGGTGCCGCGCGGCGAAGTCGTCGATGTGCGGGTGATCGGCGTGCTGAAGATGCTCGACGGCGGCGAACAGGACGACAAGCTGATCGCAGTGCTCGCCAAGGACTCGCCCTTTGCCCATATCGAAAGCATGGCGCAGCTCGATGCCGAGTATCCCCGCGTGAGCCAGATCATCGACCTGTGGTTTGCCAACTACAAGGGACCTGACGGCGGCATGGAAGGCAAGGGCTTCGAGGACGCCGCCACGGCGCGCGCCGTGCTCAAGGCAGCGGCTGCAAATTTCGAAGCCGGACGCTGATCCAATCAAGCCTGACTGACCAGAAGCC